>JAUSID010000100.1 GCA_030648295.1 Opitutaceae bacterium | reverse complement strand
AGCGACTGGAAGATCACGAACTCCCGCGCGTTGGTGTGGGATTCCCGATAATCCGGCGCGGGATTGACGCCGACCACGCAGTCCACGCCATTGGCCCACACGGTGTCGGAGTATTTCAGAATCCAGGGACTGATATAGCTCGCGATGGAATTCAGGTACGTCGGCTCGGTCACCAGGTCCGGATTCGCCTCCTTCGAGGCCTGGAGGAGCTCGAGCGAGTGAGCTGCCAGCGGTTCGACCGAGTCCTCCCCACCCAACAAGTCATGGTGAGGCCGCTGCTCGATGGCCCAGAACCCGTCGTACTTAATGTGGGCGAGCCCATTTTCGCGAATCAGCTTTTGCAACTGTCGCTTGGTTTCCTCGCGATACCGCGGATCGGCGAGCGACAGGCCGGGTTTGGCGAACCCAGGCTGGAGCCGCCCGTCGGCCGCCGGATCGCGCCGGAGCACGATGTAGCCTTGCTTCTCCGCCCACTCGTAGTCGCAGACCGGCGGATACACTTCGCTCGGTGACATCCAGAGGCCCAAACGGCCGCCGGCGGATTCGACCACGGCGCGAATGTCGGCGAAGCCGTTCGGCAGGATCGACGGGTCGATTTCCCAAATGCTCCGCGGATTGCTCCATCCCATGTCGGTCGTGATGAGATCGAAAAACACGCCGTGTTGGTCGTGGAGCGCGGTCTTGAGCTGGTTGATCAGTTCGAGATTGTCTTGCTGCGTCACCACCTTCGGCAGCGTCCACCAGGAGTTGTAGCAGGCAACCAGCCGCGGTGGTGCGAGCCGGATGTCCTCGATGTAGCGGAGGAACGCGTCACGCACGCGCCCCGGCCGCGCCACCCCGACGACGGTGGAGCGCAGGTCCAGCCAGTCGGCGCCGACGACCACGCCGCCCGGACGGCTGCGGAGCGCAAACCCGTCGGCGTTGTAGTCGTTGAACGCGGCGACGAATTCGACCCCGGCCCAGAGATCGTCGCCGTGGATCGGATGGCTGCCGAACGGGAATCGATCGGCGCGCATCGACTTCCAGGTGCGCGGCACGCCGCGCCAGTTTTCCAGCTCCGCCCGCAAGAGCCGCCGTCGTCCGTCGCGCGGATCGCGAACGGTGATCTGCTTCCGCAGGTAATGGGCCGGGGGAGTGAGGCTGTATCGCACGCGCACCTCGAGGCTGCCGGGCCGCGAGAACAGCAATTCGAGCGCAGCGTTGCCGGATGAAACCACGCGTCCCTCCAGATCGCCGGACGAAACCGTGCTGCCATCATCGAATTCGAGCCGGAATTCCTGCGTGGGCAGGGAAATGATTTCGCCGTCGCCGAGCCGGTTCCGGAAATTTCTCACGGTGATCATGCCGGCATTCACGGCCAGCCGGAAGCTCAACGCGTCGTTTTCCAGGGCCAACGGCTTGTCGCCCGCCGCGAGGACCGCCACGCCGGAGGTGGCGAGAAACTGCCGGCGCGTGAGAAGGGTGATCGCCATGGATGGCTCGGATTGCGCGCAGCTTGGTCGTTTGGTTCGACGGCGTCGATGTTGGTCTGGCCGGAACGATGCATCCCCGGACGTTGCGGGCGAGACGCCCGCGCTCCCAGGTGACGGCCTGTGGATCGTCACGGGCCCGAGATAAAATTCGCCTCGCCGGCACTCGGCTGCCGGCGAAGCATGCGCGAATGATCCGGCTCGATGAGACCACGTGCACGCTGCCGTATTACGCGCCGGTTCCGCTGACATCGCTGCCGCTGCTCTACCACCGCGAGCACCTGTTCCCGTATGCGAGTTATGGTGACACCGAGGCCACGCCGGTGTCGCGGAATTTCCGGATGGTCGCGCTGGAAAACGAATTTCTGCGTGTCGAGGTCGCGCCCGAGCTCGGGGGGCGCGTTTACAGCCTATTCGACAAACGCATCGGCCGGGAAATTCTCTTCCGCAATCCGGTGGTGCGTCCGGTGCGAATCCTGCCGATCTGGGGTTTCATCTCGGGCGGTATCGAGTTCAATTTCCCCATCGCGCATTCGCCGACGTCGATCGCCGGGGTCGGCTGCGTCAGCGGTGTCGCCGATGGGTACGGCTTCATCCGCGTCGGTGAGCGGGAGGCGCGGACCGGCATGGAATGGAGTGTGGAAATCGGTCTCGCGGAAGGTTGTCCCGCGCTCGTGCAGCGAACCGCGTTCCGCAATCCGACGGCCATGGCGCAGCCCTGGATGTCGTGGACCATCACCGCCGTGCGCTCGACTCCGGACACCGAATTCATCCACCCGCCGCATCGCGTCCTGGTGCACGACCATCGCGTGGTCGAGATGGACTGGCCGGGCGATGGGCTGAACTGGAACCGGAACTTCCGGCAGATGACGGCGCTGTTCTGGAAACCCGGCAGCGCGCCGGCATTTGGCGCGTTCCATCACGATCTCGGTTTCGGACTGATGCACTTCGCGGATCCGGCGCAGCTTCCGGGCAAGAAGGTCTGGACGTATGGTTGCGGCCGTCACCGCGCCTGGAGCCTCGCGACGAGCGATGGTCGGGAGTCGTATGCCGAAATCGAGAGCGGCCCGCTGCTCGATCAGAGTGAAAAGCCGCTCTTCGCCGCCGGTGCCGAACGCGGCTACGAGGAGTTTTGGATTCCGGTCTCCTCGCGCGAAGCATGCAGCGCAATCGAACGGCCGAATCTCGTGCTGCCGCCGAGGTCGGAGCCATGGCTGGGCTGGAAACACTCGCCGTGGCAGACGGAGTGGGAGCGGTTCCGAACCGGTGCCGGCCCGCTGCCGGATTCAACGGTGCCGACGGGAATCGAATTGGAAGCGCCGTTGCGAGCGGAACTCGAGCGCGGAAACGACGACGCCGCGGAGCCGCTGGCGCTGTGGCTGGCGTTTCATGGCCGGCCGCGCGAAGCGCTGCGGTTGGTCGAGTCGAGCGTGCGTCCGAAGGCGCGACGGATTGCCGGGCTGATTCTTTGGCGAGCGCTGGAGCAGCCCGGGGCGGCGGTCGCTCATCTCGAAGCCGGACCGTTGCACGACGTGGTCGCCGTGATGGAACTCGACGAGTTGTACGTACAGCTCGCGCTGCCCATGAAACGCGTTGAGCTCCTGGAACGCGCGCCGGCGCATCGGCTGATCGTTGAATGTCGCGCCGACCTCGCGCTGGCGCTCGGCCGGCCGGCCGAAACACTCCGGCTGCTACGCGCGCAGCCGTGGCCGCGCGAGCATCAGCGCTACCTTCGGAGCGAACTGTGGCGGAAGGCGAGCGCCGCGCTCGGAGAGCCGGTGGACGAGGTGCCCGAGATGCTCAACGAGGACAACCTGGCGCGTTTCGGTGCGTATTGGTCGGAGTAATACGGAGGGACCACACGTCGTTATATGCCGCGCTGCCGAAAGGGGAGCAGGGAGCAGGGAGAAGGGAGCAGGACCAATCCAGGAAAGTACATCCGCGGGCCCCGGAAAAGCATGGTCACCGTTTCGTCAGGGTACCCAAGATGCCCTTTCCATTCGCGTGAATTGGCGTGTATTCGCGGTTGAATTGTTCCGGATCGAGAGGGGATCTAAAACCGGCGTTTGAGCCGGCGGTCATTTCGCGGCCTTTTCCTTCCAGGCGCCGAGCGGTAGCACGTTGGCGCGGGCGGCCCACGCGTCCCATTTCGCGGCGAGTTCCTTCACGCGCGCCGGTTCTTTGGCGGCGAGATCGTGCATTTCCGTGCGGTCGTTTTCCATGTCGTAGAGTTCCCACGGCTGGCCCTCCTTCGCGACGAGCTTCCATTTGCCGTCGCGAATCGCGCGGTTGCTTTCGTGTTCCCAGAACAGCGGCCCGCGTCGCGCGAGCGGCTGGCCGGCGAACGCGGGGCGCAGCGACACCCCCTCCATCGGTTTGATGGCGTTTCCGTGATGCCGCGCGGGATAGCTGGCGCCGGCGAGATCGACGCACGTCGCCATCAGGTCGATGACGTGGCCCGGCTGCTGCTCGAACTGGCCCTTGCGTGTTGCCGGAATGCCCTTCGGCCAGTGCACAATCAGCGGCGTGCTGATGCCGCCTTCGTGAACCCAATGCTTGTATTCGCGAAATGGAGTATTGGATACGTTCGCCCAGTTCGGCCCATACGCGACATAGGTGTCAGCCGGGCCCGGCATCACGCCCGCTCCGTTGCGGACCGGCCGGCCGTCGCGGGTTTGCATCGGCAGCCGGATCCGGTCCTGAAGCTGGTCCGCCGCCATCGGCGTCAGCGATTGCGGCACCGGTGATTTCTGTGGCTGCCGGCCCATCACCTCGGCGCATCCGCCATTATCGTTGAGATACATGATAATCGTATCGTCGAGCTGGCCGCTGCGTTTCAGTTCGGCGACGACGCGGCCAATGCCCTGGTCCATGTTGTCAATCATCGCGGCAAACACCTCCATACAGCGGGCCTCCCATTGCTTGCGCGTCTGGGCGTTCCAGTCGCCGGCCAGCGGTCCCGGCTGCCACTCCGCGTGCAACAATCCCAGCTGCGTCAGCCGCTCGAGCCGCGCGCGTCGGATCGGTTCGTAGCCGTCTTCGTATTTCCCGCGGTATTTCGCGATGTCTTTTTCGAGCGCGTGCATCGGCCAGTGCGCGGCGGTGTAGGCGAGGTACAGGAAGAAAGGCTGGCCGGCGGATTTTTCCTGGTGCTGTCGCAGGTAGCGCACCGCGTTATCGGTGAGCGCGTCCGTGTAATAGTATTCCTTCGGCTCGTATTCCGGATCGTTCGCCGGCGTGATGAACGTGTTCTGCCGGCACAGCGATGAGGGGTCGTAGAAACTGCCGTAGCCGCGGATCGTGCCGTAAAACTGGTCGAAGCCACGCTGCACGGGCCAGTTCGCGTTGTCATCCTTCGGGCCGTCGCGATTCGTGACGTGCCACTTGCCGCACATGTAGGTGCGATACCCCGCCTCGTGCATCACTTCGGCGATGGTCACATTGCTGCGGTTCAAATTGCTGCGATAACCTTCGTGTCCGCGATCGACCATCATGTGTCCGACGCCGGCCTGGTGCGGATACAGGCCGGTCAGCAGCGACGCGCGGGTGGGGCAGCAGCGGGACGTATTGTAGAACTGGGTGAAGCGGATGCCGCCGGCGGCGAGCGCATCGATGTTCGGCGTCTTAATCTCGCCTCCGAAACAACCGAGATCGGAGAAGCCGATGTCATCGGCCATTATCAAAAGGATGTTCGGCCTCGTTGCGGCGGCGGAGAGCGATAGTCCGCCCGCGAGGAAAACAAGGAAGGCGATGATGCGTTGGGTGGCGGGCATTTTTGCGTGCGGTGGTTTTGGAGTGGCAGCGGAAAGAAGCCAACTTACGCAGACGAATTCAACGGCCAAGACACATAACCAGGTTACGGGGGCGCATCTCACTTTCTTGCCGAATCACCATCTGGCGAAGGAGGAGGTCACAAGGCTGAGCCGTAATTATTCAGTCAACCGCGAATGGACGCCAATGGACGCGAATGAAGACAGGTCGCAACCGGTGGCTTCAACGACTCACTGATTGGTGAGCGCTGGTCGCGACCGCCTCCTCTGCTTCGCCCACTCTGAAATTCGCGTGCATTCGCGTCCATTCGCGGTTTCCCACTTCCGGCTGAGAACGAAACACGAACCCACTTCGTCCCGCCTCCTCACGTCGGCGGCTACGAAATCCGCTCGCGTAGCAGCCGAGGTGACGAGGCTGGCGACAACCGGCTCCGCGTTTCCCTTCCGGCATCCGCTTCAGCGCGTATCCAGCGGCGATCGCACCCCGGGAAGGGCTGAAGGGGTCGTGACAGGAATCGGTACAAACGGCGAGTCGCGACGGCACGTTGATCATCGCCGACGCCGAGAACGATATTGTGCGCTGCTACGTTCCGCCGACGGGAAAAATCGAACGGCTCGCCGGCACGACGTAGAGGGGATGGGAGGGACGATCTCGTGTCGTCCGCTAGCCGAGCCCATTCAAGGCCATCGGATGGGCCGTCCAGCAGGGGTCATGCTTTACCATTTACCTTGACCGCGAAGACGCTGAGGTCGCGCACCTGAAAGCAACGATCGACCTGTCAAACGGCTGGCTGGCGGAGCAGCTCGACATGGGCAGCCATTTTTACGTCAGCAAACACGTCGGGAACCTGCGCAAACGCCCACCTGGTGAAGCCGGCAAATGGCTCGAAAAGCTGAGGAAGGTAAAAGGTAAAGCATGACCCCTTCGGCGATAGCCCGCCGTCCAAACGACGCCGTCGGCCGAGGTGAGCACGGCACCACTCACACCGACGGCCACAAACTTTCCATTTCCGTAGGCGACTCCGAGCAGCCAGACTGGAGCGCCCGCGAAACCCTTGCGCCACGCACCGCCAGCCGTGTTCCTTAGAAAAATGGCGCCCTGCTCCCCGACGGCAACGACCAGGCCATTGCCTTGGGTCACGCCCCAGAGATTCGGAGCGTCATTCAACGTCTGCGCCACACTCGCGGCGGCCAGCCCCAGCGCTGCCAGCGCCACCAAAGGTGCGTTAAACCCAATTCGAGCGAAGAAGGTTCTCATAGGTGAATGCGCCAATGTCGGTGCCGGGAGTGTGCCGAGGAAGCTTCATCCGGTTCTCGCCGAAGGTGGGTGTTTGCCGGAAACGGCGGCCGGGCACCGCATGTTATCACGGCAAGTCGTAGACCTCCACAAGTGCGACACCGGTCGCGTTGCCGACCCCAGTGACCTTCACCGTCCAACTGCCGGGGAAGAGGGCCACGATTAGCGCCGCGTCCTTGCTGTCCTCGGCCAGGGCAAATGCGCCTGACCGAAACGCCGCGCCGCGGATTTCGTCGGCGTTGGCCTGTTGCGACCAAGGGCCGCGCGCGGAGGCCGTTACCGTGGAGCCGCGGTAAACCTCGAGCACCGGCTCGGTGAGCGTGCCGTCCACGCCGAAGGCGCCGAGCGTGGGACCGACCGCGCGAATGAGCACCCGGCGCGAGGCGGCACCGGAAATGTTGAAGCCCGCGATGAGCGCATCGCCGCCGGTGCCGACGAACCCGCGGGTGGAGATGTTGATCGCCCGCGATGCATCGCTGGCCGGTCCATCGGTGTCGTAGGCTTCAACCAGGGCGACGCCCGTGCCGCTGCTCAAACCGGCAACCTGGACGGTGTAACTGCTGGGATCCAGAGTAACGAGGAGAGCAGCGTCGGCGCTGCCGGCCGCGAAGGCAAATGCGCCCACTTGCGTGGCAGCGGCGGCCACTGCGCCCGAGTTGGCCGCGTCGCCCCAGCCAGCGTTGCTGGCGAGCGGCCGGCCGGCGCCATCGAGGACCGTGAGCACCGGCGCGGCCAGGGTGCCCGGGACGCTGAACGCGGTGAGGGCCGGGCCCGCGGCGCGCACGAGGAGCGATTTTTTCGCCGTGCCCGTGATCACGAAGCCGCTGATCATGACATTGCCGCCGGTGCCCACCAGCCCGCGCGTGGAGATGTTCGCGAGACGGCTGTTGTAGAGTGGCGTGGATTCGAGGATGGTTTCGTTCTGGCCTACGACATAGAGGGAGTTGCCGACGCAGAGGCCGCTGACCAGATTGGCGGTGGTGCCCGAAGGGGGCGACGTCCACGGACCATTAACTCCCGGGGCCATCATGATTGTGCCGTTTTCGCCAGTAGCAAATAATGCATTGGCTCCCTGGACGAGGCCGCGGAGGCGTGCAGTTGTTTGGCCGATTCTATACGAACTGACGACGCGGTTAACGATCGCGAGGGGTTGAAGATAAGGATTTCCTCCATACTGGATGTAGATCTTATCGAAGACGAGAGCTCCGTCTTGACCGACCGCGGCAAAAGCCGACGAGCCAATCATGACGATCGCCTCAAGATCATTAGTCGGCAATCTCACGGGATACTCCGCACCTCGCGTCCAATACTCGTCCGCGATGCTGCTCCAAGTATTGCCGTCGGCTGACTCGAGAATGATACCGCCCTGGCCTGCGACCAGGAATTCAGCCGGATAATTTGTCGATGAGCTGGACGAGACTACACCACCCAGGCCAGGAAAATTGTTTTTGGTAATGACGGCGTTGACGTAGGTAATCGCGCGAAGCCAACCCGTGACACCTGACGCGCGCGCCGTCCAAACGCGTCCGTCCGGTGACGTGACAATCGCGCCGCCCTCGCCGACGGCCACAAACATCCCGGCGGCATGAAGCACGTTGTTGAGCCGGGCGGTCGTCGCCGATTGCGGCACGCTCAGCCACGTAGCGCCGTCAGTGGAGCTAAGCACACGGCCCTTGTCGCCGACAGCGACATACCGGCCGCCGCCGTAGGCCACGCCGACAAGCCAGTCGGTGACCCCGGAGTTGCGGCGAGTCCAAGTGGTGCCGTTGGTCGAGGTGAGAATCGTGCCGCCGTCGCCCACCGTCACCAAGCCAGCGGGGCCAGAGGCGATGGCCCAGAGGAAATTTCCGCCGGGGCGATCGTGCCGGGTCGTGAACGAGGTCTGCGCCGACGCCGCGCTGCCGCACATGAAGCAGATCAAAACCGCCACCAGCCGCGACCACGGCAAGAAATACGCCCAACCGAAACCGCGACCGGTTTCGGCAACTTCAGTTTCGGCTTTCACGGAAAATCAAACCGGCTCAAAGCCACACCCTACGGCACCTCGTAGACTTCGACGATGGCTTCGCCGGTGGTGCCGCCGATGCCCGAGATTTGCGCGGTGTAGGTGCCGGGCGCGAGCGTGATGAGAAGCGCGGCGTCGCGACTGCCGAGCGTGAGATCGAAGGCGCCGACGCTGCGGGCCACCGGCTGGAGCAGCGCGTTCCAATTGTCGTTCTCTGCGATTTTTGCGCCGGCCGCATTATAGATTTCAAGCTTCGCATCGGCGAGCACGCCGCCGACGCCGAACTCGACGAGTTTCGCGCCGACGCCGCGGATGAGCAGCGTCTTCGCCGCGGTGCCATCGACCACGAAGCCGGCGATAAGGATGTTGTCGCCGGTGCCGACGGCGTTGCGGGCGGAGACGTTGACGAGTTTGCCCGTGCCGCCGCTGTCGTAAACTTCGACGAGCACCACACCCGAGCCGACGCTCTTGATCTGCGCGGTGTGTGGGCCGCTGACACTGCGCAGAAGGGCGGCGTCCGGACTGCCACTCGTCAGCGCAAACGCGCCGACATCGGCGAACGCGGAGGCTAGGCTTGCGCTCCAGTCGTTGTTCTCGTCAATCTTCACGGAGGCGGAGTTGAAGAGTTCGATCACCGGGTCGGGTAGCACGCCGGAGAGGCCAAAGGCCGCGAGGGTCGGACCGATCCCGCGCACCAGCATGGTTTTCGCGCCGATGGTGGCGAAACCGACGATGAGGGTCTGACTGGCGCCGAGGTTGGCGCGCACGGAAAGATTGGGCAGCCGGCTCGGCTGGCCGCTGGTGACAACGATTGCAGCCGGGTTGCTCGTGACGGACCCGACGGAGTTGGAGACAAACACCGTGTAGTTCCCCGCCGTGGCGGCGGTGACGTTGGCCAGTACAAGCGTATCGGAAGTGGCACCGATGATCGCCTGCCCGTCTTTGCGCCACTGAAAAGCCGGCGTGGGTGTGCCGGTGGCAGTCGCCGTGAGCGCAAGCGTCGAGCCCGCGTTGACGGTCGCACCGCGCGGCTGCGTCGTAATCACGGGCGGAATCGGTCCGGCGAAGGAGAGCGTGGCCGGCGAGCTCGTGACGACACCGCCGCCCGTGACGACGGTCACTGTGTAGTCGCCGGCATCGGCGGCAGTGAGGTTGTTAATCGTGAGCGTGGAGCCGGTGGAGGAATATTTTACGCCCGAGGAACTGAGATTCTGGATCTCCTGGCCGTTGACGCTCCAAATGAACGGGATGTTGCCAACCTGGGTTGAGCCGCCGACGGTGACGGTGATCGTGAACGTCGCACTGCCTCCCAACACGGCGGAGACGCTGGTGGGCGGCGTCACGATGACTGGCGGCGGCGTCGACGTGCCGGGGGCTTGTGCAGCAAGGTAGAAGCTAACTTCCTTTGAAAACAACGACCCGACGGCGCTGCCCGGGATGCTGGTAGTGTCCATCGTGCTGACGGTGTCGAAAACCAGCCAGGCGCGATAAAGCCGGCCGCTGGTGAGCCGCCCTGCCGGAATCGAATAGGAGGTCAGGGGCGTCGGCGTTGCCGGCGCGCCGAAGATGGCTTGGGAGAAAACCTCCGTCTCGAGCGTCACATTGTCGCCGGACATGCTCGTAAGGTAGAAGTTGATGAGGCCGGCGACTCCGCTCGTCGCGTAGCCGGAGAACGTGCTGAAGTTGAGCGTCGTCGGCTGCGCGGGATTGACGACGAGCACGCCGCCGCTGTTCCAGGTGCCGTTGGTGACGCTGGTCACTTGGGGTGTGACCACCGGATAGTTGTCGGCCGCAAGATTGAGCGAGATGGCGGGAATGCTTGCCCCGGTCATCCGATAGGTGCCGTTGGGGAAGGCGGCGTCCAAGGCCGCCTTGGTTGCGAAAAATTGCCTGAGGGCGTAATCGCTGTTCTTGTTATCAAACACGGACGGAAACGTGCCGCCGCCCGGCAATGTCAACGTCACGCTGGTCGCGGCTTTCGCCTGAAACTTAAACGCCCCGAGCGGATCGGCCACCGCGCCCGTCGCAGAGGTCTGCAAGAACTGCTGTTGCTTCGAGACGAAGTAAAACGACTGCGCTGGCAGCGCCGCCGGCACGGCCAGCAGGAGGAGAGGAATGACGAAGCGGAAGGAACTCATGGCGGAGACGAGGTTTGAAGCAATGCGCGCAAAGGTTCAGAGCATACTTGCGCAAGGATGCGCCGCGAGCCGCTCGTCAGCTCCGGTGCGACTAGAAGCGCGGCTAGCCCGGCTTAGTAATTCTGCACACGTCAATTGCGGAGGCGGGAACCCCGCCGCCGCTCATCGCCGATGGGGACATCGGCGACCACCTGCTCGCCGCCTACGGCACTTCGTAGACGTCCACCAAGGCCCCCGGCCGCCGATGCCCGGTCGCCTGCGTTTCCGATTCGCCGAGCTTTACGACCTCGAAAACGATCCCGGAGAGCTGCGCAATCTCTACCGTGCGCGGCCGAACCTGGGCGTCGAGACATCGGAGCGGGCTAAGGCGGCCAAGGCTGAACTCCAGGAAAATCTCTACGCGTGGCAGCGGACGATCGACGATCCGCTGCTGGCGCAGATGGCGAAGGAACGGGATCCCGCGAAGCGATGACCGGCGAGCGCGCCGCGCGGGAACGGGCGTTTCACTCCGTCACTCTCATGTCCACCTCGAATCTCACCAGGAACGGCCAGACGAGGGCATTCTCTCCGCGCCAATTGTCGAATCGGCACCAATCGGTGATAGGGCTGTAATCACCTTCACGGGGCCAGTCCTTGGGCGACCGAGAAGGGGTCGGCGACCGCATCGGTGTCCGGCGACCGAATGTGACGGCCCTCCCAAATAGCCCAAAACGGCGGCCAGGTGATTGCAGACGAAAAAGCTGGAGCAAGTTGATATAAAATGATCATCCCGTGAAATCCTCCGTTGTAGACCGATGCGTAGGCTATTTATATACTGCGATGTACAGCTATGATCTCACTTTATCTCGGTCATTCTTATGTAATGAGCACGGCTGTCCGGAAACGGACATACGATAAACACATAAGCTCTTGTTCATTTGGTTCCTACAATCCTGCTTGACTGTGACGCATTTTGGTTTCGGTCGTAATTTTGAGCCATCATGGCACGGACTTCGTCCTTGCCATGGCGAACCAAAATGTTTTTGCGCAGATCATGTCTCTCGGACACCGAGAGACATTTCAACGCTGTATCGAACGATATCACGGCGACGCTTATATCAAAACGTTCTCCTGTCGCGACCAGTGGCTCGCGATGGCATTCGCACAACTGACCTTCCGCGACAGTCTCCGCGACTTGGAGGCAGCATTGAACGCGCGGCCCGAGTTGCTTTATCAAATGGGCTTTCGCAGTCGCGTAGCCCGGAGCACCCTCGCCGATGCCAACGAAACTCGGGATTGGCGCATCTTTGCCGACTGGGCGCAGACGCTGATCGTTCGTGCGCGCAAGCTCTATGCCGCCGATCCGTTTGGCGTGGACATCACCCAGACCGCCTACGCGCTGGACGCCACGGTGATCGATTTGTGTCTGAGTCTCTTTCCTTGGGCACGTTTCCGATCGACGAAAGCCGCGATCAAGCTGCACACGCTCTTGGATCTGCGCGGATCGATTCCGTCGTTTCTCACTCTGACGGAAGCTCGAGTGCACGAGGTCAATATCCTCGACGTGCTGCCGGTCGAAGCGGGATCGATCTATGTCGTCGACCGCGGCTATATCGATTTCGAGCGACTGGCTCGATTTACTCAACAGAGCGCGTTCTTCGTGACTCGCGCGAAAACGAACATGGATTTTTATGT
>JAUSID010000082.1 GCA_030648295.1 Opitutaceae bacterium | reverse complement strand
TGCTCATCGCACGAGGTGACTACCGCCAACGCCGGCCGATCCGCTAATGACAGAAAACAACACCGGCCCGGAGCGCGAACTCCGGGCCGGTTCAATTTCCACATCAGGGTGTGGTGCCAAATAGTCGGCGACTCCCCTCGGAAGGGAGATCATGCAGGTGCAAGTCCTGTCACCCTGACCACTTTTTTGCGGTGTCGTCTAATCAGCAGGACAGCGGACTTTGAATCCGTGAATGGAGGTGCGAGTCCTCCTGCCGCAGCCACTTTTCGGGTCGCAAGCTTTAACAGTGAAGCCGCCGGTTCTTAACCGGCAGAACTCGGAGCATTACCGAGGCGTCCCACCACTTTGGCTCGATGGCGCAGCAGTCCAGCGCAGCTCCCTCATAAGGAGAAGGCCGCGGGTGCGAATCCCGCTCGAGCCCCCATTTATTTCGAAGCGTGGCAGAGCAGCAAATGCAGCGCGCTGTAAACGCGATGCCCTCACGGGCTACGAAGGTGCGAGTCCTTCCGCTTCGACCATTTTGCATCCAACCCGTAGAAAGCGACGGACTGTCTTGGTAAGACAGACAGCAGGGCGCACGTCCCTGTGGATGCTCCAGTTTTTGCGGATGTGGCGAAACAGTATACGCGCCGGAGCGAGAATCCGGTGAGCGCAAGCTCGTGAGGGTGCGACTCCCTCTGTCCGCACCACTTTATCGCGGCGTGGTGAAATTAGGAAACACGGCGGATTCAAAACCCGCTGGGCGTGATTGCCCGTGCCGGTGCAACTCCGGCCGCCGCGACCAATTATGCGGCTGTGCGTGGAACAGTAGACCGGGCGGTCTTAAAAACCGCTGCGCCTTTGGCGCGTGGGCGTGCAACTCGCCCCGGCCGCACCAATTATTTCGGCGAGTGGTGGAGTGGATACACGCGAGTCTCAGAAACTCGTGGGCGCAAGCCCGTGCAGGTGCAAATCCTGTCTCGCCGACCAATTTTAGCGCCTCGTCCTCTAAGCAGTTCAGGAGACCCGCCTCTCAAGCGGGCAATGCGGGTGCGGGAGCACAGCAGCGCGACCGGCACGCCGCAGGCGTGGGGCGAAGCCCCGAGCGCGTGAGCGCGAGTCAATCCCGTCGAGGCGACCAATTTTTCCGCCGCGTAGTTCAAAGAGAACCGTCCGCCTTATAAACGGAATCGCGCTAGATGAGCGCCAGGCCCGGGAGCGTTACCCGGCGCGGCGACCAAATGCCCGTCAGACGTAGCGAGCGACGTGCCGACCTTGTAAGTCGGACAAGGCCGGTGCGATTCCGGCGGCGGGCTCCATTTTCTTCCCTTCATCGTCCAAGAGACAGGACGCGAGCCCGCGAAGCTCGAGATCGAGGTGCAATTCCTCGTGAAGGGACCACTTTTTTCCTCGCGTGGTGAAATTACAATCATGCAGCGCTTCGAACGCTGTGTTGTGGGTGGGAGTCTCGCCGCGAGGTCCACTTTCTCCGCGTGGCCGAGAAGCTCAGGCCTCCGCCTTCTAAGCGGATCGACGCAGGTGCAAATCCTGCCGCGGGGACTTTTGGAGGCGAAACCGGACGAGGCGCCGGCACCCGTTTGAAGCGGATTGGGCGGCTACGCGCCGCTGGGGAGCATGACCTCTCGCCTCCGCCATTTTTTCGGAGAGTAAAACCGCGAAGCGCGGTGATCGGTTGGAAGCCGTTTCGGGCCGCCAGGCCTGTGGGGCAGGACCACTGCTCTCCGCGGTTTTATCCGAGGGGCGCACTTCATCCAAGTGCCCCAATCCACTGGGCAACATCTCAAATCCTATGGCCAAAAAATTAGCGAAGGAAGCTCGCCCGGGAGCCGACGGCAAAGTCGGCACACGCCAGCTCTCACCCGAGGAACTCGGGGCGCTTGCGGAGCGCATGGTGAAATCGAAAAGCCCGAGAAAAGTTGCCGCGCTAAAGGAAGAAATCATCCGCGGCTTCTATGGGCATCGACCGAAGGCCTGATCCCAGAGCAAAGCTCTTTCGTGGAGAGTGAACCCGCCGAGGTGCGGGCGCTGTTTCGAAAACAGATGGATCGGCTCTGCCGGTTGAGGCGCAAGTCCTCCGCTCTCCGCCAATTTTTCCTCGTGTAGCTCAAAAGCAGAGCAATCGGCTGATAACCGATCGACCCCGGAGCGTTACCGTGCGCGAGGACCATTTTCACGGAGGGCTAATTCCGAGAGTCGGGAGCCGCGGTGCTAACGCGTGCGGCGATTTTTTGTCGCTGAGGGGCAGGACCTCAGCCCTCCAGTCTTCGCTCGCCGCGATAGCGGCACGAAGACTGCCACGCCGAAGCCCGCGTTTCGCGGGCGTAGGCGGGCGCCCAACTGATTCAGCGAGCTTCGACCGGCAGGCCGCCGGACGAGCCAAGCCTCGATTGCCGGGTCGTCTAACAGCAGGACAGCGGTCTCTGAAACCGTGGGTGCATGTGCGACTCATGCCCCGGCAGCCATTCGACGCGCTTCGCTTGCTCATGGCCTGCGGCCGGCCCTGTGCCTGCCGAAGGGCCATTTTTCATTCTCTGCAAGCATTGGTAGCGATGCAGCGGTTTCGTAAACCGCAGAGGCCGGCGCAAGCCCGGCGCGGAGATCCATTTCTTTTGTTCGTCGCGCCGCCCGCTTCGCGGGCACCCGCGCTCCTCACCCCTTCGGGGCTACGCCATTTCCGCGCTCCGCGCTCCATCGCAAAGAAGAACACACACCGACGTGGGGCGAGCTGTGCCCGGCGTGAGCTGTTCCCATTTTCAAACCATCTCCACCCATGAACACCGATGTTCTCGACAAGCCCATCGTCCTCTCGCTCAACCGCGCGTGGCAGGTCATTGGCCATCGCACCGTCAAGCAGGCGCTCATTGCGCTCAACGGCGGCGCGGCCGGTCTGCCGCCGGCGCTCGGCGTGGACATCGCTTACCCGAAGCTCGAGGACGGTTTCTGGAACTTCGACCGGCCGCTTTACTTGAACCCAGTCGCCTGGGACGAGTGGGTCACGCTGCCGGTGCGCGATTTCGATTTCTCTATCTCGACGCCGAGGCTTCACGTGCGCGTGCCGACGGTTATCGTATCGACGCAGTTCGACCGCATGCCGCTGCGCATCCCGCGCGTCACACGTTCGGCGATCTTCGACCGCGACCGGGGCGTCTGCCAATACACCGGCGAATTCGTCGGCAAGAATGGCGGCAACCTGGACCACGTCGTCCCGCGCGACCGCGGTGGCCGTGATTCGTTCGAAAACCTCGTCTGGTCGAAGAAGGAAATCAATTCCCTCAAGGCCAACCGGCTCCCGCACGAAGCCGGCCTGCGCCTGATGCGAAAGCCGAAGGCGCCGAAGCCGCTGCCCGTTTCCGCGACGGTGCGCGACGCGCGACATCCCGATTGGCGGCACTTCCTTCACCTCTGATCCACAGCAGCGCGGCGTTCAAAGCGCCGCGCTGCTCACCACCTTCACGCCGTTCGCATCGCTCCCATGCAACATCCAACGGGCAACCCAGCCCACCATGACTCTCGCACTTCCACACACCACGCCCGTCTCGCTCGCCGACACCCTCAGTGTCGTCGATGCGGCGCTGGCCACCTTCGACCGCCGACTGCCGGCCTATGTCTCGCGTGACGACCTCGCAAGCGCGGGCAAGCTCGCACTGATCGAAACGCTCCTGCGTTTCGACGGACCACCTGAGCAGGCTCGCGCGTATTGCTACGTGCGCGTCCGCGGCGCCATCCTCGACGAACTCCGCCGGCTCGATCCGCTCTCACGCCACACGCGCGCGCAAGTCACGCTCGCGCGCCGTGCCGCAGCCGCACTCGAGCGCGAGCTCGGCCGCGTGCCCGTCGCCAGCGAGATCGCCGCCGTCACGGGTTTGACTGCGGACGCGGTTGCGCAGCTGGAGCGCCTCGCGACCTCCGCCCAGGCGTGCTCGGCGGATGAGACCGACGCGGACGGTGAACGGCTCCACGCGCTCGTCGACATTGATGCCGTCTGCCCGGCGCAGTCGGCCGAATCGGTCGATACTCACACGTCCATTCATGCTGCGCTCGATCGGCTCCCGCCGAATCACGCTCGCGTCGTTCGCCGCTACTACTTGGAAGACGCCACGCTCGACGACCTCGCCAGCGAGCTTGGCATCTCCAAGGAACGCGTTCGCCAGATTCGCGAGGCTGCAGAAAAGAAACTGCGCGAGGACTTCATCGTCCTCGCGCTCTGGCAATCGGTTCTTACTCGGCCCTGACCAGCAGTCCGGAATCCGCAGCGCAATGAACCACATCCCGAGTTGATTTCATTCATGACCGAATAGTCATGTAATCAGCGGCAATCGGGCTACCTCCATCGGTCCAAATTCGCTACAGTCTCCCACAACCAATCCACGAAACACTTCACCTCATTCTTCTCATGAAAACCTTCAACCTATCCCAAGCTCTGAAACAAAAGAACCGCCTCGCTGGTGAAATAGCTCGTGGGCGCGAAATTGTGCAGCGCGAAAATTCGCGCAAGGAATCGCAAGCGGCGCGCGCCGATGTGCGGGCCGTATTCGACCAGTGCGTCGCGCAGTCGCGTGAACTCGCGGCCTTCAAAGGCGCGATTGCCTCCGCCAATGCGGGCGTCGTGTCGGGTGACCGCGGCATCTACGGCAAGCTCAACCTCCAGGCTGAACTGCGGGGCCTCATCACTTTTCTGAAAAGTCTCAACACCAAGGAAGGCGAGGAGTTGGAGCGGGTCGGCTTCTTGAGCCGCGACGAAGCCGTCCGCACGGTTTATATCGCGACCATCGCGCGCGATGAAGTCGACCGCCTGGTAGCCGCCTATCAAACGGAGATTGAGCAGCTCCAGGACCAGATCGACGAATTCAACGCCATCACGCGCATTACAATCGCCGCATAACCTTTCGGGCCCGGCTCGGACGGACCGAGGTGACAACAGGCATTGGCATCTATGATGCCGTCTGGGCGGTCTAAAACACCTGCCCAAACAACGATACCGACCTGATTGTTAACCGTCACCGTTCAAGGCCTCAAACCGCAAAACTGATTCCTAAAGGATCAAACCTTTGTCGCTTGCTGCACCTCCGCTCGCTCTGGGCCGGTGTCCCGATTTATTTTTCTCCTCACAATGAACATGGAAATCAAAGCCCGCGATCTCATCGCTGCCGGCTGGCACGAAGGCCGCCGCCTTGGCCCGGCTCTGCGCCGAGCCCGCGACCTGGAGTCGACGGGCCTCGCACGTGCCGAAGTGTTGACCGCACTCGAAGTCGAATTTCCGAAGCAGCTGGCGATGATCCTCCCGCGCTACGAGCCGGCTCCTCTTGCCGAGGCCATCGACGCCGACACGCCAGAGGAGGCGACCAACGTCGCGATTGCGCGCCAACGCATGACCGAGCTGTTGCACGTCCCGGTGGTGAAGCGTGGCGTGATCATGCCTGACGCGTGCCCAACGGGTGGCGGCCGTGCCACGATCCCGGTTGGCGGTGGCATCGAAGTCGAAAACGCGATCATCCCCGGCGCGCACTCGGCCGACATCTGCTGTTCGATGTTCGCGACTTTTTTCCCCGCCAATCACCCGGTTGGCGAGATGATGGATCATCTCCACAAGACGACTCACTTCGGCGCTGGTGGCCGCCCGCGCGGCTACCAGATGACGTCACCCGTGCTCGAAGAGCCGGTGTGGGACAACCCGTTCCTCTCCGGCCTGCGCAGCCGCGCCCAGGATTTCCTCGGCACGCAGGGCGACGGTAATCACTTCGCCTACATCGGTCGCATCCAGTTTACCGAAGCGCAGCGCGCCGCCGTCGAGTCGGCCGGCTACACCGAGCTGTCCGAGTGGATCGTCCGCCGCGATGGCGCCTTCAATGTGCTCGTGAGCCATCACGGTTCGCGCGGCCTCGGCGCGGACCTCTACAAGCGCGGTCAGAAAGCCGCACGCCTGTGGTGTGACGAAAACGCCAAGGACATCCCGGACGCAGCCGTGTGGCTCCCGGGCGACTCGCCCGAGGGCCGCGCGTATTGGGATGCGCTGCAATACATCAGCCGCTGGACCCGCCAGAATCACGCCGTGCTGCACGACGCGCTCTTGCGCCGGCTTGGCCAGCGCGCTCTCGTGCAGATTGGCAACGAGCACAACTTCGTCTGGAAGCGCGGTGACTCGTTCTTCCACGGCAAAGGTGCCACACCGGCGTGGCAGGACGCCAGCGGTCGTCCGCTGCTCGGCCTGATCCCGCTCAACATGGCGCGTGAAATCCTGCTCGTGCTCGGTTCGAACAACAACGACTACCTGTCGTTCTGTCCGCACGGTGCCGGCCGCAATCTTTCGCGCACCGCCATGCTCGCGCCCTACAAAGACGCCGACGGCGAACTCGATCCTGCGCGCGTGCAGCAAACGCTTGCCGCGTGCACGGCCGGTCTGGATATCCGCTGGTTCGGTGGCGCACCGGATTTGTCCGAGTCGCCGCTCGGCTACAAAGATGCAACGAAAGTGAAAGCCCAAATCGCGCGCTTCGGCCTGGCGAACGTCGTCGGCGAGATTCAGCCGCAAGGCTGCATCATGGCCGGCGAAGCGCCAGAGCCGCACTGGATGCGCAAGCGTCGCGAAAAGCGCGCCTCCCACAAGGAAGCTCGTCGCGACGGCACGGTCGAGGTCAGCGAAAGCTGAGCCGGCGCCGCCGCCAGGCACGAATCCTCTCGATGCGAGTAGCTGGTACTGCTTCCAATGAGATTGCACATTCTCAGCGATCTTCATCTCGAATTCGCACCGTTCGAGATGCCGGTGGTCGACGCCGACGTTGTCGTGTTGGCCGGTGATGTTCATACCGGCGATAATGGGTTGAATTGGATTCGAACCGCGATTCCCCGGACGCCAGTGATCTACGTGCTGGGGAATCACGAATTCTATGGGCAGACGATTTCAAAGCTGACCGACGAGCTACGGCAGGAGGCGCACGGCACAAACGTCCACATTCTGGAGAATTCCCGGATCGACTTGGGCGATGTGACGTTTCTCGGCGCGTCGCTTTGGACTGACTTCGCGCTTAATGGTGACGCTGCCGTCGGAGGAATCGTCGCGGAGCAAAGCATGAATGATTTCCGGCTCATTCGAACCATGCCCGGTTATAGCAAGCTTCGCGCTTCCTATCTGCGTGAATTGAATGCCGAGTCAGTGCTTTGGTTGAGAGCAGAAGCCGAAGCGTGTCGTAGCCGGAAAGTCGTAGTCGTCACGCATTGCCCGCCGTCGGCACGCTCAATCTCGCCAATCTACGCCGGCGAGCCGCTGAATGCGGCGTTTGCGTCCCATCTCGATGCACTCGTTGCGGACACTGCCGCCCTGTTGTGGGTGCACGGCCACACGCATTCCGCTGCCGATTACGCGATCGGCCGCACACGCGTTCTCGGCAATCCACGTGGGTATCCCAGCGAGGCGGGCACGGCATTCAAACCAGACTTAGTGGTTGAAATCTGATTCGGCTCAACGACGACAGATCTGACGAATTGGAGCGCCCTATGGCGCGAGATCGGCGCCCACTGCGATCCGGCTCGGTGGCACCGCCGCCTGGCGGCGGCCTACGGCGAGCGGCACCGCTACTATCACAACCTCCTGACGCGAGCATGACCGGCACGCCGCGTAACCCGCCCAGTCGGGTCCAGCTTCGACGAACTGGTTCACCGCGCAACCGCGAACCCACACCTTGACCCCTGAATGCCGTCTGTTTAACTTCTGTGTATGCCTTTCAAGACCATCAGCGTCGACCTCGATGCCTATCGCGCCCTCAAGTCCGCCAAACAGGATCCCCGGGAATCCTTCTCGGCGGTGATCAAGCGGACGGTGGACGCACCGCCCGCCAGCAACTTTTCCCAACTACTGAAGCAACTGCAGGAATTCGCCGGCAAAGGAGTCTTTACCACTGCAGAGCGCGCCGAGATGCGCCGTCGGGAGCGGCAACCGTTGCGTTCGAGGTCCCGCGTGAGACCACCGAGCCATGCTTCTTGATTCGAGTTACCTCATCGATCTCGAGGAAGAGCTTGCGGAACGAAAGTTCGGACCGGCGATTGCATTTGCCAACGCGCACCGGCGGTCGGCACCACGCATCAGCATCATCACGGTCGGAGAGTTGGCTGCAGGTGCGGCCGACGAGGCGGCAACGCGCCGGTTCCTCTCGCGGTATCGGGTCATTACTCTGAAGCCGCAGATTGCTTACCTCGCGGGTCGTTTGGAACGCGCATTGTCGGCACGCGGCCAGCGCTTGGGGGAAAACGACAATTGGATCGCCGCCACCGCACTCTATTACGGAGAGCCCATTGTTACGAACGACAATGACTTTACCCGCGTCCTTCGCGCCGGCTTGCCGCTGAAGGTGCTGCGCTATTGATCCGCCGGGTTGCTGACGCGCGTTTTTCGCAAGCCGCGCGGAAATTTTCATCAGACCCATGGCCATCCAGTTCGACGTTGCAGGAGCTGAGATTCGACTGGACCCGCACGGCGGGCCCGTGAAATTTGCCCCTGGGAGGGCAGTCAGGCTCTCGCACGGCATCGGAACTTAAAATCCGATGAGCGCATTTTTGAAGCAATTGCTCTGCGATGATAACCGCCGGACTAATACGTTCAGCGGCGCGTTGTCAGAATTTCCACAATAGAAGTGGCGCATTTCACGAGCATATGAAAACTTCAAAAAACGGCTCCGCGCCCAGCCCGGGTTGGTCGACCATCGCAATCACCAAGCCCCTTGTCTCGCTCGACCATGAATTCGACCCGAAGCTACAAACCGATGTTTTTGCAGCGGTGGGTTTGCCTCGCGGTTTGTGCCTGGGCAGCAAATCAGGCTACCGCGCCAGGCACCGGAGGCATTACTTCATCCCGAACGCCAACGTTTTTTGCCGCCGCGACGGCAAGGTTTGGTGGGGGGACCTTGACCTGTGGCGTCATGCGGAGCAATTGGAACAGGTGGCACGACGTCTCCGGTGCCGCCTCTATGTCCTGTATGAGTTCGATGGCCGCTTCGACAATGCGGAATTGCCGTTCGAAGAGGCGCGGCGCAAGGCGGTCTGGCATACGGGCGGCCCTGTGTATCCGGACCGCAAGGCCGTCACCCGTTCCGGTTTGAGCCTGGCACAGGCGGCGGTCCTGGTTGGCGTGCCGGTGCAACGTTTGGCGCGCCGTCAGGTCCCGTATATTTCCCAGGAGATCAACCGCCGGCTGGGAACGTTCGAATCGACATTCGGACCATTCGCCCGTCACTACGGGCACAAGAAATGGGGACATTGGTTTCTGACGTCGAATCCCAGGCTCAATGGACTGACACCCATCGATGCCCTGCGCGCCGGTCAGACGATCGTATTCGAAAAGGTATTTCCAGAGGTGTATGCAGATGCCGATTTGATCGCGAAATTCGCTCCGGCATTGCTCGCCGCCTTGTGGCTCAGCGACCGCGTTTTACTTGAATGGCCGCAAGTGCCGCCGCCGTAGCCGTGCCGCTCCAGCAGGACGGTTCGCGCTCCTTCCTTGGCAGCGGCGCAGGCCGCCGCGACACCGGCGCTGCCGGCACCGCAGACAATGACGTCGAACGTTTGGCCGTCGAAGGAACTGAGCTTCATGAGTGATCCTCGCGTGTCGTGGCGCAAACCACCTTTTTTCAGGGAGAGCTCGCCGGCTTTGTCGGCGCGCGATTCAACGGATACCAAGGCAATCGTGCCGTGCTGTAGTAAGGAATCGCCTGAGTCGTGGTGGCGCCCCAATTCTCAAGGGGAGGCGCGCCGATTCTATGGAAGAATGCCTCCATGTCTTTTTTCAGCTCGGTCAACTGGCTGCGTCTGGCGGGATCATCGATCAGGTTCCTTATCTCCTTCGGATCATGCGCCAAATCGTACATTTCGTCCGGCCAGTCCTCCGTGCGCTCGATGTATTTCATGTCCTCCGTGCGCACTCCGCGCATATAGGCATATTCAAAATAGACGCGGTCGCGCCATTCCGATGACTCGCCTCGCAGAAACGGGGCGTAACTGCGTCCGACTCGCTTGGGATCTGCCGAGGCCGAAAGGCCGAGATAATCCAGCAGAGAGGGAAACAAGTCGTAGTTCGAAACCATTTGGGAGATGCGGACGCCGGCGAGGACGCGGCCCGGATGCCACCAAACCAGCGGGACACGCACGGACTCATCATAGAGATTGAAGGGCACAGTCCCGCTGCCCTTGCCCCAGACACCGTGATGTCCCGTATTGTAGCCGTTGTCGGAGGCGAAGATGACCAGGGTCTTCTGCAACAGACCTAGATCGGTTAGACGTTCGAGGAGCCGGCCGATATTGCGATCAAGCCCCGTGACTAGAGCGGCGTAGCTCGTCTTGCTCTCCGCGTTGCCGTGATCGCCCATGAGTTGCTCGTTCGGATTCTGCCAAGGATGGATCGGCATTTCCGGGAACGACGGGAAGGAACTCCGCCGGTAGGGTGCCCGGTCCTCGACCGGCTGGAAATCATAGTCGCGATGTGGCGCGTTTGCAGCCCAGTAGAGGAAAAACGGCCGGTCCTTGTTCTGCCTAATAAATTCCAAGGCGTAGTCTGTTTCCAGATCGGTCTTGAAACCGCTCACTTTTTGGCGGCGCCCATCGATCACGACCTCGGGATCTTTGTATTTCACGCCGTGAAGCACTCTCCAGTAAGAAAAGCCCGCTTGGGGAGTGAGATCGCCTCCCATGTGCCACTTGCCCGAAAGACCAATGCTATAGCCGTTCGCCGCCAGAACTTCCGTCAAGGTCAGGTGCCCATCAAGCCACCGCCGCTGGGCACTACTCCCGCCACCGAGGTGAAATTGCAACCCATGATGCGACGGCAGCTTTCCTGTGAAGTACGTCATTCGGCTTGGCGAGCATACTGGCGTCGCGACAAAGGACTTCGTAAATGACATGCCCTCTGCCACCAACCGGTCCAAATTCGGCGTCTTCAGTTCAGTGGCGCCCGCCGACCGCAAGGCCCAAGCGCCCTGATCGTCGGACAGGATGAAGATGACATTGGGCCGGTCGGGGTTACCGGCAGCCATCGGGACCGTGGCGCCGAGGCACATTAGTCCGAGCCCGGTCTGGATCGACCGGCAGACAGTGACGGCGTTGATCTTGAACCTCAGAAGTTCTCGTCCAAGGCGAAGTAATCTTGTCCGGGCTGGGAAGGCCGGAAAGATTCCTTCTAGAAACATGTCCGTTCTCGCACCTGAATACCGTCCGGCGATGCCGGCGCTCCAGGCCATCAGATCGAATGACTTTTCGTTTCGTGAACTCAAAGTCGTTCAGGATTTCGGAGTTGTAACCGACGCTTCCGAGGAATGCATCTGTCGATTGCCGGCCCAGTCTTCAGTAAGAACTTTATAGTAGTAGGTTTTACCAGGCCTTACATCGTTGTCCGGGTGGACCTGCAGAAAATATTTGCTTGGAAGCAGCGATGCCATCGGCGAAATCTTGTGCGGATCGAAGTTTGGGCTTTCACTCCGAAATAAAAATTGTCTCGCAACATCGGGTTCGGTATTCTTTCGCCAGTAAACGAAGACCGACGTGCCTGATTTTCTGACGACACCAAGCTCCTCGATCGGCGCAGGAGGTGTTTGATTTTGATCACTTGTCACCGCGGCGATTTTCGTCGAAATTGGGCCTTGCCGATTACTACCCCCCACCGCCGCAACGCGGTAATAATAGGATGTTCTTGGGTGAAGCCCGGCATCGGTAAAACTGTCGCTCATCGTGCGTCCCACCAGCGTGTAATCGGTAGCCGGAGCATCAGGATCATCCGACCGATAAATATTGTAGGCGAAACCGGCTGTAGAGGCACGCTGCCAGGACAGCCTCACCTGACTATCGGAAAGCGGCGCCGCGACAACGTGCACGACCGACGCCGGTGCCGTCCCGCGCAGGAGTCGCAACGTTTGAAATCCGAATGGTCGGAGCTTGACGCTTACTTTCCCGCCGTTGACGACGGCCGGCTTCATGTCGTTTTCCACCAAATCACATTCGCTCGCCGCATCGATGCCGAGACGGCCCGCGTCGAGCACCACATCTGTGCTGCGCCCTTCGGTCTCGACCAATCGTGCGATCCAGCCGCCTGCGGGCTGAGCGCCAGTCTTGAGCACGGTAAGCTGAACGTTCGGCTGATTTAGGGCAATGAAACTGGAGGCCGAAGCCTTCCACTTGCCGTGCTGACGACTTGGGAGTTCGATCGCTTCAAGCGGACTAGCCACGCTCCAACCAAAACGGGTGGTGTCGCCCGCGTCCCAATCGCCACGGTGCGACGTGATCGAGTAGCCGAATGTTGCCGAGCAATCGTCGCCGTTCAGCGTCAGAAGACCCGACATGCGATCCGACCAAGCGTAGCTGAAAAGCCAGGAACTCTTCGGTTCATAGTCGATCGAGAATTGGTTGTAACGAATCTCTCCAAAATGGAAATTCGATGCTTCGACCGGCGCTATCGTCACTCCAAAATCATCATTGCTGACATCCACCCATCGGTTGGCCTGAAGATAGTCGTGAGAACCCCAACGCAACTGGTCCTTGTAAGGGCGGACGACTCCGCCGGGATATTCTACTCGAAATTGTCCCTGTTTCACATCAAACGGGAACGCATAGAAGATGTTGTTACGGTAACGGTCGCGATAATCGACAAAGAGAGCGCTGGCGCGTTCGAGGTGATTGACCACATCAATTCGCTTTATGTCGGCGTAAATCGTAACGGCCTGGCGGATGAGCGCGCCCGTGTTGCCAGCGTCGTCGATCCACACGGTGTAACTTGCCGCAACGGGTCCAGCTTGCCTATCCTTCCGTTTGACATTTTTCGGCAGATGCTGTTCTAGCGCTTTCGATACGCCGGTTTTCGCACGCACATAGACCATCTGATTTCCTTGATAAGGACCTGCCTGGCTTAACAATTCGCGATCGAGTTCCTTGTCCCAAATGCTCTTGATGGCCCCGGTCTTCGGGTCGAAATCGATATCATAGTATTGATTGCTCAACGAATCTTCTCCAGCGGCCAGATTTGATGTCGACGCGGCGCGCGCAATAGTTCGCTCGACGCGATAAAGCTTGTAACCATAGGCGGGAACATCGTTGGCGAGGAATACGACATTCCCATCCCCAATATTCTGGCAGGGTATCTGTCGGCCAGTTTGCATGTCAGTCACCGCTGAATAATCGGCTCCCATCCGGACGAGATCCGTGCGCGTATGAGCTAGTGGATTGAACACGGCGAAACTCTCGCCATCCCCGGTCGCGATATTGCGCGCAAATGCCGCGGCAGTTTTGCCAAAAGCCTTCTCCGTTGCATCGAAGAGCCGGCGCGCTTCATGTTTCTTCACCCAGTTAGCGTTGAAAAGCTGCGGGTCGGTCGCAGGCGGAAGCGTCGGCCAACTGTGTTCATCGTAGTCGAACATACGCGTATAGATACGATCAATTCCGGAAGGAGACAGGAAATAACCAGGATCAGCGTCGGTCGCCAGCGCTCCCAGGCCTTCAGCCAAGGGTAACAGGCGCGCCGCCCGCCGCTTCCAGCCTTGAGACTCAGGGTCGATCGTCGAGTAATCGGCGGAAAAATTGTTTAGATCTCCTGACAAGATCGGAAGCATGGGGCCATATTTGCCCTCAATATACTTGAAGAATGGCTCCGGGCTCGAGATGCGGATTTCCGGGAAAGCATATTTTTTCACCCACTGGGAATGGAGCCGGTCATCGAAACGGGGTATATCATGATCCACATACGTTGGCATCACCACGGCATCGTAGGGATATGGGCCTAGCTCGGCGCCACTTTCGATATTCTGAAAATAGGTGTTTACAGCCTGGCTCGGCAGATTGCCAAGATCACCGACGTGTCCTCCGCCCGTCTGCCCGTACCAAAAAAAGCCGGCATAACGGGAGCGCCACCCGAACAAGACCCTGCTCTCGCCATCCGGCGCTTTCCACCAAAACAATGCCGGCAATCCGGTTGTTTCATAATTGTTGTTACCGCCTGCTCTCCACCCTTGCCCCCATCGGGCGACATACTTGAACCCGGCATTGGCGAGGGCCTGCGCGCCCGACCAGGAAAGGCTGGGGTTGTCCACAATCATGAATGTTTTCACGTCGACGCCGAAGCGATCCCTGGTTTCGCGCCGTGCCGGGTAGGTCATTCGTGCCAGTTCCTCGTAATCCATCCAATGCGAATGGACCCCGCTGGGCGCGCCCATGAGCGACATTCGCCCCGTCTTCACCTGCCGCTCGATGAGGTCTCGCCAGGCTTGCTCCCCGCGCTCCTCGATATAATTCCTCTGAAAGAGGATGGTCTCCATCGTATAGTGATAGCCGGCGCTTTTCAGCATGCCCGAGGCATCAACTACCTTCGGTTGACTGACATCGCGGGCAAGTTCGATGTAATTTGCGATCTCGTGCTGTTTGTGGTGAATAAAGCCTTCATAGCCGAGGTCCTCGTGCGACGACTTCACGATGAAAATCTTCCACTTCCGCTGCGGTTGCCACGCTTGGGTATGCGACGTGACCACGCGCCCTCCGGCGCGAATCTCCACGCGAACTTCAGCGGCGGCCGAGATGTCCGGGATCAGCACGTCGTAGGTGCCCTCGTTCGCCGCGAGCTTAATAGCCTGGACGGGAAGTGAAGCGGCTCCGGGAATCGTAACTTGAACCTCAGCGGCGATGGGGGCAGATCCACGATTTCCGACTACCAGTCGCGCGACCTGGCACAATGGCTCCTTGTTCGGGAAGAGCACGGTCGGCTCAAGCGAAATGATCCGAAGCGGTGAATCCGTTTGGGCAGCGGGCAAGCCAATAGCGATCAAGGCGAGAAGCAGCGCCAGAGGGAGGGCTAGGTTACGAGGATTCATCAACAGAGGAGCGGACGAGTTATCTAGGTAAAGCGATCAGGATAGGATGCCGTGGACGACGTCGCCATGCACGTCGGTGAGACGGTAGTCACGCCCCTGATGGCGAAACGTAAGCCGCGTATGATCGATGCCGAGAAGATGGAGCGCAGTGGCGTTGAGATCGTGGATGTGCACCGGGTCGCGCACGATATTGTAGCTGAAATCATCCGTCTCCCCGAAGACGTGTCCGCCCTTCACGCCGGCGCCTGCCATCCACACGGTGAACGCTCGCGGATGATGATCGCGGCCATAATTGTCCGCCGTGAGCGTGCCCTGCGAGTAAACGGTCCGCCCAAACTCGCCGCCCCAGATGACGAGTGTGTCGTCGAGCAAGCCGCGTTCGCGCAATTCCATAATCAGCGCCGCTGTCGGCTGATCCGTATCGTAGCACTGGCTGCGGATGTCGCGCGGCAGATTTCCGTGCTGATCCCAACCCCGATGATAGAGCTGAATGAAACGCACGCCGCGCTCTGCCAGGCGACGCGCAAGGATGCAGTTCGCCGCGTAGCTCCCGGGCTTTCGCGACTCCGGCCCATAGCGCTCGAACGTGCCCCCAGACTCCTTCGAGAGATCGGCCAACTCTGGCACGCTCGCCTGCATTTTGAATGCCATCTCGAACTGATCGATACGGCTCTGCGTCTCCGGATCTTGATAGTCGGAGAGCGTCATCCGGTTCAGCTCTGCAAGGTCGTCGAGCATCGCGCGCCGGCGCCCGGTCGTGATCCCGGCCGGATTAGAGAGAAACAACACCGGGTCCTTCGTCGGCGTAAAACGCACGCCCTGATACTTTGCGGGCAGCAAGCCCGAACCCCACATCCGCTCGTGCAATGGCTGCGAGTTCACCTTTCCAGTCGGAAGCGAAATCATCACGACAAACGCCGGGAGGTTGGCGCTCTCCGAACCGAGGCCATAAGCGACCCACGCGCCGAATGACGGTCGCCCACCGATCGGATGGCCCGTCTGCAACATCGTCATTGCCGGGTCGTGGTTGATTGCCTCCGTGTGCAACGAACGCACCACGCACAATTCGTCCGCGATCTTCGCCGTGTGCGGCAGAAGCTCGCTCAGCCAGATCCCGCCGCGTCCGTGCTGCGCGAACTCGAAGATACTCGGTGCGACGGGGAACCGGGTCTGATTCGCTGTCATCCCCGTAAGCCGCTGCTCGCCACGAACGGAGGCAGGCAGCTCCTTGTCGAACATCGCTGCGAGGGCTGGCTTGTAGTCGAACAGGTCGAGCTGCGAAGGCGCGCCGGACTGGGTAAGCCAAATCACCCGTTTTGCCTTGGGCGCGAAGTGCGGTGGTGAGCTGGCGGAACCGGCTGCGGCAAAAAGTCGCGGCTCCAGCAGCGAGGCGAGCGCCGCGGTACCGATACCCGTGCAGGTGCGACCGATGAATTGGCGACGCGTCAGGTGCTGGAGGCGTTCAGCGAGAGGGTGCATGGCCTACTGTTTGGTTATTGTCTCGTCCATGCATAGGATCGTGCTCGCGACGGTGGCGAAGGCGGCGAGCTCAGCCGGCGAAAGTTTCGAGTCTCTGCGCGCCTCGCCAACGGAGAGCCACGCATTCGCAGCCGCGGGGTCCGCGGCGAACTCCCGTTGCGCGCGATCATACGCGCGACGAAGGACAACCATTTCACGCGGGTTGGGCTTCCGTGCGAGCGCCAGACTGAAGCCATAGGCTAAACGTGAGCTCACATCTGCTCTGCCCTCACGCATTATCCGCTCCGCCATGAAACGCGCCGCCTCGACGTAGGTCGGATCGTTCATGAGGTTGAGCGCCTGCGATGGCGTATTGGTGCGCGGCCGTTTGACGGTGCAGACTTCCCGGAATGGAACGTCGAATGCCAACATCGCCGGATGCGGCACGGATCGCTTCCAATACGTGTAGAGACTACGGCGATAGAGATCGAGCCCGCGCCCCTGGACGTAAGTCTTGACTGTGTCTTCGCTCGTCGGCGCCACGCCCTCATACAAACCCGGTGGGTGATACGGTCGCACCGACGGACCACCTATGGTGGGCACCAACAATCCGCTCATTGCGAGCGCTTGATCGCGGACAAATTCTCCCTGCAGGCGAAATCGCGGGGCGCGTGCGAGCAGCCGGTTTTCCGGGTCGCGTTCGAGCAACTCCGGGGTGAATCGAGACTGCTGCCGATAGGTCGCACTTGTCACCAACAACTGCATTGTCCTTTTCACATCCCAACCGCTTTGCATGAACTCCGTCGCGAGCCAGTCGAGCAGTTCCGGGTGGCTCGGCACCTCGCCTTGCGAACCGAAGTCCTCGCTCGTCTTCACGAGTCCCATGCCAAACACCGCCTGCCACAACCGGTTTACCGTCACGCGTGCCGTGAGCGGATTCTCCGGACTCACGAGCCAGCGCGCGAGTCCCAGTCGATTCTTGGGCTCGGCGGCATTCATCGGTGGAAGCATCGCCGGCGTATTTGCAGTGACGCGCTCGCCGCGCTTGTCGTAAGCGCCCCGCACGAGGATGAACGTCTCTCGCGGCTTTTCCATTTCCTCCATGACCATCGTCGTCGAGTATGCTCGCTCTTTATCGATCATACGGCGTTGCACCGCTGCAATCTTGTCTTCGAGTTCGCGCCCGCGCGGCTGCTGCGCGGCATAGCGCGCACCAAGCTTCGCCGTCTCCTCCTCACTGCGTTGCTCCGGCGTCTTGGTCGCGCCGGCAACGAGCGCAGCCGGCACGAACAGCGTGCGATCAGCGTCGGTGGCTTCAAAGCGCCAGCGCGTCGGACCGCTCGCGCCGTAAGAGCCGATGATGAAAACCAACTCGAGCGCCTCGCCCGTTTCGTTTTGGAGGGCTTCGTCGAGCTCGAACACGGCGGAGACTGATCGTGCGGGGGTGACGCGCAGCGGCACACGTGTCTCACGATTGCCGTCGTGGATGAACGCTACGCTTTCCGCAGCGAGCGAGTGACCCGCGACAGCCGGCCGGAGCTTGATCGGCGCTGGCCTCACCCCTGGACGAACTATCTGCACGCTGAGTTCAGTCCAATTGAACGTGGATGCGACTTCTGTTGATGCGCAGGTGAGGCGCAGCGAGGTAATTCGCGCGTCGGAGGTCTTTGCGCGAACGGTGACGTCCTGACGGGTGTTGTTCAGAAACTCGAACAACACGGTGTTGTTCTCCTTCTCCACTTGCGGTTTCTGTTCTTCGGCAGACGCAGAACGAGGTGTCAATGCGCGCCACTCGATTGTCTCGGAGGCGAGTCGTTTCACCCAATCTTCGATCCCCCCATGCGGCTCGCGCTCCAGTGCAGCCAATCGCGCCTTCAAGACAGTCAACTCCTTCCGGAGTTCGGTCAGCTTGGCATCGAGCGCGGGCGACGGCAGCTTCACATAGGGCGGGCTGCTGAAGCGAAACTCGGCTTGCCGCAGCGATTTTCCCTGCTCTGGGACGTTGTGGAAAAATGCTTTGAGGCTGTAGAAATCGCGCTGCGTAAAGGGATCGAATTTGTGATCATGACAGCGGGTGCAAATGAACGTCTGTCCCAGCCAAACCGCGGACGTGGTCTCCACGCGATCAGCGGCGTATTCAGCCAGGAATTCTTCCGGAATGATGCCGCCCTCCTCGTTGATCATGTGGTTCCGGTTGAACCCCGTCGCAATGCGCTGTTCGAGCGCTGCGTTCGGCAATAGGTCTCCGGCAATTTGCTCGATCGTGAAACGATCGAAAGGCATGTTGTTGTTGAAGGCCGCGATCACCCAGTCGCGCCAGGCCCAGATCTCGCGGTCACGATCGATCTGATAGCCGTTTGTATCGGCGTAGCGTGCAGCATCGAGCCAGTCCACCGCCATGCGCTCACCAAAGTGCGGGGAACCCAGTAGCCGATCCACGACGCGCTCGTAGGCGTCCGGTGATTGGTCGCTAAGAAACGCAGCCACCTCTGTAGGGTTCGCCGGCAACCCCGTGAGATCCAGTGACAGACGGCGGATCAGTGTCGACCTGTCCGCCTCGGGCGAGGGTTTGAGCCCCGCGGTCTCGAGCTTTGCGAGAATAAGGCGATCGATGTCGTTGTGCGGCCAAGTTATCATCTTGATCATCGGCGGAGTCTTCCGTTGTGGCGCAACGTAAGCCCAATGCGGCTGGTAGCGCGCGCCCTCGATAATCCACCGCTTCAAAATTTCCTTTTGCGCTGCCGAAAGCGTCTTGTGCGTCTCCTTTGGAGGCATTCGCTCGTCTTCGTCCTCACTGTTGATTCGCAACCACAACTCGGATTTGGATAGATCTCCCGGAACGATGGCCTGGAAACCGTCTCGTTCCGCCGTCGCGCCCTCTAAAGTATCGAGGCGCAACTTTCCTTTACGCTTCTTGGCGTCAAATCCGTGGCACGCGAAGCAATTATCTGATAGAATCGGACGCACATCGCGGTTAAACTCTAAAGCCTCTGCCGCATACCCAACTCCCGGTACAATTCCCGCGCCGACACCGGTCAATGAAGCCATCAGGCCAAGGTTTTGCCAAACACGAGGTCGGTAAGTAGCCATCATAGGGTAGCTCCAAATCAGTTTCCACCAACCTACCATAGCCGAACCGATCGCGTTAGGGTCGATCTGACCCGCGGCTGGTAAATATCCGACTCTGCGAGGCGGCTCACATCACCAGTCGGTTGGGATCGACCAAGCCTTCAGAAAACTTCGGGTTGAACGGGCGTACGTTGCTATATTCGAACGTGGAGAAGGCATGGGGCAGGGCGTCGTGCGACTGGACGGCAGTGCGAAAGGCCTGCGGCGTCAGCCCAACAAACCGGCGGAATACTTTTCCGAAATGACTTTGGTCATGAAACCCGACCAGATAGCCAACCTCGCCGACCGAGAATCGCTCCGTCTGCAAGAGCCGCCGAGCATGATCGACTCGAATCCGGTGCAAATATTCGACAAGTCCGAATCCTATGGTTCGCTTGAAAGTGCGACTCAGGTAATCCGCGTTGCATCGCTGCGCCACGGCGATATCCGCGACTTTGATTGGTTCGGCATATTTCGTGTTGATAGTACATGTTTAACTTGGACGTGGTGACATGATCGTCGCCAGCTGATAATCTCGCGGGGTGAACGCGAGCACTTCCCCCACGGATGCAACCACAGCGGCGGTTTCGACGAACGCCACCAATATCCAGGCGCGAACCTGTACGTGTTGGACCGAGCAGGACAAAGCCGAGTGCCTGGCGCTCTTCGCGCAAAGCGGATTGCACGCGGCGGAGTTCTGCCGCCAGCTCGGGATATCCGCCGCCACATTTTCGCGGTGGCGCCGGAACGTACGAAGCGACGACGCCCCAGCGGTGGAGAGCGGGCCGCATTTTGCGCAAGTCTGCCTGACCGAGGCGACGCCGGGGGTGAGCACGTCGGCGACGGTGGCGGCGGTCGTGGTGATCCACTTGCCCGGCGGCGCGAAGCTGGAGGCATCAACAGGAACGGATCCCGCGTGGCTGGCGCAGTTGCTCAAGAGTCTGGCTTCGACCTAAGCGCCGATGTTCACGCTCGGCGGCGGCGCGAAGGTCTTTCTGGTGACAGGAGCGACGGATTTGCGCCGCGGTTTCAGTCTCTACACGCTCATCGAGCATCAACTCGGGTTCAGCCAACCGTTGAACGGCGACGTCTTTGTCTTCATCAATCGAAGACGCGATTTGCTGAAGCTGTTCTGGTTCTCGGAAGGCGGCATGTGCGTGCCGGGAAAGCGGCTGCAGACCGGAACGTTTTTTCGTTGGCCGCAGGCCGGTGAGAAGACCGTGACGATGACGCCGGCGCAGCTGCAGCTGCTCTTGAGTGGCATCGATCTGACCAAGACACGGGCGCGGAAGTGGTGGCGGCCCGCAACGGCTTGAAGCGCGCTTCAGGCCGCCGGCGGGTCGGCGGAAGACTTGGCCGCATCGCGCGCGCGTTTCCAGGCGGCGGGCAACAGCTCGGCGATCTTGCCGGCAGGGTGACCCGGCAGCCGCGTGATCAGATCGGTCAAATAGGCGGCGACGTCCACGCCGACCTGCCGGCAGTTTTCGATCAGCGTAAAGAGGTTCGCCAGCCGCGGGCCCGCCTTGGGATGACCAATCCATTGTGAATCCGATTCGGCAAAGAGAATTGCGACGCCAGTCGAACTTTTCTGACCTCGTCTTCGGATATTTCTGACCTCATCCGCTTCGCCGGTTGATCCGAGCATGCACGTCTGTCCAATCGGAAGCGGCATGCGACGAATTCGTAAAAACCAGAGGTCGCAATCGGCGCTTCAACTCAATGAACTCTATGGGGTATTCGGTTCACTCAGCTAGACCACGCGCGACCGCAATGGCTGGGGCGTATGAGCACTCGCAAGACACAACCGGTTGGGGTAAGCTGAGTGAAAGGGATACCCACTTGAACTCTTTTCCCGCTGCTTCGGTCCCTTTGCAGTCAGAAACGTCGTCCACACGGAGCTTGGTTGGAATTGATGTTGGCGGGACGAAGTGCGCCGTGAGTCACCTTCGTGACGGGAAGGTCGTCGAAGTCGCCAGATTCCCGACTGCCAGATTTGACAACACTTTTCGCGACATTGTCGTTACCGTATTCGAGTTGCTCGCGGGGAAACAGGCTGATTTCGGAATTTCCTGCGGCGGCCCACTCGATGCGAAAAACGGAATCATCCTTTGTCCGCCAAATCTACCGGAAAGCTGGCACGGGGTTTCGATTTGCCGTCTTTTGACGGAGCAATTTGGGGGGCGCGCACATTTGATGAACGACGCCAACGCTTGCGCGCTCGCCGAATGGCATTTTGGCGCCGGCCGCGGCACGCGGCACATGATTTTCCTGACCTCCGGCACAGGAATGGGCGCAGGACTTATCCTGAATGGAGAACTCTATGAGGGCGCGACCGGCGACGCCGGCGAGATTGGCCACGTTCGCCTGCGCTGCGACGGCCCAGTCGGTTATGGGAAAACCGGTTCGGTGGAGGGATTTTACAGCGGAGGGGGAATCGCGCGTCGGGCGATGACTCACCTGAGCCACGGCGGTGCGTTGATCCCGCCATGGTATTCTGCCCAACAGCCATTAACGACACAACAAATAGCGGAAGCAGCAAAGTTTGGGGACGTTATTGCTTTGCGCATTATCGAAGAGGCTGGCACCCATTTGGGCGAAACAATTGCCATCCTGATCGACCTCTTTAATCCAGAGCGAATAGTGATCGGCGGATTTTTTCCACACTGTCGCGCATTGTTGGAACCGACCATGCGGATCGCACTTGCACGCGAAGCGCTACCCAATCCATGCGCGGCATGTGAAATATTACCCTCTCAATTAGGCGAAATGATCGGCAGCCACGGAGCGATCGCAGCGGCGCTTTACCCAAAATGATCGGCGGTTTCCATGGGGACCATGCCACTCCCCAGGTTATCGCCTGCAAGCAGGCTCCTGCTATATACGAACGTCTCAACGCGTATCGCCGACGGCATCCGCAGGAACATTTTCCGGCGAAACATCGGCGGCTTCTTCTCAAGAAGCTCGCAGAGCGTGGCGCCTAACCCGACCCGGCCTGCGGCGGGCGGAAGCGAGAACAGTTTCGCTTCCGCCCACACGACGCCCTGACTATGGTTGCAGAGCAACAATCTCCATGGCTGCCTCGGCGCTGCTCACGCTCGCAGTCGCGGTATGCGATTTGTTGCCGGCGGCCACCGGGCCTTGGGAATTGATCTCCACCGATACAGCCGAAGTTCCGGTCGAACGTGTGTCCACGCGTTCCGTCGCACCGGAAGGCGGCGTCCACGTTGACCCCGTGCCGTTGCGATCACCGAAAAACGACACCAGCCAGGTGGCGGATCCGGTGGTCGCGATGGTGGGTGTGGTGTGCGGCTTCGAAGTCGCAGTGGTATGTGCCACGCCGTTTTCCACCTGAATTGGCGTGGTGGCGTTTAAACTGCTGAACGCAACGATGCCGCCCGCTATTTTGCTGCTCGTTGAAATCGACCAGGTATAACTCGAGGGCTCGCTCGCTCCCGCCAGTTTTCGGTATACGCTCATTTTGAGGCCGTCCGAGATGCTTCGGACCAGCGTCCAGCCCGACGGAGGTGTAATGGTTGCGGTGGAGCCAACTGACACTCCCGCCAGCATGAAATCGCCGCTCACCACTCCCGTCGGCTTGTTTATTAGAAGGCTCGTCACACTCGCGCTGCCGGAATTGGCGCTGGACGCGGCGCGGAATCCGATCGCGGTGCCGGTGCCCTGGATCGAGAAGTTGTAGGGATTCTCGTTCGCGTCGTTGGTGCTGAAGCTCAACGAGGCGGTGCGACGGCCTGTGGCACTGAGATTGAATTGCACGCTGAAGGTCGTGTTCCCGCCCGCCGCGACACTGCTCGCCGGTTGCACGGTGATCGTGAAATCGGCTGCGTTCGTGCCCGACTTCGTGACTGTGCCGACGGTCAATGCCGCCGAGCCGGTGTTCTGGATCGTGTAGGTGCGCGTGACCGTGACGCCATTGATATCGGCGCTGCCGAAATCGGTGTCGTCGGCGATTGAGGGCGTCGTGTCTCCATCCAGGATGGTCGAGCCATTGCCCAAGACGTCAATTTCCGGCGCCGTGGTCGGCACAAATTTGACCGCATCGGCCCGCACCGTGATTGACGTTCCTTTGCCCAGCACCTGTACGTTTCCGGAAGTGCCTGTCGCGAAGTTGAACACGTCCAAGGACACCCATGTCCCGCCGCCGACAGTCTGATCGATAAATACATCGGCCACCCCAGTGGTGGACGTGATTTTATAATTCACGCCCGTCGTATTACCCGTATGATCCGGGTAGATCACGAATACTTCATAATTCGCAGCACGCAGAAGACCCGGCGTCCACGTTGCCGTATTGGTGGCGCCGCCGTTGGTGTAGCGGGAATCGCCGCCATTTCCACCCAGTCCGCTTTGAATCCATGTCCCGACCTCCACGTAGCCCGCATCGCCGTCGTCGACGATGATTTCTGCAGCAGGCACGAATTTCGCTGCATCGGCCCGTACGGTAATGGACGTCCCTTTGCCCAGCACTTGTACGTTCCCGGAAGTGCCCGCCGCGAAGTTGAACACGCCCAAGGATACCCATGTCCCGCCGCCGACAGTCTGATCGATAAACACATCGGTCACGCCAGCAGTGGAAGTGATTTTATAATTCACGCCGGTCGTATTACCCGTATAATCCGGGTAGGTGACGAATACTTCATAATTCCCAGCACTCGGGATGCTGGGCGTCCAGGTTGCCGTATTGGTGGCACCGCCGTTGGTGTAGCGAGAATCGCCACCATTGCCACCCAGTCCGCTTTGATACCATGTCCCGACCTCTACATAACCGGCGTCACCATCGTCTACTATGATCCCGCTCGTTCCGGTCCCTTGAATAGCGAAGTCGTAGGGATTCTCGTCGGCATCGCCATTACTAAAGCTGAGCGACGCCGTCCGTAGTCCATCCGCGCTGGGGTCGAACAGCACGCCGAAGGTCGTGCTCCCACCCGCCGCGACATTTGTCGCCGGCTGCGCCGTCACGGTGAAGTCCGCGGCGTTTGTGCCGGAGATCGTCACGGTGCCGACGCTCAGCGTCGCGCTGCCGGTGTTTTGAACCGTATACGTGCGCGTTATGGTGACGCCGTTGATATCGGCGCTGCCGAAATCGGTGTCGTCCGCGGTCGCCGGCGTTGTGTCGCCATCGGCGATTGTCACCGCGTTGCCCTGAACATTGATTTCTGGACTGCTCGTTCCGGTGCCTTGGATCGCGAAGTCGTAGGGACTCTCGTCGGCATCGTCATTGGTAAAGCTGAGCGACGCCGTCCGCAGTCCATCCGCGCTGGGGTCGAACTGCACGCTGAAGGTCGTGCTCCCACCCGCCGCGACACTTGTCGCCGGCTGCGCCGTCACGGTGAAGTCCGCCGCGTTTGTGCCGGAGATCGTCACGGTGCCGACGCTCAGCGTCGCGCTGCCGGTGTTTTGAACCGTGTACGTGCGCGTCACGGTAACACTGTTGATATCGGCGCTGCCGAAATCGGTGTGGTCCGTGGTCGTCGGTGTCGTATCGCCGTCCGCGATGTTCGCGCCATTGCCCTGGACGTTGATTTCAGGCACGCCAGCCGTAACCACGACGATGCTGAGGGCCTGCGTGTCGCTGTCAGCGTCGACGTCGGCGAGCTGCAATGTGAAATTCGAAGTAGCCGCCGTGGTGGGCGTGCCGCTAATCGTCGAATTCTGGTTATTGACGTTACTCAGGGAGAGGCCTGCGGGCAGGGAGCCGCTGAGGACAGACCACACGAGTACGGCGTCACCGCCAGTGGAAGCCACCGTCTGATTATAGGCGACGCCGGTCGTGCCATCGGGTAGCGAGGTCGTCGTGATGGTCGGCGCCGGCGCCCCAATGACTACCCGCGTGCTGGTAAGATCAAATCCATAACCCTGCCACTGCGCCCAGGTCTTGCCCGCGCCCGAGCCGGTGCCCGTATCCCACCGCCAGTTGGAGTTGGATAGGGATGCGACGTGATACTCGTTATCGTGGATCGTGATCGTAGGCTCCGTCCACAGCGTCTTGACGGCCTGGCTGTCCGGGCCCCCCCGATGGCCTGCCCGGTGCCTCGTATATAGAACTGATTGTGGTGAACCCAGACCCCCTTGGTGTCGTCCATCGGTGTCCGGCGACCGAATGTGACGGCCCTCCCAAATAGCCCAAATCGGCCGCCGGTTGAGCGCAGACAAAAAGGCTGGAGCAAGTTGATATGAATTGAGCATTCCGTGAAATCCTTCGTTGTAGGCCGATGCGTAGGCTGTTTATATACTGCGATGTACTGCGATGATCTAAATTTATCTCGGTCATTCTTATGTAATTAAGTATAGCAAATGGAGTAGAGTTAGCTTTATAGGTCATGTGCCAACAAATGATCATTTGATATTAACGGATAAAGACAAGGGCAACAGTGCCGAAGCAATCATGCCTAGCTGCCAGCGTAGAATCAGATGCAGACATACTCCCGGACACCGATGGTGTCGTCGGGGTGACCGTCGTGGTTGATCAGCCCGGCCAAGTGAGGGTGAGGCGGGGGAGTCCCGTCGTCGAAACCGTCTACAATGTTCAGGGTGATTTCTGTCTGCTCAGTGCTACCGCCGAGGGTGGCATCCGCGCAGGAGACGAGGATCTGCCAGCCGTTCGTCGTCATCTGGGGTACGTCGTATTCCCGTAGCCATTACCGATGAGATAGTTACGCCGGACGACTGTTCCGCCCTCGGTGGACTCTAGGAAGATGCCCGCCCGGAGGTTGTTTTCGCAGACGTTCTCCTCTACAATGATGTTCGAGGCGACGTAACCGGTAGCACGCGTTGTCGTACCAAATGCCGAATCCGTAGTTGTCGTGGAACCAGGAGTAGCGAATCGTTGGCCCGGTCCCCGATCCACCGGTTGCGAACTTGCATGCTCCCGCGTCACCACCGGGATTGAGTCCGCGTGCTGGATCGTTGTTGTTCGCCACCTCGCAGTACTCGATCAGAGTACCCCACGTCGCACCTGCCAACCCGTATCGCCCGTTGTTCGTGAATACGCACCGACGCACAGTCGAACCAATGTCCAGCGTCAGTCCACGATTGTAGTTGTTGGTGAAGACCACATCCTGAATGAGCCAGTTCGGTCCGGCGAAAATTGCCGAGTGGGCAACCTCGGATGCATTCGCCGAACCTCCGAAGCCGGTGTACGTGCCGCCCAGGATCTGTACGTCGGACGTAGTGATGGCGATGATGCGCGCAAAAGCGTCCGACCCAGTGATTCAGGACCTATCGTTTTGACCAATGTCCCGGAGCTTGCTCCGGGGATATTTACAGCAGGCCCTTCATTTTGCGACGAGATCGCCGAGATAATTGCCATAGGTGAGCAGCACCACCGCGGCCACGAGCACGGCCAGCGCCGCGCCGATGGTGGTGTGGGTCAGCCGCCGGCAGGTCCGCCATTCGCGCAGCGCGATGCCGACGACGTTGCTGAACAGCACGAGCATGGTCATGTGGATCGCCCAGCTCGTGAACTTGTAGTTGCCCATGCGCACGTGGCCGAGGTTGTAGAAGAAGAACTGGCCGTACCAGAAGAGCCCGGTGACGACTGCCATGGCCCAGTTCACCGGGAGACGCGCCTTCTCCGGGCCGGCGGGCAGTTCCACCAGCTCGCCCAGCGTGTGGTGGCGCAAGTGGAGGGAGAGACAGTAGATCGCGGTGGTCAGGAACGCGCCGGTGTTGGCGAAAATGTAGACGACGTTGCCCCGCCACACGCCCGCGCCATGGGCCGACGCGACGTCGGCAATCGGTTCGCCCGCCTCGAGCGCAAAGCCGTAGACCGCCGAAAGCACGCCGGCCAGCAGCGACAGCGCGAGACCCTTGGACAGCGAGAACCCGCCTTTTTCCTCCTGCGTGGCGAGGTCCACCTCCTTCAAGCGGCCCGCCCAGCCGGCGCCGGCGATGCCGACGGCGCCCACGACGATGCCGGCCGCGATCCAGCCGGCGCCGGGCTTGTCGAGCGTGGCGCCAAGCGTGCCCTTGACGATCGGCGGAATCAGCGTGCCCAGCACGCTCGAGAGCCCGACGGCAATGGCATAGGTGAGCGAGAAGCCGATGTAGCGGATGGAAACGCCGAAAGCCGTGCCGCCGATGCCGTAGGCCGCGCCGAGCAGGAACGACTGCAGCATCGCGCCGCGCGGGGCTTCGCGAAGCACCGCGGCCAGATCGGGTATCGTCGCGATCGCACCGACAATCGGCAGCAAAAACCAGCAGAAGGCCGCCTGCGTGAGCCAGTAGGTCTGCCATGACCAGCGTTTGACCTGCTTCTGCGGCGTGTAGCAGGTCGCGGCAAAGAACGCCCCGACGCCGTGCAGCACGACGCCGAGCACCGGATTGGAGACAATGGAGTCCATGAGCGGTGGGCCGGGCGGGTTAGCCGTGACGATGCAGTCCGAAGGTGGGCCGGGCATGGGCATGAACTAAACATATGAAAGGAGATGTACGGAAGCAGTGACAAACAACCGTAGCGAAAGCCAAGGCGGGGGCCGCGAGGCACTCAGCACGAAAGAAGGCTGTAGCAAAGGCACGACCGGAGGAACACGAACA
>JAUSID010000090.1 GCA_030648295.1 Opitutaceae bacterium | reverse complement strand
CACCCGTGTCTGACCGCCAACATCCCAATGTTCCGGCGAGCGCCCCGCGTTCATGCGGGCTAAATGCATTCTGCTGGCCAGCAGAATGCCCTTAGCCGGGAAATCGTGGAGCGCGCGCCGGCGCACGGCACAAGCGAACACGCTGTGCGTTCGCAGCGGAGCAGAGGGTGAAATTTCCCGGCTAGCGCAGCGCCGCAGGCAGATTTTCCAACAGGCGGCGGTTTTGTTCCCGCGTGCCCACCGTCACGCGGATCCACTCCGGCAAGTCGTATGATTTCACCGGCCGGACAATAATCCCGCGGCGCTGGAGCGCGTCGAAAACGCGGGCGCCGTCCCCCACTTTGATGAGGAGGAAGTTGGCGACGCTCGGCACCGTCTCGAGGTGCAGCTCGCGGCAACCCGCCATGAGCTGCTCCAATCCCGCGCGATTCCCGGTGGCGCACTTCGCGGTGAACTCCCGGTCATCGAGCGCGGCGAGCGCCGCCGCCTGCGCGATCGCGTTCACGTTGAAGGGCTGCCGGACGCGATTCAGCAGGGCGCACAATTCAGCCGCCGCATAGCCGAAACCCACGCGCAGCGACGCGAGCCCATGAATTTTGGAAAACGTCCGGAGGCAAATCACGTTGCGCCCGGCACGGATCACCGGCCGCAGATCCGGGGGCGCCTCGAGGAAGTCAGCGTAAGCTTCGTCGAACACGCCGACGACGTGGTTGGGCAGCGATTGAGCGAACGCGAGGAGTTCCGCCTCCGTATTCGCGGTGCCGGTGGGGTTGTTCGGACTGCAGACGCAGACCAGCTTTGTCCGCGGGGTGATGGCCGCAGCCATTCGCGGCAGGTCATGCCGCCAGTCGCGCAACGGCACCTCGATCGCCTTGGCGCCAAACAGCAGCGTCACCAATTTGTAGACCACGAAGGCGGGAGCAGCCATCACCACCTCATCGCCCGGCCGCAGAAACACATGCCCGAGGAGTTCGATGATTTCATTCGAGCCGTTGCCCACGACAAATTGATCCAGAGCCAGTCCGTGCACCGCGGCGAGTTTCTGCCTCAATTCGAAGCAGCCGCCATCGGGGTACAGCTGCCCGCGGTCCAGTGCTCGTTTCGCCGCGGCGACGGCGAGCGGCGACGGCCCGAACGGATTTTCGTTCGAGGCGAGCTTGATGATCTCTTCCGCGTCGAGCCCGAGTTCCCGCGCCACATATTCGATCGGCTTGCCCGGTTCATACACGGGCTGCGTGAGCACAGATGGATTGGCGAGCGACTGATAATTCATCCAATCCGCGAATGGCGCGAATCGACACGAATTCCAACCCCTTTCATCATCCGTCCAATGTCCTCCCTTTTCGGCCTGCTTCGGGCATCCGTCGTTGCGCTTGTGCTGATCCTGCCGCGCACCGTCACTGCCGCCGCCGCGCCCCTGGTTGAAACGGGCGAAATCGACGGGGCAAAATTCACCCTCGCCCGTCCGTCCCGCTGGAACGGCCACCTCCTGCTCCTGGCACACGGCTATCGCGCCGAAGACCGGCCGCTGGTGGCGGACCTGAATCCGAGTCACGGCGCGATCAAGACCTTGCTCGACGAGGGCTGGATGGTGGCGAAGACGAGCTATCGTCGGAACGGCATCATCATCACCGACGCGATTTCCGACCTCGATGCGCTGCGCAATTACATCGCCGAAAAATTCTCCCCACCTGATCGCGTGCTGCTCGAAGGCGAGTCGATGGGTGGACTCATCGTCACGTTGATGGCCGAACGCGACGTCACGATTCCTCCACTCTATGCCGGCGCGATCGCGATCGGTGCCGCGTTGCAGGCCAGGGAGGCCAACTCGACCGTCGGGCTCTCGATGCAGCCCAAAATCCCGCTGCTGTTTCTCAGCAATCAGAGCGAAATCGAGGGGCCGCGACTCTATGTGTCGGCCGACATTCCCGGCTCGGCGTCCGTGCGCCCCGCGCTCTTTCGGGTCCTGCGCAACGGCCACGTCAACGTCAACCAGCACGAGCGGCTCGTCGCGATTCGGGCGCTCAATGCGTGGCTGGATCACGGTCCGGCGGCGCTGCCGGTGCGGCCGGGTGAAACGCCATTTTTCGATGCCACCGTGCCACCGCCGGCGCAGCCTTCACGAGTAACACCGCACGCCGACGGCCGCGGCTTCGATGCGCGGGTGCTCGATATTTCCGCCGTCTACGGGAACATCGCAATCGACGCGCAACCCTTGGACTTCAGGGCGGCGGAAATCGGCGGCATGACGTACGTGGAGTTGCGCGCCGCCGGCAAAACCTTCCGCGTGCGTTATGCGCGCGACTTCACCGATGTGCCGCGCGGCGACTGGGTCCTTTTCCCGAACGCGGATGGATTCTGCTGGCTGGCCCGCAACCAGCGCGATGCCGCCGCCACCGCGAACCTCGCCGTGGGCGACGTGGTCACCCTGCGCCGTTACGAGCCGGTTTCGCCTTGAGCTTGATCTCGACCGGATGACCCGTATCCGCCGGGCGCGTACGACTCGGAACGCGGACCCATTGCATGCCGGCGGCGTCGGCGGCGCGCATGCCCGGTTCGGCATCCTCGAATACGAGGCACCGTCCGGGCGGCACGCCCATCTGCCGGGCAGCGAGCAAAAACATGTCTGGCGACGGTTTGCCGTGCACGACGTCGTCCGCCGTCACCACCACCTTGAACATGGGCGCCAGTCCCGACAGTTCGAGCGATCGGCGCACAATGTCGCGCGGCCCGCCGGAAGCGATCGCCACCGGATGGGTTCGCGCGACGCGACGGGCGAAGTCCACGACGGGTTCGATCAGCCTTGCGTCCGCCTGCAGTTCGGTGAACAGCGCCTCCTTGTGGTGGAATACCGCGTGCGGATCGATCGTCAGCCGGTAGTGCCCGGCGATCAGTTCGGCGACGCGGCGCGTGGGCACGCCGCCGAGCGAATAAAACAAATCCTCGTCCAGCGTGCAGCTGAGTCCGGCGCTGCGCATCGCGGCATCCCACGCCCGGTAATGCAGCGGCATCGTGTCCACCAGCGTGCCATCGAGGTCGAAAATGTAGCCGGCGAACTCACCAGCGGGAATCTCCAGTTTCATCGAACCGACCAACCTGCGCGCCACCCGGGTCGTTGCAACCGAAACCGCCCGCGCATGTCACGCGGGCTGCTCGCGCCCGCTCGCAACCGGTACGGTCGCGGGCGGCATCCTGGGCGTGATGAGGACGACTCAAGCCGCATTTGGCGGCCCGAAGCGAAACGGTTACCGTTTGTCTTTCGCGTGCCGGCGGTTACCCGTCGAGGTTCGACGATTCCCGTCTCCACCCATGAAAAAATACCTCGTTGAATTCATCGGCACGTTCTTTCTCGTGTTCACCGTCGGACTCGTCGTCCGCCAGTCGGCGCCGCTCGCGCCGATCGCCATCGGCTCCGTGCTGATGGTGATGATATTTGCCGGCGGCCATATTTCCGGCGGCCATTTCAATCCCGGTGTCACGCTCGCCGCGTTTCTGCGCGGTCGTTGCGATCGCAAGGACCTCTTGCCGTATTGGGCGGCCCAGTTTCTCGCCGGACTCGCCGCCGCGTTGCTCGTGAATCTAGTCCTGCGCGGCCGCATCAATCCCGCCATCGCCGCGTTTCACCCCACCATCGCGTCGGTGATCGTCGAGTTCCTTTTCAGCTTCGCGCTGGCGTGGGTGGTGCTCAACGTCGCCACGGCCAAGGCGACCATGGGAAATTCCTTTTACGGCCTCGCCATTGGCTTCACCGTCCTCGTTGGTGCGATCACCGTCGGCGGTATTTCCGGCGGCGCGTTCAATCCCGCGGTCGGTCTCGGCGTGTGGGTCATGGGGATCGAATCGGCGAAGCAGTTTGTGGTCTACCTCGTCTCCGATCTCTCGGGCGCGGCCTTTGGCGCACTCGTCTACCGGCTCGTCAACGGCATCGACTGAGCGGTCGGCGGGCTCTGGTTTCCTGCCGAGCACGCCACCGGCGCGTGCTCGCTGCGGCGCGCCAATTCCCTACCGTCGGACGCCGCGGTGCAGCCGGCTCGACGATTTCGGCGGAATCGCATCGGCCAGTGCCTTCTCGTCAAACAGCGCCGAATACACGTAGGGAAAGCCCTCGATTTTCTTCCGCTCCACGGCGAGTCCCATGTAGCGTTCGATCGAACGCGCATCCCGGACGTCGTCCTCCGTCACCAGCGTGAAGGCATCACCGGTATGATGGGCGCGGCCCGTCCGGCCGATGCGGTGGACGTAGTCCTCCGGGTTCTCCGGCACGTCGTAGTTGATAACATGTGACACGCCGGCGATATCCAGCCCCCGCGCCGCAATGTCGGTGGCGACCAGCACCTCGTATTTTCCGTTCTTGAATCCCTCGAGTGCCTCGATCCGTTCGCGCTGGTTCCGGTCGGAATGCAGCACGCCGACGGTGTGACCGCTCGTCTTCAGCCGCTGGGCGATTCGATCGGCCCCCATCCGCGTGCGGGAAAAGATCAGCACGCTCTTGAACTCCGTCTGCTCGAGCAGCAGCTGCAACAGATCGAATTTTTGCGATGCCACCACGGGATAAAACCCATGCGCCACGGTTTCCGCCGGCGAACGCTGGCGGCCGATTTCCACCTTTACCGGCTCATGCAACGCCCAGCCCGCGAGCTGCTCGATCTCGGGTGGCAACGTCGCGGTGAAAAAGAGCGTCTGCCGCGCCTTCGGGCATTTCTGCACGATCTTCCGCACGTCCGGGAGAAAACCCATGTCGAGCATCCGATCGACCTCGTCGAGCACCAGGATTTCGACCTGATCAAGCGAACAGTTCCCCTGCTCGAGATGATCGAGCAGCCGGCCCGGCGTCGCCGCCAGGATGTCCATTCCGCGCCGCAGATCTTCGAGTTGCTTGCCGTAGCCGACACCGCCGTAAACGATCGTCACCTGAAGATCGGTGAAACGCGCGAACTTTTGAAACGCTTCCTCCACCTGCAACGCGAGCTCGCGTGTCGGCTCCAAAATCAGGCAGCGCAACGCGCCGTGTCCACCCAGCCGCTGGATGATCGGGAGCGCAAAAGCCGCCGTCTTGCCCGTTCCCGTCTGCGCCGAACCGATGACGTCGCCGCCACCCAGCACCACCGGGATGGCCTGCGCCTGGATTGGCGTCGGCTCGATGTAGCCCATCTCCTGCACGGCGTACGCGAGTGCGTCGCTCAGTCCAAGCTTCGAGAAGGCGGTGTCCATCTTTGGCACGTCCACCGGCGAGACTGGCTTCACCGGTTCGCGGCGCGGGTGCTCGTAAGTGTCATCTTTCCGCGGCCGACCGCCGTGCCCCGTCTCGCCGCCCCGATCGCGCCCTCTGAAGCCGCCGCGACCACGGTGCCCGCCATGCGTTCCGTGGCCTCCAGAACTCCGGGCCGAGTCACCGCGACCACCTGCCGGACGTGGGCCCTGTTCGCCACCGCGTGACTGGCCACGCGCGCCACCACGATGGCCACCACCGCCCTGCCCCTGACGCTCGCGGGCCGGGCCGCCACCGACCTTACCGGCACCCGGTGAGCGCTCGGGCCGCGGCTCGTGCCGGGCGGTGCTCCGCTCCGGCCTCGGCTGGGCTTTGGCAGCCTCGGTGTGACCGGTCTTTTTGTCCCGCGAAGGCGAGATGGTTTCGCGCAGCTTCGCAAAAATTCTCTTCAACATGTCGTCAAGTAAACACCGAAGCCTCCGCGAAACCACCTGCATTGCAACCTAAAGCTAAGACCGGAGCCTCCGCGCCGCTGCCAGCCAACTCGAAGCCGACCGAAAAAGCCGTGAGCCAAGCCCTCAATCCAGGACCTCCACTTGACTCCCCGCCGGATAGTAACATCGATGGTTACATATGTCGGCCAACTCACGATTCGCCGTGAGCGTGCACATTCTCGCCTATCTGGCCTACGAGCACGCCCGGGCCGTGCCATCGGCGGAAATCGCCTCGAGTGTGGACACCAATCCGGTGGTGATTCGGCGGCTTCTCTCCGCGCTGGTGAAGAACCAGCTCGTCGAGGCCTACAAGGGTGCGGCCGGCGGATTTCGCCTCGCCCGACCGGCTAATGCCATCTCGCTGCTGGACATCTACCGGGCGGTTGAACCGGCGCCAAGCCATGGCATGAATCGGTTTACGCCGAACCACCGCTGCCCGGTTGGGGCAAAGATTGAGGAGGTGCTGCTCGGGGTGTTTTCGAAAGCCCAAGCCGGAATGGAGGCTGAACTGTTGCGGGTGCGACTCTCTGACGTCGAGCGCCAGCTTCATGCCGTATGCCCAGGCCGCCGGACGTAACGTGCCCGGTAGCATCCGGGGAGCTGCCGGGAAGCATCCGGGAGGCATCCGGGTAGCTGCCGGGTAGCTGCCGTGGACTTGAAGCGATATCTGGGGCCATCCGCGCACGGCGCAGCCGCCGGATGCGATCGGGCTGGCGGAGGCGGGATTCGCCCACGCGGCGACCGCCCACCAGCGCGAACTGCGCGATCCCGACGGCATTGCGCTGGTGATCGAACCGCTTCGCGTCGGCTTGCACAAGATCGAGACCACCTAGCCCGCATTTTTCACACTTGAAATGGTCTTCACCCGTGTCTGACCGCCAACATCCCAATGTTCCGGCGAGCGCCCCGCGTTCATGCGGGCTAAATGCAAAATGCGCCGGAGGCGCACAAGCCGCCGCGGTTTACCCGCCTGCGGCGGGTTTTGCCCTTAGCCGGGAAATCGTGGAGCGCGTGCCGGCGCACGGCACAAGCGAACACGCTGTGCGTTCGCAGCGGAGCAGAGGGTGAAATTTCCCGGCTAGGCCGCACCGTCTTTTCAGGCTGACCGGCGAGATTCCCAGCTGGAGGCGCGGAGCCGATGTGTCCGGACCGTGTTGGCGATGAGCCGCCGCGGCTGAATCAGCAGTTGGCGTCGGCGGTTACGAAACGCGATCGCGTTCAACTGGCTTCGCGCTTGGCTTCGGAGCGATCGGCCGCCAAACCTCGAACTCGCTCCCCGAGGATGAATCACGACACCATCTGGCTCGCGCGTCTTGGCATCGACCAAGGCATTTTCACCCGTCCGCAATGCGTCCAAATCCGTTCGAAGATTGGCCCGCAGGCAGACGTGATGACGTTTGCGCAGGAATTGATCGACAGCGGCGCGGTGGCCGATGTCGAGATCCTCGAGCAGCTTGCCGGACTCGCCTTGGAAAAGGCACAAGGCGGCCCGCCCCCGGATGATCCCTTCGCGGAGCCCGAGGCGAGGGCGGCTGATAACGAGCAGCCGCTATCGGCCGCGGAACCGGGCAGTTCCAAAACGCCTTTTGGCGGCAATCTCGCGTTTGAAGGGATCAGCCAGATCGACGATGCGACGCTCGCCACGGCCATGCGCGAACTGTTGAAGAGCACCGCGCGGGCGGGAGCCAGCGACCTTCACCTTTCCACCGGCGCACGACCTTTTGTCCGCCGCAATCGGGCGCTGTCGTATGTTTCCGAGCACACCCTGACGGCGGAGGACGCGCTCCGGCTCAATACCGTGCTGCTGTCCCATGGGCAGAAGCAGATTTTCACCGAGCGGAAGGACTACGACTACGCCCTGGCGCTGAGCGGCACGGACCGTTACCGGGTCAACCTGATGTTTCACAAGAATGGCGCCGCCGGCGCCTATCGCATGGTGCCGGCCGAGACGCGAACAATGGAGGATCTCGGGTATACGAAGCACATCGAGACGCTCAAAAAGATGCTGTCGTATCACAACGGGCTCATCCTGATCACGGGACCCGTAGGTTCCGGCAAGACGACCACGCTCGGCTCGATGGTCGCCTATCTCAACGAGACGCGCGAGGACCACATCATCACCGTCGAAGATCCAATCGAGGTCGTGCAGCCCGCGAAGGGCTGCAACGTCACGCAGCGCGAAGTCGGCCCGCACACCAAATCGTTTTTCACGGCGCTGAAAGGCGCTTTGCGCGAGGATCCGGACGTAATCGTGATCGGCGAACTCCGCGATCTCGAGACGATCGAGATGGCGATCAGCGCGAGCGAAACGGGGCACCTCGTAATTGGCACGATGCACACCAGTGACGCCGCCACGACGCTGAACCGGCTGCTGGATGTTTTCCCACCGACGCAGCAAACGCAGATTCGCGCGAGCGTCGCCGAGAGTCTGCGCGGGATCGTCTGTCAGCGGCTGCTCCCCGGCGTCGATGGTGGACTGGTGCTCGCCTGCGAAATCCTCGTCAGCAACACCGCGATTCAAAATCTGATTCGCGAGGGCAAGTCCACCGGCCTGCGCAACACGATGGAAACGGGCGTGAAGGAGGGAATGTGCCTGATGGACAATGTCGTTTTCGGGCTCTGGCAGGAACGCAAGGTTTCGGCCGAGGTCGCGCGGGCGAACATCACCAACCGCGTGCTGAAGGCGAAGATCACCTGATGGCTGCGCCAGACAATGAACTCGAGCGCGTCGAAGCGTTGTATGCGAAGCTGCGGCGCACCGTGATCTACCATTTGGTTTTCCTGGTGGCGTGCATCTTCGCGGCGCTGGTGTTTCGCCGGGCGCTGAACTATCCGCCGATGTTGTCGTGGGTGATTTTTGCCGTGCCGGCCGTCGTTTTCGGCGCCGACTTCATTCGCTATTTTGCCTGCCGGGCCAAACTCGCCCGACTGCGACAGGACGCTTCGTCCCATTAATCATGGCTGCCATCGATCAATTTCTCCGGACCATGCTCGAGCGCGGCGGCTCCGACCTGCATCTGACGGTCGGGCTGCCCGCCAAGGCACGCATCTCGGGTTCGCTTCATCCGATCGGCGAAACTCCGCTCGATGGCGACACGATGGAATCGCTGCTGAAGGAAATCTGCCCGGAAAAGCGCTGGCACGATTTTCTGGAGCGCAAGGACCTCGACCTGGCGTACGAAATTCCCGGGCTCGCGCGATTTCGCGGCAACTATCTCTACAATCACTGGGGGCAGGCCGCGGTCTTCCGCCAGATCCCGGCGAAGATTCTCTCATTCGACGACCTGAAGCTGCCCGAGGCGCTGAAGAAGCTCTGCCATCTCGACCAGGGCCTCGTCGTCGTGACCGGCCCAACCGGCAGCGGCAAGTCGACCACGCTCGCGGCGATGATCGACTACATCAATTCGAACCTGGCGCGGCACATCATCACGATCGAGGACCCGATCGAGTTCGTGCACCCGATCAAGAAATCCGTGATCGTCCACCGCGAAGTCGGCGAGCACACCGCGTCATTCGCGGCGGCGCTGAAAGGTGCGATGCGTCACGATCCCGACATCCTCCTGCTCGGTGAGATGAGGGAGATGGAAACCATCAAGCTGGCGCTCGGCTGCGCCTCGATGGGCATGCTCGTGTTTGGCACGCTGCACACGAACAACGCGCCGAAAACCATCGACCGGATCATCAACACGTTTCCGGCCGATGAGCAGAACCAGGTGCGTGTGATGCTCGCCAGCTGCCTCGCCGGCGTCGTCGCCCAGTTGCTCTGCAAGCGCATTCCAAAGGGCCGGTGCGCCGTCCACGAAATCCTCCTGGCGCACGAGGCGCTGCCGAACACGATCCGCAGCGGCCAGATTTCCAATATCAAGTCGATCATCGAGAGCGGCGGCGCCGACGGGATGATCACGATGGACAACAGCCTGATGAACCGGGTGAAGGACGGGACGGTCGAGCCGAAGGAGGCGTATATGAAAGCGGCCAACAAGTCCGCGTTCGCCCCCCTGCTCCAACCCGGCGATCTCGACGCCGGCCACTGAGACTACACGTTGCCTTCGCCGCGGACGTCGTGCCGGAGGACGCTGCCAATCCGCCAGCCCGCGCGTTCGCGCAACAACACATAATCGAACGTCGCCTGTCCGCTCTCGGAGAACACGTGCACGAGCACGCGCGCGCGATTGCCGTCGTCGTACACAATTCCGTATTCGGCGCGCTGGTTCGCCCACAGTTCAGGATAGTTCGTCTGCACGATGGCAACGAACGAGCGCAGCGAGGTCTGCGCCCGCAACGGTGCGGCGGCGAACCCGTAGGCCTTGCTCACGTCACCGGCGCGGAACGCCGCCAGTTGTCCGTCAATCACGCCCATCACCGCCTTCTTGACGTCGGGCTTGCTCGCGCGCAGCGACGACCCGGCCGCGCCCAGCGTGGCGATTGTCGCCAGCAAGAGGAGCAACCAGGGTTTCAGCGCCCAACTTTTCATCCTGTTGCGACGATGTACAAACCTGCGAACGGTGCAACTGGCGCGCACGTCCACCGCCATTGCGCAAGAGGATGGAAATTAATCCGCCCCGCCAGGCGGCGGCCGCTGGCTGGGAATTGCTGGAAGAAATGTAATTTGCGGCGGCCCCACAAACTGCTATTTGGTCGCCGCCAATCCCAGCTTTCCCGTGCGACGCATCTCCAGCATTTGTATTTTCGCGTGGGCGGTCCTTGCGTTCGGCGACCAAACCGTCGCCACGGCGGCCGCTGCCTCGTCCCGGCCGGTGGGAATCGCGCTGGCCATCGTGTTCGATACCTCGGGCAGCATGCGCCGTCCGCCCGCCGATCCGAGCGCCGGGCAGCAGGCAAAAATCCGGATCGCCCAGCGCTCATTCCTCAAAGTCATCAGCCAGCTGGAATCATTCGCACGCACACCGGGAGCCCTGCCGCTTTCGGTCAGCGTGCATACATTCCGCGGCCAGGTGCCGCAGCTCGACCAGCCGCTCGCGCCGTTTGACGCGCTGCGGCTGCGCCAGTGGGTCGCACGCATGGGTACTCCCGAGGCGGCGACGCCGCTCGGAGATGCGATCCTCGCCGCCGGTCGCGGGTTGCTCGCCGCCGACGCGATCAGCCGCCACGTGCTGGTGCTCACCGATGGGGTGAACACCGCGGGACGCGATCCGCTGAGCGGATTCGCGGAGCTGCAGCGCCAGGCCGCGGGCAAGCCGGTACACCTCCATCTGATCGCGCTGGACATGAACGCGCAGATCTTCGCCGCGCTGCGAAAACAAGGCGCCACCGTCATTGGCGCGGCAAACGAGCCCGAACTGATCGCGCGTTTTGAATTCATCCTCGGCGAAAAGGTCCTGGTCGAGGCCTCGCGCGAATAACCACCGGCGCCAACAGAGGATCTCCGAAACGACTGGCGTCAGAATCTTCCCCAACCGCAACCTCAACCACATCCTTCCATGGGCTTCTTCAATGCTTTCAAACGTGTTTTCATCTGGCTCGGCCTGATGGCCGAACAGGCGACTGAAACCGACGCGATCAACCAGGCGGTTGTCGAGCGCGGCATTCGCGACGCGAAGGCCAAGGCGGACAAGGCGCACTACGCGAATGGCCAGCTCGCCGGCCAGATCGCGTTGCTCAAGGACCAGGTGAAACGACAGGAGCGCCAGCGCGCCGAGCTCCAGTCGATGCTCCAAACCGCCGCGGCCGCCAACGACGAGGCGAATGGATCCCATTTCGCCGAGGAGCTCGCCTCGCTCGAGCAGGACATCACCGAGAACAACGCCCAACTGGAGAACCTGGAGCAGCTTTACCGGCAGAACACCGAGATCATCGCGAACAGCCTGCGCGAAATTCAGAAATTCCAGCGCGAATTCGAAGCGGTGAAGGTCAAGGTCGCCGTCGGCCGCTCGCTCGAAAATCTCGCCGGCCTGATGAAAGGCTCGATTTCCGAATTGCAGGGCATGATGGGCGGCAACATGGGGCAGTCGATGCAGCAACTGCGGCAGGCGGCCGCCGGCGGCGAAGGCCAGATGCGTGCGACCATGGATCTCGCGAAGGAAATGGGTTCAAACGTCCAACGGCAGCAGGAAATGCGGCGTGCCCGCGGCGCGATGCTGTTCAAGGAATATCAAAAGAAGATGGGCATGGTGCAGCCCGCCGCCACCACGACCGCTCCCGCGGCCACGCCTGAACGGCAGAAAATCGCCGAGTCCTAACCGGACCCGGCGGCGGCCGAAACCCCTCCCCATCGCTCCATGACTGCCCGCGGCAAATTCATCCTCGCCCTCCTGATTCTCTCGATCGCCGTCGCCGGCGGTTTGAAGTGGTGGGAACGGCTCAAACCCGGTGCGCGTCCCGCCCCCACGACGGTGGCGCCAGGCAGTGCCGCCGCGCCATCCGCGACGGCCTCCGCCACGTTGAAAGCGGCGGATTTCATCGAGCCGTTGACGGCGTGTCCGCTGCTCCCGCCCGCGGCCGCGTATATCCCGAAAGACAATACATTCGACGTCGAGCTGAGCGAGTACCCGGGCTATTCCGGTCTGATTGTGGCCAACGGCGGGCTGGAACCGAATGAGAACTCGTTCTTTTTCCGGCGGCATGGGTTCAAGCTGCGCATCAAGCTCAGCGAGGAGGAGAGCTGGCCCGCGCTCAACACCGGCCGGATCGCGGCGTCAGCCACCACCGTCGACGTGCTGACGGCGTATTGCCGCAACTTCCAGGTCATCGCGCCGGTGCAGATCGCATTCTCGCGCGGCGCCGATGGTCTGGTCGTGCGCAAGGATATCCGGCGGATCAACGATCTGAAGGGGCGCACGCTGGTGACGTCGCAATTCACCGAAGCGGACTTCTTCATCCGCTACCTCGCGCAGGAAACCGGGCTCGCGGTGCACATGTTGAAGACGCCGGCGGAACGCGCCGATCCGAACAAGGTGAACCTGCTGTTCGCCGTGGACGCATTTGCCGCGGGTGACATCTTCCTGAAAGAGCTGCAAAGCGGCGGCCAGCGGCTCGCCGGTTGCGTCACGTGGGCGCCGAAAACCACCGAGATCGTCGAAGCAAGCAAAGGTGAGGCCACGTTGCTGACCACGAACAAGAATCTGCTCATTGTCGCAGACATCCTCGTCGTCAACAAGGGGCTCGCGCAGGCCAATCCGAAGTTCGTCGCCGGCATGGTGGAGGGCGTCCTCGAAGGCAACCGGCTGGTGCGGGACAATGCGGCGGCACACCTCGATGTGATCGCGAAGGCGTTCAAATGGGACCGCGAAAAAGCGCGCATCGAGCTCGCGAAGGTTCACCTCTCCAACCTGCCTGAGAACCTGGCGTTCTATTCCGGTGCGATCGATGCCGCCGGCAGCTTCAACGGCATCTACTCGTCGGCAATTCTCGCCTACGGATCGCTGATCGATCAGCCGGTGGATGCAGAGCGCTACATGGAGCCGTCGCACCTGAAGGCATTGCAGGCCGCGGGAGCATTCGCCGGCCAGCAGGTCGCCATCGCGCCGATCCGAACGACCGGCGGCGGCGCGCTCGAGGGCGATCCGCTGCTGACGAAAGATATTCGTTTCCTGTTCGAACCGAACTCGGCGAAGCTGGATTTGAATCACAAGGCGAACATGACGGCGCTCGATTCAATCAAGCGGCTGCTCCAGGTCAGTCCCGGGTCGACCATCCTGCTGCGCGGACACGTCGACAACGCGATGATCGACAGTTTTCGCAAACAAGGCGGGGATGCTTTCGTGCGGCAAATGGCGCTGCGCGCGATGGAGCTGTCGAAGACTCGGGCCGCCGAAATCCGCACCGTGCTGATCAACCGGCTTCAGGTGCAGGCCGTCCGGCTCGAGACCGTGGGCCGGGGCTGGGAGGAACCGCTCGCCGGCGCCGACGCCGAACAAAACCGCCGCGTCGAAGTGCAGTGGTTCACCGTCGAGTGAGGATCCCGGCCCGGGCGCCGACCACCGGTGCAGGTTCGGCGCGCTCTGCTCGTGATGGCGGAAAGACGCATTGCCAAGGTCTGCGGGTTTGAGTCGGAATGGCTTATCGGCATTCCTCGTTCCAATGCCACCGAACTATCGCCGAGCATTTTGGAGGAGTCGGCATCATGCCTGGCTCGCCCTCGCGACGCTTGGGCTCGGATTCGCCAGCGGTGAACCGCTCGGATTGCTGCTCGGCGCAACGCTGTACGCGCTCGGCATCGTGTTCATGCCGGACTTCATTTTTTTCCGTCGCGCCATCGACGCCCGGGAGCAGGCGAGCATCGCAAACGAAAACGCCGCCCAGCTGGCATCGTTTCAGGCGCACCATGATCAACTGCTCGCCACGCTATCGGCTGCGCGGCGCACGCGCCACCAACAGCTCGTTGCGGTCTGCCGCGACATTGAGAACGCCACGAGCGATGCAGCGGGCCCGGCCAACCTCGACCTGAGCACCCGCCGGCGAAAACTGGCCGAACTCGAGTGGACCTACCTGCGCATGCTCACGATTGAGCAATCGCTCGAGGTTTACCTCGAAACCGAGCGCAAGGAGCAGGTACCCGCGGCGGTTCGGGCCCTCGAAGCGGAAACGAAAACCCTGGCGGCCGAAGTGGAGTCGATGCGCAGGACGCCGGGCGCGGCGGCCACGCTCCTGGGCAAAGAGCGGCTGCTCACGTCGCGCCTGGAGCGGCTCGAAGTCCTGCAGCAGCGGCTGCGGCGAATTGAACAGGCGACTCTCAACCACGAGCTGATCCGCTCGGAACAGGAGCGGCTGGTCGAACAGGTGAAGTTGATCCGCGCCGACGCGGTCGCGGCGAAGAACGCCGACACCCTCACCGCGCGAATCGACCTCAGCATCGAACATCTGGCGGCCACCAACAAGTGGCTGTCCGAGATTGCCGAGTTCAAGGATCTCACCGCCGAATTGCCCGCGAGTGCGCCGGCCGCGTCCGTCGTATCCGCGCCGGCCGCACGCCGCCAGCCCCAGCCTGCTCCCCCCGAAAAACAATGACCACCACCGCCAGCCGAGCTCCCCTGCCCGCGTGGGCCGCCGAACTGGCGCGCCTGTGGAATGGCGGAGCGCACAGCCTGTTTCTCCTGCATGGAAACGTTTTCGACCTGTTTCCGCTGGCCCTGGGAGAGCGGGCAGAGTACGCGCCGCTGAACACGTTCCTGTCGCGGCGGCTGTTTCCCGCCCGCGGGGTCCTCTGTTTCTTCGACATCGGCGAGGGGCTGACCTTCGCCACGCCGGCGATGCAGCAACGGTTCTTCGAATGGCTCCGGATCTACGATGAGGTGGAGGGGACCGATTTTCATCACCAGGGCGCGCCGCGGCAGTTCGCGCAACTCGCGCCCGTGCTGCGGCGGTTTTTCCTCCACACCGCCGACCAGCCGATCGTGGCCGAGCGCGGGGTCACGCTCGTCATTTCCTTCCCCGAGAAACTCGTGCCGGCGGCCGAGGAATCGGGCGCCAGCGTCGACGAGCGGATGGCGCTCGTGACGCTGCTCAAATGGGCCGCGGCGGCGGATCTCCAGCTCGGGGATGTCGGGGTGATGCTCATCACCGAAACGGCCGCCGAACTGCACGCCGATCTCGTCCAACATCCGCACGTTGCCTCAATCCGGATCCCGCTGCCGGACACGACGGCGCGGCAGCAGTTTCTCGCCTCCGGCTCGATCGATCGGCACGCCCGCGGCCCCAAGCTGGGCGACACCGGTAACATTCCGCTGGACGATCTCGCCCGTCGCACCTCGGGCCTCTCATTGCTGCGGATTGAGCAGCTGGTCGTCACGGCGCTGCGGGCCGGCGAAAAGATATCGCTCGACCTCGTGAGCACGAGCAAACGGCGGCTGATCGAGGAGTACTGCCAGGGCTTGGTGCGATTCAAGGATCCGAAGCCCGGTGTCTCGCTCGACCATGTGGCCACCCATGTCGCCGCGAAGGCGCGGCTGCGCGAGCTGGCGTGGCTCATCCGGCACCAGAAGGACGACGTACTCGAACGCGGCGTGCTGGTCCCCGGCCGGATCGGCGTCGGCAAATCGTTTCTGATCGACTGCTTTGCGGGCGAATGCGGGCTGCCCGTGGTCGAGATCGGCGAGTTTCGCTCGAAGTGGGTGGGCGAAACCGAGCGACAGCAGGCCCGTATTCTCCTGACCATCCGCGCGCTCGGCCCCGTGATCGTGGTGGTCGACGAGGCCGACGCCGTCTTCGGCAACCGCAGCGCCGAGGGAGACAGCGGCGTGTCCACCCGCGTGTTCGCCGCGTTTGCCGCCCATCTCGGCGACTCCTCGCTGCGGGGCCGCGAGTTGTGGATCGCGATGACGTCGCGGCCGGATTTGTTGTCGATCGACTTGAAACGCCAGGGACGGTTCGGTCTCTGCGTCCCGCTGTTTGCCGCCCAGGATGCCGGCGAAGTAGTCGAATTGTTCACCGTCATCGCGCGCGTCCGGAAAATCGCACTCTCGCCCGAGACGATCGAGTATGTGCGCAGCACGCTGGGCACACGACCGCTGACCGGCAGCGACGTGGAGGCGATCCTCGTGCGCGCCAAGGAACGGGCGGTGCTGGCGCAACGCGACGCCGATGTGCAACTCGCGGACCTTCGTGACGCGGTCGACTCGTTCATCGATCCGCTCGACCCCGACCTGCTGGCATTGCAGGAGCTCGCCGCCGTCCTCGCCTGCTCGGATCGCCGGTTCCTGCCCGCCCGTTATCGCGATGTGTCGCGGGCAGAGCTCAACGCCGCCTACGCTCACGCCCGCGCCGCCGCCGGCCGGTGAGCGATGATCCGGCCGCACGGCGTTCCCCGGCACGAGCCGGAAAACCCGGACCCTCCCGATCGTCATTCGCTATTCAGCGCCTCGCGGATTGTCCGCGCGAATTCAGACATCCGATACGGCTTCGGCACCATGGCGCGAAAACCGTGTTCGCGGTAATTCGCCATCACAGGGTTGCTCGAGTACCCGCTGGACACGATGCCGCGGGCGGCCGGATCGACCTTCAGGATTTCGCGCATCGCCTCGGCACCGCCCATTGAACCGGGCACCGTCAGGTCCATGATCACGAGGTCAAACGGGCGGCCGGCCGCTCGCGCCTCGGTGTAGCGCTCCACCGCCTCGCGTCCGTCGCACGTCAGCGTCGGCTCGAAGCCCAGCCGCTCGAGCAACATTTGCGTCATCATCCGAATCGGCTCCTCGTCGTCCATGAAGAGGACGCGGCCGCCCACGCGTTCAAACGGGGCGTTCGAGCGGTTGGGAGCGACCGGGTGCTGCCGGGCTGCCGGCAGCCACATGCGAAAGGTCGTGCCGCGTCCCACCTCCGACTCCACCGCCACGTGCCCGTCGTGTTTCTGGATGACCGAGTAGACCGTGGCGAGCCCGAGCCCGCTGCCGTGCGCCTTGGTGGTGAAAAACGGTTCGAAGATTCGCGCGAGGTGATCCGGCTCGATTCCGTGGCCTGTATCCGAAATCTCGAGTCGCAGGTAGTCGCCGGCGGGCAATGCTCCCGCGCCGCCCGCCACCAGCGGGTCGTTCACCAGCGTGACGCGAATCATCCCGCCATCGGACATCGCCTGGACCGAATTGATCACGAGGTTGTGCACGACCTGGCCGATTTGACCCTTGTCCACCTCGGCCGGCCACAAGCCGTCACCGAAGTGAAACTCGCAGCGCGCCGCCGCCCCGTGCAGCGCAAACTCCACCGCTTCGCGCACCACGTCGGTGAGACTGACCGCCTCGCGCAGGGGGGCGCCGCCCTTGGCAAACGTGAGCAGCTGCTGCGTGAGCTCCTTGGCGCGGACCGCACCCTGCTGGGCCTCCCGTACGCACCGCGTCGTGGCGGCGGCCGTCTGCCCGTCCAGCAACGCGAGGGTCAGGTTGCCCATCACGACGGTCAGGAGATTGTTGAAATCGTGGGCGATGCCACCCGCCAGCACCCCGAGCGAATCCAGCTTGGAGGCGCGCACGAGTTCGCTTTCGAGTCGCAGCCGGTCGGTGATGTCGCGCAGGACGACCACGACGCCCAAGGCGCGGCCGGCGGCGTCGTGCATCGGGGCGCAACGCCCTTCAACCCGGCGCAACCCGTCCTTCCTTTGCAGCACCGTGGGCGCGGGCAAATCCACCGCGGTACCAGCCGCAAGCGCCGCCGTCACCGGCGGCACCACCGCGCGGTTCGCCTTCTCGTCCCGCAGCACCAGGATTTCGTCAATCGACCGGCCAATCGCCGCCTCGGGCTCCCATCCGGTGAGCTTGCCCGCCGCTTCGTTCATGAACTGCACCACCCCGGCCGGATCCGTCGTGACCACGCTCTCGCTCATCGCTCGCAGCGTGACACTCGACCGTTCCCGCTCCGCCGCGAAGGCGCGCTCCGCCAGCCGCATCGTTGTCAGGTCGACGAGCGCGATCTGAGTCCGGCCAAAGTGCGGTTTGCCATCGATGAGCGGCGCACACCAGCGATAGTAAATGTTCAGCGTCCGCCCATCGAGGGTTTTGATCCGGTACTCGCCATCCGCCTCGACTCCACCCTCCCACATGACCACGAAAATGTGCCGCCGGCTCTTGAGCAGCTCGGCCGGGCTCGACTCCGCCAGCTTGACCATCCCCGCAAGGTTCGTCGCGCCAAACAAACGCAACGCCGCCGGATTCGCGCCGAGCATTTTCAAGAACCGGCTCGCCGCCTTCAATTCGTCCGGATGTTCGTCCAGCCACCGCGCGAGATCCGAAACGCCAGCCCACCGCAGCTGCCCGAACCATGATGCCACCGCCGTGTAATCGATTTCCAGGATGCCGATTGGCAGATGCTCGAATAGCACGCGGAATCTCTGCTCGCTGGCCGACAGCGCATCCTCCGCCTCCTTGCGCGCGGTAATGTCAGTGACGAACCCCTGGAGGTAGAGCAGCCGGCCGCTCCCGTCGCGCACCGCGTGGACGTTTTCCTTGATCCATCCGGTCGTGCCGTCGGGCCGGCGGATCTCAGACTCGAAGTTCGCCAAATGATCACCCTCTCCCAAGGCGGCAAAGAACTGTTCACGCCGCGTCGGCGACGCGTAAAGGTGCGCGGTTTTCGCCGGTGTGATCTTCAACACCTCGGCCGGCGACGAATATCCGAGGATCCGGGCCATGGCCGGGTTCACGCGACGAAACCCGCCTTCCGGCGGCGTTTCGTAAACGCCCTCGATCGCGTTGTCGAACAGGCCACGAAAACGCTCTTCGCTGTCGCGCAGCTCGCGCGTCCGCCGTACGTATACAATGCGAGTCCAGACCGCGACGGCGATCACCGCGAGGACGCAGGCGACGCCGAGGGGGAAAAACGATGAAGCGGCGGCATCAAGCACCGCCAGGTCAGCCGGCGCCGCGAACGCCAACACGAAATGGCTGAGAAAGCTCACGCTGGAATTGGGAAACAATCGGCGGTTGCGGCGATTGTCGAGTGTGTGTCAGCGCGAATCGTAATCGCCGCACGGCGGCGGCGCCGCCAATTTCGGTCCATGTCCCTTTCCATCCGGCCGGCGGAGCCCGGCGACGTCGATTCGATCCATCAATTCATCCACGGTCTCGCGGAGTACGAGAAGCTTCTGCACGAGGTCGAGGCCACACCGGAGCGCTTGCGGGCGACCCTGTTTCCCGCCGCCGGCCGTCCGGCGGCCGAATGCGTTCTGGCCTTCAGCGACGGCGAACCGGCGGGTTTCGCGCTTTTTTCACCAATTATTCCACGTTTCTCGCCCGGCCGGGGATGTACCTCGAGGACCTCTTCATCAAACCCGAGTTGCGCGGACGCGGCATCGGCAAGGCTCTTCTGCTCCATCTGGCGACGCTCGCCAATGCCCGCGGCTATGGCCGGATGGAGTGGACCGTGCTGGAATGGAACGAGCCAGCGATCGCCTTCTACGAATCGATCGGAGCAAGACGCATGCGCGAGTGGCAGATTTGCCGACTCACCGGCGCAGCCCTCGAGCAATACCGGTAGCAGCCCGTTGGGCTTGCGTCGGAAGCTTGGACTTTGGGCAAGTCATTCTTGCGCGTTTCGAGCCACGTCCCAGACGGGCTGCTGAAACCGCGCTGCGCGCGGCCAGGCTGGGAGTGAGCAGCGGCTGAATCTCGCGGCGGGTTCGCATTTCGGGTTTCACCTCGATTTCCCGCTCACGCCGGTGTCCGCGGAGCAGGATGACAATATTAAACGCGAGTTAATCGCCGCACTCGGCGTCGAGCCGGCTTGGATTGGCCGCTCGCGGTTCGATCGGTTCGCCGTGCTCGAGGACGCGACAGCCGTGCGGGAGCTTCGCCCGGATCTCGCGCGCGTTGCCGCCGCCGGCGGCCGCGGCCTGATCGTGACCGCGGCTGGCGATGGGACGTGCGACTTCGTTTCGCGATTCTTTGCGCCACAGAGCGGCGTGCCGGAGGATCCCGTCACCGGATCGACGCATTGCGCCCTGGCGCCGTATTGGGCCGCCCGACTCGGACGGCGCAACCTGCACGCGCGGCAGATTTCACCGCGGGGCGGCGAACTCTGGTGCGCCGTCGGTAACGATCTCACGGCATCAGGGAGGGTTCGGATCGCGGGTCATGCGGTCACCTACCTCCAGGGCGGAATGACGATATGAGCATTCACCGCATTTTTTTGTTTTGCGCCCATCCGCGGATTGGATGGCGTTTCAGCCGATGTCCAGTGTGCCGCCGCCCAATGACGAACTAGCCGAGCTGGCGGCGGTTTTGGGCGATGACAACGTTCGCATGCTGGTCCGTACGTTTCTCCGCGATTTTCCGGTTTCATTTCGCGAACTCTCGGGCGGCGACCGCAAGAACCGGCATCGGATTGCGCATAGCATGAAAAGCAATTCGCGGCTGGTCGGCGCCCATGAACTTTCGAAGCGCATGGCGGCCCTGGAGGACCGGCTGTCGGACGAAAGCGGCGCCGACGTGGGCGCGGATGATCTGGCTGCGATTTCGCAGGACTTCAAGGCGATCGAACCACCGCTGCGGGAATTCGTCGGCCCGTAGCGCGGCGCAAGACCGCCGGTCAGGTGTCGACCAGCCCGGCTTGAATACACCAGCGCGTCAGGCTCGCGACCTCGCGTACGCCGATCTTTTCCATGATGTTCGCGCGGTGTTTTTCGACCGTGCGGACGCTCAGGTTCAACTTGGCCGCAATCTCCTTCGACATCTGACCCGCCGCCACCAAGCGCGCGATCTCCTGTTCGCGTTCCGTCAGCGGAATCTGCAATGGAGGCCGGCTGGCCGTCAGGCCCGAGCCGCTGCCGCCCTTGGCGCGGACACGACTCGCAAAAAACATGCCGCCACTCCGGACGGTTTCGACGGCGCTCAGCACGTATTCAATCGGCTCGGTCTTGTCGACGTAGCCATTCACGCCCAGCAGCATCAGGTCTGCCGGCAGCCGTTCGCTGGGATGAGCGGTGATGACCAGAATCTTCATTTCCGGCACGGCCCGCCGGACTTCGCGTGCAATCTCCATCCCATTGATGTCGGGCAGCATCAGGTCGACCACGAGCATGTCGGGTTTTTCCCGGAGGCAAAACTCCAGTCCCGGTTTGCCGAGGCCAAATTCGCCGATGACCTGGAGGTCCTTGACCTTTCCAAGCGTCAAAAGAATCAGCTGACGAAACATGGTTTCGTCTTCGATAAGAACGGCGCGGAGTTTTCGCATGCTGGGTGCAGGCTAGGCTGGATAAGCGTTTTTGCTCGGCCGGCCGGCGCACAACTACGGATGCACGTCGGCCGGTTGGTTGCTAACATGATCCCTCTGACAATCCCAATGCCGGAACTCAAGCACACATTGCGGTTTCCCCGCCCGCTTCGCGTCGATGCGAGGGGCCGTTCTTGCGCCTGAACTCATGAGTCGTTCTGCCCCAGAGCCTGCGCGCGCTCATATCCTCGTGGTCGAGGACTCGTCGGTGTTTCGGGAAATGCAGAGTTTGCTCCTCGGCACCGCCGGCTTCATCGTGTCCGCGCACGAGAGTCCGCAGGCGGCGCTGGCGGTGGCCGCGAAGCAACGGTTCGACCTCGTGGTCATCGATTATGAACTGCCGGAGATGAACGGGCAGCAGTTCATGCATGCGCTGCGCGCCATCCAGCCGGAAATCGCGGTCGTGTTTGTTTCCGGCGCCCTGACGCTCGATCTGGCGATCCAGCTCAGCAGCCAGGGCGTGGCCGGCATTTTCAACAAACCGGCCAACCCCAAAACCCTGCTCGAAAAGATCAACGAGACCCTTTTTCGTCACGCCGCGCGCGATACAGCGGTCCGGGGCGCTTCCGCCTCGCCGTTGCCCGACGCGCGGCGTGGCAATGCCGCGCCGGGCTATGTGCCGCCCGTGCCGGCCGCCGATCAATGCGCGTACGCTCCCCAATTCGTGGTCGGATCGTCCGACACCTTTCGCGAATTCACGCACCGGGTCTGGAAAGTGCGCGACTTCCGCGCCGTCCTTCTGCTCCAGGGCGAGGCCGGCAGTCCTTTCGAGTTTTTTGCCCAGGAACTCGCCGGGATTTCGATGTTCCGCGAAGGTCCGGTGATGTTTTGCCCGGCCGCGGAATTTGAACCGCGACGGCTGATCGAAATCCTCGCTCCATCCCTGCTCTCACATGACGCCGGCACGCTGATTGTGTCGGGAGTCGAGACATTTACCGCGCAGCAGCAGACCACGCTCGAAAACTTGATCAGCGGTCGCGATGTTTTCCTGACCTTCGCCCGCCGGTTCCGAACCGTGCTCGCGGCGACGAACGAGCTCTCGTCCCGAGTGGATGCGGGCACGTTCAACGAAACCCTCTTCTACAAGATCAGCTCGATTTCGCTGACGGTGCCGAACCTGCGGGACATGAAGGGGGACGTGCCGGCGAATGCCCTTCACATTCTCGAGCGGATTCGTGCCGAGACCAATGCCACGACGCCGTGGACGCTCACGCCGGAAGCGGTCGCGATGCTCGAAGCGGAACCATTTAACGGGAATTACGCGGAGCTGGAACAGCGGCTGCGCAACGCCGCCGCCAACCAACCCGGTGGTGCGCTGGACGTGGCCGCGCTGCGCGGAAGAGGCGCGCATCGCCGGGTGCCAGAATCCGATACGATCGCACCCTTTGTGTCGCCAGCGGGCAGCTCTGCAAAAAGTTTTTTCCGGCCTGCATCGGCCAGCTACCAGTTTGCTGAGCGATTGGCGGAGACGCTGGAGTTGGCGGGGACCATGCACGCGGCGTGATTGCGGGCGACACCGCTGCACCGCAACTCCATGGCGGGCGCGAACTCGTGCACACGCAATCCCCTTGTGTCACACGCCGGGCGAAGCAGTCTGGACGTTTGCCACTTCCCACGGTCTCCCATGCCGCGTTTGCCCATTCCAACTTCAACCGACGCCGCAGCGTCACCGGCGGCAGAAGTGTTTCGCACCGATCCGGCAAAGGGCGGGCTGGTATTCGGCGAGGAACGGGTGGCGCTGCTCTCCGGTGAATTCATTCGCCGAATTCATTTTGCCATTATCGAGGCATACGGAGACAGCGCACAGGACGTACTTTACCGCAGTGGTTTTGAATGGGCGCTCCAGACCATGCTCACCCTCAACGCACGCCGGCCGCCCGAGCTCGGCGCCGGCAATGAATTGTCGCAGCTCGATCCCAAGGTGGTTCTCGAGGCGTGGTGGATGACCTTCGCCCGGATGGGATGGGGGGCAGCCAGCTTCACCCCCAATCTCGGCCGGCCGGGCGTGGCGCACATCGAGCTGGAGCATAGCGCGATTGCCGAGGTTCTGGGCCGCGCGGACGATCCCGTGTGCCACGTCTATGCCGGCCTGTTTGCCGGGGCCGCGAGTTTCATCGGGCGGACGGAGCGGCATGCGGTCGAGGTTCAATGTCGTGCCCTGGGTGCGCCGTCGTGCCGGTTTGTCATCGGCGCCGCCAGTGATGTCGATGCGGCGGAAACCATGCGCCAGCAAGGCCGGCCGGCGGCCGAAATCGTGGAGCAGCTTCGTTGAACACCATGCCGGAGGCCGGGAAATCATCCTCGATGTCCGGTACCCACGCGGCGGAGAATCACATGCCCGCAGTCGTGCTGCATGATTCGCACGGCCGGCGGGTGGTGGCCGCGGCGTCGGAGTTGATGCGCAGCCTGAGGTTCGTGTTCGAACGCGAGCGGGCGGACAGCTGGGCGCCGATCATGAAGTCGATGGGCCGGGCCTGCGGCAAGGCGCTGGGAGTGGATGAGGATGCAGCCCTCGCGGCGGCCGGCCGCCCTGCCCTCGCGGCCCAATCGCTGGAGGCCAGCCTGGCGGTGTTGCAGTCCAAGTTTACCGAATACGGCTGGGGCGTCCTTGCAGTCGACGTTTCCGGCGCGGCCGATTTCGGCCTCATCATTGGCCGGCTTGAACACAGCTGGTTCGCCACCTCGTTCGCCGACGGCACGTTTTTCACCGATCCATTTCCGGCCGGGGTGATCCTCGGATATTTTGAACATATCACCGGGCAGGTCCTCGATGGCGCGGAACTCGCCTGCGCCGGTCGGGGCGCTCCGCACTGTATATTTGCGGTGACCACGCCGGATCGGCTGGCGCTCATCGCCGGAGCGATCACTCACGAATCGGCCGAGCAGCTCATCGCGCGACTGAAAGCGTGAGCGCGCGCCGCGTCGCCACGCAGGCAGCGGCTCACGCCGGACGACGGGCGGCTTGATGAAGCCACCGCCGCAGGGCGCGGAAATCCCCGGGGAGAAACACCGTCGGGTGGGCGTGGAATTCGGTGACATCACCCTGCCATTCCTGCGCCAGGAACGCCACATGCGGCGCCGGCGGGAGCGCGATCCAGTGGGGGCAGTCCACGCAATGCGAGCCGCTGATCCTCCCGCGAGCGCGCGCAAGCTGCTGCCGCCGGCAAACGCCCTCCGGCGACACCGCGCGGAAGGAATTACGACACGCCGTGAATTCGGGATAAAGGCACGCCTTCAGCAACTGCCGCGCCGCCTCGGCCAGCAGCGGATTCGCGTCCGGGTCGAGCAGGCGGGCGACCAGATTTCCGCACCCGGCATCCGGCATCCCGCCCGGCGCGCCGGCTTCACCCGGGCCAAGCGGCCGCGGCAGCCCGCGGCTCTCGACGAGCGACCATAAACGCGCGGCGAAAGATCGGAGCTCGGCGGCCGGCGGCGGCGATTGGGCGTTCTGGGCGAAGAAGCGCGAAACGATTACCGTCACCAGCGTTTCGAACTCCGCCACTTGGTCGCTCTTCATGCCGCCGCACACCGGCGCATCGCATGCGCCGTGTCAATTCCGCGGGAGGTCGCCGTCAAATTGTTATGGTCACAGAGCGCGCTGTGCCCTAACTGTGCTGGTTGCAAACTCCGGGCGGTACGCCTGCCGGTCGTCACCGCTTTGGCGTAACGTCTGCCGTCCCACACCGCCATGATCCAGACTCTTACTGCCCCCGCCTCGGCACCCCTCTACGTCGAGCTCGCCCGCTCGGTCGAACAGTTGATCGAGCAGGGGACGTTGCGCCCCGGTCACCGGCTGCCGTCGGTCCGCCGGATGTCGCTGCAGCGCGACGTCAGCATCTCGACCGTGCTCCAGGCCTATACCCTGCTGGAGAATCGCGGCTGGATCGAGGCGCGTCCACAATCCGGATACTACGTGCGGCCGCGGCTGCCGATGGATACGCCGGAACCGCGGATGGCCCGGCCGATGGCGAAGCCGAGTTATGTCGGCGTTAACGATCTCACGGCCGAGGTACTCTCGCTCGCGGTGGATCCCAGCTACGTTCCCTTCGGCGCCGCCTGCCCGGACCATACCCTCTTTCCGACCAAGAAGCTCGCGCGGATCATGGCGGCGGTCGGCCGGAACGATCCGGCATTGCTCGGGCGCTATTCCATGAACTGGGCCTTCGATCCGCTCGCCCGCGAAATCGCGCGGCGGTACCTACAGGCCGGCTGCCCGCTGTCTCACGAGGAGCTTGTCGTCACCATCGGCTGCACCGAGGCACTCACGCTTTCGCTGCGCGCCATCACCAAGCCGGGCGACACCGTGGCGGTGGAGACCCCCGCGTATTTTGGTTTCCTCGAGGCGATCCAAAGCCTCGGGCTCAAGGCGCTCGAGATTCCAACCGGGCCGCGCGAGGGCATCTGCCTGGATGCATTCCGCGACGCGCTCGTGCACAACGACGTGAAGGCCGTGATCGTGATGCCCAGTTTCTCGAACCCGCTCGGCTCGTGCATGCCGGATGAGAAGAAGGCGAAATTCTACGAAATCCTGGCGGAGTTCGACGTGCCGGCGATCGAGGACGACATTTACGGCGATCTGCATTTCGGCGAACGCCGGCCCAAGCCGCTGAAGGCCTGGGACACCGACGGCCGCGTGCTCCTGTGCAGCTCGTTTGGCAAAACCCTCGCGCCCTCGTTGCGGGTCGGCTGGTGCGCGCCGGGCCGCTACCTCGAACGCGTCCGCCGGCTCAAGTTCACCAACACGCTGGGCACGCCGGTCGTGCTGCAGAAGACCGTCTCCGACTTCCTGCGCAATGGCGGTTACGATCACCACCTGCGCTCGATCCGGCGG
>JAUSID010000075.1 GCA_030648295.1 Opitutaceae bacterium | reverse complement strand
TTCATGAACACCTTCCTCGCGACCGCCTGCGCGGTGCTGGCGTGGACGTTCGGCGAGTGGATATTCAAGAGCAAGCCCTCGATGCTCGGTGCGGCTTCCGGCGCCGTCGCCGGGCTGGTGGCGATCACGCCGGCCGCCGGCAACGTCGGCATCCCCGGCGCGTTCGTGATCGGTACCGCCGCGGGCTTCGTGTGCCTGTGGGGCGTGAACCAGCTCAAGCGGCTCCTCAAGGCCGACGACTCGCTCGACGTCTTCGGCGTGCACGCGGTCGGCGGCATTCTCGGGGCGCTGCTTACCGGCGTGTTCAACTCGCCGGACCTCGGCGGACCCGGTTTCTACAACAATTGGTTCGAGATGAAGCAGGGCTTCGGGGGCATCGGCGCGCAATTCTTGATACAGGCGAAGGCCGTGGGAATCACGATCGTCTGGTCGGCCGTGGTCGCGGCCATTGCCTACAAGATCGCCGACTTGACAGTGGGTCTGCGTGTCACCCCGGAAGAAGAGCGTGAGGGCCTCGACACCACGTCGCACGGGGAATCGGCTTATCGGCTTTGAGAACAGCCATTACTTTCTGAGTTTGACGGGCGCCGCTGGCGCCCGTTTTTTTTACGGTGTCAGTGCCACTCGGTTGGGCAGATGCCAGGGCTTCCCGTTGATCAGCAACTCGCCGCGCCGGATCGAAAGGATTAACTTGTAGAGCCCTTTGTCCTCGGTCAGCAAACGGGTGAATTCGTTCTGCGTCAGGTACTGTGGAAATACCCGGTCAACGATGGTCGCCAGCGACTGTGAATCGAGCTTGGCCAACTCATCCGCGGACAAGGCGCCGTGCTGGCGATAAGCCTCGATATCCTTTCGCACCACGGGTGTGAGCAGGCGCTTGAGGACCGGTTCGGGGATGATCAGCTCGAGATCGCCCGACATCATGGTCAGCAATTGCATGGGACTTTGCGTAACGTTGCGCCGGCGTCCGTCGAGGACGAATTTGGCCTTGCCGCTGATTTCGCCTTCCCGGGTTTTGAAACTCAGACGCGTGATTTCCAGTTCCGGAGCGTTTTTGGCGAGCACCCCGATGAGCGCCAGGGTTTTCCCCGTCACCATCATGGATACCTGGGATTCAGGCAGCTTGCCCTGAGAAATGGCATCCAGCTCTTTTTTGAATTTCATCAATGCGGCCACATCGAGATGGCGCACTTCCAGCGCCAACTGACCGGGCCCGAAGTTTTCTTGCGCCACGCGCAGGGCGTCGAGCTGGTAGCGGATAACCAGGTTGACGTTTTCGCCCGCGGGCTGGGCGGACGTAAAGATTTCCAGCCCCTGCAGGTTCACGCGCTCGCTGGCTTTGCCAAATTCAACCTGGCCGACCGAGAGCGCGCCTTCGCCGAGGAAATAGCCCGCCGCCCCTTGCTGCATGTCGGAACGCAGCGACACTTTGGACATCGTCAGGTCGCCCGGTGCCGCGGGTAGCGTCATGGCCAGCGCCGGCATGTGTATATCGAAGCGAAATTTTTTCCATTCACGGTCGAACGTCATGTCGCCGTTAATGCCACTCCAGTCGACGGTCAGGCCGGGTGCGTCGGTTTTTTTGACCGGCGGGTATTCCATATGAACGCTGCCGCCGCCGTTTAACCGGAATCTGATCTCGGCGGTGAGCGGCGGCATTGCCAGGGCGTTTTCCGTTCCCGGCGCGGCCAGGAAGATCTGGCTCGTGATCTGCGCCTGCACCGGCGTGAACCGCCATTCGCCTTTCAGGATACGGTTCAGCGGAAACGGCCCGTGATCGATCTGGTGCCGGGCGATCAGTTCGAAGGGGATTTGCGGATGGCGGATGGCCGTCACGGCGGTCGAGCTCAGCCAGCCGCGCTGGTAATTTTTGCCGACCAGTTGCAAGCCGCCGCTACCGGACAACCGCTCCAGCATGGCGCCGTAGGTTTTTTCCGCCTCGCGGCCGAACCAGAACGGTGACGCCAGGATCGCCAGCACCAGCAGCGCGATGACGCCGGCGACACCCACGAGAAGGTATTTTCTTATGCGCGCATTCATGACCTGACGCGGCCGGTGAGGGAATGCCCGGCTATCCTACCGCAACACACTGGCTGAGTTACCGGGTCAGAATTTTTTGTGAGTCCCGTCGCAAAAAGGTTTTTTGAGGGAGTGTTTGCAGCCGCACAGGGCCACCTGAGTCGCCTCGGCCAGTTCGAACTTGACGGGTTCGATGCCACTGCCCTTGTGCGAACCGTCGCAGAATGGCTGGGTCTTCGATTTCCCGCAGGCGCACCACCAGTAAGTACCGGGTTTGAGATCGAGGACATAGGGGGCTTTCTGGGCAATATTGGGTTCCATGGCAGTTCCGGTGATTGAGGGGTTTAGTGTCGGGGGGGTTTTATACGCTGAACGGCCTTCGGGTTCAAATCGCGTGCAGCGCGCCGCCGGGAGCCGGAAAGACCTAGCGGGTCGAGCGGCGTAGAAACTCGGGACTCGCCAGCGCCGCGGCGTGGATGTCGCGGTTGTAATAGCGCGTGACGAACGTCTTGGCGGCGGCATCCTGGGCGCGGAAGTTCGCGAGCGCCACGTCCTTGCCCGCCATGGTGGCGCTCCACCAGCCGGACGGATAGGTGCACTGCGGGAAGAACAACGTCGCGACATCACGGAAGCCCGCCGCCTTGAAGGATTTTTGCACCGACAGGATTAGCTCGGCGTGAAACAGCGGCGATTCGCTCTGACCGACGACAATGCCGCGTGGCCGCAGCGCCCGGAAACAATTTTTGTAAAAGTCCTCGGAGAACAGGCCGGCCGCCGGCCCCACCGGATCGGTGGAGTCAATGATGATGACGTCGTAGGTTCCGGGTTTGGCGTCCGCCACCCATTTGATCCCGTCGGCAAAGTGCAGTTTTGCGCGCGGATCGTTATTCGATTCGCACAATTCGGGAAAAAATTTTTCCGACACCCGCGTGACGCGTTCGTCCAGCTCGACCTGTTCGGCCAGCGTCACCGTTTTGTGCTTCAGGACTTCGTGCAGCGTACCGCAGTCGCCGCCGCCGATGACCAGCACCCGTTGCGGATCGGGATGGGTGAACAGCGCCGGGTGCGACATCATCTCGTGATACACGAAATTGTCGCGGTCGGTGACCATGACCAGGCCGTCGAGCGTCATGAGCGTGCCGAAGGTTTCGGTTTCGTAGATCTCGATGCGCTGGTAGGTGCTTTGTTCGTCGTGCACCTTGCTTTTGATCTTGAGCGAGATGGCCGAACCCTGGCCGGCCCATTCCTCGGTGTACCAGTTCTTGTCGAGCGGCATGTGTGTGTTTGCTTGAGAGCTTGTCGGAGGCGGGATTTTATACGCCATGCGCGCGGCAGGCTACTTGATACTTGCCAACCGCTACTCGATACTTCGCCGTTATGATCGACTGGTCCATCCAAAAAGCCCGCGACACCTACAACATCGCCCACTGGAGTGGTGGCTACTTCGACATCAACGGCAAGGGCCACCTCGTTTGCCGCCCGGAGGCGCGTACCGACCAGGCCGGGGTCGATATGTACGAACTTTCCAAAGAGATCAAGGCGGCGGGCCTGTCGTTGCCGGTGCTGGTGCGCTTCTCCGACATCCTGCGCCACCGCGTCGAAACCCTGTGCGGCGCCTTTGACCGCGCGATGCAGGCCGATGGTTACCGCGGCCATTACACCTCCGTTTACCCGATCAAGGTCAACCAGCAGAAAAGCGTGGTCGAGAAAATCCTCGCGCGCGACGACGGCCGCGTCGGACTCGAGGCCGGGTCCAAGCCTGAGCTGTTGGCGGTACTGGCGCTGTCGCGCCAGGACGGCGGCGTGGTGGTGTGCAACGGCTACAAGGACCGCGAGTACATCCGCTTGGCTCTCATCGGCAAGGAGCTTGGGCACCGCGTCTATATCGTCGTCGAGAAGCCCACCGAGCTTGAACTTGTCATCAAGGAATCCAGCGCGCTCGGCATCACGCCACTGATCGGCCTGCGCATGCGCCTGGCTTCGATCGGTGCCGGCAAGTGGCAGAACACCGGCGGCGACAAATCCAAATTCGGTCTGTCCGCGAGCCAGGTGCTGGACGCGATCGCACGCCTGCGCACAACCAATCTGTTGTCCAGCTTGCAGATGATGCACTTCCACATGGGTTCGCAGATCGCCAACATCCAGGACATTCAACTCGGCATGCGCGAGGCAGCGCGCTACTACGCCGAGTTCCGCGCCAACGGCGCGGAGATCAAGGTGCTCAACGTCGGCGGCGGGCTGGGCGTGGACTACGAAGGCACGCGCTCGCGCAGCTTCTGCTCCATGAACTACTCGGTCGATGAGTACGCACACAACATCGTGCACGCCATCACCGAAATCTGTGCCGAAAAGAAACTACCGCATCCTGACATCGTCACCGAATCCGGCCGCGCCATGACCGCGCACCATGCCGTGCTCATCACGAATGTCGTGGATACCGAATCCGCCCCGGGCGCCGATTCCGTGCCGAAGGCGACCGACAGCGAACCCGCGATCATCCGCGACCTGTGGCAGACGCTCGCC
>JAUSID010000067.1 GCA_030648295.1 Opitutaceae bacterium | reverse complement strand
TTTTGAGAATCGTTGTCGTTCCCTCATCGCGCTGGTCGCGGGAGCACGAGAACGAAAGCGCAATCGTTTCGATCGGAAGTGGCTGCGGCTTCCCCGTTCGGCAGGCCTCTCGACAAGCTCGAGGCCTTTCGCTCGAAGGACATGATGGCCGTGAGTCTGTCGAACCGGCTCAAGGCCCCGAGCCGATTCGACAGGCTCACGGCCACCTGTGATTTCGACTGAAAGGCCTCGAGCTTGTCGAGAGGCCCGTCGAGGGGCAGCCGCAGATCACAGTGAAGACCCGTTCGTCCGACCAGAGCAGAGCCGGCAATTACTCCGAGTCGGTGACATCCGGGCCGTCATCCCAAAAATTGCGGGCGAGACGCCCGCGCTCCCAGGGCCGATTCCCTCGCCCGCTCGCCGTAGCAGCCGAGGTGACGAGGCTGGATGACTCGGTTCGCGATCCGGTGGATGGAGCCGCGGAGGGCCGAATAAGGAATCGCCTGCCGGCAACCAGCATGACAGGTTCGCCGCGATGAATCGGATCCTTTTGCGGCGTTCGCATCCGGGGTCGCTTTCGTGCGCATCCACTCGTGCGGCGGCTAGCGACGCGCTGCTTGTGCGGTGAAAAATCGGGCCATTGGCATCGCGGTCGCAATCGTCGTTGCCGTCATCGCGCTGATGACATGGCGGCCGGGGCTGGCACCGCCGCCGGTGTCGTCGGCGCCCGAGGCGAAATCCGCGTTGAACAAGCGAGCGCCAGACGTGGAAGTGAAACCCCCGCGGCGGAAAGATGTTCCACCCGCGGAAACAAGGCGGTCCGGGTTGCCGGTGTTATCGGCGGCGGAAAAAGCGGCGCGGGTCGGGAAGATCAAAAAGGACTACGACGAGATCCGGAACAAGACGGCCGCCGATTACAGCGCGGCGGGCAGCAGTTTTCCCGGTGGGCTGAACGCGTTTTTGCGGCAGCTCGCGCTGCTGGAGCGTGAAAAGCGCGCCGACTTCGCGGCTGTGCTCAGCCCGGAGGAACTCGAGGATCTCGAGTTGCGCGAGACGAACGCCGGCCAGGCGGTGCAACGCTGGCTTGCGGACACGGTGGCGACGGACGAGCAGCGGCGAAAAGTATTCCGACTCCAGCACACGTTCGAGGATCGGTTCGCGCTCACCTTCGACCTCACGCCGCCGGCGCTGCTCGAACGCGAACGCATCCGGCATCAAACGCAGGAGCAGATACTCACGGTGCTCGGCGATGCCTTGTTTGACGAGTGGCTGCGAGGGGAGGGGCCGGACTTCGCCAATTTCGTGAAGTTCGCGGCGCAACAGGGACTGCCGGCCGATGCATCGCTCAACCTCTGGCGCGCGAAAAACGACTTCACGCTCAGGCGACTTGAGCTGAGCACGCAGAAGCTGCCGCCGGATCAGATGCGGGCCGCCCAGGCTGCTCTCGCGCAGCAAACCGAGGCGCGGATCCTCGGTATCGTCGGCCCCGGCGCACTGCCGCTCGCGCGGCGGGAAATCCTCGGCTGGCTGCCGGGCCGGTAGCCCGCATTATTCACAGTCTGCGTGTCATTCGGCGTTTCTTTGTCCTCGCCATGATGTCGGCCATCGCAGCTCTCAAGTTCATGCGGGCTAAAAGCAAAATGCGCCGGAGGCGCACAAGCCGCCGCGGTTTACCCGCCTTCGGCGGGTTTTGCCTGCCCCTCGCTACCCGGCCGCACTGCGAGATGAATTCCGGATGCCAGGGGGCGCCGCGTTCCGGCCCGGCGGCGCGGACCGCGGATTCCGCAGCACGCTGTGATTGACCACCCGCCGCTGATCCATCGTGAGCGGCGGCAGGTCCGGCAGTGACTCGACGCGGGCCTCGTTGAGCCGGCCACGCGCGAGCGCGCGAAGCTCGTCCCAGCGCTCCGCGATGAAATTATCCCGGCCGGTCATGGGTGCGCCGTCGCCGACCAGCGGCCCGGCGGCGGCAATCTGCCGCAACAGACTGCGCCACTCCGTCAGGAGCCGATCGAGATCGCCGCGGCCCGCGGTCTCGATCTCGGCGATGATTTCGCGCGCGCGCGCACCTTCGTCCACCAGCGCGCGCACGGATTCGCTCGCGCCCGAGCCATATTGCAGCGGGACGCCTTCGTGCAGCCAGCCCTCGATCGTGAGCCGCCGGTAGGCGCGCTCGCAGGCGGCCGCCAGCCGGCCGAGCCGCCGCGGGTTCGTGCCGGAAAAACGATCGCCGGCGAATAGGTTCGCGGCGTCGAACAGAAGATCGTCGAGCGGATACCGCCGGTCCTCGAGCGCGGCGGCTAGCGCCTGCCAGCGATCAGGAAGCATCAGCTTCTGCAGACCGGCGAAAGCGTCGGATAACACGCTCGCACGGTGGTGAATTGACCGGAGGTGGTCAAACGGCGGGACCGCGTTTGAACATGGAATTTCGCGTCCGGATTCGAGTGGCGGCGGCGGAAATTTCGAGGGCGAAGACGCGGTGATTCACCGGACATCGCGGCGGTGGGCGGAGTAAATGTTTGCAGCGGAATTGTCTTCGCCCGGTTGACCGGCGCGGCAAGGTGAACATCCTCGCCGGATGAGCGCGAAGATCCGGGCTTATGCCGCTGCGGCCGCCCATGCGCCGTTGCAGCCGTTCGAATACGAACCCGGCCCGCTCCCTGCGGACCAGATTGAAATCGCCGTCAGCTATTGCGGCATCTGCCACTCGGATCTGTCCATGCTCGACAACGAGTGGGGCATGAGCGCCTACCCCCTCGTACCAGGGCACGAGGTCGTGGGCCGTGTGACCGCCGTCGGCGCGTCGGTGAAAAATCGGAAGCCCGGCGAACAAGTCGGGCTCGGCTGGTTTTCGGGCAGCTGCATGGCCTGCGCCCAATGCCTCGGGGGCGACCACAATTTGTGCGCCGGCACGGAGGGCACCATTGTGGGCCGGCACGGCGGATTTGCGGAGCGCGTGCGCTGCCACTGGGCCTGGGCAATTCCGCTGCCCGAAGGCGTCGACCCGGTCTCCGCCGGCCCGCTCTTCTGTGGCGGGGCCACGGTATTCAATCCGATCGTACAATACCGGATTCGGCCGACTGACCGCGTGGGCGTGGTGGGTGTCGGTGGGCTGGGACACTTGGCGGTACAATTCCTCGACAAATGGGGCTGCGAAGTGACGGCGTTCACCTCCAGCCGCCGGAAACACGAAGAATTGCACCGGCTCGGGGCCGATCACGTGGTCGACAGCCGCGACAGCGCGGCGCTGCAACGACTGGCCGGTCAGCTCGATTTCCTGATCGTGACGGTGAACGTCACGCTCGACTGGGCCGGGCTGATTGGAACGCTTGCGCCCAAAGGCCGGCTGCACCTCGTCGGCGCCGTGCTCGAGCCGATTCCGGTAAGCGCGTTTTCGCTGATGATGCAGCAGCGTTCGCTCTCGGGATCGCCGGTCGCGAGTCCGCCGACGATGGCGCGGATGGTCGCCTTTTGCGCGCGTCACAAGATCGCGCCGGTGATCGAAAAATTCCCGCTCTCACGCGTAAATGACGCGATCAAACACCTGCGTGACGGCAAGGCGCGGTACCGGATCGTGCTGGAAAACGACTTCGCCCCGGCGGGGTAATTTCGAATCGCGGATTGCGGATTGCGGATTGGGGCTGATGGCTCGCAGTTCTAGAGTTCGCCGCGCAATAGCCGCACACCACCGGGCTACAACTGGAGCGGGTTGTCACTCCGGGAAAATCCGCAATCCGCAATCCGCAATCCGCAATCCGCAATCGTCCGGTCACGCCATCCACGCCCGCGGCCGGCCTTTTTCCGTCACGGCCTTCAGGGCCCGCGCGGCGATCGCCGTGTTCTCGACCACCTGGAAATCGAACATGCCCACGCACAGGAAGTCGGCGCCGTTTTCGAAGCACCACTGGAAGGCGTTGCGCGGGTGAATCGCACCGGCCGCCAGGGTCTTGAACGCGATCCACGGTTTCTTCAGTGCGCCCATGTAACGGATCGTCTCCACCGCGTTGTTGCACCACATGTTGTCGTGCGGCTGATCGTGCTCGGGCCGCCTGCCGTTCACCTCGTCGAAGGCACCGCGGTTCTTCTCCGGCGTGGCCGACCAGTAGTTGTCCCGGTGCAGCGTCTTGACCCAGAAGTCCGGCTCGAACCCGGCGGCGACACATTTCTTCACTGTATCCAGTGAGTGGGCACCGAGTCCGCCCGGCACGTTCTGACTTTTCATGAACGAGAGCACTTTCTCGATCTCGGCCAGCTTGCCGTCGCGCGCCATCTGGTCGCAGACGCCGCCCTGGAGATAAACGGCATGAGCGCCCTGGTCGACCGACTGCCGGATGCCATCGCGGATATCCTGTGTCGCGCAATCGGAGATCCACCGGATTTCACTGCCCATCTGATTCCAATAATCGTTGATCACGCGGCCGGAGGACGGGTTCGTCAGCACGGCATTGATTCCGCGCCGCTCGGCCAGCTGGAGCGTGGCAAAGATTTTCTCGTCCGTGTGATAGGCCTTCACCAGCGGCGAGACGTAAATCAGGTCGCGGCTGTGGGCCCATCCGCCAATCAAGTTGCCGCCACAAATGACGCGGCTGAGCTCGAGCTTGCCGATCCTGCCCTTCGGTAGCTGAAGCGGTTCAGCTGGCGGCACGGCCGGCGTCACCGGCTTCGCCACCGTCGTTTCCGCGGCGAGGGCCTTCTCCTCCAGGCTTTGCCATGCCATGGCGGCACTGCCCGCTATTAGCGAATTCTTCAGAAAGTTCCGCCGACCGATTGTCGTCTTCATGAGCTTGTATCCTTTGAACACATCCCGCTGTGGAAATGTCGCCACGTCCGTGCGAGCTCGTGGACGATAAAGCGAATCGCGGCCGGTGCACAGTCCATAATCGGCGGCCGCGTCACCGCGGCGGCTAATCGAATCGCACCCGCGTTGTCGCTCGCAATGTCACGGGCCCCAGCAATCCCGACGGCAGCAACGGTGTCTCGGCCGTGTAGTACTTCCACGTCGTGAAAGTGAGCCGCCGCGGTTCGGGCCGGGGCTGCCCTTTGAGGAACCACTCCGGCCACGCTTGGATCGGCCCGGTTTTCCACGAGCCGTCGGCCGTGCAGTCGTCGGGATAACGTTCGTCGCCAATCAGCCGGTTCACCCAGAGGTTCGTCACTATCAGTTCCAACCGATTGCGGCCGGGTTTGAGTGCGCGGCTCACCTCGACCATGTAAGGCGGCTTCCAGAGCACGCCCAAATTGGTTCCGTTGAGCCGAACATCCGCCATCACCTCCACGCGGCCCAGGTCCAGATAAATGGAGGACATGGGGGACCCGGAAGATGCGGGAGAGGGCTGCCAATCGAACGAGGCTGAATAGGTCGCCGTGCCGGAGAAATGGCGGATGCCGTCGTCCGCGTGCTTCGCCCAATCGACCAGCGCCGGAAACTCCACCGTGGCCGGTGCGCCGCGGCCTGACTGAAATCCGATCCTCCACGGCCCCCTGACGCGAACCTCCGGCGCGGGTGCGGGCACGTCCACGGTACGGGAACGCCCATCGGCGAAGTCCGCCTGGTACCGACCGGCGACGGTGGTCTGCAATTGCACCCTGCCGCCGGCAATCGAAATGAGCGGCGAAAGCGCATCGGGCGCCGCATCGGCGCCAGACAGAATGGTGGCGCCACGTTTGAGCCGCACCACCTGGGTCGCGGCTGCGGCCGGTTCACGGAAGACCACGAACACGGAGCCGGCCGGAGTGAACCCGATCGGCACCTGCGTGCGCCCACCCTCGCTGGAAAAAACGGCGGGCTTGAGCAACTCCCCGGTCTCGGGATTCCAAAATTCCGGCTGCCGGCCCGTGACCCGGAAGCTGCACCGGGCCGCCACCGCCCGGTGCTGCGGGTTGGCGACGAAATAGATATCCGTGTCGCCCATACGCCGGTGAATCCAGTTGAGTCCGCTCGTGGACATGAGCCCGGGGGGCTCCTTCCCCATCGTGCCGCCACGACCGACCGTGACCGACATGATCGCCTCATCGGTGACACCCGGGTCGACCGTGAACGCGAGATCCGGTTTGCCCACGGTCGAGCGCAACACGTCGGCCATTGGCCGGCCCCAGAAAACGCGGCCGGCCCCCACCGCATGCTCCGTCACCGATTTTCCATCGCACGCTCCCCACAACTCGGCGCCCAGTCGCTTCACCTCGGCATCGCACTCGGGAAAATTTCGCAGGCTTGGCGAACGCTCCAGGCGTGGACCGGCAAGGATCGCGCCCGCTCCGACGAGGTCGCGCAATTTGCGCAGCAATTCCGGCGTCATCGTGGCGGACTCGGGCAGTTGGATCACGCGATAACTCATTCCACCGGGAAACGTGAGACGGCCGTCCTTCACCGCCGCTTTCTCCGACAGGAGCTTGTCCGAGAGGTAATCGAAATTGTAGCCGATCGGGAGCGGCGCGAAACGCCGCGGGAGCGCGTTCATCCCGAGGCTCGAACCATGGTTTTCGCTCGAGCCGTGCTCTTCCCCGTCCGGCAGCAGCCGGGCCACGTCGGCCACGAACAATCCCTGCTGCAAAAGGAACTGGCAGCGCGCGAGGTAGCGCATGAACACGGCACCGGGTTCCCACCAGGTCTGGTTGCGATCGAAGTGGGTGCCGTGCGGCCCGAAGGTCATCCCGGGCTCGTATCCGGACCATGGTTGCAGCACCGTCCGGTGGAAGACGAAGTGGTTCACCCCCTCCGAAAACGCCCAGTCGCCGACCGTCTTGATTGAATACGGGTGCTCCGTCCACGATCCGTTCTCACCCGTCGCGGTGAAGCTTTCGGCGCCGACCAGCGACCGGCCGGCCGCGTGTACCGCCGACGAGACCAGCCGCGATGAATGGAGATGCCACGCGCCCCAACGCATCACCCAGAACTCCGCCATCGGCAGATCCGCGTGGGTCGCGTAGTCGAGTGAGTTGATGAACTCGCCCGTGGGCCCGTAGGCTTCGATCGACAGCTTCAGCCCGTGGCGGTGGGCGAGCTCCCGCAATGCCGCCGCGTAGTTCTCGTTCATCAGCTCGGATTGCGTGCGCTTGAAATCGCGTCGGAAGCGGCCCGTCTGCTCGACGCTGCCGACCGGCGGCCCGCCCGCCAGCACCATCAGCCACGGCGTGAGCTCGTATCCGCGGCGCCGCGCAAACTCCTCCGCCATCCGCGTCGTCCAAGTCTGGTTGCCCACCTCCCAGCTGTCGATGTGCGTCATGGTGAGAACGCGGCCCGCCGCCGGACCTATCTCTTCGGCCAGCCGGCCGACGAACGCATCAAAATGCCGCCGCAGGGCTTCGGCGCTGAACTTGTCGCATTCCAGGCCGCGTCCGGCCTCGGGCGAGGGTTTGTTCATCTGCCCGGTGGAGGTGTGGCCGATGCGCAGCACGATCCAGTCGCCGGCCGGAGCGTCCCACTCCAGTCTGCCGGCGGCGTTCATTCGGGACGTCAGATCGACGATGCGGTCAGCCGGGATGGGAGCCGCCGCCGGAACCGCGGGCGCGGCCGCCTTCCCTGCGCGCTTGCCCTTCTTCGGCGCCGGCAGCGGGACGGCCACCGCCCCGGGCGACAGCGCCGGCGCCGGGTACGCCAGCACCTTGATATCGCGGTAAAACCCCTGCACGGCCGCGGGCTGGGGCAACGTCTCCTCGCAGCGCCGCGGTCCCCGTATCGGGAGGCTGGTCGAGACCACCTTCTGCATGGAAAACTCCGGCTTGACCCACGGACCTCCGCTGCCGGTCCAGCCGGCGTCGTTGTTCAGGTTGATCGCCAAGCCCAGCCGGCCCGCCTCCGCCACCGCGTGGCGGAACAGTTCCCGCCACGCCGGACTGAAGAACGGCACCGGCCCGGCAGGGGCCATCCGCTGGGGACTCGCCACCTCCATGATGAGCACGCCGCCGATCCCGACCCGCGCCATCGCCTCCAGGTCGGCCGTGATTCCCTTGCGCGTGATGTTGCCGTTCATCCAAAACCAGTACGTCCACGGCTTGGCCGAAGCCGGCGGGTCGCGAAACCCATCCTCGAAAGCCCCAAGGCTCGGCCGCGGCGCAACCGCCAGCAGGGCGGTCACGAGCGTGACGGTGCGGAACGCCGCGGAGGCAAGTTGCCGGGAGGATGGTCGGTTCACGGGGATACTGGAGGAGTCAGGTTGGTTGGTCCAAAGCGGGCAGATACGAAGGTGAAGGCGCATTCATCCGGTGGCGGGAGGCTACGGGGACGACCGGCGGTCGTGCGGAATCAGCGTAACCGGCCCGAGCAATCCCGACGGCTCGAGCGGCCACTGGTCCGGCGAGAAGGTCTTGTAGAGCACGCTCAGGATGTTGACGTCGCGCATGACCCTCCAGTCGACCTTCCGGCGCTCGAGGTCGCGCACCCGGTTCGCCGCGAGATTGGTGACTTCGATCTCCAGTGTGTTTTCTCCGCGCTGCAGATACGCGCCCACCAACAGCCGGAACGGAATCGCGATCAACGCGCCGGCATCGTGGCCGTTCAATCGCACCCGCGCGCTCTCGCGCACGTCGCCCAGATCCAGCACCCAGTCATCCGCCGCGGGGGCCGGCGCGGAAAATCGCAGCGTGTAGCGCGCCGTGCCGGCAAACGCCTGCGCCTTCGGATCCGCGGCGCCCGTCCACGAGCGCAGGTCTCGCGTCGTGTAGGCTGCGGGCAGCGCGGGCCCGCCCTCGACAAAATCAACCGACCACTGCCCTTGCAGAACGACCGGCTCTCCCGCCGGGCGCAGCAGCGGCCATGCCGGTCCCGGTCGGTCCGCTGTATCCGCCTTCAGGATAGCACTCTCGCCCGGCGCCAGTTGCAGGTGGATCTCCGCGCCCGTCCCCTGGGTGCGCTGCGGCAGCCGGCCCGAGCGACCCGTCATCGGGTCAAATCGCGTGGCCATGGTGAATGGCACGCCAAGTCCGATCCAGGCTGCCACCTCCTTCGCCGTGTGGTTGGCGATAAAGTACCAGTGGGAGGTCCCCACCCGCCTCCGGATGAATCGCAGCCCGGCGTCCGCCATCGGTTCGTGCGCGATTCCCACCCGGGCGAGCCCGTTCACCGCGTCCGGCGCCACGATGACACCCGCCTGCTCCAGTTGCGCCCGGTGGGCCGCGAGTTTTGCGCGCCGTTTGCCAACGTCGGAATTGCCGGGCACGTCGGCGGGTATCTCACGTTCGAATACGATTGGCACGCCGCGACCGGCCAGCTCCGCCAGCCGGGCGGCCGTGCCCTCCGGCAGATGCGTGCAGGCGGGAATCACAATCGCGCGATACGTTCCACCCGGCGCCTCGAGCCGGCCATCCCGGACGCGCAGGCTTTCGATCATCCGGTCGGAGACGAAGTCGAAGGCATAGCCCTTCGCGAGCAGCGCGTCCGCGACCTCGCCGAGGCGCTGCCGCGCCATCCACTCGTGGCGGTGAACCGTGAGTCGCATCGCGGTGCCGGCCGGATCCATCCACAGATCGTGGATCGGCCAGTAGACCAGCACATCGTTCGCGGGCTGGCCGGCCTGGAGGACGGACTGGCAGCGGCTGATGTACCCGGTCAGGTACGGCACATCTCGCCACATCGAATTGCGCGGGTTCATCTGCGTCGCCGCGTAGAAGAACCAGCCCGGCCACGGCGCGTCCTTCGGGGAATAACACGTGCCGTGGAAGAGCATCTGGTTCACCCCGGCGAGGAAGAACAGATCCAACTCGAGCTTGAGATGCGCCAGGCTCTCGTGCCAGTGCTCGCGGAGCCATGTGCCGCTCTCCGAGGTGACGAGCTGCCGGCCGGGCGGATGCGCAACGTGCGCGGCCGATGCCGCGAGCATGCAGATCCGCGGGTCGGAATCACCGTCGCGCACCATCGCCGGATCGCGACGAAAACCCGGGATGGGGAACTCCGGCGCGCCGAACATCTCCGTCTCCGGGATGTCGCTCGCGGCATAGACGTCCAGCAGGTTTGCCGGCGAGCCGTGCGCCTGGTCGCGCGTCACCATCCCGCGTCGATGCGCCCAGTCGGTCCAAACCTGGATCGATTCGCGATGCAGTTCCGCGAGCACGTGCCGGTAATCGTATTTCACCCGCGCAAGAACGGCGGGATCGGCCGCGGGCTTCTCGTCGAAAAATTCGCGCAGGTGCGCGCGCAGATCATATCCGACGCGCCGCTGGAACTCATCCAGCAGCTCCGGGCTCCAGTTGGCCTGGTATTCGAAGGAGTCGTGGTATTGGGCGCGCGGCAGCGCGGGCTTCGCGGCGTCAAACGCCTGGTCGAAACGTTGCAGATACAGCGACATCGCGCGGGGCGAGAAAGGATTTATCATCGGCCCTTCGCCGCCCGGCGCCGCTCGCTTGACCTTCATTCCCAGCGCGAGGCTCACCGAATTCGTGGCGGCATCGTACCGGGCCTTCACATCGATTGCGTCCGCCGGAAGATCCGGCCCGCCGAAGCACCAGCCGGAGCCGGTGGTCATGTCCACAAAGAGCCCGAGCGCCTGCGCCTGGCGGACCGTCAGGTCGAGCATCCGCATCCACTCCGGCGAGAGGTAGGGGATGTACCGCGCTTCCGCGCCCCGTGCGCCGTAAATCGGGACAATGTGGACGAAGCCGAAGCCGGCATCGCGCAACTGGCGCAGGTTCCAGTCGATGTCCTCCTTCGTGAACGCGCTGCCCGGCACCCACCAATATGTGCCCGGGCGGTGCGCGGCGGTGATGGCAAACGGCCACGCCGCCTTGTCTGCGACCGGCGCGCCCCCCGCCAACACGGCTGCCGCGGATACGCACCATCCGACCACCGCCACCGCAAGTTGCTTCTTCATCGTCGAGTTGTTTCTAGCTCTAGAATCCTTGAAACGCGGAAGTTATTTTGTACCGGTCAAGCTTGCCCGCCTTCGGCGGCGCCGTAAGCGGCCAGGGTTTACCCGCCTTTGGCGGCGCCGAAGGCGACCAGGGTTTTCCGAACGCGTGTTTCGTGGCTTGGGGTCTCTGGTCTTTGGTCTCTGGTCCTTGGTCTGAGGCGGAGCCTCCCTGGTCTTTGGTCACCGGTCCCGAGGCCGTGTTTTCAAACCTCGTTGCAGAAACTCGGCGTAGCGGAACGCGTGAGCGTTTCGTCGGTATGACGAAAGCCTCACGGCTTCCGCTACACCGGCTTTCGGGTTTGAAGACACGACCTAATCTCTGCTCTGCAGCGTCACCGGCCCGAACAGCCCGGAAGGAAACAGCGGCGAATCTTTCTTGTAGTGCCGCGCGCTCGTGAACGTGAATCGCCCCGACGGACGCGGAGTCCCGTTCTTGAACCACTCGGGCCACTCGAGCAGCGTTTCAAAGTCCTTCCAGTTGCCGTCGAGCGGAAGCTGCTCGTCGCCGATCAGCCGGTTGACCCAGAGGTTCACGACGGAGACTTCGAGTTCGTTTTTCCCTGCCCGCGCGGCGCCCGAGATGTCCACGCGATACGGCGGTTTCCACGCGATCCCGCAGTCCCGCCCGTTGACGCGCACCCGGGCCATCACCTCGACCGCGCCGAGGTCCAGGAAGAGTGAAGAGTGACGAGTGGCGTGTGATGGCAGACTAAACGTCGTTCGATAGACGGCTGTGCCGCTGTAATAGTGGATGGCGGGGTCGGCGTGCTTGCTCCAGTCGGTCAGCTCCGCGAACACGACCGGCTGGCGGGGACCGCCCCACTTCGCATCGAAGGAAACCTGCCACGGGCCGGTCACCCTGCCAGCCTCGCGCCACCTCGGGAAGTTGCGTCCGGCGATATCATCTCGCGAGCTGCGGCTCGGGCTCTTCCGAAAAACCACGAACCAGCTTTGCATCGGCTCGAAGTGGAGCGGCACGGTGATGCTGCCGTTGGTGTCTGCGAATTCTGGCAACTCGCGGACCATTCCCGTTTCGGGATCCCAAAGCTCAGGCACTTTGCCGCTCACGCGGAACGTGCACATCTGATCGAGCGGGCGGTTTTCCTGGTGCGAAATGAAATAGATATCCGCCGCGCCCACCCGCCGGTGAATATAGCGGAGGTCTCCACCATTGAAATCCGGCTTCAGCCGGTCGGCGACGAAGACATCCGCGAGCGGCTGCCCCGACACCACGCGCTTCGTGTCCCACCATGCGGCCCCGATTTTCTCCACCTCAGCGTCGCCGCGCGGAAAATCCGTCAGCCCCGGTGTGCCCCGCAGTCGTTTGCCGCCAATCACGCGCGCGCCAGCGTCGACCAGCGCGCGGATTTTCCGCGCCAGCGGCAGCGTCATCCGATCGGAGTTGGGCAGCAGGAGATAGCGATAGGCCGCGCCCGAGGGCAGGACCAGCCGGCCGTTTTTCACGCCCAGCTGCATCACGATTTCGGATGAACAGAAGTCGAAATCGTAGCCCTTCGGGATCTCCAGCTGCATTTCGTTGACGTTCAGCGGCGCGCCCTCGCCGAACCAATAGAGGACGTCGGCGACGAATGTGCCCTCCTGGAGCAGATACTGCGAACGCGACAGATAATCGATCCACGGCCCGCTGTAAGCGAACCACGTATTGTGTCGCTGGATATGCTCGCCCCACTTTCGGTGCGTTAGTCCGGGGATCATGTGCTCGTAGGCCTGATGCGCCGAGAGGTGAAAGATCATCCGGTTCAGCCCCTCGCAGTATTTCTGATCGCCCATCGCCTTCAAAAGGAAGGGATGATCCCGCCAGTCACGGCCGGCGGTGAATGACTCGGCGCCCACAACGGGTTTTCCGTAGGTGTGCGCCGCGGAAGCCATCACTTTGGTGGACATCTCATATCCCCCGGTCACCGGGCGATGGGTGGGAAACAAGTCCGTGCCGCTCGCCCAAAACTCGCTAATCGGCAGGTCGCTGGTGCCGGCATAGGCGAGGTTGTCAATGCAGAGGTGGCCGTACGCCTCGGCGGAAAACCGGATCCCGTGCGGCCGCGCGAGCTCGCGCAGCCGGGCGGCGTAATTGTCACGAATCATTTCGCTGACCGTGGTTCGAACGTCCCAGAGAAACCGCTCGGACAAATCCGCGCTGCCCACGACGCGTCCGGTGAGCACGGGCAGCCAGGCTCTCAGATCATATCCGCGCCGCGCCCGAAATTCCGCGGGGAACGTTGCGGTCCAGTTCTGTCCTCCTGCCTCCCAGCTATCGACGTGGACGTGCGTGAGCGCGCGGCCGGCAGCCGCACCGGCGTCAGTAAAAATCTTTCTCAGGAACCCGCCGTAGTGGGCATCGATGCCGGCTGCGGCGAGCCGATCGCACTCCAGGCCCACGGCTGCCGCCGGGCTGGGCCGCGTCATCTTGAAATTCGACGCGTGCCCCACGCGGAGGATCAGCCACCTGCCGGCGGGCGGTTCCCATGCCAGCCGGCCGGCCGCGTCCATCTTGTCGGTCAAATCGAGTACCTGCCCGGCTGGTGTTACGGCGTCGGGGGGCCGTGGGGCCGCCGTCTGGGTCCCGCGCGGCAACCGCCAGTCGGTGCCATCCTTGAGATTGAGTTCGGGAATCCGGTAAGCCCGGCCGCGTGGGGAAAGCGGCGCCGGGATCGCCACGACCGCGACATCCCGATAGCCATCGGACTTCTCAATCGCGACCCGCACTTTCGCGGGAATCTCCGCCCCGGGTCGGAGCCACGCGGAGAGGCTTTTCGGCACCTCGGGCCGCGGCAAGATTACGGTCGCAGGCTGCCCGCCCTCGACCTCCGTCTCGCTCCAGTACAGTTTCTGCATCGAGAGCTCGGGCGTGATGTGCGGGCCGCCGCTGCCGTATCCAAAATCAACCGACAGATCGAACTGCAGCCCGAGCCGGTCGCATTCGCGGAATGCCCATTGCATGCAGTCGTGCCACTCCGGGCTGAGGGCCGTGATCTTGCCCTCCGGCGCCCACCACGGGCCGCTCACCTCCATCCAGAGCACGCCGCCGATGCCGACGCGCTTCATCGCCTCGAGGTCCGCGGTGATGCCCTCCTTGCTGATGTTGCCATTGATCCAGAACCAGAACACCCACGGCCGGGCGCCCGGGGGCGGCGAGGCAAAGTTTTTGGCCAGGTCGTCCCCCGGCAACGCGGAGTGGGCGAACGCGCAAAACGCGAGCAGCTTCAGAATCGTACGAATTGTCATGATACTTGGATTGGGTTCATTCCGCCGGAGGTTTCGCTGTCCGGCGGATCCGGGTAGCGGAACGCGTGAGCCCGCCGAAGGCGGGTAAACGCTTGCCCGCCTCTGGCGGGTTTCGCTTTTCGGAATGCCGCTCGACGAAACGCTCACGCGTTCCGCTACGGGATCGTTTCGGGGCCGAACGAATCTACGTGACCAGCATGTCGGCCGAGCGCTCATAGCTTGATGGGCGTCACCGGAATCCACTCGATCGTCACCGGCCCGAGCAGCCCGGAGGGCAGCAACGGCGCGTCTTCGCCATATAATCTCCAACTCGTGAACGACGTCCGGCCGGAGGTCCGCGGCTGGCGTTTGGCCAGCCAATCCGGCCACGCCTCCACCGGTCCGCCCGCGGTCCACGGGGTCCCGCGCGCGGCGAATCTCGCGTCGGCCGGGTGCAGTCGTTCATCGCCAATCAGCCGGTTCGGCCAGAGATTGGTGACCCGGACCTCGAGCGTGTTGGTGCCGCTGCGCGCCGCGGCCGTTGCGTCCACCCGAAACGGCGGCTTCCACAGCGTGCCGAGCGATTTCCCGTTGAGCGTCACCTCGGCCACGTTCTTGACCGAGCCAAGATCAAGTCGGAACCGTCCGCCGACGGGCATCGGCGCCGGCACCTCGAACGTGATCTTGTACGTCGCCGTGCCGGAAAAATACTTCACGCCGTCAACCGCGGACTCGGCCCACGAAATTAGCTTCGGTAAAACCACGCACACCGGTGCTTGTTTCCCGGGTGGAAACGCGATCTCCCACGGCCCATCGAGCCGCGCGACTGTTCGCGGCGCGGCGATCGTCCACGAAACGGATTTCCCACCTGCGGTCTGTGCGGTGTATCGGCCGGGCGTACCCTCTCTCACCAGCAGTCCATCGGTCGCGTGCACGATTTCGAGCGGCGCATCCGACGCACGAGCTCCTCCGGATCGGCTGACCGAGGTGAGGGCGGCTTTGTCGGCAGGCCGCCGAAAAACCACGAACATCGAACCGGCCGGATCAAAGCGCAGCGGAACCTCAGTGACGCCTCCATTCTGTCGATACACCGCCGTTCGCATCATCGCACCCGTGGCCGGATCCCAGAATTCCGGCGCCTTGCCGGTGACGCGAAACCGGGCGGTCGCGTCGGCTGCCCGGGAGCTGTCTGCGTTCGCTACGAAATAGAAGTCGGCGTCGTCCGTCCGCCGATGGATGTAGCGAAGCGTCCCGTTGCCGCCGGAAACGGTATAATCGAAATCCGGCGGAGCTAATTCATGGAGCACACTCGCGAGTGAGCGGCCCGCGATAACGCGGCCTTTGCCATGCCGGTTTTCCGTCCGGGTCCGGCCATCGACTGCGCCCCAAAGTTCACTCGCGATCTTCCGCACGGCGGCATCGCTCGCGGGCTGGTTCGTGAGGCTGGGGGACCGCACCGGGCGCGGACCGATTACGGTCGCGCCGTTCGCGACCAGCCGCGCAATCGTTTCCAGCGCACCCGGCGTCATGTGCGGCCGGTTCGGCAGCAGCAGGACCCGGTAACGCATCCCATGGGGCAGCACGAGGTCGCCGTTGGCCGTGACCTTGAACCGCTCGAGAATTTCGAGGTTCACGCCGTCGAAGTCGTAGCCGGCGGGTACTGGATCCCAGATCTCGTCACGGTGGCCGAGGAAATTCGGCGCGTCCTCGCCGATGAAGACCGCGACATCCGCGACGAACCGGCCGGTCTGCAGCAGCGCCTGGCAGCGGCCCACGTAGCTGCACCACGCCTTCGCGCCGTTTTCCCACCAGGTCTGGTTGCGGTCGAAGTTGATCCCATACGCGGCGAACAGCATGCCGGGTTCGACCCCGATCCACGGCTGCATCGCGTAGCGGTGGACGATGAAACGGTTGATGCCGGTGGCGAATGCATGGTCGCCGATCGCCTTCAGCGCGAACGGATCATCGGCGAACTTGCCGACGCCCTCGGTGAATGACTCGGCCGCCGCAATCGGCCGGTCGTAGGTGTGCGCGACCGAGGCCGCCACTTTGCAGTCGACCCGCACCTCGGCCGGCATCCAGAACTCGCCCACCGGGATGTCGGCCCGGCTCTTGTAATTGATGGGGTCATACAGGAACATCTGCCGCCCCGCCGCCTCGCTCTGGAAAAGCACGCCGCTTTCGTGGCTGAGCCGTTGCATCTCGCCGTAGAAATTGTCGCGGATGAGATCCGCCATCGTCCGGCGCACATCCCACAGGAATCGCTCGGATTCCTCCGCGCTGCCGATGACGAGCCCGGTGGTGAGCACTGGCAGATACGCCGTCATGGCATAGCCGCGGCGACCCTGAAATTCCTCCTGAAACCGCGAACTCCACGTGTGCAGGTTCGACTCCCAGCTGTCAGTGTGAACGGAGAAGATCGGGCCGCCGCGCTGCCGGTTGATCTCCGCGATCACTCCCTTGGCGAACGACGCGAAATGATGCCGGATCGCATCCCCGCTCATCTTGTCCGCCTCGAGGCCGGCACCACCATCGGTCGGCGGCGCGACATGCTTGCCCGTGCTGGTCATTCCAGCGCGGATGATTTGCCAGCGGCCGGCCGGCGGCTGCCAGTCGAGCGTTCCGTTGGCGGACAATTTGCCGGTGAGATTGACGACGCGGTCCCTCGCCACGACGACCGTTGCCGGCAGCGACTCCGCAGAAAACGGCGCCCGATCGAGCCAGGGTGTTTCGCCGCCGTGTTCGCGCTCGCGGGCAAAACCCGCCTTCACTTCCCAGAGGTGGACGCGCGGCTCCGACCGCACCTCGATTTCTCCGATTTCGCCCGGCCATGGCCCGACCGTGTCGACGCGAACCGCGATCGCCTGCCGCGCGGGGAAGGACACGGTCAGCGTCTGGCTGCCGGCTTCGAGCAAGCTCACGTTCAAATCAACCTCGGCCACCGGCTCGAAGTTCTTCCCATCCGCCGACCCTGAAACGATCGCCGGCAATGCGCTGGCCATGCTGTACTTCAGTTTTGGCAGGTGAAACACGAGCGTCCGCACCGTGCGTGGTGAATCGTACCGAAGCTCGATCCGAGTTTTCCCGGCGGCCGAACTCGCGCCTGTATTCGGATTTCCATCGCTCAGCTGGGTGTCGCGCTGGCCGTTGATCGTCACGGCGGGGCTGGGAAGGCGTCCCGGCTCGGACATCGGGACCGCGAGGACGGCAATGTCCTCGTAGAAATTTTCTTTCGCCTTCGGCCGATCAAGAACGATCGGAGCGCGCGATGGACCGGTCACCTCCCGCGTTGTCCACACGAGCATTTTCATGGACTGCTCCGGCTTGATCCACGGCCCGCCCGCGGTCGCCCAGCCGTCACATTGATGCAGGGTCAACTGGAGCCCGAGCCGCCGCGCCTCGTTCGCCGCGTGAGCGTAGAGCGCCCGCCATTCCGGCGAGTTGAACACCACCCCGCCCGCCGGCGTGCGCAGGCCCACGCCCATCATCAGTGCGCCGCCGATTCCCACGCGACTCATCGCCTCGAGATCGGCCGTGATCCCTTCGCGCGTGATGTTGCCGTTCATCCAAAACCAGTAGACCCACGGACGGGCTTCTGCGGGCGGCGCCGCGAACTTCGCCTCCAGCTCGTCGGCCGCCCTCTGCGGACCGGCGAATATCGTAAACACCAGCAGCGTCAGAATCGTTCGGGTTGTCATTTAGGAATCGCGGATCGGCATTCCCGGGGAGCGCGTTCTGCTGGCCAGCAGAACGGCCCGCTCAAAGACGATGCGGGCGAGACGCCCGCGCTCCCAGGGCGCCGACGCGGTTTCACGGGAGCCGCACGGGTTATGATCGTGAGAACACATCGCTAATAACGTCCGCTGACGCCGATCGTGAGGGACGTTCCCTGAAGGATCCGGCTCTGCAACTGATCCGGAATCCCGCGGTAGAACGCCTGCGGTTCGTTCGTCACGTTCGTGACATCGCAGGAGAGGCTGAGCGACGGGCGGAACTGATACGCGAGCCCCACGTTGGTGGCCCGCCGCGGAAACCGGTACAGATTCCGCCCCGCGCTCGCCGCGGAATAGTTGGTGATGTACTCGCTCGCGTAGTTGACGAGGACTCGCGCGCTGAAACCGCGATGGCGCCACCATAAGCTGAGGTTGCCCGAGCGCGGGATGAACCCGGCGACCTGCCCGGTGGTGAGCTTCAGCCGTCCGCCAAAATCGCCATGCGTGTCGATGATCGAGCAATTCGCCTGCGCGCTCAGGCCTCTGAGAAAGCCAGGCAGGAAGGTGAACTGCTGTTGATAACTGAACTCCCAGCCCTGGACGATCGCGGTGCCGGCATTGTCTGACCGCAACAACGTCAGCCCCTCGTATTGGCCGTTGTAGCCGTTGTCGTTTCCCGCGCCGACCGTCCCCCAGACGACCCCGCTGACGATGTAGTCCTCGATCGTCTTGTGAAACCAGCCGACGGAGAGATTGCCAACCGGCTCGAAATAATAATCGAGCGTCGCATCCCAATTGGCGGCCGTCTGCGGCAGCAGGCTCGGATTGTTGAGCGTGAGGGTATGATTGTTTTCGTTCACGGTCTCGTTCGGCCGGACGTTGTTCAGTGACGGCCGGCCAAAACTGGTGGACCAGCTCAACCGTCCGCGCAGGTTGGACGTGAAATCGCGGGTGAGATGGATGCTGGGAAACGACTTCGTGTAGCTGCCGCTGGTGTCGCGCCGGTTGTTCGCGTAGTCGCGCTCCGCCGCGCCGACGGGGTCGGCGGCCTGCTGGGCGGCGGTGCTGGTGGAGCGTGATCGGACCCAGCCCCAGCTTTCCGTATCCGTTTTTTCGGTGCGCACGCCGGCCAGCAGTCCGTTTCGACCGACGCGGCCCTGCACCATGATGTACCCGGCGGTGATGGTTTCCTGCACCGCGTCGGTGCCGGTGTACTTCGTTTGCTCGCGAAAGTAGACATCTTCGCGCCACAGCGTCGGCTCCACCGGCGTGCGCGCGAACATGAATCGGGCGGCATCCCACTGCGGGATTCGGCGGCCGGTCTTCACCTGATCGAACATCAAGAGCGACGGATCGTCGGGCAATGCCGTCGTCCCGGTATAATTCCAACGCCGGTTGAAGGTCTCTTCCCCGACATGCTGATCCCGCCAGTTCACTCCCGTCTTCACGAAGGCCTTGATCGCAACGGGCAGCGTGTAGCGGACGTTGAGGGTGAGCTCGTCGATATCCTGGTCCGTATCCGCCAGGTTGTTGGCGAGACCGTTGGGCGCAGGACGGTAGTTCGCAGGATTGGTGAAATCCGGACCCGCGGTCTGGGTGAAGCGCGGGTACATGTCCGACTCGGTGCGATCGAGAATCCAGCCGACATTCGTGATCCGGTTGATGAGCACGCCACCCTCGTTGCTGTTGCCGAGGTGAATGTGCGTCTGGGTGTGACGCGCATTGTAGTCGAGGTTGAGCCGGTCGAATTCATGCTCGGCCCCGACGTCCACGCGGCGCGTGCGGTTGATGAAGATGTTCGGCCCGGTCTCGGTCACGTCGATGGTCGACGCCGGCACGGCGCGAATCTCGGTGATTCGATTGGTATAACCGGGAAGGATACCCGCCGTTCCGCTCGTGCCGACCACCTGGTTGGTGAACGCCCGCGTGAGATAGGTGCGTTTCGCGGTCTCCTTGTGATCGGCCGCCATGCCCAGGAACGTCAGCTTTGTGGCCGGCGACAGCCGGTAGTCCACCTTCACATTGACGCTGTTTTGGTGGCGCGGGTCGAAGGCGTCCGCGGTGCGGTAATCCCAGAGAAACGCCGGCTGGTTCAGCGTGTTCTCGAAATCGCGGGTGGTGGTGAACCAGCCGAGGATGGTCTCGCTGGAAAACAGGTTGATCGCCACGCCCAGGTTGCGCTCGCCGCCAAAGGCATTGAAAACCTCCTGGTAGTTGACGTTGCTGATCGGGTGGAAACGGTGCTGCTCGCGCAGTGGAATCTGCTGCGTGAACGAAGGTGCCAGCCGGCCCGAGAAGCTGTAGTTGATTCGCCGCTTTTCCTTCATGCTGAGTGGCGAGCGGCTCTTGAAATTCACCGTTCCACCCAGCGAGTTCGCGCCCTTGTCCGGCGTGTGCCCCTTGGTCAGTTCCACCTGCTCGAACATCGTTCCGGTGATGTTGTTCACGATCCCGGTGCGATTCATCGCGCCCTGCCCCGTGAGCATGGCCCCGTCCATGGTCACGGAATTGAGATTCCGGTCCATGCCGCGGACGATGAATCCGTTGACCGTGTCGGCCACGTCCAGGAAACCGACCACGCCCGGCAACCGCGCGGCGACCTCGGCGGCGTTGAGGTTCGGCAGATTGCCGAACTGATCCATGGACACGACGCTCTTCACATTGTCGGCGTTGCGCTCGGCGGTGATCGCCGCCGAGGCGCCCTCGCGTTCGCCGGTCACCTTGAAGGCGTCGAGCCGGTAGACGTCCGACGTCAGGTCGAAATCGCGGACCGCCCGCTGGCCGGATGCGATTACCACGGTGGTGCGGATGGGATCGAGCCCGACATACGACGCGACAATCTCGTGTGTGCCCGCCGGCACTTCCGGCAGCACGAAGCGGCCGGTGGCATCGGTGAGCCCGGCGACGCCGAGCTGCGGCAGCTCGATCTTTGCGCCTTCAAGCAGATTTCCGGTGGCGCGATTGCTGACCGTGCCGGTAAGCGCGCCCATTTCCGCCGCGTGGGCAACCGGTGCAAGCAGCGCGAGGATCAAACCGCCGCCGAGTACAAGTGGGCGGAAACATCTCGGCACGCACAGTAGCGTTCGCGGCGCCGGAGGATCAAAATTACGAGCTCGGGCAAATGGCGGGGTTTTCATGAGACCAGGAGTTCGCGAGGCGATGGCATGCCAGCGCTCGGGGTGGGACGGTAACGAATCGTTTGGTCGGGCTGGTGCACGACGCGGGGTGACATGGCGTCGGAGGTGCGCTGGAGGTGCGGCGGTGCGAGAAGGTATCGAATCGCTGCCGCGGGCGGAATCCGAATTGTGACCTAATTGATACAAAAAATGCTCACGCATCGCGCCGCGCGGCGCAGCGATCAGCCGCGGCGAGCTTGCACATCGCACGAAAAATGCTCGCGGAATGGCGGTCCTGTGCCATTTCAATCCATGCGGGCGAGACGCCCGCGCTCCCAGGTGACGCACGCTGTTCCCTGGGAGTTCAACCGAGTGGCCGCTTGCGCCCGAGCCTTCCTCCGCGATCCGGAGAAAAAGATTTCGCCGCTCCTCGAACATCCTCAGGGCGCCCCACAAAGTTTCCTCGATCTTCTCGGATTGTTCGACCTCGAGCGCGCCGAGGCCGTGTAGGCGGGGTTTCCAAGATGCGCTCAAAGCCGACCGATCTCACCGTCTTTGCGCCTGGCGGTTCGCACCGTGGTTGAAAGGTGCTATCCGTGGGTCGAACCACGCGCGAAGTTTTCGCTGCAGCTCGGCTTTGACACCTTGATGCTCGGCCGCCGCCGACAGGTCCCTCAGCTCGTACGGGTCGTTGGTGAGATCGAACAACTGGTACCGCTGGAGGTGGGAGTAATAGATCAGCTTCCACCGCTCGGTTCGAACCATCCGCTCAATCGGCAACTCGGCCGGCCTGCCGGCTTCCGCCATCTTCGCGGCCCTCGCGGACGAAATGTGCCAATACGCGTAGACTTCCGGGTAAACTTCCCGCACGTGCCCTTTCAGCACCGGAAGGAAACTGCGGCCTTCAACCGTCACGGGAAGGGGCGCGCTTACGATGTCGCACACCGTCGGGAAAAGATCTCGCAAATAGGTCTGGGCCGCGAACCGCTGGTTCTCGGGTATGCCCGGCCCCGCGAGGATCAGCGGAACGCCGAGCGTGTGCTCATACATGTTCTGCTTTCCCAGCAAACCGTGGCTGCCGATGGCGAGCCCATGGTCGCTGGTGAAGATGATGATCGTGTTGCGGTCCTGGCCCGTGGTGCGGAGCGCCTCGATCATGCGGCCGATTTGTTCGTCCAGGTGTGAAATCACCGCATAGTACGCAGCGATCTCAGCTTTCACCTCGGCTGGATTCCGCGGCAGCGGCAGCAGCTTTTCGTCCCGTTGATTCGCATTACCGTGGTCGAAGGGATGCTCGCTCAGAAAATTCGGCGGGAGTGGAATCGTGGCCGGATCGTACTTCTTTTCGTAACCGGGCGGGAAGTGACGTGGATCATGCGGCGCCGTGAAATTCACATGGAGGAAAAAGGGTCGTTCCGGCCGGCGCTCAATCAGCGTGATGGCGCCATCGGCAATGTGTCGATCGGTGATGGGCGTGAGACCGATGCCCTTTTCCGGTTCGGCGTTTCCATCGTTCGTCTTGAACGACCAGTCTCCGAATCCGGTCACGGGCGCACCGTTGTAGGCGGTCGGGTAGGTAGCCTTCGTGGTCTTGCCCGTGTTGTCCGAAGTATAGAGCGCCGAGGTCTCGTCATACCCGCGCGTCTTCGGCGCCCCGTCGTTCATCCACTTGCCCGAGTACCAGGTGACATATCCCGCCTGCCGCATGACATCGCCCCAAAAAATCATCTCCGGTTTCATCACCGCCCCGAAGGGCGACGCGCCGTTACGAAAGCCGCTCGCGCCGGTCAGGATTTCCGAACGGCTGGAAATGCAAACGGGGTTGGCGACCATCGCGCGCGTGAACGTCGATCCTCTGGCCACGAGCCGATCGAGGTTCGGAGTGTCGATGTAGGTGTTGCCCAGCGCGCGGATCGTGTCGGACCGCTGGTCGTCGCTCACGATGAGCAGGATGTTCGGCGGCCGCGGCGGCTGCCCGCGGGCGGTGGCCGCGAAAGCGAGGATGCACAGCAGAAGAGTGGGCAGCGCTTTGTTCATCATCGAGTGAGATTCGCCGGTGGAGGCACTTGGACGGCACTGCCCAGATAGGCAATCAGGTCGCGGACCTCGGCGGCCTTCATCCCTTGTAGCAATCCCTCGGGCATCATCGAATGGGTCAACTGCTGCCGGTCCTGGATTTCGGCGATCGGGATCGTCACGCGCTCGTTGGGGGAGGCGACCGTGAGCGCGGACGCGTTCTCGGCGATGACGAAACCGCTGACCACGCGGCCGCCGGTGGTGCGGATGGTGTTGACCTGAAATTCCCGTGCCACGCCCGCGCTCGGGTCGATGATGTTTTCCAACAGATAGCCTGGATCGGTGCGCTGCGAGCCGGTGAGATCGGGCCCGATCGCGCCGCCCTCGTCGAACAACCGGTGACATGCGCTGCAAAGCCGGACGTAAACGCCGCGGCCGGCCGACGGGTTCGCCGTCGCCAGCACCGCCGGCGTCAGCGTCCTCCGCCAGCGCTCGATTTGCTGGTTTTTTTCCGCGCTGGTGGGACGAACCTCCCCCCACAGCGTCTTCACCCGCGCCGTCAACGCCGCGTCACCGAGTTGATCCATCTGCCGCGCAGCATAGGCGGTGAGTTGCGCGCGCGGCACGACCCCTGACTCGACCGCATCGAGCAGCCGCATGGCCCAGCCTGGCCGTGATGCCAGGGTCTGAATCGCATCGGCCTGAGCGGCCGCATCGAATTTCGAATACGCCGCGAGCAGCGTCGCTGGCGTGTCCCCATGATCGTATTCGGCCAGGGCGCGCACCGCCGTCCGGCACGTGACGGGATCGGTCGTGAGATTCAGCAACAGGGGCGCGAGGTCTTTCGGATGCCGCGCGGTCAGCGCTTCGATCGATCTGATTCGAACTTCGGGCGTCGCCGAGGCATCGGCCGCCTGCCGGTTCAGTTCGAGCAGCGCCGACGGATCGTCGAACACGAGCGAGAGCTCGAGCGCCCGCGCCGAAAGTGTGGGGTGGGGGCTCGAGCGAAGGCGCGCCGAAAGCGCCGCCCAGCCTTCCGGCATCGGCAGGCTGCGCACACCCTTGAGGCCCTCGAGGACTCCCGCGACCAAGTCGAGCCGGGTCGCGTCGTCGCGCGATTGCCTGAGCCGGGTGACAACTGCCGCCACGCCTTCGGCCCGCACATCGGGCTCGCTCGCCCGCCGGGCGATGTGTCGCCGCACCAGCGAAATGGACGTCGCGTTCGCCAGGCCCGCCAGGCGCTCCAGATCGATCCCCGCCAGTGGCTCGATGCCATACCAAATCATCAACGGCAGGTTCTGATCGCCCGCGTCTTCCGCATGCGCGAGCAGCCCTCGCGCGATATCCCACCGCCTCGACGGTTCAAGACGTTGCAGCGCCGATGCGAGGTAAAGTCGGACCAGGGGGGAGCGATCGGCTGCCGCCATCCTGCTGAATTGCTGGAGTGCCGCAACTGACGGCGCGCGGTTTTCACAAAGGAGCTGTATCGCCCAGCCGCGTACGTTTTCGTCCGCGTGTTCGAGCGTCCGCCGCAGGAATTCGTCGTCAAGCCCTCCGGTGGCGTGGAGGGCCCACAGCGCCCTGAGCTTTCGGGTCACGTCGGGGTTTTCGGCGAACATTTTCCGCAGCTGGTCATGTACTGTCGTCATACCGCCGCCGGCGGCCGCTCGCTCCTGGAGCAGCCGCCGGGCATGGCGCACATGCCAGTCGTTCGGGTCCAGCTGGCGCTCGACCAATTCGGCATCGCGCAGGGTCGCGAGGTCCCGGCGGTCCCAATGGGGAGTTCCGTAACTGATGCGATAAATCCTGCCGGTCTCCCCCCGCGTATTCTTGTAGCTGTGACAGCTCTCGGTATCGGACCAGTCGGCGGCATAAACCGCACCGTCGGCGCCATAGCGCAGGACCACGCCCATATACCACGGGTCGCGCGACTGCATCAGGGTCGGGCGGTGCGCCGCCGTGTATCCGGAACCGGCGCGTGCGGGCGCATCGTGATTGATCCGGTGGCCGTGAATATTGTTCACGAAAACATCGTTGCGGTACGACTCCGGCCAGTTGGCGCCGAGGTACACCATCGTGCCGGCATGGGAATGGCCGCCGCCGGCGACGTCCTCCGCCGCACTGCCGAGTCCATCCTGCACCGTTTGCTTGCCCGTGAAGTGGAGATGATCCGCGATCGTCGGGATGCGCTGGTACGCATAGCGGCTGGAGTCGCGATTTCGCCACGGTTCATGATGCGCACCCTGGATCACATGGTACAAATGCGGGTCGACGCTCGTGCACATGAACCCATGACCGTGATCGTTCCAATCGATTCCCCAGGGATTGGTCGTGCCATCGGTGTAGGGTTCCCAGACGTGGCGCACCGGATGATAACGCCAGACCCCGCCGTCGAACACCGTGCGGTCCTCCTTCGGCGTCCCCGGCTTTCCCGGCGTCGACCAGTTGGTCCGACCGTGCGTGCCATAGAGCCAGCCGTCCGGGCCCCATGCCAGGTTGTTGGCCATGTTGTGCGCGTTGGCATGGTTGCCGAATCCATCGAGCAGGACGACCGGCGGGCCGTCGGGCCGATCGTCGCCGTCGCGATCCGGAATGAAATAAAAATACGGCGGGGACATCACCCAGGCGCCGCCAAATCCGACCTCGATGCCGCTGACGTAGTTCAGCCCCTCGTAAAACACGGTGCGGCGATCGTGCCGGCCGTCGTCGTCGGTGTCTTCCAGGATCAACAGGCGGTCCGGCCCGGGCGCGCTGCTGTGATTGGGATACTGATGCGCCTCGGCCACCCACAGCCGTCCTCGGTCATCATGCGTGAGCGCGACGGGCTGGCGGACATCTGGCTCGCCGGCAAACAACGTCACCTGAAATCCCGGAGGCACCACCATCGTCTCGGCCGCTCGCTGTGGCGGTAACGGAGCCTTGGCCGGATTGTAATTTTTCCGGATGTTCTCCGGGTCCTCCGCGGCCATTAGCAGCGCGGCCCATGCGAATGCCCCCAGCGTGGCCCCGAGTCGCCCCCCGCCGGTTCGCCCGATGGATAGCCGGTGAGTGCAGCCGCGGCACGTTCGCTCCCGGGGGTCGCTCGATGCGGCCATGGCGCCGCATTCCCAGTCGGCACCATCATCCGCGCCGCGGCTCACCTCACAATGTCGGCTTCGATTCATTGGTATAAAGTACCGCGCCCACCTGATTGATGATTTCCACGCGCAGCAACGCCTTCTCGTCCACCACGACGCGCAGGAATCCTCCGTCCTGCTTCGAAGTGACAAATTTCTGATCGACCAGCCGATTTGGATCGGTCGAGCCGGCCGAGCCCGGCGTCGGCGGATCGCCCACCGCGTTCTCGCGACTCAACGAGCCGCAGGCGAATTCGGATACGCCGGTCGGATGCACGGAATGGTATTGCCAATGCCGGTCCCCGGTAAACAGCACGACATTCCTCACACCGCTTTCCCTCAGCCACGCGAAAAACTGCGTGCCTTCGTGGCGGAAGCCGCGGCTGTTGGTGTGATTGTCACGCTTCCGATCCGTGTCGGGCCCCACCATGGGTGTCGGCGTGATGATCAGCTTCCACGCCGCGTCGCTCTCGCGCAGCGTCCGCTGGAGCCATGCTCGCTGTTCGATTCCCCAAATCGTCTTGGCCGGGCCATCCTCCATTTGGTTCGGGCTCCGATAATCGCGGCCCTCGAGAAACCAGAGTTGCACCTGTGCCGACGCTCGCACCGTGCGGTACGTTACCCGCTCGAAATCCTCGCGCGGTACGACCGGCATCTGTTCCTTGAATACGCGGATCCCCAGTTCGGGCGAAGGTTCCCTCGGTCCCGTCCGATCCGCGTCGTCGTACCGGAAGTCGTGATCGTCCTTCATCCAGAACGAGCCGAGCGAGCCGACGAATGCCGCCATCCGGGGCATCGAGAACTGTTGCTGCCATTTCGCGCGCAATTGCGGCAGCGTCCTGGCGATCGCCTGTTTCGGCGTGTCGTAGTAAACCACATCCCCCGCGCAGATGAAGAAGTGGCTGTCCGCATACGCCTGCGCCTTCGCGAGGGTGGGATAACCCAGCATCTTGTCCGGACCGTCGTAGGGCAGCCGGTCGCCGTAGCCGTCCATGTATTGTCCCCAGCCCATGCAGTTGAACATCAGGAACGACAGTCGGGACGCCGCCCGCGCGCCCGGCAGCGTCCGGAACCAGCGCGCCGGTCCTTTTTGCGTGTGCGCCCGGTCAGCCCCGAATTCGAGCCGGTAGCGGTAGCGCGTGTCGGGTGTCAGTCCGGTCACCCGTTGCCGGACAATATAATCATTCGTGGCCTCCGCCGTCGCCCAGGGAGTGATGATGCCCGCCGTGCCGTCCGTCCCGCGATCGATCACAAAGCGCGCAACGCCGGCCGCCCCCGTAATGCCGCGTTCATCGTTCAAGTGCTCGGCCGCCGTCAGCCGCGACTGCAACAGAATGGAATCGGCGCCCGGTTCACCGGCGATTTCACCCTGGGCGTGAAACAACGGCGCCGCCGAAGCTGAGTTCGCCAGCAGCAAACCCGCGGCCACGAGCAGGGGTCGCAAATTTGAAAATATTCTCATGCGGGTGACCCGGCGCCGCAGATAGCGGTGCATTCGTGGAGGCTCCGCCTCGGCGCGGGCCGTTCGTATTCGAAAAAACAGTTCACTCGAAGATGGGGGTGGGGCGGGATGAAATCGGGCGACACGGAGGCCGTCCCTCCATCTTGTTCCCGCGGCGCCCACGGGCTCAAAAACTCCCCTTCAGTCCGAAACTCCAGACCGATCCTTGAATCAACGTCTGGTTGTGGAGCCCGGGTTGCGTCCGCACCGTCTTATAAAGCGGATCGTTGAAGATATTCCGGCCGGTGAGGAAGACCGACGTTTTTGCCGTCAGCTGATACGACCAGTTGGTGGAGATGATCGTCCGTTCCCGCACGTGGTTGATCGTCGGATTCTGGTTGTGCTCCGATGCCCAGGTTCCACTGCACGATGCATTCAGGCGGCGATATCGAAAAGAGATGCCGCCGGAGCCGAATTTCGGCGCCCCTGCGTAATCGAGCTCCGGGTCGGAGCTCTGCACCTGCGTCCAGTTCGCGAACACGCCGAGCCCCTTGAACACGCCCGGCAACATCGAAAGCTGCTGGCGGTACTCCAGTTCGAAGCCCTTGGTCGCGAAGTCGCCGGCGTTGTCCTGCGTGGTGAACAGATAGTTCGGGTATTCCGCGGCGAGCCCGATCTCCGCCGCGGGGATGGCCGACCGCTGCGCATGATAGTCCTTCATCCGAAACATGAATACGCCGGCCGAAAACACGCCCGCGGGCTCGAAATACTTTTCCACCCGGATCGAATAGTTGTCCCCCCGTTCGGGCTTGAGGGTCGGGTTCGGGATGGTCCCGGTCAGCGTCGTGTCGTTGACCGTGGCCACCGCCGCCAGACTGCTCAATGCCGCCCGCTGGATCGACTGGCTGAATCCCGCAATCACCATCAGGTTTTCCTGAAAACGATACCGGCCGGACGCGCTGAGGAAGAAATTGTCGTAGCTGCCCCGTCGAGTCCTCGCGACGCCGCGCTCGTAGACGCGGCCCTCCGTCTTCGTCGCCTCGTAGCGGACGCCTTCCTGAATCGCCAGCCGGCCGATTTGCGTCGTCGCCATGACGTAGGCGGCATCGATGTATTCGCGGGCCAGGCGATGGGGAAAGAGGTTCGCCGTGCTCGTCGCATTCGTCGGATTCGGCACGAACCACTCGGGGTTCGTCTTCTGCAGCCGGCCGAGCGCGGTCCGATCGGGGAACTGGAAAGCCCGATCGAAGATATTGCCGGCATCGAGCGGATCGACGCCGGTGAATCCGGGCGAAACCGGAATTTCCGCCGTGAGCCGGTTGTTCTGCGGCCCGACATAGGTCCACGAGTTGGTGCGATTGATACTCTCGAACCTGCCCGCCTGCGTCTTCCCGCCGGCCTTGAGCGTGGTCGGCAGTGACCACCCGGTCGTGAACCGGGCGTTGATCTGGCCGAGCAGCGCCTTCGACGTGGGCTCGTTTTCGGTCCGCACCAGGTTGTTCGCGAGGCTCGTCGCGCGCCAGTTGCTCAGCGTGTACAGGTCGGGCCCCGAGGTTTGCCGGAAGTTGAAGTTGGTGTCGCCGGCGTAGGCGCGCGTGGCGGTGAAGCCGACGCCAGACAACTGGTAGTTCGTCTGGAAGAAGGGGTCGTCGCCCTCCAGCCGCCCGTTGCGGGTGTAGGAGTTGAGATAGGTGTAGCCGATGGAGCCCTCGACGTTCAGCGGGCCCTGGTTGTAGGTGACCTGCGGCGCGAAGGTGTAGGTCAACCGCGTGCGGTTGGTATGCGACCCCTGGATACCGAAACGGGTGGCGTTGTTTGCGGTCGGATTGGCGAGCATCGCCGTCGCGCTGGCATTCGGGGCCTGGCTGGCCCGGTTGCTGACCAGCGAAACCGCGCGTTGGGGCTGCCGCCAGTCCTCCCATCCGATCTGTCCGCGCAGCGCCACGGTCAGAGCGGGGCTGAGATTGTACTCCAGGTTCAGCGCGCCGCCCCGGCGTTTCACCAGCTTCGGATTGAGGCCGAAAATCACCTGGGTGATGACGATGGGCGCCGGATTGTAGGCGGTCGGCGTCGTGTCGTAGGTGGGGTTCAGAAAACCCGATGTCAGGATGGAGTTGTTTTCGCTGAGGTTCAGCACCAGGCCCAGCTTCCCGTCGAGATACACATCCGAAAAATCCAGCGCCACCGACGGCAGGGTCTTGTAGTTTTCCTTGTCCTCCGGCCCGGGCGATTTGCCCAGCGAACTGTCCGCGCTGCTGACAATCGAGTACAACTGCCAGCCGAAATACCGGCCCCGGCGTTGAAACGCGCTCTTGCTCTTCATGTTGATCGTGCCGGCCGGTGCGTCGGCATCCATGTCCGCGCTGTTGGTCTTGGAGTACTCGATCGTGTCGGTCGCGGACGCGGAGTACGAGGTCAGCTCCGACGCGCGCGTGCCGCCGCCGGTCATCCGCAAGCCGTCCACCTGGAGGGCGCCGTATTTTGCCGCCATGCCGCGCATCAACGGATTGGCGGGCTCGCCGTCGGTATACCTGATCTGGATACCCGGCAGGTATTGCAGCACTTCGCCAATATTGCCCTCCGTCATGATGCTGAAGGTGTCGGAGGCGACAACGTTCTTGATGTTGAGGGAATTGCGCTGCTCCATGATCGCCTTGGCCGTGCCCTCCCTTTCGCCGGAGACGGTGAAGCGCCCGAGTTGGACGACGTCCGCCACGCCGGGTTGCGCGGCGCCCTGCAGATCGAAATCCCTCCTGGTGGCAGTGCCAGCCGCCACCTCCACGGTCGCGGTGACCGGCTGGAACCCGGTGTGGTTCACCATCAGGGTCACCGGCCCGGCGGGGGCGTTGGCGATTCGATAGCGCCCATCCGGACCCGTCACCTCGAGTATCGAGGTTCCTTGTACGCGAACCTCCGCATAGTGAACGTATTCGCCCGTCGATGGATTGAACACGCGACCTTCGATCATACCGGTGGCGGATCGGGCCGGCGGACCGCCGGTCGTTTCCGCGGCGAAGCCGGGGGTCAGCGCCAGCGCGGTGAGGCCAAGGAGGAGGGCAATTGGTTTCCTGCAATTCATAATCGTTGAATTCGTGAGTGGGCGGAAGGGGGAGCGCCGCCGCTGGAGTGATGCGCCAAGACGCGGCATCTCGGCAATCGATTTGTGGCTGGCGGGGGAAAATACGTCGATTTGCTGATGGGTTACACGGGCAAGACAAAGTTCTTCAGCGGCCGGCCGCTCGGCTGGCGTCTCCAACTCAACATCCGCAACCTGCTCGACCGCGATGACATTGAGCCACTACGCTCCAACTTCGTCACCGGTGCAGGCCTACACTGGGGCCGCGTCGAACCGCGCCAGGTCGTGGTTACGACGACGTTTACGAAGCGTCCGACAGGGTTCGTTTTCAATAATTGATATAGTGCTGGTCGCAGCCGCTCCATGTCCTCACACCGTGGAATGATGAACTACATTTTCCTCTCGCTTCTCGTGCTTGTCCCTGTCGCGGCGCCACGCGTCGTCGCCGCGCCCAACATCGTAATGGTCTTTGTCGACGACATGGGGTGGGGAGACCTGTCGTGTTTCGGCAACACCCATGCGCGGACACCGCACATTGATCGCCTTGCGGCCGAAGGAATCCGCTACTCGCAGTTTTACGTTAATCAGTCCATCTGCTCACCTTCGCGGGTGGCGCTGACGACGGGACAGTATCCGCAACGGTGGCGCATTACTTCATTCCTCAACAACCGGGCGGATAACGAGCGTCGCGGCATGGCGCAGTGGCTCGATCCGAAGGCGCCCGTGCTCGCTCGCTACCTCAAGCAAAGCGGCTACGCGACGGGGCACTTCGGCAAGTGGCACATGGGTGGCCAGCGCGACGTCGGCGAGGCGCCGCTCATCCCGGAATATGGCTTCGATGAATCGCTGACGAATTTCGAAGGCCTCGGGCCGCGTCTGCTCGGCCTCGGCTATTCTCACGATGGCCGGCCTCCAACCCGAAGCACCTACGGGTCCGACAAGCTCGGCCGCGGTCCGATCATCTGGTATGACGTCGCGCAAATCACCGCGGGTTATACTGGCGCCGCTATTCTGTTCATCGATAAAGCCGCTGCAGATGCCCGGCCGTTTTATATCAACCTTTGGCCTGGTGATGTGCATTCGCCGTTTTTCCCGGTGGCGGCCAAGCGCGGCGACGGCAGCAAAAAAGCGCTCTATCACGGAGTTCTCGAAACGATGGACGAGCAACTCGGCGTGATATTCGACCATATCCGCAACACGCCCAAGCTGCGGGACAACACGCTCATCCTCCTCTGCTCCGACAATGGCCCCGAGCCGGGCGCGGGCTCGGCTGGGCCCTTCCGGGGCGCGAAGGGGACGCTCTATGAAGGCGGTATCCGCTCGCCGCTCATCGTCTGGGGACCGGGGTTCATCCCGGCAAACAAAGCCGGCCAGCACAACGAAACCTCCATCTTTGCCGCGTTCGATCTCGTGCCATCGCTTCTCCGGTTTGCGGGCGCGAACTCGCCTGACGGCGTCAGCTTCGATGGTGAAGACGTTGCCGAGACCTTGCTCGGCAAGAGCGTTGCATCGCGGCAGACGGCGATCTGTTGGCGGCGTCCCCCGGACCGGAAATTGATGCCGGGTTTGGCCGTGCCGCAGCAACCCGATCTGGCGATTCGCGACGGCAACTGGAAATTGCTCTGCGACTACAACGGCTCGAAACCAGAGCTGTATGATCTCGCACGCGATCGCTCAGAAACCACAAACCTCGCCGCCCAAAATAAGGACGTCGTAACTCGCCTGACCACGAAAGTGCTCGCGTGGCACCGCTCCATGCCGCCGGACAACGGCCCGGCTTTAGGTGCGGCGCCAATCGAGGGCGGAAGGAAGAAGAAGAAGGGTGCCAAATGAAGACCGAACTCATGCACGGACGCAGTGAAGGCCGCAAAGGTTTTGTGGCACCCAAGGATTGGATCATCACAAAATGAGGAAAGGTATTCACCTCCGCAACATCATGTCTCGAAGGACAGCAGTCGTCGCTGCGGTGTTCGCCTGCGTCCAATTTTCATTGGCACAGGAAGTCGGACCGTCGCTGAAACTTCACCCCGAGGAATTATTCTACGACAACAGCGTGGGCGTGGTGCCCGAAATGGCCGATCCATTTATTCTACAGACCGGTGGAAAATATTATTTGTACGGGACGGATGGGGGACGTGATGTCCACCTGGGTTTCAAGGTTTATGTATCGACCGACCTAGTCAATTGGAGTGAGCCAGCGGGTGTGCACTCCGGAGGACGGGCCCTGGAGAAGGCTAATTCGTGGGGAACAAGGGGCTTTTGGGGCGCAGAAGTCTACGAGCGCAATGGGACGTTTTACATGTATTACACCGTGGAGGAACATTTGGCTATTGCGACCAGCGCTTCGCCGTTGGGGCCCTTTGTTCAAGCAGTGAAAAAGCCTGTCTGGCCCCAAAGAGCGATCGACCCCCACCTGTTTGTCGATGATGATGGTAAAGCCTACATGTATTATGTGAGTTTCGAGAATCGATCGAACGACATCTACGTCGTGGAAATGAAGGAGGATTGGATGACGCCGAAGGAGGAGACCAAACGCCGTTGCATCTGGTATACCCAGCCTTGGGAGAACGCGGATCCAAAATATGCCAAATGGCCGGTGACGGAAGGTTCTGCGGTATTAAAGCACAAGGGAGTCTATTATCTGTTCTACACGGGAAACCATTACCTGAGCCAAAAATATGCGGTTGGTTACGCCACCGCTTCATCTCCTTTCGGCCCCTGGACAAAACACGACGGGAATCCCATTTTACAGCAGACCGAAAATCTTCGAGGCACCGGCCATTGCTCGTTCGTTCGAGCTCCGAACCGGGAACTGATTATGGTCTACCATAGTCACAAAAACCTCAGCACCCCAGGTCCAAGGAAAATGGCCATCGACCGGTGTGAGTTTGTGGCTAATCCAGACAAATCGAAACCCGATATTCTAAAAGTGAAGGGCCCTACGGATTCAAGACAAGTGGTTCCTTGGAAGTCCCTACCGGGCAAGTGAAGCGAATGAATCACATTGCCGCGGCATCTTCATGAAGCTTCAGCCTGACCGGCCAGCTCAGGTCGACAAGATAAGCACGCCCAAACCTATTATGAAGCCATTGATGACAATTTTCGAGAGAGGGTCGCTCACGTTGCTCGTCCTGTTCGCGGCAGAGCTGGCGAGGGAGTGCTCAGCGGCGGAACCCGGTTCGGCTGACACCCAAACACGCTTCGTCCGACGACAGATTGCCGTGGATGGCGATTCGCGCGATTGGGAATCGATCACGCCCAATGTCGTTCGAGGTGCGGACAAGTTGTGGTTTGGGCAGGGGATGACGCGCGAGAAGTGGACCGGCGATGCCGACTTGAGCTACCAATGGCGTGGGGCCTGGTTCGGCGACCGCCTTTTTTTCCTATTCGAGGTCAACGATGATCGCGTCATCCCCCCGAGCCAGCCATCGTCGTTCTTGTGCGACTGCGTCGAGATCTATCTTGATTACGATCATCAGCGGGGCCGGCGCGTGAAGATCATGGATGGCCGGTCCGATTGGTTTGAACGGTGCGATCCGCGCGAGCTGATGGGATACGAGTTGCACTTCCTTCCGGTTGATCCGCCGCGGGTTTATCTCGACCATTCGGATAAGTATGCGGTCGAGAAGCCGCAGACACAGCGATTCAATCGTGATTGGGCGGGCAGCTCGGCCTTTCGAAAAACCCAAACGGGCTACATTCTGGAGGTCGGATTTCGTGTTCCCGGGGTTGCACTGCGCGCGGGGAAACGCCTCGGAGTGGAGATTGGCGTCTGCGACGATGATGGCAGTGGCCGTGAGAGCATCATGATGTGGACCGGCACGAAGGGTGAATTCTGGCTCACGATGGACAATTATGGCACCGGCACGCTGACAGGGCCGGAAAAAACTGCGTTCACGCGACCTGTTACACCGGAAGCAGCGAGGTCGGCGACCAAGCCGTGACGCGAAAACCAGTGGTCATGCTCGCATGCGTCGGCGGAATGTCTGCGGCGGTTCCTTGGCTATGCGCGTGAATGCCTCATAGAAACTGCTCAACGAGCCAAAGCCGCTCGCCAGAGCGACATCGATGATCTTTTCGTCGGTGGTCAGCAGCAGCCACTGCGCGTGAGTGAGCCGATATTGCATCAGGTAATCGTGAATGGTCACGCCGCAGTGCCGTTGGAAAAGAGGCATCGCGTAATTCGGGTGGAGCTCCGCCGCGGCCGCGACATCGGCGACGCTGATGCTATCCTGAAAGCGCTCGGCCATAAACCGGGCCATCCGTTCGATTCGGTGCAATCCGCCCGTGGCTCCGGCTGGAATTGCGCGCACTTCCGCGTCGCTGGTGGTTGCGGCCTGCTCCGCCATCCACAGGAAACAGGCGTGGAGCTCGAGTAGCAGCCGCTCGTGCCTGCTGGGGCTCGCATCCTCGAGTTCCTCGACCCAGGCCCGCACGGGGAATCGCTCGTGGCTGCCCGTCGGTGCCGTCCACCAGCGTCCTTCCATCAATCCGCGAATAAATTTTCTCGGCAGCGCCCAGCTCCACACCCAGGCCAGTGGCACCGTGATCCACGCCATCTCGCTGCCGGGTTCCGCCGCCACGAGGCTGTGCGGCGTCGACCCCCAGAACATGGTCAGTCGCCGTGGCATCAGCTTGCACATCGCCCCGCGGTGAAGGTAGGTGACTCCGCCCGAGAACAGGAAATTGATCTCCATCTCGTGATGGTGATGAATACGTCCCATCGGCTTGGGCGGGGACAGCAGCCGGGCATTCAAGCCAAACGTTTCGAAGCGGACGTCGGACATCTCCTTATTTTTCCGGAAAACTCTGCCCTGCCTTCCGGAAGAAATCCACGTGCAAATCAGGCTAAACTGATGGTCATGATCGAGCCAGTTGGAACGAAATGAAAAAGCGGGCTTGGCGAATCGAGGAATCTGCTGTTTGCGCTGTAACGTTCGACGAACTCGCCACGACAAGCGAACGCACCGCGGGCGCGATTGCCGCGTTGATGGCCGCCGGATTTTCATCGGACCGCATTTTCCGGGCGCCTCAGCGGACAACTGACATTCCTGGAGCGTTCGATGCCACGAACGTATTGCTAACGCAGCATCCGGACGTGAAGCATTGGCTCGTGTGCAGCATCAATGATGATGCCGTGCTTGGAGCCGTCCGCGCGCTCGAAGGACGCGGTTTCATCGCCGACGACGCAATCGGGGTTGGTATCAATGGCACGGATTGCATCATCGAACTCGAGAAGGAGAGGCCGACGTCATTCCACGGCTCAATCCTGCTGTCCGCGGAAGATCATGGATACCGCACGAGCGGGATGATGTATAAATGGATCAAAGACGGCGTCGAACCGCCCATCGATACGCGTACCGTCGGCACGTTGATCACGCGCGAAAATTTCCGACATGCGCTCCGGGAGCAGGGTGTTCGCGAATGAGCGACTGAACACATGAATCATCACCAAATTATCATGCTAAACACAAATTCGACGACGCGTTTTGGCGGGAGGGCTGCGATGACGACATCGCGCCGCAGCGCGTTGGCATTTCTCACCGTCGCTATCGCGTTCGGCATCGATCTACCGGCGTTCTCCGCAACCAAGGTTACGAAACCAGCTCCGCTGCTGCAGCCAATCCAGACGGAGCCGGGGCAATGGGGAGTAGCCGTGTCGAATGCCGGGCTTGCGAGCGCCTCCCGACTCAAGCCCGTCGAGATCGAGCTCTGGAGCGAGCCGAATCAAATCACATCCGTGTCCTCCGGATACACCGAGGTGGTGAAAAAGCCCGACGGCTTTAACGGCAAGGCGATGGTGCGCGGTCCAAATTCGTCGCTTTTCACGGTCGAAGACGAGTGGCGGCAGGACGGTTCGGTCGTGCGCCTTTCCCGATCGGTGAAAGTGTCGGGCAGCGCAACCGAAGGCTTCATGTCGGGGTTTCAATTCGACTTCACGGGACCGCGCGCCTGGACCGATGCCGAATGGTTTGCCCCCGGCATGATCTACGGCGGTTTCGAACATCTCACCAAGACGGCGATCGGCGGCCAGGCCCATTACCAACCGGGAAATTACACCGTGCGGATTCGCGAAGATCGACTGCCAGCGCCGTTGTTTCTGGCTCATTTTTCCGATCGGTCGTCGATCGCGATCCTGAATCCCTCGCCCAAAGGCGGCACGACGGCCGCGGAAGGAAATGATGTGCAGGCCGTGGCGATGATGAATTCCGCTTTTCAGTTCGGTGCGATTGGGGCGCAGGAACGCGGCGGGAAGCTTTCCGTGGGTTACTGGTTCCCGGGCAGCGAGGGTCAGGTAACCTATGCCGGCAACACGTATCCGGGCGGACAATTGCACGCGTGGCGACGCCGGTATCACCCCGTCCAGGACGGATGGGCACAGCAGTATGCGGTCCGTTTTCGGATCGGCTCGGGTGATTCTTTTCCGGATACGATGGCTTCAGTGTGGCGGTGGGCATGGCAGGCTTTGCAACCAGCGGTCGAGCGGCACGACGTTACGACCGTTCGCCGTGTGCTGATCGATATGCTGGCGGCCAACGTCATCGAAAAAGAGGGCTGGAGCGGCATTCCGCTTTTCATCAATGCGGCCACCCATGACCTGAAGACCGCGGACCGCCGTGCCCTGATGGGGTTTTGCGGGAAAAATCTGGAAGCGGTGAATTACCTGCTGCAGGAAGCGGCGCTCGAACCGGGACCGCGGTCGGTGGACCTGCGCCGAAAGGCTGAGGCCATCGCCGCCAGTTTCGTCCGGTTGAAAATGTCGCCGCCCCAGGGAGAGGGTTTTAATCTGGACGACGGCACGCCGGTTTCGGTCCGCGAGCGGAAGGACGGAATGATGTACCTGCGGAGCTTTGGCGACGACCTGAAGATGCTGCTCGACGCCTATGTGCGGGAGAAGGCGCTCGGACGCGAGCACCCGGCATGGCTCGCCTGGTGCCGCGAATTCGCGGACTGGTTGCTGCCGCAGCAACAGCAAAGCGGCGGCTTCCCGCGTTCGTGGAAGGCCGCCTCGGCGGAGATCGGCTCCGCCTCGGCCAACGCCAGCTTCAATGCCGTGCCCTTGCTGGTGCGAATGCACCGGATTACCGGAGAGCAACCCTATCTCACGGCCGCGGTGCGCGCGGCGGATTTCTGCTGGACCAACGGGCAGTCGCGCGGCCGGTTCGTCGGCGGCACGATCGACAACCCTGATGTCCTCGACAAGGAGGCGGCCACGATTTCGTTGGAGGCATATCTGGCGCTGTATGAAGCGACGCGCGACCGGAAGTGGCTGGCTTGCGCCAGAGGAGCGGCCAACTACGCCGAAACGTGGATTTATCTGTGGAATGTACCCATGCCAGTCGATGACACCGCACTCAACCTGCATTGGAAAACCGGGGCTTCGACCGTTGGCGTGCAGCTGATCGCGTCCGGCCATTCGCTCGTGGACCAATATATGAGTTTCGATGCCGATGATTTTGCGAAGCTCTATAAATATACCGGCGACGTTCATTATTACGAAGTGTCCCGGCTCCTGCTGCACAGCACCAAGAGCATGCTCGCGCTGCCGGGGCGCACGTATGACCTGGGAGGCCCGGGATGGCAGCAGGAGCACTGGAGCCTGGCGCCGCGGCGCGGCCGCGGCCTGCACCGGGGCTGGCTGCCGTGGGTGAGCACGAGCCACCTCAATGGCATTTTCGGCCTGATGAATCTCGATGCGGATCTCTTCGGAAAGTTAAGCCGCGCAGAGGACCAACCCTGATAGCCATGACCATGATTTCAGCGCATCGCTATCTCATCATCCTGACGTGCGTCGCGGCCATGATGTCCGCGCCGCTCCGCTCCCCCGGAGCGACGGCAGCCCGGCCCAACATCCTCATCATTTTCGCGGACGACCTCGGGTTTTCGGACCTGGGTTGTTTTGGCGGAGAAATTTCAACGCCCAATCTCGACCGGCTCGCGGCCGACGGCGTGCGGCTCACGCAATTCTATAATACCGCGCGGTGCTGTCCCTCGCGCGCGTCGCTGCTCACCGGGCTACACCCGCACCAGGCGGGAATCGGAAACATGGTCGATGAATATGCGCGCAAGGTTCGCGAGCAACTTGCCAGTCCGGCCTATGCGGACCGATTGAGCGTGCAAACGCCCACCATCGCCGAGGTTTTGCGCGCCTCAGGTTATCGCACCGGGATGACGGGGAAATGGCATCTCGGATACGAGCGCCCGCACTGGCCCGCGGATCGCGGGTTCGAGCGATCCTTCACGGTGCTCGAGGGCGCGATGAACTACTTTGGTCACGGCATGCAGCACACGGGCAAGATCGTGAAAGCGCCGATGGCGCTGAATGATCAGCCCTTCACCCCGCCCCGCGAAGGATTCTTTTCGACGGATGCTTTCACCGACTTTGCCGTTAACTATATCGGCGATCAGCGCGGAAGCACCCAACCGTTCTTCTTCTATCTCGCTTTCAACGCGCCGCACTGGCCGCTGCATGCGCCGGCCGAGGATATTGCCAGGTATCGCGGCAAATACCGCGACGGTTGGGACGTCATCCGCACCCGCCGACACCAACGTTTGATCGATCTCGGGCTGATCGATGCGAGGAGCGAAATGGCGCCGCGCCCGGAGACGATGCCGGCCTGGGAAACAATTCCCGCGCCGCAGAAGGACGACTGGGATCTGCGGATGTCTATCTACGCCGCGATGATCGATCGTTTGGATCGCGGCGTCGGGCGCGTGCTCGCGAGCCTGCGCGCCATCGGCGCCGAGCGGGACACGCTCGTTATTTTCCTGTCCGACAACGGCGGCGCGCCAGAGAGTCCGCGGCGCAGCCTGCCGGGCGCGACGCTGGGTCTCGCGAGTCCTTCGAAGGTTACGGGATCCGCGGCGCGCATGTGAGCAACGCACCGCATCGGCTCAACAAGGTCTTCGTGCATGAAGGCGGCATCTCCACTCCCTTCATTGCGCGCTGGCCGGCGCAACTGCGGGCGGGTTCCTTCAGTCGGGAGACTGGCTATCTGCCCGATCTGATGGCGACGTGCCTCGACCTCGCCGGCGCTACGTTCCCGAAAAACTTCGCCGGGCGCGCGACCTTGCCGCCGGAAGGCGTG
>JAUSID010000066.1 GCA_030648295.1 Opitutaceae bacterium | reverse complement strand
CGTGAATACAAACGCAAACGCGATCGGCACCGTGTATTTCGGCGCGGTCGCTCTTGCCTCCTCGCTCCTTGCCGCGCTTCCCGCTGCCGACGTGGCGGCGATTCGCGCGGTGCACGAAAAGAAAACCATGAAAACGTCCGTTGTCCCACTCCGCGGCGCTGTGCTCTCAGCGCTCGCGTTTGTTGCCACCGCGCCCGGTTTATCCCTCGCCGCCCAGAGCAAGGCCGCGGCAGGAGCGATGCCGGGCCAGCTGCTGGAAATCTCGGTGGTGATTATCAAGCCCGACAAGACTGCCGAGTATGAGCGATTGCAGAAAGAGGAAGTGAATCCTGCCCTGAAAAAAGCCGGGTGGGAGGCGCGTGCGTTCTTCAAGGGCGGGTTTCTCAATGACGGCTATCTCTACGGCACCGCCGTCCCGATCAAGAGCTTCGCGTTTTTCGACGAGCCGCGCCCGCTGGAGAAGGCGCTCGGCAAACCGGCGGCGGATGCCCTGATGGCTCGCATTGCCGCGTGCCACATCAGCAAACGGGTTTTCGCCACCCGTACGGTGCCGGATTTGAGCTGGGGCCAGCTCTTCTCCCCGGTGGCCGTCGTCGTCACCAACCGCCTCGCCCCCGGGCGAAAATCCGAGTACCTGAAATTCCTGCGCGAGCACCTGGTCCCCGTCATTCGCAAGTCCGACATCCTGGGTTTCACCGTCGAAGAGCACGTGCTTGGTGGCAGCTCCGAGGACGTCACCACGCTGGGGTTTTGGCGGAACTATGCCGACCTGGACAAGGGGTCGGCGGCCCGGCACGTCCTGGGCGAACAAGCCTACGAAAAGCTTCTGCAGAAGCTTCCGATCGGCGTGGTGCTCGGGCGCGAGGCCAGCGTGATCGAGTTCCGCGAAGACCTCAGCTTCGGCCCGCTGGTGAAGATGGCTCAGATGAATTCGGCCGGCGATCCGTGGATTGGGACCTGGGTGCTCAATGTCGCGAAATCGCGTTTCAGTCCCGGCCCCGCACCGAAGAGCGAAACGCGGACGTACGTGGTCACGGCAGCGGGTGAACGGGCGAGTTATACCCAGGTCGATGCCGAGGGAAAACAACTGCGCAGCGAATCAACCTACACGTTCGACGGGAAGGACGCTCCGGTTACCGGCCTGCCCGACTCCGATACGTTCGCGTTCAAGCGCACCGGTCCTTCGTCCCTCGCCGTCACGGTCAAGAAGGCTGGCAAAGTCGCCCGCACCGCGACGCGGGTTGTCTCAACGGACGGAAAGACCCTGACGCTCACCATCAAGGGCACCAACGCGAAGGGCCAACCGCTCGACGACACCTGGGTCTTCGATCGGCGGTAGCCCGGAAGATTCTCCGTCGTGGCTGAGCGGCACCCTCCGAGTCAGATCGCTGATCTGAGACCACGATCATCTTAACCCGGAAGGAATCTGTTCCCCAAAACCAACCTCAGACGTTTACCCCATGAAATCACCATCATCATTCGCAGCACTGCAGTGCTGCTTGCTCGCCCTGTGGGGCGTTTCGTTCGCCGTCAGTCTCCACGCGCAGAGTGCTGCCACTCCGCCGAAAAACCGGATGCTGACCCTTGCCTATATGAAAACGGAGCCAGGCAAAGCATCTGACTATGTCAAACTGGAGCGCGAGGTTTGGAAGCAGGTGCACCAGGACATGGTGAACCAGGGGCGGCTCACCTCGTGGAAACTGTATGTGGTGAGCTGGCCCAACGGCGAGGAGCAGGAATACGACTACGTCACGATGATGGAGTATCCGAGCTTCGCCCATTTGGAGTCCCCGTATGCCGGCACCGATTTTTCCAAGGTACTGGGCCAGGCGAAATACGCCGAGCTTCAGAGCATGACGCCCGCGGTCCGGAAGCTCCGCCGTACGGATACGCTGTCCGTGCTCCTGGCCACAGTCGGTTGGTCCACGGCCTCCAATCCGATCCTCAACGTGCACTATCTTCGCAGTCTTCCCGGGAAGAGCGACGATCTGCTGAAGTCACAGCGGGAATATTTTCTCCCGTCGAGCGGGGAACTGGTGAAGAGCGGTAATGCCGCTTCCTGGGCAACGACCTCCTTGCGGTACCCCGTGCAACTCGACTTTCCCTACAATTACGTTTCGTTCAACGGCTACGAGAGCCTCGCCCAGATGGAGAAGGATCCGCCGCAGGCCTGGCGCGACAAGTGGCAGGGCGCGCGGGCGACAGAGAACTCCGCATTGCTCGCTGCCTCGCGCAAGCGCGTGAAGGGCCAGCTCTGGCGGCTGATTGATCAGACCGCGCCTCGCCCGCTCGACGCGAACCGGTAAGCCCCACCCGTCGCTTCCGCCCTATCGGCGCACTGCGCCAGTCCGATATTTCCACGTTCGTCCACATTCCGCGGCGAGCCGTGGCCACAGAAACATGAATACGACTACCCCTGGAATCCGCCGGGCGCGTCTGCTGGCGCCCGGTGTTGTCACGATGGCCTGTTCTCATCCCCGGTCTCCGCGCTTCACCGTCTCCGAGATCAGGTCGTCCCTCAAATAAACCCCTCAACGATTCAATCCCATGAAATCCAGTTTCCTCTCCGTTATCGCTATTCTCTCCCTCATCCAATTCACCGCCCGCCCGGTCGTGGCGGCCCAGAACACCCAGGCGGTCGAGCAGGCCGTCAAGGCCGTGGCCGCGGAACTCAGACGCACTTGGAACGCGCACGATGCGGACGCTTACATGGCGCTCTTCGACACTCAGCCGAGCGGCCTCTTCATTAGCACCGGCAAGGCGTACTCGCATCAGGAGCTGCGCGCGCGCGTTCAAGAGGTATGGTCGGGGCGCACGACTGACACCTGGACGAACGATCGGGTGCAAGTGATCGTGTTGAGCGACACTTCAGCGCTCTTGCAGATCACGATGAGCGGACGCTACACGCGGACGAACGGGCAGGAGTGGGAATTTAAATCCAGTATGTTCGGGACTTTCCTAGTCCAGAAACGCGGCAACGCGTGGAAGATCGTTGCGGAACAGAACTCCGGAAGTGGGACGCAAGTAAAGAAGTAGGCCGGCAACGGGCCGCGCGTTTTTTCGGGCGGCCCACGTCCCGAGGTGTCGACCTTGAGGTGTCGAAACCAGCGGGCTCCACCTTCCGGTCCACACACTTCCACGTTCGTCCGCATTCCGCGACGAGCCGTGGCCACAGAAACATGAATACGCCTACCCCTAAGGTCCGCCGGACGCTCCTCCTGGCGCTCAGTGTTATCACGATCGGGATTTCTTATCTCTGGTCGCAAAACCCCACGGCAAAAACCACGGCCATGCCGTCACCGGGTGCAAGCGACGACTGGGTTCACCTGACATTCGCCTCGGTGAAGCCGGACAAGATTTTGGAATTCAACCGACTTCAAAAGGAGGAGGTCATTCCTGCGCTCAAGCAGGCGGGAGTCACCGTCCGGCGAGGATTCACCCCGGGCATGTTTGCCGAGTATTACACGTTCGTCTTCGGCCGACCGTTCAAATCCTTTGCCGAGTTCGATGAGCAGAATGAACTCGTAAAGGCGCTTGGGCGCGACGCGGCCAATGCATTGACCGAAAAACTGCGAGCGTGTCTGGTGCGCTCGCAGACCTTCGCCGTCAGAAACTTTCCCGATCTTTCCTGGGCGCCTCGCACGCCCCTGGCCAAGACGATTGTCACCGAGCATGAGCTTGCGCCGGGGCGAAAGGCCGAGTGGCTGGCGTTCATGCGCCAGCACTACGTCCCTGCGGTCAGGAGCACCGGGGCGAAAAGCTACATTGTCCAGGAGACCGTTTTCGGCGGCAGTACCAACCAGGTTTACACGCTCACCGGATTCGACCGTTATGCCGATCTCGACGGGGGTGGGCTCAAGAGAAAACTGGGCGACGAGGCCTACGCCAAGCTTATGGAAAAGCTGCCGGCCGGCGTCGTGCTGCACTCGCAGCGCTGGCTTTCCAATTATCGGCCCGACTTGAGCATCGGACCGGAGGCGAAGCCGTAACTCCCCATGAACACAAAATCGCTGTTAACCGTCGTCGTGCTGCTCACCAGCGGCATCGTTGCCCAGGCCCAGTCAAATCCACCGGCCAAAAAGGAGGGGACTCGAACGGCCAAATCGGCCGCGGGCTCGGTTCCTGCCTCAGATATCGCGGCCATCCGCGCGGCATCGCGCGCGTTAGTCAGCCACGCGCTGGCGCGCGACTGGTCGAGTTTTGCGCAGCTTTTTACGGACGACGCCATCATGATGGCGCCGAATGAGCCGGCGAGAGTCGGGCGCAAGAACATCGAGGCGCAGTCCCACTCGAACGCGGTGCTGAAGGAGTGCACGAACGAACCGATCGAATTCGACGGCCGCGGCGACCTCGTGTTCGCGCGCGGACGATACGCGGTCGTCGTTACCGCGCCGAACCAGCCTGACGTGCGCGACTCCGGAAAATTCTTCCAGCTCTGGCGCAAGCAATCCGATGGGTCATGGAAACTGTTTCGCGACAACTGGAATTCGGATCTGCCGTCACCGGCGGTCGACACCAAAATCACCGCCGCCCGGAAGGCGGCATGGGAGAAGAGACCACCGGGAGCCAAAGTTAAGGGCGCCGGCACATTGAGCGCGCGCGATCAGGACGCGATTCGAGACGCGTGGAAGGCTCTGGGAGCGGCTGGCCTCGCCAGGAACTGGTCGAAACTCGCGCAATTTTATTCGGATGATACTGCCGTCTTCCCACCGCACGCGGCGGCGAGCATGGGTCGGTCGCAAGCGGTCGAAGGCTGGCAGAAGTTTCCGCCCTATAAGGATTGGCGGGTGGAGCCGCTCGAAATTGGCGGGCATGGCGATTTCGCCTATGTGCGCGGTGAGTGGTCCATGGTAATGACTCCGGCGAATCAACCCGAGCAGCCCGGCGCCGGGAAATACCTGCAAATCTGGCGGAAGCAGCCGGACGGCGCGTGGAAACTCTTCCGCGATATCTGGAATTCGGATCTGCCGCAGCAGTAGGACCGGTGGACGGGGCGGTGGTGAATCGTGACAACGACCCTCCGCCCCAATGAAAGCCCTCGTTCACCTCGTCTGCTTCGCGAGCGCAGCGAGCGATCGATATTCTTCACCGCCAATTTCGCCGATGATTCCGACGCGCTAATCCGGACCTCAGTCCGGACCAGTCGCCGCGAATTTTTCCGTCAAGTTGTTCAACTCCAAAAAACAAAATCCATGAAAACGCACCGTTCACCCCTCGTCCGTCGATTCGTTTCGTCCACTGCCATCCTGATCTTGTGCGCCGCGTTCGGCGCGCACCTCCGCGCCAGCGGACCGGAGTTGTCCGCGCAGCAAAAGGAAGTGTGGAACAACGTGGAGACTTACTGGCGGCTCGACGCCGCCGGCGACACACAGAATTTCCTGACCTATTTCCACGCCGATTACCAAGGCTGGAGCTACGCCAACGTGCTGCCGGGCTCCAAGGAGCGCGCGATAAAATTCATCACGCACGGCCACCAGACGTCGAAGACCCTTGTGCAAGATCTCCAGCCCGTGACGGTCCGCGTGCACGGCAACATCGCCTACGCGCACTACCTGTTCACGCGCGTCGTCAAAGACGCCGAGGGAAAGCAAAAACGCGAGGCGGGCCGCTGGACCGACATTCTCATGAAGGACGGCAACAAATGGGTGATGATTGCCGACCACGGCGGCGAATTCCCCCCGAAGCCGTAGTCCGTCGTCAGTCGTCAGTCGTCAGTCGTCAGTCGTCAGTCGTCAGTAGTCAGTAGTCCGTAGTCCAGCGTTCAACTTACCCCAAACCCCCACACATGAAAACACTCGTTTACATCGTCTGTTTCGCGAGCGCGTGTGCGCTCGCTTTGGCTCAGCAAAACAAAACGTCCCCGGCCTCGGCCACCCTTCCCGCGGCCGACATTGAGGCGATTCGCGCGACGTCGCGCGTGTTCATCACTCACGTCCTCGCGCGCGATTGGGCCAAGTGGGCCACAACGCGATCATCCTTCCCCCGCACGACGCGGCGCTCGCCGGCCACGCCGCGATTAGCAAAGGCTGGTCCACGTTTCCCGCCCACAAAGACTGGCGGACCCAGCCGCTCGAAATCGGCGGGCAGGGAGACGTCGCCTATGTGCGCGGCGAATGGTCCATCGTGATGACGCCGGCGAATCAGCCCGAGCAGCCGGACGCTGGAAAATACCTGCACGTCTGGCGACGGCTGCCGAACGGCACGTGGAAACTCCAACACGATATCTGGAATTCCGACCTGCCCGCGCAGTGAGCAGCCGCTAAGCCGGAAGAATTCAGTTCAACCGCGAATGGACGCCAATTCACGCGAATGGAGAGTACGTCTTTGGGGAGCATCGAAACGATCAACCAAAAGGTGACCATGGTTCCACTTGGGTAATCCTCTCCTTCTTCCTCTGGAATTTGCGTCCATTCGCGTTCATTCGCGGTTTCCCACTGCATGGATACGGCTAAGGTAAAACGCGGATTGCCCGAGGTCGCCGGCTACAAGCACAGAGAGCGCGGAGCACGCGACAGAGAATCACTCTTCACGTGCGCCGCGTTCATCCTCCTCCGCTCTTCCGTCCTCCGTTTCCGCCCCTCACCCCAAACCCCAATAAACATGAAAACCCTCGTCTACCTCGTCTATTTCGCGAGCGCGTGCGCGCTTGCTTTCGCCCAGCAAAACAAAAACGCGAACGCTTCCGCCCCGCCGATTACGCCCGCGGAGGTCACGGCTTCGTCCGCCGCCGATCCCTGGCTCGGCTCATGGGTGCTCAATGTCGCGAAAACGCGGATCAATCCCGGTCCTGCGCCAAAGGGCGAAACCCGCACCTACACGTCGACCGCCAGCGGCGAGCGGGCCACCTACGACGAAACTCAGGCCGATGGCAAAAGAGTCTACAGCACGTCCACCTATCGATTCGACGGCCAGGACGCGAAGGTGGTTGGCGATCCGGACTCGCATACGCATGCGATCAAGCGAACGAGTCCGCGGTCCATTGCATCCGTCATCAAGAAGGATGGCAAAGTTGTCCGCACGGCGACGCGGGAGGTTTCGGCGGACGGAAAAATTCTCACCGTCGAATTCAAAGGCACGAACGCCAAAGGCCAGCCGATCATCGAGGAAAAGTGGGTGTTCGATCGCCGCGACGAGCCGTGGCTCGGCACGTGGGAGCTCAACGCCGTGAAATCGCGCATCGCTCCGAGCGCGAAACCGAAGTTCGACTTCCGCACGTTCACACCGACCGCCGGGGGCGAACACGCGGTCTACGTTACCATCGAGTCCGACGGCAAGCCCACGCGCAGCGAATGCAACATTGTTTATAACGGCACCGACCAACCCGTGGTCGCAGGCGAGCCGGGTGAAACTCTCGCCTTCACGCGCGCGAGTGCGCGAGCGCTGGCGTTCACGAACAAACAAAACGGAAAGGTGGTCAGCACCGGCACGCGCACCGTTTCGGCGGACGGCAAAGTTCTCACCGTGACCGTGAAGCATGTGGAACGGGGCGAAGAGGTGTGGGTGCTCGAGCGCCGCGCCGCCGATATGGCTCAGACCAATCTCGCCGCCGCCATAAAAGCCGCGGTCGCCACGCACTGGCACGCCATCAACGGTGGAATCACTGCCACGGTCGACCGCCAGCACACTGCGGACATCTCAGTGTTTCTCGCCGACGTGGAGCCGCGCATGCTCATGAACTCGCCCGCGTGGCTCGCAATGCTGCCAAGGTGGCAGGGCGCGAAGGCGAATTGGACGCTGCGCGATGTCGAGGTTCAGCCGCTTGGCGCCGCGGCAGCCGCCGCCTCGTTCTATATGGACGGCTCCGTTCGCTGGGCGGATGGCCGGGTCGATTCACGGCCAAGGCGCGTCACGGAAATCTGGGTCAACGAAAACGGCACGTGGAAGGAAGCGCATCATCACGACTCCGTTTTCACCGCCAATCCGAAGCCGGCGGCGCAATAGATTCGTTTCGGCCGGCGACGCACGTTCGCAATCCGCGTCAGAAGTCGTGTCGCAGCGGCAGGCGTCTCTGCCTGCCGCCGTTCCTGAGTGGCACGAGCAAGATGCCCGTGCCACGATCACGGCAAGCACGGAGGCTTGCCGCTACGTTAAGCTGACCCAACGTCAAAAAAAACGCTGCGGCCAATTCACCTTACTTGCTGACGCGCCGCCACACGTCCTTCAGCTCGTCCGCTTTCTTGCCGGTGATTTTCGTCGAGCCCGTCCACGTGTGCGTGTTGCCGCCATCCGAAATCGCCACCGTATATTTGCCTTCATACTTCGTGCCATCCGCGTGGCTGCCGGTTTCGGCGCTCACCCATTTTCCGTTTTGTTTTGAGAAAACCGCCGTCCACACTGTGCCGCCCGAGTCGGCACCGTTGCCACGAATCTGTTTCGCGCCGGCATCGTAAGCAAAAACCGAACTCCCGGAACCCGGCCCACCAAAGAAACGCCCGACAACCACATTACCATCCTCCGTGATCCTATTCTCCAAGAAAGCTGTCACTTTGTCCCCTCGCTTCCCGAAGCCGGGCCAGTCCATGATCCAAGTGACGTCGCCCAGCCAACGGCCGGCGAACGCTTGGCAGAATTCCTTGAAGTCTTCGCGAGTCGATTGCTGGCCGAAAGCCGGCAGGGCAGTGAGAGCAATAAGCAGAACGCTGGATATGAGTTTCATGGGGGATCCTTTCACTTCGATTGGGCAACAATGAAACAGTCGCGGTTGCCGGGGTTCGGCAACGTAGAGCGGGTTCATCCGCGTGTCACTCCATTTGATGATTTCATTGCTGGCCGGCACTGTGGTGATGCGTGATGCAAACGGGAAAAATTTCGCGGCGCATAACTCCTGACATGACCCCCTCCGGACTCCATTTTCCACATCTCGCGGGTGTATCTGCTGCACCCCTCCGTCAAAGGCTGGGCGCCCTCCGTACTTGGGTAGCCTCGCTACCAACTCGTGTCGCTGAAGGCTGCGCCGTGAAACTCCGTCCGACGACAAATCATACCTACGCCTGTTTTCGCCCATGAAAATCGGGAATTAACATCGAACGACCGCGTCCGGCCCATCCCAACATGCACTTTCCCCCTATGACCTCATCCGCCCGTGCCCGCCGCGCACTGCTCGCGGCGTTGATTCTTGCGACGTGCCGCGGTTCGCCGGCGCCGTCCACCCTGGCCATAACCGGCGCCACGCTCATCGACGTTCGCGACGGATCGCGTCTCGCCAACACCGCCATCGTCATCGAAGGCGATCGCATCGTGGCGGTCGGCCCGATGCAAAGCACCCGGATCCCATCCGGGGCTCAGGTCGTCGATGGCCACGGCAAGTATGTGATCCCCGGCCTTTGGGATCTTCACACCCACATCAACAATCAGCGTGAACTGGATGCCTTCTTTCCACTCCTAAGAAAACACGGGCAGACTTCTCCCGCATATTCCGTGTGTTCCGTGAGCGATGGGATTGAGTGGATTCGTCATCCGTCGGGCGCCGGCCACAGCGGCAATATTTCTTTGCGCGGGGTGATCGTTTTTGAAGCGCGAATTGCGCGTTAAGGTTGAGCCCCCCTCGTGGGCGACCCACTCCCCCAACCAACCCAGCCCTCGTTCGTACCGCCACGAAAGCCACGCTTCACCTCGTCCGCCCTGGTTTCGCCTCCGTGTTGGCCTCTCTCCGCTTCTCACCCTCCCGTTAGAAGTCCAGTGTCATGTCAAACAACCCCCAAAAGGATCCAACCCCATGAAGCGTGTCGGTCGAGCCCAGGCAGCCGCTCCAGCCCAATGCGGCCATGCACCGCACACCCGTCGATGTGAATCTTGACTGGACCTACGCCACCCGCTCCGCCCGAGCCTTCTCCACGATTGCCGGGTGCGCCTGACCGCGCCAACGTCGCGGCCAACCGGTTCCCCGCGGTTACTCCCAACTCCCCCTGCCATGAGCAAGATTCCCTCCCGGGAAGAGGCTCTGTTCGCCGACGTGCTCGCGCAGCCGCCGGCGCAACGCGGCGCATTTCTCGGCCAGGCGTGCGGGGCCGACGCGGCGCTGCTCGCACGGCTCGCAGCGCTCGTCGCCGCGCATGACGGACCGGATAGTTTGATGGCCGCGACGGGGGAGGAAACTATTGCCCGATCAGACGGCGCCGCGTCGTTGTCGGACGAGCCGGCGGATCAGGCGCGGATTCCGGCGCGCATCGATGACTACCGCGATCACGGCGCGATTCGGCTCAATGAAGTAGTAAACGGCGATGTTGCTCCGCGGCACCAGCGCGCGGCGGTAATCGTCGAACTTAATCGAAAAGGTTTCGGGGTTGAGCGCGATGCGATCCGCCATCGCAAAATAGCGCGACAGAAACGCGTCGCCCCCACCCATGAGCCGCTCTTCGAAGTAGTCGTAGGCCAGTTGCACGTCGTCGCCTACGGGCTCCAGCGCGACGACGGGAACACTCTTCATCTCGCGCTGACTACCGCCGCCAGATCGATTTTTTCAGCTCATCCATCGTTAGCGTCTTCAGTTCACCGCGGGTGTAAGCCGCGCGGCGGTCGCGAATCAGCTTCTTATGACTGGCTGGCACGGGCAGATCGTCACTTACCGCCGAATCCCACAGCTCCTCGGCGATTTTCAAACGCACGCGCCGCGGGAGTCGCTTCAGTTCGGGAAAGTTGGCCAGCGTCATGGCGGCAAACTGAGCGGGGCCGCATGGGAAGTCAACGAACGGGCTGAATTCCGTCATGAGCCCAACACCCTCTCGCGACGAAAAGCTATTTGCCGATGCCATCGCGCGACCGGCGCATGATCGCGCGGCATTTCTCGACGGTGCGTGTAACGGGGATGCGGTGATTCGGGCGCGAATCCTCGCGCTCATCGCCGCGCATGAAGGACCCGAAAGCCTGATGGCCGCGCCCGCGTTGGCGCGACCCGCGGAGTTGCCCGACCTGTCCGCCGTAGGCTTGGCGACGGCGGACGAACAACCCGGTGATTGGATTGGCCGGTACAAACTGCTCCAGCAAATCGGCGAAGGCGGCTGCGGCGTGGTGTGGATGGCCGAGCAGGAGGAACCCGTGCGGCGACGCGTGGCGCTGAAGGTGATCAAGCTCGGGATGGACACGAAGGCCGTCGTCGCGCGTTTCGAGGCCGAGCGGCAGGCGCTGGCGATGATGGACCACGCGAATATCGCGAAGGTGCATGACGCGGGTGCGACCGAGACCGGTCGGCCGTTTTTCGTGATGGAATTGGTCCGCGGGATTCCGATCACGAAATACTGCGACGAGAATCACCTCACGCCGACGGCGCGATTGGAGTTGTTCATCAAGGTGTGTCACGCGATTCAGCACGCGCACCAGAAGGGCGTCATCCACCGCGACATCAAGCCGTCGAACATCCTCGTCACGGTCAACGACGGCGCGGCGACGCCCAAGGTGATCGACTTCGGGATCGCGAAGGCCACGCAGGGCAAGCTCACCGATGCGACGGTCTTCACCGCCTTCGAGCAATTCATCGGCACGCCGGTATACATGAGCCCGGAGCAGGCGGAGATGAGTTCGTTGGATATCGATACGCGCAGCGACATCTACTCGCTGGGCGTGCTGCTGTATGAGCTTCTGACGGGCCGGCCGCCGTTTGACCCGAAGGTGTTCGCCAAGGCGGGCGTCGATCAGATCCGGCAACAGATCCGCGAGGTCGAGCCACAGACCCCCTCGCGCCGGCTGCACACGCTTGAGGACGACGAGCGCACGACCATCGCCAAACTCCGCAATACCGCACCCGCGCAACTCTCCCTCCTCCTCCGCGGCGACCTCGACTGGATCGTGATGCGTTGCCTCGAGAAGGACCGCACGCGCCGCTACGACACGGCGAACGGGCTCGCGATGGACATCCAGCGGCACCTGCGCAACGAGCCTGTCACGGCGCGGCCGCCGAGCACGGCGTATCTGTTGCAAAAACTCATTCGCCGCAATCGTGTCGCCTTCGTCGGCGGAGTGGCGGTCGCGAGCGTCCTCGTGGTCGGCGCAATCGTATCCACCTGGCAGGCGGTGCGTGCCACCCAGGCCGAGCGGGAGGAAAGCCGGCTCCGGATCGAATCGGACGAATCCCGCGAGCGCGCCGTGGCGTCGGAAAAAGCCGAACGGCAGTTGCGGGAACGCGCCGTCGAGGAGCAGCAGCTCGGCTTGAAGCGCTCGAGTCGTGCCGATTTCAAGCTCGCCTCCCGGCTGCTCGACGAAGGCAACGCGGGTGAAGGGCTCGCGTATCTGGTCCGTGCGGCGCGCTCGGATCCACAAAACTCCGTCGTCGGTCCGCGGCTCATTTCGGCGCTGGTGACGCGTAATTTTCTCCTGCCGGATCGCGCACCGCTGAAACTCCCTGCCGGCGTGAAATGGATTTCCTGTACCGCGGATGGCAGTGCGGTGTGGATTTTGGGCGAGGACGGCGTCATCCGCGTGCTCGACGGCGCCGGCAGCCGGGTCATGCGCGAGTTTTCATTTCCGAGAAAAGTGCTCCACGTCGTCCCAGCCGCCAACAACCGCGGGATCTTCGCCGTCTATCTGGATGACCACTCGCTGCTCGTCTGCGACGCCGCCACGGGCCGCACGCGCACGCCCTCGATTCGGCCCGGGAAAATGCTTTTGCGGAAGGGGTTTCCGCTGCTCAGCGCCGATGGTCGCTGGCTGGCGGCGGCCAGCGACGGCGAGGTGTGGATCTGGGACGCCGCCACGGGTGAGCTTCGCGCGACGTTGCCGCACCCCGGTCTGAAAGACAACGAAGTGAGCGCGGACCCAGGCAACGTGTCGGGCCTCGACTTCAGCCCCGACGGCCGGTGGATCGCCACGACCGCATTAAATAATTACGTCCGGATTTGGTCGGTGCCCGATGGCGCGCCGCTCACGGACCGGTTACCGAGCGGCGATCCAGAGTGCGTTGGCGTGCAGTTCAGTCCCGATGGACGGCTCATCGTGGTTAACACGTTCACCGGCGCACAAATTCGAGACGCGAAGACGGGGGCGCAGGTAGGCCCGTTTCTTCCGCATGACGCTCCCTGCGATCTGGCATTCTTCACGGCCGACGGCCGCCGGGTGATCACGACGAGCGGCGACCGCACGGTCAAAGTGTGGCACGTTGCCACCGGCCAGCTTGCGCTCCCCGCACTGCTCCACGGCGGGCCATTCCCCGCAGTGCACCACGGTGGGCCGTTGGGCCGATGGTCCACGATCAGGACCAGCGACGACGGCAAGGTGCTGCTTACGACTTGCGCCGATGGTTTCACCCGCGGGTGGGACTTGGACAACGGCCAACTGCTGGCGGAACCGGCGCTGCAACAGGAGAAGACGCCGCACTCAGCGCTGTCGCCCGATGGCACGCACGTGTTCGTCGGCACCGCTGGCGGGCTCGTATTCCCGCTGCGGCTTGAGCGTGGCTTCGCCCGGCCGCTGGTGCTCCCGCGGGGCAGCGGCTTCGTTGCCGTGGGTCTCGAGCCCGAGGCACCGGCGCGGCTGCGCCGGTTCAGCGGTGATCGCTTGGAAATCATCGATGTCGCCTCGGGCCGGGAAGTCGCCGGTGGCTTCGCTTTTCCCGAGCCGGTCAACGCAGGGGGTTATCTGCGAACCGACGGACGTTTCCTGGCCGTGCGGACGAAGGCGTTGCAGCACCAGGTTTGGGAAGTGATTGAAAGTCAGGTTCGCGTGGTTGCGCTGCAAGACGCTCCGAACGGAGGAGCTTCGTGTCACTTCAGCGCAGTGGGTGACCTGCTCGCGATGGTCGGTAGCGGCTCGCGAGAAATCCGCGTGTGGAATCTTCACACCGGCCGGCCGGTGACGCCGCCGATGACATTAGATGCGGCGCTCATGGTTTTTAGCCCCAGCTTCAGCCCCGACGGGAAACGGCTGGCGGCCGGCGACATCGGTGGCACGGTCCGGGTGTGGAATGTCGCCACAGGTCGGGCTTTGTTCGACTTGAAGCCCTTCCCGGCAATGCAGGTAAATCGCGTGACGTTCAGCCCGGACGGCACGCGGCTCGCCACCACCACGGTTAACGGCGAAGTGCGTTTGTGGGATGGAGCAACGGGCCAGCCGGTCAGTTCCGTCTTGCACCATCGCATCCGCGCGGACCCGGCCGCGTTCTCGCCCGACAGCCGCACCCTGGCCACGAGTTCACACGATGGCACCGCCCGGGTGTGGGACGCCCGCGATGGCACGCCGATTGGCGAGCCGATGGTGCATCCGGGACTCCTCAACAATGTCCACTTCAATGCCGATGGGTCCCGAATCGCAACGGTCTCGGGGGATGGCACCGGCCGGGTCTGGGACACGCGGACCGGCCTCCCGCTCACTGACGCGATGCGGCACAATACGACCCTTGAGTGGTACGATCTCGTGCAAGCGTCGAACGGCCAGTTCAGCCCGGGCGACGGTCGCTTCATGTACACGTTTTCGTCCAAGCACGTTTACCTCTGGGCCGTGCCGCCCGAGGTAGACGGTGCGCCTGCGCTCGAGTGGCTGCTGCGGCTCGCGACGATCTGCGCCGGCAAACGCGTGACCGCCGATGGCGTGCTCGCGGATGCCTCGGACGAAGTCGCCAAAATCGACGAGGTCCGTCGCGAGATCGCAGCGCTGCCCGTGGACGCGCCGTTTGCCGAGTGGGGCAAATGGTTCTTCGCCGACCGCGCGACGCGCTCGATGGCGCCGGGGTTCACGCTCACTGCGGCCGACGCGGAGAGGCTCGCGGTAGCGCTCAAACAGGGAAACCCATGAACCATGCAAGCCGGGCGCGTTTCCAAGAGGTCGGCACGATTCAGCATTCGCACCATGGAGGAGGGGCGCTTTCCCAAGCGCCCGTGGGCGCGTGGCCTTCCGGCGGTTGGGAAACCGCCGCTCCCTCAGCCGCAACGCTTGCTCCGCGCCGACAACCGGGAAACGCGCCCCGCCCCATTGCTCACTCCGTTCGCGTATTGACCCCACCCCGCGCTGGCGGCACGGTCCAATCCCCCTCCGGCTTTTTCAACATGCATGGTATGCGTTGTGAGTTTCTGCGCGTCGTTGTGGCAACGGCGTTGCTGTCGTGCGGCGCCAGGCTGTTGGCGGCGGATGCGCCCTCCGAAGAGTTTTCGTCCGAAGAAATCGCGCGAGGACAAAGAAACTTCACGGTGCACTGCGCGCGCTGTCATGGAATGCAGGGGCTGGGCGGTGTCGGCCCGAGCCTGGCGCGGCCCGTTCTCACGCAGGCGCCGGATCTCGCGTCGCTCCTCGCGGTCATCGACGACGGCATCCGAGGGACCGGCATGCCGTCAACCTGGATGCTGCCGAAGAAAGATCGCCGGGCCATCGCGGGATTCGTCCGGACGCTCGGCGTGGCGGCGGAAGCTCCGGTTGCCGGTGACCCCGCGCGGGGCCGCGAACTCTTCGCCAAGGCGGCGTGCGCGCTATGCCACACCGTCGATGGCCAGGGTGGCGTGAAGGGGCCTGACCTCAGCGAGGTGGGAAACCGGCGCGGGGCCGCGCGCATGCGCCGGATGCTGACGGAGCCCGGAGCGGAGATGAGCGCCAACGCAGACGGTTACGCGGAATTCTTGCCGGTACGGCTTACGACGATCGACGGACGGGTGGTGGAAGGGCTGCGCGTCAATGAAGATGGTTTCACGATTCAACTGCGTGATCTGGAAAATCGAATTCATTCGTTCCGGAAATCCGAAGTCAACGAGGTGGCGAAGGGATTCGTCCAGAGCATCATGCCGGTATTTGGCAGCATGTTCAGCGCCACGGAACTCGATGATGTGATCGCGTATCTCACCACGTTGAGGGGTAAAAAATGAAATGGTCGATCGTACTCCTGCTTCCCGGCGCCATTGCGGTGGCGGCCGAAGTCCCGTTCGAGCGGATTCGCGACGCCGCGAATGATCCCGGCAGCTGGCTGACGTATTCAGGAACGTATTCGGGTCAGCGGTATTCTCCGCTGGCGCAGATTAACGCGGCCAACGTGTCCGGTCTGCGCCCGGTGTGGATGTATCAACTGCAGAAAGCGGGAGTCTTCGAATCCTCGCCGATTGTGGCGGATGGCGTCATGTACATTGTTGAGCCGCCGACCACCGTGACGGCGCTCGACTTGCGGAGCGGCCGCCGGTTGTGGTCGTGGACGGCCAAGCTGCCCAAGGACGTGAAGGCGATCGGGTTTCCCCAGACCAATCGCGGGGTCGCCATTTTGGACGACAAGGTGTTTGTGGCCACGCTCGACGCGCACCTCGTGGCGCTCGATGCGAAGACCGGCGTGAAGCGGTGGGACGTGACCGTGGCAGACAACACCACCGGGCATGCGATGACGCTCGCGCCGCTGGCCATCGATGGCCGCATCATCGTGGGCATCAGCGGTGCCGAGGCCGGCGTGCGCGGGTTCGTCGATGCGTACGCCGCCGACACCGGCAAGCAGCTCTGGCGTTTCTGGACCGTGCCGGGGCCGGGTGAGCCGGGGAGTGAGACCTGGCAGGGTGAAAGCTGGGTGACCGGCGGCGGTTCGACATGGCTGACGGGTTCGTACGATCCCGAGTTGAAACTGCTCTATTGGGGGATCGGCAATCCGGCGCCCGATTGGAACGGTGACCTGCGCCAAGGGGACAATTTGTACACTTGCTCGCTCGTGGCGCTCGACCCGGAGACCGGAAAACGTCGCTGGCATTTCCAATTCACGCCGCACGACACGCATGATTGGGATGCGAACCAGATTCCGATCCTCGTGGACGCCGCCATCAGCGGGCGGATGCGCAAACTGGTGGTGTCGCCGAATCGCAACGCGTTTTACTACGTCCTCGATCGCGTGACAGGAGAATTTCTGGCGGGAAAGGCGTTCGCGAAACAGACTTGGGCCAAGGGCCTCGACGTCCAAGGGCGCCCGATGGTGCTGCCGGACACGGAGCCGAGCGAGAAAGGCACGCTGGTGTGGCCGAGCCTGCAGGGCGCGGTGAACTGGTACAGTCCCAGCTACAGTCCGCTCACCGGCTGGGTGTATGCGGCGGTGCGCGAAATGGGCGCCTATTACTACAAGACCGATGCCGATTATGTGCCTGGCACGCCTTTCCTTGGCGGCGGCGAGCAGGCGTTGAAGGGGGATCAAGCCTGGGGAGCGGTGCGGGCGCTCGAAGCGACCACCGGCGAAATCAAGTGGGAGTTTCCACTGCACTCGCCGCCGTGGGCGGGGACGATGACGACGGCCGGCGGGCTGGTGTTCGGCGGGTGCAACGAAGGCAATTTCTTCGCCCTCAATCAGCGCAGTGGAAAACTGCTGTGGGAATTTCAGACCGGTGGCCCGATTCGGGCCAATCCGATCTCGTTTTTGATCGATGGCAGGCAGTGCGTCGCGATTGCCGGCACTCACGCGCTCTTCGTCTTTGGACTCGAAGGCGTGCCGTTGCAGCGGGAGTTCACGTCGTTGCGGCAGTAAAGCATCCCCGGAGCAAGCTCCGGGGCATTTCCGACCAGCCCACCATGTAGCCGGGGTCGCCGACCCCTGTAAGACGCACAAGGATGATCCCAACATCGATTCCGACAAACCGGCCTCAGCGAGGCCGGCTACAACCAGTCCGAAGCCGGCACTCCCCACCTCCACGCTCTCCGCGCCTCCGCGTGAGCCAGTCTATTTCCCTCGGGGCCGCTCGGAGCGGAGCACGGACGAACATCCCCACCTTCTCGATCTTCCCCTGCAAATGCCGGCCGACCTGGTCCGGTCGACTCGCAGACGCGCATTCATCTTGCGTCGCACAGCAAGGCCGTGACGGCGAACGCGCTTGCGATGGGAGCGCGGAATTCGATGCGGCGGAGGTAGCACAATCGAACCGACGGAACGAGGCACCGAAATGAGCGATCCTGCCGTCGCGACTCGCAACAGCCGATCGCCGCCGCTGCGACTCATCATCAATCCAACTCAGATTACCCAGAATCCCAGCCATGAAAACCCTCGCTTACCTCGCTTGGTGCGCGTGCGCGTGCGCGCTCGCTTTGGCGCAGCAGACGGATAACGGCGAGCATGCGTCTGCGATCCCGGAAAGGATCGCCTCCGGGTTTTTTTCCATCCGCGCGGATGCCTTGCGCGCTGACGTCACGTTTCTTTCCTCGAACGCGCTGGAGGGCCGGCTTTCGCTGCAGCGCGGCGATGACGTTGCCGCCGCGTGGGTGGCGTCGCGGAAACGGAAGGGGTCATGCTTTACCTTTTACCTTCCTCAGCTTTTCAAGCCATTTGCCGGCTTCGCCAAGTGGGCTTTTGCGCAGGTTCCCGACGTGTTTGCTGACGTAAAAATGGCTGCCCATGTCGAGCTGCTCCGCCAGCCAGCCGTTTGACACGTCGGTCGTTGCTTTCAGGTGCGCGGCCACCGCGACTTTCCAAGGCGCCGATTTCTGCGAGACTTCCCTTGCCTCCGCCGCTATGCAAGCGAGCGCGCTGCTCAGCGCTTCGCGCCACCGCGTGATCCTGCAACAACGCCTGCTTGAATTGCTCTCCTCCGATCGCCCATCCGCGGCTCAACGACACATATGCCGCGTTCTTGCCCGCCGGCCCTTCCGCCGCCTGCCAGACGAGGTGGTCGGCGTAGCACTTCCATCCGGCCGTGCGGTCGGGCAGATCGCCCACGGCGCTCAACGCGGCCTCCATTCGCAAACGGGCCGGGCGCTGTTTGGGCCGCCGCAAATACCAGTAGCTCGAATACCGGAACTCGTCCAGCCGCCCCGCCGGCAGGATGCCCGC
>JAUSID010000065.1 GCA_030648295.1 Opitutaceae bacterium | reverse complement strand
TCTGGTTGCCGGTGAAGGCGCGCACCTCGTATTGGCGGCGGAAGGTCTCAATCGCGTCGTTCACCACCGTGTTGAGGGTGATCTTCGTGTTGGCCGAGAGCCGGTAGGCGGTCTTGACGTTGATGCTCTTTTGCTTGCGGTTGTTGTAATTGTCCCAGGTGCGATAGTCCCAGACATAGGCCGGCTGCTCCGTCGTGTTTTGAAAGTCCCGGATCGTGCGGAAGCCGCCCACCGCGTTCTCGCTGTAGAAGAGGTTCATCGACACCCCGAGGTTGCGGTCGCCGCCGAGGACGCCGAACACCTCCTGCCACTGGAGGTTGAAGAGCGGATGCGCCCGGTGCGTCTCGCGCAGCGGCACGTGCTCGAGGAACGGCGGGGCCCAGCGCACACTCGCGCTGTAGGAGAGCCGGCGCTTTTCGCGCATGCTGAGCGGCGAGCGACTGCGGAGGTTGATCGTGCCGCCGAGTCCCGACGCGCCCTTGTCGGGCGTGTGCCCTTTGGTGAGTTCCATCTGGTCGAACATCGTCCCGGTGAGATTGTTCATGTTGGTGCTGCGCGTGAGCGCGCCCTGGCTGGTGAGGGCCGAACCGTCGAGCGTGATGCCGTTCAGTCCGGGTGCGATGCCCCGGATGGTGAAGCCGGTGACCAGATTTTCGTCGCTGAAGTTGCCCGCCACGCCGGGCAGGCGGATCGCGACCTCGCCCGCGTTCATGTTGGGCAGGTTGCCGTACGAATCCATCGCCACGATGTTCTTCACGTTGTCGGCGTTGCGCTGCAGGGTGATGGCGGCGGCGCCGCCCTCGCGCTCCCCGGTCACGCGAAATTCCTGCATCTGGTAGATGCCGGTGGTGAGATCAAAATTGCGGGCCGCCCGCTGGCCGGCGGCGACGGTCACCGTGGCCCGGGTGGTGTCGAGGCCGATGTACGAGACGACCAGTTCGTGCGTGCCGGCCGGCAGATTGGGCAGGGTGTAGAGCCCGGTGTCGTCGGTATAGGCGACGAGACCCAGCGCCGGCACGGTGACCTTGGCCCCCTCGAGGAGATTGCCCGAGGCGGTGTTGCTGATCGTACCCGAGATCGCGCCGGTCGAGGCCGAGGCGGCGGCGCCGGCAGCGTTCGTCACGGGAAGCGTGGCGGCGCTGAGCGCCAAGCCGACGAGGGCGAACAATCGCCGCAGGCTCGAGGGCAAGGAGAAAGACCGGCCGGATCGATGATGGGTGCTCATGGTTTTTGGCTGAGGTGACGCGGACTGGATGCTCGATGAGGCGCACCCCCGCGTTGTTCGGGTGCACCTCGGGAAAAGAACATGGGCGGTCGGGACGCTGAAGGGGCCTGCGCCGAATTCACCCTTCCGGTCGGCGCCCGCAACCAGCCCTCAGAGGCGGAAACGGCGAAGGGCGGCGAAGCGATGGCACGGGAGGCGAAGGGCGGACAAGGCAGACGAAGCAGGAACCTGCCTGCGCGAGTGCGAGAAATAGGAAAACCAGGCAACAACCGGCAGCTGACAATAATGTCAGTCATCCGGATGGGCGATTCGGCGCCCCGCGGCCGACGCGGGGGACGCCTGACGCACCTGGTCACCGCGCCGCTCCTGCGCTCCGCAAGTTGAAGGCGGACCGACGGAACCAGCGGGTGGAACGGTGTCGCCGGCGGAGACGGTCACGCGTCCCGCTTAAGGCGCGGCGATTCGGTCAACAATCGTCATGTCGCGCGCAGGAACAGCCATTCGGATGGAGGCGCCGCGATGTTATGCTGCGCGCTGTGCCCCTCAGCTCCGTCGACCAGGTTGATCAGAGGGCAAACGACGGGGTCAGGTTGCTAATCTTTCACTCAACTGTTTAAAAATCTCAGCCGCCGGCGAGGTTGGTTGCCGCGCGACGGCACCGACGACCTGGCTCACGCGAGGCATAAGCCGGCCCTTTGCCCGCGGGCCCGTCCGCCTGCCACGCCAGAAAGCGATCATAGGCGGCCCACCCCGCCGGCCCGTCCTCCCATCCGCCGGCCTCCGTCAACGCCGTTTCCGCGTGCAGCCATGCCGGGCGGTCGGCTTTGGCCCGCAACCACCGCGTGCAGCACCCATTTCGACCGGGCGCAGGCGGCAAACAGGCAGGTCTCGAACGCGTCGCGGGTCCGCGGCGCGCCGAACGGCCCGACGCGGCGATGGCCCCGATTGATCACATGGTAGATCGCGCCGGGAAATGGCTGATGTCGCTGCGCTCGGTACGAGTCGCAGCTTGCGCGCCATACCGTGGACCACACGCCGCAATTGGCCCCGAGGTCAAGTGAAAGATTAGCAACCTGACCCCGTCGTTGTCGTTCGCTGCGGTCAAGGCGAAGCATGCGGCGCGGCCGAGATCGACCGGCTGGTCGACGAAACTTTCATCGACGTCCACCGGCGGCACGTTGCCGCGCAGCCGCGGTTCAGCGACCGTTAACCTCGGGAATGGTGACCCGGCCGACGATGACCTCCTTCGTCCGCCGCAGAATGCTGTAGAGCATCGGCGGCGCCGAAGGATCCCACGAGAAGGCCTGACCTTCGGAGGGAATCGGGATCGTCGCGATCCATTTCATCACCGAACCGGCGGCCGGAAAATCGAGGACGTAGAGTTCGGGGTTGTCATGGCCGGTCAGATACAGATGGCCGCCCGGCCCAAACGCGCCGCCAGAGGCGCTGTAGCCGCGCTCGGCGAAACGCGCGAGCAGCGCGGCCGGCAGCGCCCATCCGTTTGTGCGGCGCCACTCGTCGTCGAACGCCACGATTTGCGTCCAGCTCGGATCGCGCGAGGGCTCGGCCGCCTTGTTGCCATAGTGAACGAAGCACGCGATCCAGCGTTCGGCGCCACCGGAAAGCGACGGCGGGACTGCGCGGTCGAGCCACGTGAACGAACCATCGGCGCGACCAAAGCTGTGCGTGCCGACATGAGTCATCGTTGTCGGATCGAATGCCTCGACGGAACTCAACATTGGCACGGTCGGATAATTGGAATGGATGGCGTACAACCGCCCTTTCACCACGATGCCCGCGTTGAGGTGAATGATCGGGCCCGCGGCGGAACCCTCCCACCCGCCGACCCGCTCACCGGTGTCCTTCCGATATTTGCCGATCGCGCGGTTGGTGATCGCGTAGAAAAACTCTGCGTCCACCGCGACACCCTGCCCCGCTTCGGCGGCGCGATAGCGTCGAACCTCTTCGTAGCGCCAGCCCGGCGTCGACAACGCGGGTTTGGGTGCGGTCGCAGGTTGCCCGGCGAACGCCTGGAAAAAAATGCCTGCGGCGAAAACGATTCCAGTAAAGACTCCCCGGAGCAAGCTCCGGGGCATTTGAGCAATCCCACCATGCATCCGTCGTCCCCCATCGTAGCGGCGAGCGCCAGCGAGCCGACGCTCTTCGACTCGCTGGCGCTCGTCGCTACCCAACCAAGGCGAAGCGAGCTTCGCGGTATCAGACCCAAAGCGAATGAAGAGTGCGCGCATGGAAGCGGCCTCAGCTTTATGCTGTCGAGCGATGATGACGCGAGCGACGATTTCCACGCGGCCCGCGAAAACGTCGCGAACCCATGGGCCGACGCGGGATCTGCTACCGCGCTGCTTCGGCCATCTGAAACGTGGCGGATTTTTTCGCCGGCGGCGGATTCATGGCAACGAAGCTGCGCCATTTCTCCTGCGGCAGCGCCGCAATCAGCATGACCGCGAGCTGGCTGCCGACGAACGCGATCAGCCACCAAAACGCGGCGTCCATGAACCCATAGCTATGCAGGCCGACGCCCAGCATGTTCACGCCAAACCAGCTCCATGCGGTCACGATGTTGCCGAAGATGGCCATCACCGCGAGACCACGGCCGCGGACCATTCCGGCCCAGCGCACGTGGAGGATGATCGCGTTCCACATCACGATGATGAGCGCGCCGTTTTCCTTCGGGTCCCAGCCCCAGAACCGGCCCCAGGATTGATCGGCCCAGATGCCGCCGAGGACGGTGCCGACGAAACTGAACAGCGTCGCGAAACACACGATGCCATAAATCATCCGGCTGAGATTCCGGGCCGTGGCTTCATCGAGCCCGCGGGTGAGCACGCCGCGGCAGACGTAGATCAGCGCGAGGAAACCGGCGAGGAACGTCGCGGAGTAGCCGACCGCGATCGTGACGACGTGCGTCGCGAGCCAGAAATTCGAGTCCAGCACCGCCCGCATCATTTCCATCGTGTCGCCGCCAAGCGCAAGGTGGTGGGCGATGACCAGCGTGGCAAAACCGATCACCGACGCGGCGACGCTGCCGATCGCGTTGCGATAAAAACGTTCGAGGATCACGCACAGCGCCACCGCGGCCCAGCCGACGAACAAGGCGGACGAATACAGGTTCGTCACCGGTGGCCGGCCTTCCAGCCACATCCGCGCCACAATCCCGGCGGTCGTGAGCACGAAGGCGAGCACGACCAGGCCCGCGGCCGCGGGCGTCAGCGACTGCGGCCATTTCAGCCAGGAACACACGCCGAGCAGAAACGCGGCGACGTAAAGTGACATGCTGGTGTAGAATGGTTGCGCGGAGTTGAACCGCATCTCGACCGCGGACTTCCGCATCGCGGCGGGCATCGAGGTGGCGAACGATTCCTTGAGGGTGTTGGCCGTCGCGTTGAACGCCGCCGGTTGATGCAACCGCCACGCGCGTCCGAGTGCAGCGTATTGGCTGGCGACAGCGTTCGGCTTCGAGGATGCGAGCGTTGCCGTCCAGGCGGCGCCCGCGGTTTTCCAACCCGCTTCACCCTCGCCTGACGCCGGCGGGATCGGACGGAGGTAGCCGTAGGAATCCATCACCGCGAACGACTGAGCCAGTTCCAGCATGGCCTTGGCGGCGGGATCGCTGTGCGCCTGCCCCGCCCGTGCCGCCGTGGCGGCCACAGCACTGCTGGCCAGGTTGGTTTCGAGTTTCTGAAGCTGCTCGAGGAAATCGCTCGTCGCCGCTGCGCTCAGACTGTTCTGGAGCCGCTGATACAGGGCGACGTTGTTCCGCAGCTGGACGACCGCCCGTTGGAAGGGCGAACGCAGCGCACTTTCGGTCGCGTCGGCGAGTTTCGCCTGCCGATCCAGTTCGGCGACCTGCTTGAAGATTTGATCGAGCGAGAAGCGCTTGCCGCCCGCGCCGTCCGCGGTCGAGAGCGTGAGCATCGCGAGCACCTCCGGATGCACGATTTCGAAACTCTGATACTTGTCCGCCACCG
>JAUSID010000061.1 GCA_030648295.1 Opitutaceae bacterium | reverse complement strand
AATTCGGGATCGGCGTTTCCTCACCCACGTTGATGGACGCCTCGACGTTGTTGAGGGTGACGATGGTGGGATTCGAGACTACCCTCACGTCGTTCTGCGTCTGGAGCGCGCTCAGCACCAGCCGGAACTCGTCCGCACTGAACACCGCCTGCGCGGCGCGATTCGTCGCCCCGGTGTAGGCGATCGTGTTCAACAGATTCAACGCGTTGTTCGCCGTGTCCGTCACGTTCGAGGTCAGGCCGTTCCCCGTCGTCGCCGTGGTGGCACTTGTCAGTCCGCCCGTCGTGCCGGTCGTCGAGGTGGAGGACGGGACGCCGGCCGTCGCGGTGACGGAGCCCGCGTTGGTCGAACCGCTGGTCTGGCCGTTCGTATTGGTAATGTCGGTGGAAGTACGCGTCGTGGTGTCGGCAGCCCGGCCGGTGCGATTCTGCGCGTCGCCGCCGTTGTTGAAGCTGCCGCCGCGCGCCCGGTCGAAGGTGCCGGTCATGCCGCCGATGCCCACGCCGTAGTTGGCGAGCGAAGACCAGTTGACGCCGATGTTCTTGATGTCGCGGTCGGTGACCTCGACGAACTTGGATTCGATCATCACCTGATCGGTCGCGCGATCCAGCACGTCGATCACCGGGCGGATGCGGTTCATCCGTGACGGCCGCTCGGTGATGACGAGGCTGTTGCTGCGGGCATCGACGACGATCTTGCCGCCGGTGGTGCTGTCCACGAGCGAGCTGATGGTCGGCAGGATGTCGGACGCGCGCGCGAAGTTGATCAGGAACACCTGGGTTTCGACCGGCTCCTGCGTGAGGCTCTCGAGGCTGACAATCTTGATGATGTTGCCGTCCTCGATGTAGGTGAAACCGACCGGCCGCAGGACGTTCTCAAAGATCTGCCGCCAGCTGACGTCGCGCAGCTTGATCGTCGTTTTGCCCTGCAGGCTGTCTGGCATGATGATGTTCAACTCGAACAGGTCGGCGACATTGCGGAGAATGTTGCGGATATCCTCGTCGGGGAAGTCGACGGAGAGGGTGTCGCGGCCAGCCGCGTCCTTCCCCTTGCTCGCGACGGCGACGCCACCCGCGGCGGCCGCCGCGGGGCGATCGGCAACGGCGGCGTCGGTCGAACCCGCGGCAGGTTGCGCGGCCGCCAGGGCAGGAGCAGCCGCCGGCGCATCCGCTTGCCCGAACACGGGGAGGGCGGAGATGGCGGCCAGCAGCGCGAAAAGACTGATCGGCAGGGGCGTGCGGGTTCTCATATTAGCGGGCAGGTTTGATAGGCCGGGTGAATTCCTCGCTGCGGTAGCGCAGGGTGAATGTAGTGCGATCAATGGATACGAGTTCTAGCTCGTAGTCTTCGTTGTTAAACGTGACTGTAAACTTTGTGCCGACGGGGAAGCGGTTCTTACCAATAATTAGCTGCGGCGAGGCCCCGAAGTTGATCGTACCGGACGGAGTGAGCCGCGCCGCGAGCGTTTCGAGGATCGCGCGATCGCCGGTGGGGCCCGCGGGCTGGGTTGGCGCCTGGGGCGCGGGCGCGGGGGGGCCGCCCGCCGGCCGCGGACCCGCGGCGCCCGGCTTCGCGTCATCGGGCTTGTCGAAATCGGGCGGGAAAAAAGGCTGCGGCATGTCGGTCGGGGCCGCGACCGGCGCCGGGGGTTTCGCGAGGTTCACCGCGCGATCCACGACTTCCTGGCGCCGGTTCGGCGGCAGGATGTCGGAGGTGACCTTGGCCGGCGGCGTCGCCGCGCCGGCGGACAGGACCCCGATTACGAGCGCGGCGGGAACGAGCAGGCGGGAACGCGTCTTCATGGCAGGCCGAGGAGTTCGAGATTGAGCGTGAGCGTGAGCATGCGCTTCGAAGTGCCCGAGGCCGCCATGCAGGTGGCGGTTTGCACGCGGCAGTAGTGCGCGCCGCTTTCCAGCAGGCGCAGGAAATGCATCAGCTGCGGTATTTCGCCCTGCACCGACACGGTGAACGCCACCGGGGAGAAGACCGCCTTGCCGCCTTTGGGGGCGATGAGCCCGCCCTGCCGGAAATCGACCAGCTTTGCCCCGGTTGCGCTCTCGAGCTTGAAAAAGTACTGGTTGTTCACGCCGAGCTGGCTGGCCCGCACGAGCCGCCCGTCGATTTCCTTCGTCGCTCCCACGAGCGTGTCGTGCTGCTCCTTCAGCTGGCCGGCATTCTTGATGTTCGAACTGTAACGATCGGCCTCGGCCGTCTTCTGCGCCAGGTCCGCCTCCGCCGCCGGCACGATGCCGGCGCGAAAATAGATGCCGCCGATGAGCGCCAGGCTGATGATGCCGCACCCGACGCTGATCGGGTTCTTCTTCAGGAAAGCGATAAGTTCGTCGTTGGTCATGGCTTCTTTCCGCCCGCGGGTTTCAACGGCAGCGTCATTTCCACCGCCAGCCGGCCCGTCGCCGGGTTGCGGGTGAGGCTCGTCATCGCGGCGTCGGCGAACAACACCATCATCTTCTGGTCGCCCTTGAGCTGATTGAGATAAGCCGTGGCGTGGCCGGCCGCCGCATCCGGCGCGCCGCGCACCGACAAGCGCAACACGAGGCCCGTATCCCTCAGGTCGAAGGTGTCGAGCGCCACGTTTGGCGGTATCGTTTCGCCAATGTGCCGGAGCAATTCGGATACGAGCGGGCGCGACTTGATGAACCCATCGACCTCGGCGATCTTCGCCTCCTCGGCCTGGAACTTCTTATACAGCACCACGGCTTGCTCGCTCAGGGGCTTGTCCGTGCGGATCCGCTTCTCGACATCCGTCACCTGACCTCCGACCACGCGCAGCTGCCACTCGTGGAACCCGAAATAAATCGCGAGGGCCAGCGCGACGGAGATGGCCGCGATGTTGATGAAAAACGCCGTGCGAACGACCTTGATGTCCGGCAACTTTTCATAGTTGCGGAAATTCGGGTGCCACGCCGGGACCGACGGCGGAGCCGCCGCGTTACTTTTTTTCTTCAGCAGGGACAGCATGGACAGCGTTGTATTGAACCATGAGGCCGAGGAGTCCGAACCAGCGGATGTCCTGGGCGGTTTTGGTCAGGCTCTCGGGGATCGTCACGTGGCGCGATTGCAGCCACGGGACGGGATCGAGTTTCAGCGTGGCGATGCCAAGCGAGCTCGCGATGGCACCTTCGAGCCATGTGAGTTTGGGCGACAGCTGCGTACTAAGCACCTGCCCGACCGATTGTCCGGTCTGAACCTCGTAAAAGCCGATCGACGACTGAAGTTCCTTCAGCAGCCGCTTGATCAGCAGCGGTCCCATGCCGGTGAAATCAAATGTGTTCGAATAGAAAAGTTTTCGCGCCGACTCCTCGTCCTTGAGCCCGAGTTCCTTCTGGACGATGGGCACCATCGCATCCAGCCCCTGGGGGATGGGACGGGACGCCTCGACCCCGGAGGGCGACACAATGAACGAGTGCGTGGCATCGGCGCCGATCTCCAGCACCAGCGTCGGCGTCTTCGATTTCGTGTGCGCGAGAAAATCAACCAGCCCGCCCAACGTCGCGAGCGTGCCGAGTTCCAGCCGTTCCGGATAGATCGAGCGCTCGAGCAACGACGATTGCAGCGCGGTCACGTCCTCGCTCGGCATTCCGCAGAACATGACGTCCTTCTGAACCGCCTTCGCCGCGTCAAAATCCGAACCGTCGGTCGCGTTCAGCAGTGCGATGGTGAACTTGTCCTGCTCAATGCGGAACTGCTGGGTGCACACCTCCGCGAAGTATCCGGGCTCCTTCACCCGCTTCAGTTCGAGCGAATGACGGCGCACCAGCCGTTTCGGCGGGTAGATGCCAACGGTCGCGTGCAGGTAGCCGCTCGGACTTTTCTTGGGCTGGATCTGGGTAATCGCTTCCTTCAGCGCCGCGGGATCATTGGGCGGACATTCCCGCATTTCCTCCACCGTGAAAGGCGCGGCGGGCGCCGACGTACGCGCCATGAGGACGGCGTGGTCGTTCACCTCGACGTAATAACCTTTGGTTTTCTGGGAGAATAACATGCGGGCTGTGACGCGCTATAAACCGAGTAAGTGGGCAGGTAGGGTGTTTTCGCTAGAAAAAATCCATCCCACGAAGTGAGGAAGTGAGGCCGAACTGCAGGGGGAAAGTCCCAAAACGTATCCAGACTTACAAGATAAAAGTCCGCCGTTCTCCTATGAACACAGGCATTTACCTTTTCTTGAGCAATGCAGGTTTTGCGTGGCGGAAAGACGCGGCGACATGGATTTGAGACGAACTCGTGTAAACCGACTGCAAAAGCGAAAGACCCTAGCCCGCATTTTTCACACCTGAAATGGTCTTCACCCGTGTCTGACCGCCAACATCCCAATGTTCCGGCGAGCGCCCCGCGTTCATGCGGGCTAAATGCATTCTGCTGGCCAGCAGAATGCCCATAGCCGGGAAATCGTGGAGCGCGCGCCGGCGCACGGC
>JAUSID010000060.1 GCA_030648295.1 Opitutaceae bacterium | reverse complement strand
GTCTGATCCGCGATTTGCAGCAGCTGATCATCGCCGACGCGACCTGGGACCCGACGGATGCCATCTACCGCAACAGTCTTGCGCTCCTGCAGGTCGTGCTTTCACGCCCGGAACTGCGCTGGCAGTGGCCGGTCCCCGAGTCGCTGGCGCGGGTTCGTGAATACATCGAGGGGCAAATCGGCACCAAACTGCTTGCGCCCGATTTGGCGCGGCGGGCCAGCATGAGCGTCGCCGCCTTCAATCGCGCCTTCAAACGCCATTTCGGCACGACGCCGGCCAGCTTCGTCATCGAGATGCGGGTGCGCGAGGCGGCGCGGCTGCTGTTGCAGACCGACGAAACCATCGACGCGATCGCCGAAAAAACCGGTTTCCCGAATCGCGCCTACCTTAGCCGGATGTTTAAGCGGGTCACCGACGAAGCCCCCGCCGGCTTTCGGCGAAAACATCGCCGGCCCGAATAGTCTTCCCGGATGCTGGCTGACATTTGGAACCTTCACCGTGCCCCTCTGCGCACCGGCAGGACGACCGCGCGACGAACCGTGGCGCCGGCCAGGAAACGCCGGCAGGCGCTCCTGGGCTGATTTGCGGCGCGCCTCCACTCGGGGCTCATCGGTGGATTGTACCAATTTGCGCGCTGTGCGTGGCCGCATCCTTGGTTGCGAATGCACCAAGTCGGTGCCATCGGCAAAAGCCTCAGCCGCAAGGGCCCAAATTTTGGCAGAAACATCAACGCGTCTGGCCCCAAGGGACTATTGGAAAGCGGATAAAGGCAGAACGAGCGGAAAGCGAACGAGCGGAAAGGGTCGGGCTTTACATATTGCCATCGATGCCTTGGTGACGTTCCGCAGGCTGCTCGCATGGCGCGCAAGTTGCGGTTCGAATTTCTCAGAGCGATCTCCCATGGGACTTGAGTGCCCTGTCTATGTCAGCCGACTCGTCTCGGAAATGCGGTGCCAAAGCACTCCAACGCCAGATCTCATTCGGCTGAGGGATAAATGTAAAGCTGACCCTTTTTGTTCTCTCCTTTTTGTTCTCTTTTCACCGGAATCTCTTCCGGATGTGAGCGCGCTAGCGGCCCGGAATGGGTGCAGACCGCGGGGCAGTGTCGTGCGGCGCGGTGCCACCGACGCAGATCGAGTCCGCCTGCTCGTTGCCGGCGAAATCCACGGGGAGCACGCGATAGTACCACGTCTCGCCGGGAGTGACGCGGCGGTCGAAGTGGAGTTGGTAGTAATATACGTCGGGCCGCACCTCGGCCACGAGCGTGTCGGCGCCCGGCTTGAAGCCGGCCTGGCGTGAGCGGTGCACGCGGTAGAGAGCCGCGTCGGGTTCGGCGCTGCGTTGCCAGTAGAGGCAGAGGCGGTCGGCGGCCATCGGCACCACGCCCACTTCAGCCAGGGCGGCTGGCGCCGTGCGGTTGACGAGCGAGGTGCGCACGGTGAGTGGCGCGCTCGGGACTCCCTGGGAGTTGTGCGGGGTGGCAGCGGCGACCTGGTAATGGTAGGCGATGCCGGGTTTGAGGCCGGTGTCCGTGAACACGGAGTCGGTCGTATAGCCGACCAAAGTTTGCAGCGTAGGTGGCTCCTGGGAGACTTCGCTGCGGAAAATATGGTAGCCGGCCGCAGGCGCAGCTCCCGATGTCTTCCAGGTGAGTCGCACCGTGGCATCGCCGACATCGGCGGCGCCGAGTTTCTCGACGCCGGGCAGCGGCTGGGACTTCTCCTCGAGCCGCACCGTGACGAACTCGTAGGCTCCGAGTTCCAACGAGAGCGCCCCATCATTCAGAGAGAGCGGGGCCGCGTCGTTTTCCACGACGTCACATCGATTGGCGCGGGCGACCGGCAGGCTGGGCACACGCACCGTGACGGGCGTGCGTTCGCGACCCTCGGTCTCGACCAGGCGCAGGATGTAGCCACGGCCGGGGGCTTCGGCTCGTTTGAGCACGGTGACCTGCACGTTGGGGGCGCTGACCACGGCGGCGGAGCTTTGGACCGGCGCTGCGGCTGAAACCGGCTGCGCGATGAGCGGGGCGGCCTGACTCCAACCAAATCGCGTAGCCGCACCGGCACGCCAGTCGCCGGCATGGACGCGCAGGGAGTAGCTCAGGGTGGCTTGATAGTCGTTCTGCGAAAGGTGCGTGAGTCCAGCCATGCGGTTCGACCAGGCGTAACTGTAGAGGTGGGAGCTCGTGGCCTTGAAGACAGGCCGGAAGTGGTTGTAGTTGATCTGGCCGCAATGGACCGCGGAGGCCTCGCGGGGGCAGAGGGTGACACCAAACTTGTCGTTACTCACATCTATCCAGCGGTTCACCATCACGAAATCGGTGTTGGAGGAGGGAGCGAAATCGCGGGAGGGATCGAGCGTGCCCGGGCCGTATTCGGCACGGAAGCGCCCGTCGGGCACCAGCAAGGGGAAGGCGACAAAGACGTTTTCCCGGTAGCGATCGGCCCGTGCCGAGTACAGGAAGCCCAGGCGACGCACGTTGTTGGTGATCGACAGGTGGTCGGCATCGGCAAAGAGCCGCAGCTGGGTGACCACATGCGCGTCGAGCGCTTCGTCGGTAGTGACGATTTCCACTGCGGCGGAAACCGGGCCGTGCTCGACCAGACGGGCGGTGGCGCGGCCAATTTTCGTCAGCTTGAGGTCGGCGGACACAAACCCGTAGGAAAAAGGCGGGGCGTGGCAGCGGATGAGATCGTTGAAGCCCCAGATTGAGGAGGGATCCAAAAGTTCACGATCAAGCGTCAGGCTGCGCAGGCTGCGCACGCGCCCGTCGCTTGCGCCCACTTCGAGCCGATACCAGCGGTTGGACAATACGAGGGTTTCACCGCGCAGCTCGGCGTGCAACGTGGCCGCGGAGGACGTCGACTCGCCGGGAACGAGACGATAGATGGCGTGGCCCAAGGCGGGTGTGTTCGCGACAAAACGGATGCGGTTGTCGGATTCGCGCTGGACCGGGAGGACTTGACCGCTGGTCTCCTCGACGGCGTGGAGAGTGCCAGCGGGAGCGCCGGACGGAAGGGTATGCTCGACCACGTCCGTGCGAGGATGGCCGAGGGCATTCCACACCGCAAGACGGTCGGAGTGGGCCGGCGCGGAACCGAGCAGAACCTGGGAGGCACGATCGAAGGCAGAGTGCACTCCGAGGGAAACACGGTTCAGGCCATGGTGCTTGGCCACGACCGTATTGAAGATATTCTGGTCGTTGACCGAGAGCATCGTGGGCCAGCAGTGTTCGTCGAACTCCATGAATTCGAGCCAATAGTCCGCGAAGGTGCGTCCGGCCGGCACGAGTGCGGCCGGTGCGCGGACGGCGGCCAGGGCATGCAGCGTCTCGGTAAAGGGCAGCAGACGGGTGAGGCTGCGTTTTTCCCCCTGGTACTGGGGGTCGATGCTGCTATAGTCGCCGGAGTTGTTGTTCGTATCCCCGCGTAAGACAGGAATCTGGTTGGCGAAGTTTTTTTCGATGTAAGCCAGCGCTTGGAAGGCGTTATCGAGGTGAATCTGGGGGTAAGCGAAGCGTTTGCGCCAATCTGCGAGAACGCGTTCCTGCTCATGAGGCACTTCCCAGTCCACATAGTTTGATACGATCAGGGCATCATAGGGATACGGGCCGCGCACCTCGCCGCGCTCGACGCGTTGCAGGCGCGTGGAAAGTTGCTCTGCGGCGATTTCGATTTCAGGTGCTCTGTAGCTGCCGGCGTTGCCGAGAAAAAGCGGTTCAGCATAGGTATCGTGGAAGCTCGCCAGAATGCGATGGCGACCATCCGGGCCGGTCATCCAAGCGATCGGAGGCATACCCTGCTTTGCGTAACCATGAGGGCTGACGGCACGAAATCCTGTCTGCCCCAAGCGCAAAAGGTATTTGAAGCCGGCCTGGGCGAGCAACTGATAGCCGGGCCAGGAGACGCTGGGATTGTCCGCCACCGTGATGCCGGTGATGTCGAGACCGTAGCTGTCCTTCAATTCGCGCCGGGCAGGGTAGCCGAAGCGGGCGAGCTGCTCGTAGTCCATCCAGTGGAAGTGGGAGGCGCTGGAGTTGCCCGAGAGAGTCATGATGCCGGTTTTGACGTACCGGGCGAGGAAGTCTGCCAGGGCGACCGGCCCACGCTCGCGTTCGTAGGCGCGCAGGAAGCGCAGGTGCTCGATGTGGTAATGCCACTCGTGGAGCTGGTCGCGGTCGGTACAGAGGCGCGACGCGATGTCGAGAAAGTCCGCGGCCTCGCGCTGCATGACGTCGATTCGACCGTCATAGCCCAGGTCGTAGTGCGAGGACTTGATGGCGAACACCTGCCACTTCCGGGCGGCTTTCCAGTCGCCTGACCAGCGCAGCGGCTCGGCACCTTTGACTCTGACCTCAACGGCTACCTCGGCAGGAGCGGAGAGATCGGGAATGAGCAGATCAATCCGGGTTTCTCCGGTGGCCAAAGTGACAGTCTGTACAGGTTGTTTGGTGCCGCCCACCGTGAGAACAATCTCGGCGGGACTGCGCTCGGCGAGGCTGACGACCCGCAGCCAGGCGATCTGCCGGAGTGCACCGTCGGACTGGGTGGGAAACAGAACCGTGGGGGTGACACTGACGATGCGGTATTGGGACTGCGGGTTGGCGGGCGAACTTGGGCTGGTCGCTGCATGGGCGAACGAACACAAAAGCATCAGGCTCACCACCGCTGTTTTTTTCTCAAGGAGGCCGGTGCATCGCGCCAGCAGCGCCACGCCGAGAAAAACCGCAATCGTGCCGCAGCCAGCGGAAAGGGCCAGGCACGCGGCGAACACCATCGCTGCAGCGAGGCCGAAGCCAATCCCACACCCCTTCAACCGATTGTCGGTTGTTTGCTCAACCGTTTCGTCGCGACCCCACAAAAATGGCTGGCGCAGCCCATGCCTCATAGCGTTTCGCTCCCTGGCTCCTCGGAAGCGTCCAGGAGCGCGTCCACGTTCCAGTCGTGGCGCTCGCGGCCCGCAGCGAAGAGGTAATCGCAGATATTGGCGTGTTCGTGTGCCCGGCGGAACTCCACCAGCTCGCGGCACGCATAGCTGGCGACGGGCAGCGGCTCGCGCGCGGTGACGACCACCGCCATTGGCTTACCGTCTTCGACGACCTTCAGAGGGGCCGCGCCGACTGCCGGCAGGGCCGCCAGAACGGCGATGGTCAGGGATAGGAGCGAATGGTTCATTAGCGGGTTATCCTCTCTGGTGTGGCACCTTGGATAGAGAAAGCTGAGGAACGGGGTCATATCTGGAATCGGAACAAACATACTCCATTCTTGGTAGCGCAGCTCTTGAGCTGCGATTCGCAGCGCTGCGGTGGTTGTTGGCGCAACGAGCGCTGTCGCTGCTGCACCGCTTTTGCCAGAGCGGCGAAACCGCAAATGGGCGTTCAAGGCCGTTTTGTCCCGGTTCCTGACATGACCCCATTTGGCGGCTCCATCGGTGTCCGGGGGTATGTCCGCATCTGATTCTACGCTGGCAGCTAGGCATGATTGCTTCGGCACTGTTGCCCTTGTCTTTATCCGTTAATATCAAATGCTCATTTGCCTGCCAATGACCTATAAAGCTAACTCTACTCCGTTTGCTGTATTTCATTACATAAGAATTACCGATATAAATAGAGATCATAGCAGCACATCTCAGTGTATAAATAGCCTACGCATCGGTCTACAACGGAGAATTTCACGGAATGATCAATTTATATCAACTTACTCCAGCTTTTTCGTCTGCAATCACCTGGCCGCCGTTTTGGGCTATTTGGGAGGGCCGTCACATTCGGTCGCCGGACACCGATGGGCGGCTCCATCGGTGTCCGGGAGCATGACCACCTACGTCTTTGTGATGACAGCTAATCACGATTGCTTCGTGGCTGGCGCATTTATCTATAGTCGTTAATATAAAACGACAATCTACCGTCATGTCGCCTGTAGAGCGAACCATCGCTGTTAAATATACTCTGTTTAACATGAATGATAGTCTTTACTGGAAATCATTTCAATGTATAAACGGTCGTTTGCTTTGGTATACGACACGGGTTTCAAAGAAATGATCAATTTATATCAACTCGACCGAGTTATGGCGTCTGCGATCGGCCTACCGCAGATTTGGTCTATTTGTGGAAGCAGTCATATTCGGATGCCGGACATCGATGGGCGGCTCCAAGGTCATCAGCGAGAATGAAGATCACGTTCGGTTTCCCAGCGGCGGCGGCCGCAAAACTCGCAACCGACCAACTGAAAAAAGCGACCATCGAGACAAGTGAGAAGAATTTCATTGAACGGTGAAACAACGCGACAACGTTCGGTCATAGCTAAGGAGAGACAATCTCAATTCCGTTTGCACTCAGCCTACCATGGCCGAGCAAGCCACGTTAGAATTGGGCTGACCTACTACTGGTATAAATCCGTCCTCTCAGCACTCCATCATACGTTCCCAGTCGCTTACGATCGACCAATTGTCCGGCAATGGGCCCCGGAATGGGCCGCTTACAATTTTCGCTACCGCCCCAGCCCGGTAATAAGAATTCGGCAGCGCCAGCCATACGGTTCAACTACTAAAGGATGGCTCAACCCTCGGAGCTTTGAGCAACCGGGGGCAGGTTGAAGGGATCGACATCGATGCAACCACACGCACAAGAAACGAGAGGACACCTGGCAAGGTTTCAAAAGAGCGAATGTTGAAGCGTTGAAGGTGAACTTTAGTTTGGAAAAGCCAGCTGCTTTCGCTGCGAATGCGGGATCGTTTCACGCTCCGCACTTGCTGTGTCATTGCCGTCTCGGCGCCGCGGAGAAGCCACGGTTCTTGACTTACGATGCACTGCCTCGCGGCACGCTGGCCGCCCCCTCACCATGCGTCCTCCGCTGCCGGGTCCGGATCTCGATCCGGAGGTCTTTGCTAACCGCGGGTCACGACACCAGTGGAGATTACCCGATAATCAGCGGCATCGGCAGCAATCCCCGTGAATCACGGTCTCGCGTTGTCGTATGTGTTCGACATAATTGAAGGCTCTAATTTACGCGTAGCACCCGATGGCGTGCGAGCCGCCGTCGATCACGAGTGTCTGGCCGGTGAGCGACGCGAGCGGCGCGGCGAGGAAGACGCACGCAGAGGCTATCTCGTCGGGTGTAATCATCCGCCGCGTGGGGATGGTGCGCGCGCGTTTCTCCGGGTCGCCGCCCGCGGCGCGGAAGCCCTCGGTGTCGAGCGGACCAGGCGCGATCGCATTCACGCGGACGCCTGCTTCGGCATACTCGACGGCATTGGCACGCGTAAGCGCAATCACCGCGGCTTTTGCGGTCGCATATGCCGAGTGTCCTCGCGGCGCCATTAGACCCGCGACCGAAGCGACGTTGATGATTGAGCCGCCGGGGCGACGCAGCGCCGAGAGCGCGGCGCGCGTGCCGTGCACGGTGCCCCAAAAGTTCACCGCGAATATGTCGTCCCAGAGGGCGTTGTCTCCGTCGTGAAATGGCACAGGTTTGCCAAAGCCGGCGTTGTTGATCCACACGTCGATGAGCACCGAGGCGGCGCGAATCTTCGCGACCGCGGAATCGAGCTGCTCGCGGCTCCGCACATCGGCGGAAATGTGACGCAGCCGCGGGTGCGATTGCGCGGTTACGGGCACGGTGCGCGACAGCACCCAGACATTATCACCGTTGGCGAGAAAAGCATTCGCGATGGCACGACCCAGTCCCTTGGTGCCACCCGTAATGACGATCGTACGTGGTTTAGACATAGTGAATGATCTCCCAGCGGCCGCTCGCCGCGCTGCGATAAACGGCGCCGGTCACCTGCATATCCCAGAGGCCCTCAATCGCATCTACGGCCGGTTTCTGGCCTGTCCGAATCGCCTCCGCAAAGGCGCGGTGCTGGTTGTGCGGATTGGCCGGGTCGTCGAGTTTCGGTGGCACGACGCCGGGGAAACTTTGCCACTGCCCGGCCCGCTCGTAGTCGAAATACGACGTCTTCCACGGCTTCGCCGAATGCACGCGCAGCAGCTCGTTGTCGAGATACACGAGCGAGCCTTCCGTGCCATAGATCGCGAAGTGCTCGCCGTGCGAGTTCCACGCGACGCTGAGCTGCACGAAGCCGCCGTTGTCGAGATCGCCCTGCAGTTGACAGATGTCTTCGCCCTCGATGCGTCCGCAGTGGAGATTCGCGGTCTGCGCGAGCACGCGCTTGATCTTTAGCCCGAGTAGCCAACGGAGAAAGTGAATGTAATGGACCCCGAGCATGATGAACGCCCCGCCGCCGGTTTTCTCGCGCGAGAAGCGCCAGAGCTCGTTTGGTTGCTTGCTCCATGCGAGTCCACCCGTGTGCCCGAGCCGCATGCTCACCTGCGCAACGCTTCCCAGTCGTTTCTCGGTCGCGAACGCCTGCCGCAATTCCCACCACAGGCCGAAGTCGAGCATCGACATGTAAAGGCCCATCTGCCGACGCGACTGTTCGCGTTGGAACTCGACGAGAGCGCGCGCCTCGTCGAGCCAGCGCGCCATCGGCTTTTGAAGCAGCACGTGCTTGCCGCTCCGGAGGAGCGCCGTCGCCTGCTCGACGTGGAGGAAGTTGGGCGTGCTCACGACCGCATAGTCGGCTGACGCGCGCACAGCCGCGTCGAGTTCAGTCGAGGCGGTTTCCGCGCCGAGCGCCTTCGCCATCGCTTGTGCGGAGGCAAGGTCGGCGTCGATGCACGCGACGACCTGAAGGTTGGGAATGCTGCCGTAAACTGACAGATAGTCTCGCGAAAATCCGCCACAACCGACGATAACGACGCGAAGCGTGTGTGAAGAGGAAGAGGAGTTGCTCATCGAAGTTGGATCGCGCCGGCTACGAGTGGAAAAACGCGACGCACGGCCTCATCGTAGCGGCATTTGCATCGCGTTGGGATGGGGGCGTCGCTCATTCTTTTGCACGTGTCGGCTATTTTCGAACTCAACGGGCACACCTGGCTGCTGCGTCCCAGGGATGTCTGCGGTCGCGTCCGTTTCCAACGCGAGTGGAGTTCCGGGACGGAATGGTGGCGCACGCTGCAGGACTACGATCTCTGGTTCGTTTGGACCGGGCGCGGCACCATGCAGCTCGAGACCCAGAAGATTCCACTCTACGCGGGAAGTTGCATCTGGATGCATCCGGGCCGGCGCTACATCACGACCCACGATCCCGAGCACCCGCTGGGCGTGAATTTTTTCCACTTCGACGTGTTCGATGAGCGCGGCAGTCCGGCTGGACCTCGCTTCACGCCGCCACTCGAGCGGATGCGCGTGCTGCATCTCGCATTCGCCGATTGTTTGATGCAGCGCATCCTGGCGTTGCGTTCTGAACCCGGTGGACGCGAGACGGGCGACGCGTTGTTTGCCGCCCTGCTTACCGAACTCGTGCGCGACGCATCGCGGCAAGCGAAACTCCCGGCCGGCATCCGGCAGGAACACGTCACGCTCGTGCACGAGGTGATGAGCGAGATTCGCGCCGCGCCGGCGACCGTGGTCTCCGTCGCCCAACTGGCCAGGCGCCACGGCTACAGCGTGAGCCACTTCTCGCGCGTCTTCGAGGCCGTCGCCGGCGCCCGGCCGCAGCACTTCATAATCAACGCCCGGCTCGACCACGCGCGCGAACTGCTCTCAATGACGTCGAAAAGCGTCGGCGAGATCGCCGCGGCCGCAGGTTTTTCCGACATCTATTATTTCTCGCGACTGTTCAAACAGCGCACCGGCATTTCTCCGTCGGCGTTCCGGCAGAACCTCGCCCGGACGTGAACTCACCTACGTCCGCACTAATGACATACGCGGCGTGGGACGGAGCAGGAGAAAGAGGATCGCCAGCGCCCATTCTCCTTCGCCTTGCGGTAGAGTGTCCGTTGGAGCTGTCGGACCTTGTTCGGCGTTTTTATCTCCCCCGGGGGAGCCATCGCCGGTCCTTCGCTTCGCAACCGCGCTACTCCCGCCGACGCGCGACGCAGGGTATGTCGCTCCGAGAGAGAAATGCGGGCGGAATTAAATCGCCACACGGTGATGAATCAGGAACTGTCAGAAACGAACGAATGAAGGGTCAGAAAAGTTAGAAATTCGGGGATTTTGCCTTCGCCCAACGCGAATTTTGCTACCACAGAATTTGACGAGCCCAATAACCCCATGCTTGAGGCTTCCCCCCACGTGTCATTGTCCGAGCCGGACCGGCAGCAAGCCGAGTCGCTCCTTTCCCGTCTGCTTTCCCAGCTCGGCGACCATCCCCCAGCGGCAATAAGTTTCGAGGACCTGACCGGGGTGTCGCTCGATAACCCGCAACTGCACCTGCCTTACCGCTTCCGCATTCACACCTGCGATTTCTGCATGCTGGCAAAGGCGAATCCGGACTCTCATCAACACTGTGTCCGCAACAAGATGGCCGCAAACCGCGTTGCCATTCGCCGTCGCGTGGGGTTCATGGGGCAGTGCCATCTTGGCCTCACCGACCTGATCAAGCCGCTCATTTTTCAGAACACGGTCCTCGGCGTCTTCTATTACGGCTCCTTCGTGCTGCGGGGCACCGAAAATAAAGCGCGCACCCGGATCCTGAGGTTTTGCCGGCACTACGGATTCGAGAGCGGGGGCTACCTGGCGGCGCTCGCGACGGCGCCCCGGATCGATTCCTCCGAACTCCCCACTCTGTGGCACCGGTTGGATCTGATCGCCGATCTCGCGAACTGTATCGTCGAGAACATTGGCATTCCGCTCGGGCGCTACCGCACGCGGTCGGGAGCGCAGTTCTCGACATGGAACGGCGCCATGTCGTCGCTCGTCCGCGGCGTCATCGGTTTCATCAATGCGCGTTACGCCGATCAGATCCGCGTCACGGAGATCGCGGCCGCACACAAGTGCAACGCGGACTACCTGAGTCGCACATTCAAGCGCACGGTGGGGTTCGGGGTGGTGGAGTATCTTCACCGCATCCGGGTCGACCATGCGCGCCGGCTCCTGCAGACCGAGCGGTTCACGGTCGGTGAGGTGGGATTTCTGGTCGGGTTTCACGATCAGAGCCATTTTGGAAAAGTCTTTCGCAAGCTCGTGGGCATATCGCCGCGGGCGTTTCGCGTGGCGGTGCAATCGCGCGAAACACCGCTGCCGACGTTCTCGGCTTTCGAATACAGCAACGTCCGGCCGTTCAATCCCAAGTTCTCCGACGGGTTGGTCGATCCGAAGCGGCTCGTGATGTGAACGAGCGGAGCCCGGCGCGCGCGACCAGGCGGCCTGCTGATCGGCTATCCCGCAAGATTAGGAAAGGTCGACGCCGATCTTTCCGTGCGCGTCGACAATCTCTTCGACAAATTCTACTACGATCAGGCCTTCCGGCCCAACGAACCGCGCAAAATCTATTTCAGCACCCGTTTCAAGTTCTAGGAATTGGGTTCGCGCGGAGGGAGGCGCTCTGCGTCTCTGCCGTCTGCGAATCCGCGTGCCCCGTCCTTGTTTCGAACGATCTTCCTTTTCCGAATGCGTCACACGCTCTCTCTCGTAGCACTGGCATTACCCGTCGCAGCCGCCCCTGAAACTCAGGCTCAAACCGAGTCCGGAGTTCGGGTCCTCGCGCTGAAGCCCACCGTGCTGTTCCCCAATCAGGAACCCCTCCGCCAAGTCGCGCGACTCGAGTTCGAGAATCGAGGCGCGGCGATCCTCTCTGCGGACGTGCGCGTGAGTGTCGGCGGCGCCGCGCCAATACCGTCCAAGAGCATCAGCATCGCGCCCCGGACCGCGGCCGTCCGGGGAAAAACGCTCCCGCGCCACGTCGACGTGAACCGCCTGTGCGAGCTGCTGCGCAGCCAGGGCGCGGTGGTGTCGGCCCGCATCAACTCGCCGGCAATCTGAGTCATGCTGCCTCCGCGCAAGATGGGCTATTCCACCGTCCGTTGGTGGATTGTTGGCATTCTGTTTCTCGCGACGGTCATCAACTACATCGACCGGCAGACGCTGTCGATTCTCAGCGCGACGTTGCGCACGGAGCTGAACCTCACGGATGCCGATTACGCGAACGCCGTGTCGGCGTTTCTGTTCTCCTATCTCATCATGTATACGGTGAGCGGCCGGCTTATCGACCGTTTCGGAGTCCGGCTCGGAGTTGCTGTGTGTATCACCTGGTGGTCGATTGCCGCCGCGCTCACCGGGTTCACGCGCGGCGCCACGAGCCTCGCTTTCTTCCGGCTGCTGCTTGGCATCGGCGAACCTGGAATTTTTCCTGCCGGCGTGAAAGCCTGCGGCGAGTGGTTTCCGAAGGGGCGCCGCGCTCTCGCGACGGGAATTTTTTCCTCGGGCAGCGCCATCGGTGCGATTATCGCCGCGCCGCTGATCGCGTGGCTCACGCTCAACTTCGGCTGGCGCACCGCGTTCGTGATTCCCGGCATTCTGGGACTGCTGTGGCTTCCGCTGTGGCTCGCCGTTTATCGTCATCCCTCCCGGCACCCGGCGGTGACACCCGCCGACCTGGCGCAGCTCGACGCTGGAACGCCGGACGGACCGCGGCCCGCCTGGCGCGATATTCTCCGGCAGCGGAGCGTCTGGGGGCTTGTGCTCTCGCGCATCGCCAGCGACCCGGTGTGGTATTTCTACCTGTTCTGGCTGCCCGACTACTTGCAACGCATCCGCCACCTCAGTCTGGCCGAAATCGGCCTGTACGGTTGGATTCCGTTTCTCTTCGCCGATCTCGGCTGTGTCTTCGGCGGGATGGCGTCCGACCGGCTGATTCGTCGCGGCTGGCCCGCGGCGCGGGCGCGTTTCGCGGTGCTTTGTAGTGTCGCGCTGCTGGCTCCGTTTGGCGCCATGGTGGGCTTCATGGAGAGCACCGCGGCGGCCATCGCGGTCACGTGCATGATCACGTTCCTCTGTCAGGCGTGGTCGACCAATATCGCAACGCTCTCCGCCGATCTCACCTCACGTGCGGAAACGGGCACGGTCATGGGGATGATGGGCACGGCGGGCAGCGCGGGCGGGCTCGTGTTTGCGCAAGTGCTCGGTTTCACGATCGCGACGTTCGGCTACAGCTCGGCCTTCGGCATTGCCGCTGCGATGCACCCCGTGGCGCTGCTCACGCTGTTCCTTTTCCTGCGGCCGATCTTACGCCGCGCGAAGGCGTAGACGCGGCAAGCGAACCTCTTTCACCTGACATCATGAAAAACAATTTGAAGGAACTCAAAGCGGTCGTCGTCGGCGCGGCGTATTCTCCCGCAATTATCTCCCCATCTATCGCAGCCTCCCCGGCGTGCGGGTCGTGGCGTGCGTCGACGCCGACCTCTGGCGATTCTCGCGCGAGAAGACCGGCGGCGGCGCCTTTATCATGCGCAGTCACGGAAAACGCACGGCGTCCAAAGACTCAGAAGCATCGCATCCAAGATTCGCCGCACCTCCACACTTCAATTAAACACTTTCCCATCATCCCCTTTTCCAAAACATCGGCGAACACGACCAAATGCGCGTTCCTCCTCGTCCTTCTGACTTGCCTTGGCACGCCGGCCGCGGAGATCGAGCGCATCTGGCTCACGCATCAGACCAACGCGCCACACCAACTCGTGGTGAATTGGGAAACCGACGAACCGGGCGACTCAGTGGTCGAATTCGGCGTCACGGACGCGCTCGGTGAACGCATCACGCGCGAGGAGTCGGTAAAACTGCATCACGTCGAGATTCCGCTCGCGCAGAAGAACGTGACCTATCATTACCGCGTGCGATCCGGCGCGGCCGCCTCCGCGAGGCACACATTGAAAGGTTATCCGACCGATGAATTGCGCGTCGCGGTGGTGGCGGACACCGGCTTCGCGAAGCAGGCGTGGGCCGCGGCGGTCCAGCGGGAGAATCCGCACCTGCTGCTCAGCGCCGGCGATCATGTTCCCGCCTTGCACCGCGGTCAGCCGGTGGCCCGCGAGAACATCGCAGCATTCAGCCAGTTGGTCGGCCGCTCGCCCGAGCTGTTCGGCGCCACCCCGTGGCTTGCCGCGCTGGGCAATCACGACCGCGAGATCCGCCCGCGCGGCCCGAAGCCGCCGCCGGAGCCGGTCTATGATATCGAGGCCACGGCGTTCCGTGCGTTCTTCGCGCTGCCGGGCGACGAGTGGCACTGGCACTTTGATGTGCCCGATTTCGGCGTTCGCTTCGTGGCGCTCGATCTCAGCCATCTCAGCGACATGGGCACGACCTGGCAGACCTGCCATCCGTATGCCCGCGATGGGGTGCAATTCGGCTGGTATCGCGAACTCATGGCGGCGAGCCGGCAGCCGTTCGTGATCACGCTCTATAATGAGCGAAACTCGAGTGTGCGCGGCTTGGAGGGCGGCGAATGGGGCCGGATGATCGCCCAAGGCTCGCTCGCCATCACCGGCTTCGGCTACTTCGGCGAGCGCGCGGAAGTCAATGGCTTCTCATTTTACAACACCTCCGTCAGCGGCACCGGCACGCCCTACGCCGATCCGAAATCGGCGGTGCTGAAGAGCGAGGATAACTTCGTGCTGCTCACTTTCCGCCGCGAGCCGCCCCAGTTAAGCGTCGAACTGAAAAGCCTCAATGGCCAGGTGCTGGACCGGAAGGAAGTCAGCTCGCGCCGCACGGCGCAGGAATCGAAGCCGTAATGAATCTTTCGACGCATTCCATGCGTGCGCTTTTGGCCTGCGCAATGATCGGCGCGTGCCCGGTGAGTCTGCTGGCATGGGGGCCGCATCCCGAGATCACGCAAGCCGCCGTGGAAACGCTCGGCGCCGACGATGCCTTGGTCCGTCACCTTGGAGCGGAGACCGCCGGGCTCCGCGAATAGACCCCTCCCGCGGTAAATCCAGTTTCCTATCAGCCCCGGCCCCAAAATCGGATTTTGGCCGTGACAGAAAGAAACCACCCGCATATTGCGCAGGAACGTTTTACAAATGCTGTTTCTTAGCAGCCCCGGCCCCAAAACCGGGTTTTGGCCGTGACAGAAAGAAACTGAGCCAATGTTGAGCCCCAATGCTTAACAAATGTAGTTTCTTAGCAGTGATTCTATCGCTTCGCTTCCAAGAGCAGCGCCCAGTCGCCCGCACCCGGTGCTTTGGGTGCGGCCCATTTGTCGTCTTTGGCTTGCGTGGCCTCCGGTAACTCATGCCATGCGCCCGTGCGTGGATTGAACCACTTCACGCGATAGATCCCGCGTGCCAACTGGAAGGAGGCATTCCCAGGCTTGGGCAGATACGCGACGTAGCGTTTGCTTACCTCAGCTAAGAGCAGAGCGCCTTCGCCCGCCAGGTCGGGACGCGGCTCCAACGTCCACCACGGAAAGCTCGTGAAAAAGTCCATCATGCGGCGGTAGCCGAGCAGCATGGTCATGTGCTCGTTGCCGCGACCATTCACCCAGCCGCCACCAGTGTCGGGACCGGCTCCCGTGCCGTCATTGGCCCGCTCGCCGGTGGTTTGGTAACACCCGGCCATGGACATTTCCCAGGCGAGCTGGCGGCGGTTGTCGGCGATGCGCGCGGGCCACAGGCGCTTCTCGCCCCACGGAAACGGGTAGTGGTCTTCATAGCCGTATTCTTCGTTCACCTGCGGCATGGGCCGGCCAGCGGCAGCTTGTTCGCGTCGGTTCTTGAGCATGAACTGGTAGCCGCCGTGTTCGTCCCAGCTTTGATACATGGCGTAGTCGGCCCACGGACTTTTGCGGAACCGGAAATCACCGTGCCCATGCGTGCTGGTCAGGTGGTGGTAAGGGTCATGTTCCTTCACCAACGCGCCCATTTGCTCGGCCCAGGCATCGGTGCGAAACTTCCGGTATTCATTGGCCACATCCCACATGCCGTTCGGAAACGCCGCGAGGCGTGCCAGCGTGTAAAGATAGTAGAGTTGTTCCTCCTGACCGCCCATCCGCTCCTTGCCGAACGGGTCTACGCCCTTGTCGAAGCCGTCCACGTAGAAGATGAGCGACACCACGATGTCCCGCTCGCGGCACCGGCGGAGCAGACGCTCGGCTTTGCGATAGAGTTCGAGGTTGAACCGGGTCACGTCGAAACCGGGGTCTTCGAGATTGTCCGGTCGCGCGGCCACCCACGGCTCCATCTTGAACGCGAACTTTTCCGTGCGCATCACCAGCGGTTCGTTCCAGCGCTTGCCGTCCTTGATCCGGCCCGCGAGTGCCACGCGGATGCGGTTCACGCCCAGCTTCGCCAATCGGTCCACAGATTGCGCGATGCTGTCATCATCCCAGGCGAGCAGTTGGTAAGTCGTGGTGGCGTTCCAAAACCAATGTTGCCCCGTGCCTTCGCGGATGAAATGGAACGGATGCTCCGGGTCCACGCGCACCGGACCGGCGAGCTTGCCGGGCTGGGCGATGAAGCGTCCGGAGTGTGTTGTCTGCAAGCCATTCTGCTGCGCGCAGGTGACGGTGAACGAATGCTCGCCCGCCTTCGACGGCATGAAGCGCCAGCGAAAGAGCGTGCCATCCGCCGCATCGCAGAAGCCAGTCACCTTGACGGGCGGGCCGCTGGGCGGAGTGACTTCGCCGGTCACCTTGACGTCTGTGAAAGGATTGCCTGCGGGTGGCGCATCCAGGGTGAGCGTCACTTCGACGAAGTCATAACAGTCCACGCGTTGGGCGGATTGCTCGAAGCGAGGGGCCGCGAGCGCGAGGCTCGGGAGCAAAACAAGGAGCAGAAGCGGTTTCATGCGAAAAGCATAGTCACAGTTGAGGTTGCCTGACCAGCGGCCAGTCGTTCTCGACCACAGCGTGCGCCATCGGACTTGACCGTGCATACTTCTTCACCACGTCTGGATGCTGTGCCGCGACATCGCCCTTCTCGCCAGTCGTGGGACGCGCCGCGCTAACAGCAATGAAAGATGCCGTACTTTCATTTACAAGCCGCCCGGTTTTACGGCCGTCCGATCCAGCGGATACCACGGCAATCTGTCCGTGCTGTATTTCGGAATAACCTGTGTCGTTGTACCCAGCCACCTCTCCAAATGGGGAGCTCTCAACCCTTCAAAAAAGACACGATCTCTCCATCCCGGAAACTCACCGCGCAGAAGAGGAACGTAGCTCTTGCCAATCCGTTTGCCACTTATTGGCACCTCTATTCCTAACTTGAGAGTGCCGGGTTCTCGGCGTGCCGTCTATCGCGATTCGGCCGGTTCCGCCCGACGCAGTTCGGTTTGGTGATCGGCGATTTGAATCGAGAGATCGACGCAGCGATCGACGAGCACGCGGAAACGTTTGAAGTTTGCGAGGAGCGGCTTGAGGTGGGTCACCTCTTCGGGCCGAACATACCGGGTGCGGCTGCGCATCTTGTGGGTGTAGCTTAGCTGCCAGTACGCGCCGGTTTTCGCCGCGGGATCCTTGTACTGCTGGCTGAGGGAGCCGGGCCGCATGGGCCCGAGCTGGGCGAGTTCGGCCTGGGTTCAGTATTCTTTAGTTACGAATAACTTCATGCACGGGGCATTCCCTCGGCATAGGAGACAATCGCCCCTTGAGCTTGGAGTGTTGCGCGCAATTCACGGATATCGATCCTGCGAGGCAAAATCCCGGCCCGAGCTGCCAATGCCGCGGCTATTCCCGCGGCCTGCCCCGTGGCCAGCGACGTTCCCGGCACGCGAGTTGAGCCGTGTGCGCGGTGCGTGGTCGAGATCGCCTTTCCGGCCACTAGGAGCCCGTCGACCCGCTTCGGAATCAGACAGCGATACGGAATCTCGTATGGCGTGGGCGGATCCTCCTTGTGTGGGTGCACGCCCACAGATCCGTTGGTGGGATGAATGTCGATCGGCCATGCCCCCAGCGCAATGCTATCAGCAAATTCCGCGCCGCTTTGAATGTCCTCCTCCGTGAGGACATATTCACCCTGTAGCTTGCGGCTCTCGCGAATGTGCAGTTGTGAGGCGCCAGCCAAAATATAGCTTTCCGCAAGTTCCGGGACGCGGCGCCTCAAAACGCTCCAAAGCTGAAGCATTTGTGCCCGTCCCTCTTGCTCTACGTTCGAAAGACCCAACGGATCCACCGGATTGCCGTAAACCCGCGTTGAATTGATTGAAATTTCTCCATCCGCCAGCCGAATCACCCATGGACCGCCAAATACGCCGATCTCGCCGTCGGCATGAGCCGCGTTCAGTGCACGACCCATCACCGTTTCCCATTCCGTCCAGGTCAATTTGCCAAGCAGATTACCCAACCGGAAATGATACGTGAGAGGCTGTAGCTCCGGATCCAAAGTCCAACCGGCATCAGAATAGAAAACCACCTCGGCGTCGCCGGTGCAGTCGATCACCACACCGGCATAAATCCGTGCACGGCCGTCGCGCAACGCCGCTTCCACTCCGACCACGCGGTTGCCCTCCACGATGCTGCCGCACACATGCGCGTGATAAAGCGTCGTCACTCCGTATCGCGCGAGCAAGCGATCGATCGCCACTTTGTAAACCTCGGGATGAACCGTCAGCGCCTCGCCGGGATTGTCATCGATTGCAAGGCCACCCAACCGCCGAACTTCTTCAATCAATTCAGAGGCAAAGCCGCCGACAACGTCGCTCCCGTAATCGCGACAGCTCTTGATGGCGTCCAGCGTATGAATCATGGCGGCGGTCACAACGCCGCCGCAAAAACCGTAACGTTCCAGCAGCAACGTCGAAGCTCCCGCCCTGGCGGCCGAACATGCTGCCGCGATTCCCGCGCTTCCGCCTCCGCATACGACCACGTCGAAGCGGCCGAAATCCAGTGAACTGTATTTCATGATCAATATTTTGGGGTCGTGACCGTTGCGACGGGCGACTCCTTTTGAACGTTGCTGGCCCAATCTTCCGCCAGGATCTTGTAGAAATAAGTCTTCCCGGGTTCCAGCTGGTCATCCAAATAAGTCTGGAGAAAATACTCCGTGCGCGCGATGGTCGCGATTGGCTTCTCGTTCGCAAGATCTCGGTCGCCGCCCTCACCGCGATAGACATGGTAGCGAGCTACGTCCGGTTCATGATTTCTCCTCCAGTAAACGAATGCCGAACGGCTCGATCGCCTGATCACGCCGAGTTCTCGCACCGGGGAGGGAGGCGCAACGTTCCTGCTTTCGGTTTCGCCCGCTACCTTCGATGATAAAGTTCCCTGTCGATTGCCGCCACTTACGGCAGCGACATGATAGTAGTAACGCGTTTTAAGGTCTAACCCATGGTCGACGAACACCGCTGCTGCTGTGCGTCCTACGACGGTGTAGTCCGTCGGGGGGGCAGCCGGGTCGTCGGAACGATATACGTTATAGGCTATACGTCCTGGTCCGGCAGGTGACCACGACAGCGATACAGAGTCATCCGTCGTTTGGACAATCTTAAGCTCCAAGTGCGCGCTTGGAACCGGACCACTCAACAACCTAAGCGTCATGATACCATATGGTCTTATGGAAATCCGCATCTTGCCGGAATCGACGGCCATCTGATCCTTGTCATATTCGACCAAATCGCAAACGACGGCCCGCTCAATCGCCAGAGCACTTGCATCAAGAACGAAATCGGTGCGCTTGCCTTCTGTCTCCACCAGGCGCACGATCCAGCCGCCACCAGGCTGAAAGCCGCGCTTTAACACCGTCAATTGGACGTTACGCGCATCGACCGAGAGAAAGCTCCTGGCCGGATCTTTCCAAACGCCGGCTTGATGGAGTCGCAGGGGTATGACCTCCAATGGGCTGGCGGTACTCCATCCAAAACGAGTGGCGTCGCCCGAATTCCAATCACCTTCGTGGCTGGTGATGGAATAACCAATGGTGGCATTACAATCGTCGGCGTTCAACGTGAGCAGTCCCGACATGCGATCCGACCACGCGTAGCTGAACAGCCACGAGTTCTTGGGTTCGTAATCGATGGAAAACTGGTTGTAACGAATGCCACCAAAGTGAAACGTCCCGGCGTTCCAGGGTGCCATGGTGATGCCATGGTCGGCGTTGCTGACATCGACCCAACGATTTGCGTACAGGTAATCATGCGAGCCCCAGCGCAGCTGGTCTTTATACGGACGCACGACCCCTCCAGGATACTCGGCTCGAAACTGTCCCCGCTCGACCGCAAACGGAAACGCATAAAACATATTATTCTTGTAGCGGTCCAAATGATCCACCGCAAATACCTTCATGTGTTCCAGGTGGTTCACCACATCGATCCGCTTGACGCCGTCATAGAGGGTGACGGTTTGCCGGATCGCAGCACCGGTCTTTTCGTCATCCAGCCAGACTGAGTATTCCGCCTTGACGGTTCCGGCGTTGCTCTCCCGACGCTGCATTTTCTTTGGTGAATACTCACTTATCTGCCTGGACTCGCCCCCGCCCGAGTAACCGTAAGTCACGCCCCCTTTCGCATTGGCGTAAATCATTTGATTGCCAAGATAGGGCGCTTTTGCGTCCAGCAGCTCGCGGCCACTTTCCTTATCCTTGATACTCCTGATTTCACCGCTCGCCTGGTCGAATATGATCTCGTAATATTGATTGGAGATCGATTTGCCGGTAGCGTTGAGATGAGGGGATGAACCGGGGCGATCGAGAGTCCGAGCAATTTGGTAAACCTTGTAGCCATAGGCCGGCACGTCATGGGCGACAAAGAGGATTTTCCCTTCCGGGAGCGTTTGCGTGGATATGCGCTGGCCGGTCTGCAGGTCGATTACCGCTGCGAAGTCGCCTTTCGTCTCGACCACGCCGCTTCGGCCCCGCACGAGGGGATTGAAAACAGCAAAACTTTCATGTTCACCTGACACGATATTCCGGCCGAATTCAGCAGCGGCCCCTTGAAACGCCGTTTCGGCCGCATCGAGCGCGCGTTTGGCCTCGTGCTTTTTTACCCAGTGCGCGTTGAAAAGGTGGATGTCGCTAACCGGAGGCTGTGTTGGCCACCCATGCTCGTCGTAGTCGAACATTCTCGTGTAAGTTCGTTCAACGAAATCCGGCTGGAGTAGGTAATCAGATCGAATCGATCCGGCCAAAGCGGCCAGCCCTTCAGCTACCGGAAGCAACCGGGCGGCTCTTCGTTTCCAACCCTGAGATTCAGGATCGATGGTTGCGTAGTCGGCCGCAAAATTATTCAAATCTCCGGATAGAACCGGAAGTGAGTTACCATAAGTTGCCTCTATATATGAAAAGAAGTCCGTCGGGCTTGCAATGCGAAGCTGAGGGTACGCATATCTGTTAGCCCAATCCCGGAGCACCCGCTTGTCAAAATGAGGGATATCATGGTCGACGTATTCCGGCGTCACCAATGCGTCGTAGGGATATGGGCCCAGAGGTGAACCGCTTTCTATTTGTTTCAATGTCTCCGAGACAAGTCCGCTGGCCGCGTCGATCTGGTGACGCCCACCACCGGTCTGACCGTACCAAAATCCCCTCCCATAACCCTCCCGCCAAGCGAACAAGACTCGACTTTGGCCATCCGGACCCTGCCACCAGAAGAGCGCCGGCAGCTTTGTCGTCCGGTAGTTGTGGTTCCCGCCGGTGCGCCAGCCCATTCCCCACCGGGCGACATACTTAAAGCCAGCTTCGGCCAGGACTTGGACAGCAGACCACGAGAGGCTGGGGTTGTCGACAATCATGAAGGTATTCAGGTCCAATCCAAAACGATCTTTCGCTTCGCGCCTCCCTGGGTAGGCCATTCGCGCCAGCTCTTCGTAATCCATCCAATGGCTGTGGACGCCACTGGGCGCTCCCATCAACGACATATTGCCGGTTTTGATATCTTTCTCCACCAGCTCTCTCCAAGCTTTTTCGCCGCGCTCTTCGATATAGTTTCGCTGGAATAGCATCGTTTCCATCGTGTAGTGATACTTTCCGGGAATTCCACCACCACTGCCGCGGGAAGGAGGGACGCGCTCGCTGAGTTGGCGGCCGAGATCGATAAAATTAGCGATGTCGCGCTGCTTTTTATATACGTAATCATCGTAGCCGATGTCTTCATGCGACGACTTGACGATAAATACCTTCCATTTACGCTGTGGTTTCCACGTTTGCTTGTGAGTGGCGAGCGTCTTCGCTCCGGAAAAGAGTTCCAGTTCCACTTCCGAAGTTGAGGCGATGTCGGGTATTAGCACATCGTGCTGCGAGTTGTTGGGCGTCAGTTTGAGCGCCTGGGCCGGCAACGAGGTGACGCCATTGACCCTAATCCGCACCGTGCACTCGATGGTTTCGGCCTGTGGATTGTCGACGTTCAGCCGGCCGATCTGGCAAAGGGGTTCGCGGTTGGGGAAAAGGGCCGTCGGTTCGAGGGAAATGATACGAACCTTCGCCTGTTCAGGCGCCGCGCCAAGGCACATCGCGGTCGCGATCGATATCAGAACGTGACGAACGATCTTGCTGAGCATCGAGTATCGGGGTTCAAGGCCCGCGGCCGACAAAACCGAGGTGGAAGGGAATGCGCACCTCGCTTCAATAGGTGACCCCGACGGTCAGGCTAAGCTTCCGCGGCGGATTCAAAAAGGTGGCATAGGCTAATGTGCCATTGACGTTCCGCACAAGATAAACCACTTCATTCTCATCGAAGAGGTTGGACACATTGACCTGCACATACGCGGGAATCCGCTGGCGGATCTTGAATCCGTATTTCACAAAAACATTATTGAGGAAACGGTCGGGATAGAAGAATGTTTTGCGCTTGTTGCCGTCCGCAGCGTCGGTGTAGGCGTAACCGCGAAAACCTCGCTGGTAGTTGGCGATGTGCCCGACAATCAGCCCTCGCAGCCGCCCCTCATTGAATTGATAGCGATTGATGAGGCTGAAGGCGTGCTCAGAATATCCGACCGTGGGCTCACCCGCCTTCCGGACGATAACGACCCCGCCACCGGGCGGGGTGAAGCCAAGCTGATGATCGGTAATCGGCAGTCCATTCTGCCCCGTCCCAATTCCCGGCGTGTCCAGGCCGAGGTCCCGCGCGTTGCGGATCCAGCCGGCCTCGTCGTCCAGCACGGCGAAATACGGGCTGTTGGCATCCTTCATCATCGCAAGCGAGAGAGGAACCAGCGGTGAACCTTCGATCGCCGGATCGCTCGGTACCAGGAAGGGCGCGATGCTTCCGTCCACCGCGCTCTTCACCGCCACCACCGGCTGACCGTTGACCGTGGTGGTATTGAACTCGTCATTATAGAATGTCGGCAATTCCGTGGTGCTGCGTTCCTTTCCATCGGCGGCGGACAATTGGAATCGGATTTCCCACGCTTTTATCGGCCGGGCGGAAAGGGTCACGCCATAGCCATGGGAGTTCTTGCTGAAGTTATACGCGTTTCCCCCGTGGCGATCATTGATGCCCGGCGGGTCAATGAAGTTCCGCAAGCCCGCCAAAGGGGCGGAAAAGTTTGTCTGCCGGGCCTCGTAATAGCTTACATTTCCCGACAGCCGGTTTTTCCAAAGTCCAAATTTCAAGCCCGCCTCCCTGCTCACGCCTTTTCCCGCTGGAAGAACATTATTGTAAACGTCGGTGTTCAGATTGAAATCAAGTTTCGCGTTGGTCGCATAGTTGACATAGCCGCGGAGGCCTTTCACGGGCGTATCAAAGACGACCCCGGTCGTCACACTGTTGTAATCAAATGGCCCTTGATACAGCCCCGTCGCAAGACGCATCATTTCGGCGGTTTCAGCCCGATAGCCTACCATCGTGTTGATGCGCCCCGACCACCATTCGCTGAAGGCGCTTGCGCCCCAGCTGCGCTCGTTGAGATCGTCGTGGCGAAACGAGCTCGTGCTGGCGCCCAAGGCGTTCAGCGGCCCCGACAACCCCAGGGGATTGGCCGGCGTCGGCGGCACCGCGCCAGGATAATACCTCGGTTGCAGCTTGTACGTCTTGCCGCCCACGTGCACGATGTCGCTTTCCCGTTTGACGCCGCCGATCAAACTCGTGGGAAACGGGGCCATCCAGATCGCCGGCATCTCAATGCGTCCGGCGTCGGCGTCGGCAATCTTGGCCGGGTCTTGAATCACATTTCCGCTCGCATCGAGCTCATAGAAATTCCACCACTCGTTATTGCGCCAGGTAAACGCATCCTGCTTGAACGCGTTGAGTTGGTGATTTCCCCAACGCTGCAAATCTTTCTTGTAGGCGACCGTGAAGCGGTAGCCACGGGAGCCATCCGGGGTGACGGTTTGCTCCCGCATCAGGACATTGATGGCCCATTCGCGCCGCAGATTACCCGCCGCATCTGTATATAGGTTAACCGGGGAATCCGGGTGATAAAGTATCGCGTTGCCCGTGCTGAGTGGGTGATTGACCCGGGCATCGTGGCTGTAGCGCAACTGCACCGCGAGATCCTGCGTGATCTGTGCTTCCATGGTGATTGCCTTGGATACGTTGGTATAGCTTTGGGTGTTGAATACGCCCAAGGTGCTCTCGGCATTCTCGAGGGTCAGGAAGTTGCCGAGCGCGGCGGAACCGCCGGGAACTGCAACGATGTACCGCGTACTCTTGCCGTTGGCCTGTTCGCCCGTAGGCAGCAGCAGCGAGGTTGGCGCGCGCACAGTGGCCCCAAAGGCGACCGTCGAGCTGCGGTAGAAGTGGCGAAATTCTCCATAGAACAGCAACTTTTGCCACGGTCGAAAAGTGGCTGCGACTTGCAGCCCTTCGGCATCCTGCCCGAGAATGGGGCGGAAGAAGCGCGTGGCGGATTTCACGGCATTAACCCGCACGCCGAGCTTTTCAACGCCGACATTCGCATCGATCGTGTAACGCCGCGTTCCTTCTGAATCGCCCGTCACCGTAAAACTCACCGTTTTTCTAGCAAGATAGGCGCGTTTCGAACCGATGACGACTTGACCACCTGCGTCCCCCGATCCGAAGAGCAGCGAGTTTGAACCCTGAACCACCTCCACCCGCTCGGTATCGAATGAATCCATCAATGACGAGTCGGAACGAAGGAAGCCATCACGCCGTGGATTGCTGGTGATAAGCCCGCGTCCAGCCATGCTCTTGGGATCCGTCCGACCTCCCTCCAGGATCCCGCCCGAGTCCTCAGTGCCGCCGCCTATGATCGGCGGACCCAGTCCACCTATAGTCGAGAGCATCTCGCTCAAGTCCACGACGCCGAGCTCATCCATCAGGCTGCGATTGTAAATCTGTGCATCCAGGGGCGTCTTGTTGAGCGGAAGATTCGTGCCGGTGACGGACTTGCTGTTGGTCGCCTCGTAGGTGTCGTTCGCATCGGCGGTCACTTCAAATGGATTAAGGGTGATTGTTTCCTTCGGCGTCGGCGGTTGCGTTGAATTGGCGACTGGAGGCATCGTTTGCGCCGCCAGCATCGTGGCAGAAACAAGAGCGAGGATGATTGCGAGGCTTCTGCGATACTCGGTCGGAATCAGTCGGCTCTCGTCGACGAACGGTTTTGAATGTGTTTTCATTGGGATAAGCGGGGGACAGGTTACCGGCCTTTTATACCCGCGAACCCAGATTTCGCTTAGTGATAAACTGACCATTTGTCCGTCTGTTTCCGACCGCACCGAGGTCGGCACAGCTAAAGATGAGGTGACTGGTAGCGCATCTCACGCTGGTGCTGGACGTCTTTGCTGCCGAACAGGTTTTTCATCTCGCGCAGCACCGATTCGTGGTTCGGATGAATGGAGCCGTCGCCCCTATTTCCTATTTCAGGATTCGTTTGATATAGAACTACCAGGCCGAAGGGGGTTCTCCCATCGGATCGAACTACAAGACCCGCATCTATACTGTGACGCGAGAGACGATAGACCCATTTCTGGGTTAGAGGCGAGTTCGCTGCGACGCAGTCCGGCTTTAGCGCACGCCCGGCGGCGCCGGCGGCTTCTTCTCCATGCGTGAAGGCAATAGTGGCAATGCGGACGGCGCAATGGAGCTGCGGCCATTCACCTCATCCCACGAGAGGGCGCGACGCTCGAGGAGCCCGCCTCCCGCCTGCCAGATCTCATAAGCAAGCAACGGGACGGGAGCCGCGGTGTCGAGTTCGAGGATCACCCACAGCTTGCCTTCGTCGCTCCCGGTGAAGCGTTCCGGATTCGGATGAAAAGTGGCATTTCCGGCGCCAATGGGGCCGGAGGTAAATTCGAGAAACTTCCCCTGCACCTGATATCCAGCGGAAAAGTGGCGATCGCCGGAGAGCAGCACGACGCCTTCAATATTATTGCTCGTGATG
>JAUSID010000055.1 GCA_030648295.1 Opitutaceae bacterium | reverse complement strand
TACGCGCAATCGCCGCCCCGATTCCCTGCGAGGCGCCGGTGATCAGAACAGTCGGATTCATTTTTTCCCGCGGATGGCGCGGATAAACGCGGATATCATTTATCGGTTTCCCGCACGACGCGTTTCCACTGCAATCGCGCGTGTTTGAAATTTAGCAGCAAAGCGAGCTTCAGTTTCGTAATGACAAGGTAGCCGATCATTTGCCGAATGTGAGTTTCGGAAAACTCCTCGACCACCTTGGGATCGGCAATCACCACTTTATCTACGATTGCGTCCGGAATAAGCGAACCGATGAGTTCTCCAGAATAATACACGAGGAATGATTGTTGCGCGTCGACCGTATGCCCTCGCTTCCGCAGTTCGATCACCAGCGCCCGTTCGTAGAGTTTTTCATCTAAACCGGGCCCCAGCTCGTTCAGAACCGCCATAGCCGCGCCGATGATCTGGCCGCTGAGTTCCTCGTGAATCATTATCTTTTATCCGCGCCGATCCGCGTGATCCGCGGGAAATCAAGATCATCAACAAACCAGTGCGCCGAAGTCCATGAAGTCGGCGGAGAACCCCCCCTTCACGCCCTTGCAGATCACGCTGACCGCGTCGTGCGAGTGGAGCGATTCGAGATGCGAGCACGCGATCCGGAAGTCGCGAATCCGCGACTCGGCATCGAATTCCTTGTAGAGCAGGCGCGCGGCATCCTCGACGAACTTCAGGTGCGCGCCGTTCAATTCGGCAAACGCCTGCTCGTCCTCCCGCTTCACCATCACCTGCGTTTCCGTACGCAGGGCGTTGGCGCAGTGAGCCTGCACATCCTCGAGCCAGATTTTTTTGCCGGGCGCCTCCTCCAGCACGAGCCGCGCCTTGCTGCGCTGCGAGTGCGGCACGGTGTAGGCGGCGCGCATGTCCCGCGCGTGCTCCGACAATTCCGCCGAGCACGGGCACGCCGACGAGTAAACGAAATCGAAATGGATGTAGCGACGGTAGTCGCCCGCGCTGGTCATGACGCCCTCGAATGCGACCTCGTAGAACTGGTAGCCCTCGAGTCCGCTGCGCAGGCTGCGTTGAACCATGGGATACGAGAAACTCACCTTGAGCCGCGCATCCTTGCTTTTCACGTTGCGCAGATAGGCCGCGAGAATCCGGCCCATCCATTCGCCGGTGAAAACCTCGTTCTTGTGGTCGTAAAACGAACGGACGATCCGGCTCATGTTGATCCCCTTCAGATCGGCCTCGAGCGAAACGGTTCCCGTCACGCTCGCTTCGAGCGTGGTGGTGGGTCCTTTCTTCGTACGGAATTTCAGTGGCAGCCGGAAATTGTGCACGCCCACCTGCTGGATGGGCACGTGCGCTCCCTGGATCGCGTCGTGCGCCGCCTCCATCATGTCGGGCAGCGTCGCCCGATACTTGTCGGTGACGCGGAATTTCGGATCATACGCCCGCGCGATCCGCGGAGCCGCACCGCTGGCGGAGCGGTGCAGATACATTGGCTTGGTTTTGCTCATTTTCGTTTTTGATGCGCGAACCGGACGGTTGGTGACGATAACAACCGGAGCCGTGACGGGCTCGGACCCGGTGATGAATCAAAGGGACGGGGCGCCCGGGCCGTAGTATTCGGCATAATTGCGCGGCGTTTCGTAGAGTCGCACCCGGTGCAGCCGGCCGGCGGGCAGATGCGATTCGATTTGCCGCCAGAAGGAGATGACAAGGTTTTCGGTCGAAGGAATGATCCCGCGGAGAAAACTCACGTCGCTGTTCAGGTTGCGGTGATCGCATTTATCGACCACGGCGGCGTGGACGATTCGCTTGAGCTCGCTGAGGTCGAGCACGTATCCGGTTTCCGGGTCCGGCTGGCCGGCCACGGTGACTTCGAGCACGTAGTTATGACCATGCCAGTGCGGATTGGTGCACAGCCCGTATTTGTCCTCGTTCCAGCGCTGGCTCTTGGCCGGGTTGTGCAGCCGGTGGGCGGCGTTGAAATGAACCTGCCGCGTGATGAAGACCGTGCCCGCGAGAACGCGCGGTGCGCCCACCGCCGCCGCGCGTCCGCTGCGGGCGGCGGCGGCCCGCGCCGGAGCATGGGACACACGGCCGGCGGCGGTGGAACGGTCAGTTTTTGGCATGGAGAGGCAGAGGTAACACAAATCGCGGATCGGTCAACCGCCAGCCCGGCCGCGACTTCGTCACGCGGCAGCCGCGAGGCCCGCCCGGCGCCGGAGAACACAGGCGGGGGGACCCCGGCCGCAATCGCAGCAAGAAAACGTTGAACGTATCCGAATATGCCGGGACAAATGAGGCCTGCGGCCCCGCCGCGTTTCGCCCGCCAATGTCCGAAATCCGCCCGCCCATCCTCACCCGACCCGCGCCCGCCGCCACCGGCCTCGCCGCCTGCCAGGTGCGTTTTTCCGCGGGCAGCGCGGAGGGCGCAACCGCGTACGAGCCGGCTCTTCACGTTGCCACCCCCGTGCTCGCGGGCCCGGCGGGCGAGGTCCTGCTCGAATACGGCGCCGTCTCCTCTTCGGATGGCTGCACGGTTTTTCGCGCCGGCGATGCCATGGCCGGATTTGCCGCCGCCGCGCCCCTCGCACCGCTGGAGGATGCAACTCGCGAACTCTACGATCGCGTCTTCAGGGCAACCGCGGGGCTGCGGCTGGGGAGAATCTGGAACTACGTCCCGCGGATCAATGCCATCGACGACGGGCTCGAGAACTACCGCCGTTTTTGCCGCGGTCGCTCGGTCGCGTTCGAAAAACAGTTTGGCGCCGACTTTCGGCGCGCGCTCCCGGCGGGCTCGGCCGTCGGACTCGAAACCGGGCCGGTCGCCGTCGCGTTTTTCGCCACCGAAAAGGCGCCGCAGCATTTCGAAAACCCACGCCAGGTGCCGGCTTTCGAGTATCCGCTCGATTACGGTCCGCGGCCGCCAAATTTCGCGCGCGCGACGCTGGTCACCACGGGAGAGCAGCGCAAAGTGTTCATCTCCGGCACCGCTGCGATCCGCGGCCACCGCAGCATTTCACCGCACGAACTCTCCGGCCAGCTGCCGTGCATGCTCGAGAACCTGACGCTGATCGCGGAAACCGCGGGAGCTGGTACCGAAGTCGGGGCCGCGCACGCCTGGCACCGCGCATTCAAGGTTTATCTTCGCCACGCCCGTGATTTGCCCGCGGTGCAGGCGTGTCTCGAACGGGAGCTCGTGCGCAAAGACGATTCGGTAACCTACCTTCTCGCCGACCTGTGTCGCGCCGATCTCAACGTCGAGATCGAAGCCGTGCTGACGAAGTAGC
>JAUSID010000054.1 GCA_030648295.1 Opitutaceae bacterium | reverse complement strand
GGTGACAGGTGACAGGTGACAGGTGACAGGTGACAGGTGACAGGTGACAGGTGACAGGTGACAGGTGACAGGTGACGGGGGACAGGAGACAGGTGGCATTCGAACGCGATTCCAGTTTGTTCCTGCTCCCTTCTCCCTTCTCCCGCGGCGCACGTTACGATTATCAATAGGCGCTGCCGTCGACGCGCCGCGTCACAGCGCCGCCCGATTCACGTCCTTGTAGTACAGGTAACTCGCCGGTGTCTTGCCGATCGCGGCGAACCACTGGGCGCAATACGGCGCCATCCAAATCGCATCGCCCGATGCCACCGGGTACCACGAATCATCGAGCCGGTAAATGCCGTGCCCCGCCAGCATCAACAGCCCGTGCTCCATCACATGCGTCTCGACGAACGGCAGCGTCGCGCCGGGTTGATAGGTGAAAACGTTCATCGCCAGGTCGAACGCCGGCTCGTCCGGCAGCAGCACCTGCAGCCGCGCGTCCGGATCACCGAGGAACGGCTCGCCTTTGACTTTGCCGGCTTCACCGATGACCGCGCGCGGCGCGGCGACGCCGGCGAGCGGCTCGAATTTTTTTTGAAAGAGCGTCAGCCGGGTGCCGCGCGCCGGCGTGCTGATGGTACACGCCTCCCCGGCGGGCACGAAAAAGAACCCGCCCGCGCCACACTTCGCCTTCTGGCTGCCGATGGTCACGGACGCGCCGCCGTTTTCAAAATACCCGCACGTCTCGATTTCACCTGCGGCGAATTCGGCTCCGCCACCGGGTTCGAAGGTCACGAGCAGCTGCGCGAACCGCGCGCCCATCGCCTGGTTGATCAAAACGACTGTCCCCGCGCCACGGATACCAGGCAACTTGCTCTTAACATGTCCGTCCGGCGCGATCAGCGCGTGACGGGTGGCAATCCGGGTTCGGGTCTGGCCAAAGGGAGAAGTCATGGGGTCAGCGCGCGGGGGAGAGAAACTGACCGGGAGGCGGCAAGTTCGTCAACCGGCCAGAGGAGTAGATTGCACAGCCGCGCACATACGTGTCCGTCACACGGGCGCGCGTCCGCCGGCCGGCATAGGGCGTGAGCCGGTGCCGCGTCCATAATTCATCCGGCTCGACCGTCCCAGCCACACCCAACTCCACCAGGCAAAAGTCCGCGTCGCGGCCCTCCGCGAGCAGTCCCTTGCGTTCGTCGATCCGGAAACGACGGGCTACATTGCGCGCCAGCACGGCCGCGAGGATGGGCAGATCGGACACGGGCGAGTCGGCGGCCGCCGAGAGGAGCAACTGAAATCCGTGCTGGCAGCCCGCGATGCCACCCCAGGTTTCAAACCAGTTCTTCGAGGTTTTCAGCTCCGGCGGCGACGGCGAATGATCGGAGCCAATCGTGTGAATGCGGCCGGAACGCAGTTCGGCCCACAGCGCCTTCCGGCGTTTTTCATCGCGAATCGGCGGGGCGCATTTCGCGGCCGCGCCGATTCGGGCGACGTCCTTGTCGTTCAACAGCAGATAATGCGGGCATGTCTCGGCCGTGACATCGACGCGTTGGTCGCGCGCCTGCTCAATCAGCGCGATGCCTTCCGGGCTGCTCACGTGCACCACGTGCAAAGCACAGCCGGTCTCGCCGGCGATTTCCAGCGCCGTTCGAATCGCGGCCAGTTCCGCCTCGACGGGTCGCGAGTCGAGCCAGGCCCACGCGTCGGTGCGTCCGAGCGCCTTCTGTTCCGCCGTGAAACGCGCCACCAGCGCATCATCCTCGGCATGCACGGCGACGATGAGGCCGAGCTTCGCCGCGCGTTTCATGCCCTCGCGTAACACGCGCGCATCAACGGCGGCAAACTCCGGAATCCCGCTGTTCGCCATGAAAGCCTTCAGCCCAATCGCACCGGCGTCACGCAGCGCGGCCAGCTGGTCGAGGTTCGATGGCGTGAGTCCGCCCCAGAGTGCGAAGTCGACGCACGATTTTTCCTGCGCCAACCGCTTTTTTTCGCGCAGCCGCGCCGCGTCGAGCGCCGGCGGATCCGAGTTGAGCGGCATGTCGAAGAAGCACGTGCCACCGCCGGCCGCGAGCGCCGCCGAGCCGGTCGCGATGCCCTCCCACTCGGTGCGGCCCGGCTCGTTGAAGTGGACGTGCGCATCGATGATGCCGGGAAACACAAGTCGATCCGTGGCGTCGACGACCGACGCGGCCGGAGCGGAAACCTCCGGTGCGATCTTCACCATCCGGCCCGCCGCCACCGCGATGTCGGCGCGGGTGATGCCGTCCGGCCGCACAATCCGGCCACCGCAGACGATGAGATCGATCTCCGGATTCATGAGCAACGGCGTGAAGACAACGGGGCAGCGTTCAGAGTATGCCGTTGAAATCATGCCCGGCACGCTCCTGTCACTTCAAATGCGCACGGGTTCTGCGAGACACGGGCGGCTCGCCCGAATTTGCGGCGTACCAAAGTTATTGGATCCGCTCTTTCTCTTTATCTTTCTCTTAATCTTTCTCGCCGAATCCGCCGGGCGGAGAGAAAGAGAACGATAAAGACACCGCTCTCGTGGCTGCGGCATCCCTTCGACAGGCTCAGGGCAAGCTCTGCCGCAGAAGGGATCGAGTGTACATCGGGAACATCTGCGGCTGGAAGCCGCAGCCACTTTCAGGGCGCCGGACGGGCGGCGCACCCGCCGACGCAATCACGGCTGAATGGCGACCGGCAGCCAGATGCTCATCGCCGACCGGCCGCGATTCGCCCAGGCGTAATACGGCACGAGCGTCAGATCGAAAGGTTGGAGCGGTTCGCGACTCAGCGGGCGGTAAAGCGACGCCGTTCCCGACTCCGGCCGATGGCGTCCGGGTCCGCGCAGAATGACGGTCGAGCGCGCCAGCTCGCCATCGAGGCCGCGCACACCCGTGACGGGTTTGAACTTCGCGTCGTGCGGCAGAAAAACGGACGGCACGCTTACCCCGGAAGGCAGGTCCGGTGATTCGACACAGTAAACCACCGGCCCGCGCATCACCGCGACCTGGTTGCGGGTCTCCTCGACCCGCGGATCAGCGGTCATCAACTGTGCGTCCATCGGCAGAGAAAGCGTGATCGTGTCTCCAGGTTTCCAACGGTGATGGACAACCGCCGCGGTCAGCAGATGGCCCATGTTGTAGATCTCATGGTCATTCGCGTTCTGGAACCGCGGCTTGCCCGCGACGATCGGCATCGTCGACAGATAGCCGTCCGGTTGCTGTGCCGCGGCAATGAGCGCAATGGCCTCGTCCATCCGGCGCGCGAGCGCGGGATCGCGCGTCTGGCGCCACACGCACGCCGCCGCCTCGATCCACTTGTACACCCACTCGTCCTGCCACGTAGTGCCGACATATCCCCCGGCGCCCGGTCGCGCGGCGAGTCGGAAATTGTCAAGCACGTGGCCGGCCTCGGGATCCGCCAGCAGTTTCCACGACTCGTTGAGCGTCACGTCGCAGAGCTGGCGATGGCGCTCAGCCCAGAAGCCGCTGGTCCACTGGACCGCATCAAAGGGCAGCGGTCGCAGCACCGCGTGCGGGCTCCGGCTGTAATCGACGACAAACGCGTCCGATGGTGAGGCGCCGGCGCTGCCGCCAAACGCGAAGAGAAAGGCGCCAAAGAGCGCCGGCCGAAGCAGGCAGGAACGTTTCATTACGCTGCGATCAGCTCATCCCAGCGTTGGGCCTTCAGTCGCTCCCAGGCTTTCCTGAGATGTTCGGGTTTGAGCAGCCGGCGTTTGCGTTCGTTCCACGCATGGACGGCCGCAATGGCGGCGTCTGCGTTCGCACACGCCGCCGCATCGTGCTGCATCACCCAGTGCACCGAGCTCAATAGTTCCAACCCGTAGGCGTCCTCAAAGCCCTCGATCAGTGCGGCCACGCGATCCATCCGCGCTCCGGTTTCCCCACTTCCGGTCAGAAAGTCCTCCGCTTCGGTGATCGCCCCCGGCAGCAACTCGATGGGTGTCGCCGGATCGTCGTCGCCCGTGCCATAGCCGCGCGTGTAGTGGCCTTCCATCCGGACCAACCCGTGACGCAGGGTCGGCGAGTACGGACCGTAACGTCCCTGTTCGAACTGCAATTTCTCCAGCGGCTCACCGGCCGTCTTCAGAAAGTACATCAGCTTGTGGATCTCGAGCAGACTGACGAACGGATCAAGCAGTCCCTTGAGGTAACGATTCATCAAGGCGATCAACGTTGCCTGACCGGCAGTCATGCGCGGCTTCTTCGTGCGATTCGGCATCGCTCCGGCGTCGGGACTCCCCATCGGCGGAAAGAGCAATACCTTCACCTCAGGAACCTCCGCCATCGCGGCTTCGATGCGCGGTCGCACGGTCTGCCAGTCCAGGCCCCCGTTGCCGCAGCCTAGCGGCGGTACCGCGATGGAGCGAATTTCCAGCCGCTTGATCGTCGCCACGAGATCGGCGAGGCCCGATTCGATGTCGCCGATCCGGCTGCGGGACCGCCAGTCCTTCTTCGTCGGAAAATTGATGATCCATCGCGGGCCACCCGCGAGACCGCCGAGGTCGAACACCTGCACCTGCCCCAACCGCACCTCGCCGGTCGCGCATGCTTTTTCGTAGGCGCGGAACATCTCCGGGTAGGCCTGGCGAAATTGCAACGCGATGCCCTTGCCCATCACGCCCACGGTGTTGACGGTGTTCACGAGCGCCTCCGCGGGCGCTTCGAGCAGGTTGCCTTGGGTGATCGTGATCATCGACGCGTCAATAATACCACTCCGGTTTTGTTTCCACCAGCGGGCGGTGCGGTTGATCGCGGAGCAGCGCCGCCACTTGATTCGCAACCTCCCCGTTGTGGCAACCGATTTTGTGGATCGCCATCCATGGGTAGAAATCGGCCACGAGCAATTCGGCCGACTTTTGATGCGTGCGGCCTTTCCAGCTTACAGCGCGAATCGCATCCCAATCCAGCGACTCCAGTGCGTTCAGTTCGGAACTAAACGACGTGTAGGACGCGCCGGCGTTGCCATCGCTTATCGCCCACGCACTGCCCAAGCCGACGCCCGCCGCGACCGTGCTCACGAGATGGACAATTGTGCTCTGGCAACCGGCGGGCCGGCCGGTGTTGCCCTGGTTGATCGTATAAAGCATCGGCGAACGCGGGCAGAAATAGAACGGCACGAATTCCCCGACGAACCGCATGCCGCAGCTGAACACGCTTAATTCCTGCAGCCGGCGCTGCTTGATATGATCGTACCCGATGACAGTCGGATGGCGCCGGGCCATTGCCGCGTCGGAGTGCAGGCCGCCTTCCGCAAGAATGCCCGGCAAATTCTCCACATCCGTGATGTGGTAGATCGCGACGTCTTCCGGGTGGAGCGACATGGCTTACGAGGCGGCTCCGCGCCTCGCCGGCGGTGAAATCAGACGTGTCACGTTGGCGACGAATTTCTCTCCGGCGTTGATCGCCTCGGGCGGCAGCGCGGGATTCAACCGCTCCAACGCCGCGCGCAATCGGGGCACCAACACCACCTCGCCCTTCGTCTCGCGCTGCAACGCTGCGCGACCCTCACCCCATCCCTCTCCCACTGGGAGAGGGTGGCCCGAAGGGACAGGTGAGGGTTCGGCAGAGCCGAATATTTCCTCCATCGCCGACACCGTGCTCCAGCCAAGTTCTGCGAACAACCCAAGGGCGGGCTGCTCGACCAGTTGGTCTTCGGTGAAAGCGTGGGCGGACATGAACCGTGCAAAATTTTTCAGTTAACTGATTTCGAGTTAATACCTGATTCACTACCCGATTAAATGGGTACTACCTATTTGGCTCTTTTCCTCCATTTTGCGGTGTGCCCACGGCCCAGACATTCAACGGACACGCCTTTAAGCCGCTTCAAGACGCTGCGAATGAGGTCCACGCTCACACCCGGACAGGCGTTTTGCAGATCAGACAGGCTGAATTGTCCGGTTTGTCGGGCGATGGCTTCCTCAACGAGCGCAGTCTTTTCGCCGCGTGGTGACTTGAGTTGCCCGACGCGCTGTTCAAACTCCTTGCACGCCTGCGTCAGGATGAAGAGCAGGAAGTTCATCGCCGGCCACGAGTCGTGTTTGCCTTCGTGCCAGCGCTTTGAACTCTGTTCGAGGACTTCGTAGTAGCGCTCCTTGTCGCCCTCGATGATGCGTTCGAGGCTGATGTAACGCCCGGCTTCGATACCGCAATGGTAGCACGCCAGGAGAAAAAGCAGGCGCGACGCGCGGCCATTGCCGTCGCGGAACGGATGGATACAAAGAAAATCAAGATTCAGCGCGGCGGCCAGCACGAGTGGGTGAACCCATTTTTCCCGCACGCCGCGCTGCCAGAGTTCGATCATCTCCGCCATCACTTTGGGTGTTTGTTTTGCGGGGACCGTTTTGAAGCGGACGCGGCTGTGGCCATCGGGGTAGGTCTGGATGATGTCCACGTCCTTCTCTTTGTAAGCGCCGGCATCCCAGATTTCGCCGCGACACAGTTTGTGGAGCTTCTTGATGGTGGCTTCAGAAATGGGAAGTTTTGGGCCGCGCTCGTGAATGAGTTTCAGCGCGTCGCGATAGCCACGCACCTCTTCCTCGTCGCGGTCGCGGAGCGTGGGCTTGCCGAACATCAGCGTGCCGATGCGCGACTTGTCCACTTCAACACCCTCGATGCGGTTGGAGGAAACAGCGCTTTCGATGAGCGCGTGTTCACGGAGCAGTTTCAGTTTTTGCGGAGACTGGTGGGTGAACAACTCCTGTTTGCCGCGCGCCTCGCCGAGGTCCGCGAGATACCAAGCCGTGCGCGTGGGCAACGTGGGCGGTTCAGCGGCGAGTTGGCGGAGGGTATTCATGGCTTCAATTCATCTTCAGATTCACCTGCCCCGGGCGCAGGCTCATGGCCCACCGGCCTTGGCGGGCGGCTCGACCTCCTCTCCCCTTGGGAGAGGCCGGGTGAGGGTAGTCGAACCGCCCGACGGCATCGTGCAGGTCTTCGTAGTAGGCGTTGCCCTGTTTGATTTCGCCTTCGAGGCCATGCACCGCGAGATTCATCCGGGCCAGGCGTACGGTGGCGTCCACGCGCTCCTGTCCATGAATGGAAAGTTCGTTGGCCGGATTTTTCCGGTGCGCGCTGACGAAGCGGGCGCTCTGGACGAACATGCCGGCGGAGCCACAGGCCAGATCGAGAATGCGCCCGTGAAAGGGAGCGAGGATTTCGACCAGCAGGCTGACGATGCTGGGGGGCGTGAAGAACTCGCCACCTTTCTGGCCCTCGCTCATGGCGAAGGTGCCAAGGAAGTATTCGTAGATTTTGCCGAAGGCGTCGCCGACCAGCGTGGCCGGGATGGTGGAGATGGTCTTGAGCAATTCGGCGAGCAGGCGGGAATCGAAGATCTGGTAACTCTTGGGGAGCACGCCGGCCATGTGCGGATTGTCCTTCTCGATGCCGCGCATGGCCTCGTTGACTTTCGTGCCCATGTTCGTGCCCTCGGGCAGATTTAATAGGAAATCAAACCGGGCCTGGCCGGGCAGAAAAAGGACACCCTCGGCGTGATAGGCGGCGGGTTCATCCATGCGGCTGCCGCGTCGGGAGGAGGCGCCGGCTTTTTCCAGCTTCGCGCGCTGGTTGGCAAAGCGGACTTCGGCGAACCGCAGAAAAATCAGGCCGAGAACCGGCTCGGAGTATTCGGATTGTTTCAGGCCCGCGCCGGCCCACAGTTGATTGGCGGCGTCCCAGAGGCGTTTTTCCAGCGCGGTGTGGTCAGGGTCTTTTTCAGAGGGGGCGATCCAGAGCATGAGCGAAGGAATTTCTTGGATGGCGACAGCTGGCAACTGCGCCGCAAGTTTGGCCGCGGGGATCCGGCGCGATCTCGCATATCCCGCTGCAAACGAGCGTCGGTCGCAAGTGCCATCACTAGCCCGCATTTTCCCCAACGCGGCACGGTGGCCGCAACCAAACCCCTGCCTCCAAACCTGAGACACAGAGGTCACGGAGGGAACACGGAGGTCACGGAGCAAGGCATTTATTGATATGCGGGAGCTCGACTCTGTGGCCTCTTGTCTGGCCTCTGTGCCCTCTGTGACTCACGCCCATTTCCATTGGTTGCGGCTGCCGCGGTAGGAAATTTCCCGGCCAGGACCTTTCTTGTCGGCACTCGAAGTAAGATTCCAAAACAAAACCCCAAGCAACCACTTGGGTCGCCTGGGGTCCTGGAAAAATGGAGCGGGCGAAGAGACTCGAACTCTCGACGTCCACCTTGGCAAGGTGGTGCTCTACCAACTGAGCTACGCCCGCAAAGCAGAGTGCAAAGGAGTAGGCGCGGTGATTTCGCCGTCAACAGCTATTTTCCGTTCTTTCCCACACTCACCGGCGCGACCACACAAGCACTTGCTGCGCACGAACTGAGGGCGGCAACGGCACCCATCCGGAGCGATCGAGTACCACGGCGCCCGCATCGCCGACGAGCATCGCGACGAGCGGCGTCAGACGCGCCGCCACCTCGCGCCGGACCGCCAGCCGCAATGTCAACCGCAATGGATAACTGCCGTCGTGCAACGCGGCCGCAGTCGGCAGTGCCGCTGGTTCAAAGGCCCGCCGGGAAACCGCCAGCACTTTCGCCCGCATGCCCGCGGCGGGGACGGACGATGCGATGACCAGCACGCGACTGGTTTCGCCGAAAAGCGCACCCAACTCCGCCTGGTCCGCATAACGCCGGATACCAGGGCGGAAGCCCCGCCCGTCGAGCACGGCCTGCTTGAAGAGTTCCGGCGCAAGCCCGACGCCGGTCTCGGCCACCCAGAGCTCGACCGGGTCTTTCGCCCACCCTGCCGCCGCGCCGAATTCCGCCCAGCGCACGGATTTCGAACCAGCGCCAAAAACCGCCGCGAGCTGGTCCATGCCGACGTTCGCGAGCGGGCATGCGGCCGGGGACAAAATGACGATCGGATGGTAACCGAGGACGAGCGTATCGCACGCAGCGAGCGGTTCAGTTTCGCCCTCCGGCAGCACGAGCAGGGCAACGTCGGCGCGATTCGTTTTCAGTTCCTCCAAGGCGGGCCGGCTGCCATCGAGGGCGAGCACGATGCGCAGCTGACTCCGGCCGGAATACTCGTAGAGCGCCTTCGAAAATTCCACGCCCAGCAAATCAGTGCCGACGATCCGCACGGCATCCGCCGCGAACACCGCGCTCGCCGCCGCGGCGAAAAGGGTGATGACCGCAATCCGCCGCGCCCCTGCCGGCGACGCGAGGGGTAAAAATCGCGACCGAGGCTCACCGCGCCATTTCACGTGCCGCCTCGAATTCTCATGGTTCGGTGGCATCACGGGCAGGATTGGCTCGCCGCTCTTCTACTCTTTTCGATCCGGCTCCCGCAACACCAGCCGATCGCCCTCCGCCGCCGCGGCGGCGCGACGCGCGGAACGCTCGGATCGCCGCGACTTGCCGCCGGATCCATCGCTGTAATACGCGTAGTTGCTTGTATAATACCCGTAGTCGCCCCCGGCGTTCGCGGGCACCTGGTTCAGCACCACGCCGATCAGCGGGGTCTTCAAGCCCTCGACGATCTGCTGCGCCCGCAACACCATGCTCTGTGGATTCCGCCGGTGCTGGATGAGCAGCACCGCCGCGTCGACCGAGCTGACCAGGACGCTCGCGTCGCTCACGCCGATGATGGGCGGCGAATCGAAGACAATCTTGTCGTAGCGCCCGCGCAGCGTCGCGATGACGTCGCGCAGCCGGTTCCCATAAATCAGGCTGAGCGTGAAATTGGTCGCGCTGCCGCTGGGGATGAAGTCCAGGCCCGGCGAAATGTTCTTCTGCACCACCTCGTCGATCGTCTTCTGGCCGAGCAGCAGTTCGCTCAGACCCGGCTCCTTTGGCCGGCCCGCCAGCCGGTGCTGGGTCGGCCGCCGCAGGTCGGAGTCGATCAGGATCACGCGCTCGCTGCCCGCGCCCATCAGCGCGGCGACGCGGTGCAGGGTCGTGGATTTGCCTTCGCCCGGACCGGCCGAAAAAATGACCACCGCATGCGGCTGGCCCGGCTTGAGCGCCAGGTTGAGGTTCGTATGCAGGACGCGGTACGGCTCCAATTCCGCCGGGTCGTCGCCCTGCTTTCCCATCGGATCACGCGCAAACGGGATCACGCCGAGCACCGGCAGCCGCAGCCGCGTTTCCACGTCGGCGACGTTGCGGAAACTGGTGTCGAAATACTCCAGCATCACGGCGACGCCGACGGAGAAGACGCCACCGAAGAGAAACGCGAAGGTGAGGTTGAGGAGCCAGTTGGGCCGGCTCGGAAAACGCGGCGCTTCCGCCGTATTCAGAATCTCAATCGTCTTTTTCGGGACCTGGAAATCGATCTCCCGCTGCCGCAGCGTCAGCTTCAACGTCGTGAACAGCCGGGTTTCATCCTCGAGTTTCTGGGCTGCTTCCTCGAACGGCCGCATCCTCTCCCGTGCCGAAAGAATCTGGCCGATCTTCGCCTGGTCGAGCTGGCGCTCCAGTTCGGCCACCCGCGCCTGCGCCTCCTTGTAGGCAATCTCGAGCGAGCGCTCGTATCCCGCCAGCTGCGCGTCGAGCTGCTCCTTGATCTTGCCCCGCGCCTCGATGGAGGAGACCAGCTCCGGGTGCGCCTCGCCCAGCCGTCCCTTGAGCTGCGTCACCTTTTGATCGGACATCAGGTAGGCCTGGAGAAGATTTTGGATGTTCTGATCGGGAATCAGCTCGGAATTCACAAGGCCGATCCGGTTTTCGGTCGCGATCGACTTGAACAGCTCCCACTTCGTCTTCCGCCCGATGGTGTCGACACGCAGCGCGAGCAGCGTGTTCTGCATCTGCCGCAGCGACTCGATCTCCATGTCGGAGTAGCGCGCGTTGAGATCGACGCCCGAGATGTTCAGGTCCTTCCGCACCTTCTCGACGTAGTCGCGCTGGAGCCGGACGATCTCCTCCTGCTTGTTGAGTTCCTGCCGGAGATGCGCCAGGCCCTCGCGCTGCTCGGAGGTGGCGAGCGCGATGCGATCGGTGGAATACGTGCGCGCAATCTCATTCGCGATGTCGGCCGCGAGCTGCGGTGCCTGCGCGTAAACGTTGATCTCGATCAGCGACGAGCTGCGCTGCGATTCGAGCCGCAGCATCTTGTCCAGGAGCCGCCGATATGCCACGGCCGGCGGCAGCGGCACCGGCGATCCCATGTCGGCCGCGAGCTTGGCGCCCAGCCCCAGCCTTTCGATCACGGGATAGAGGATTTTTTCCGACTGCATGATCTTGAACTGATCCTGCAGGAAATACGGGTCGTAGCTGTTGCTGCTCTGCGCCTGGAACAGCTTCACCTCGCCCTCGGGTTTTTCGACCCGGACTTTGGTCGTCGCCAGATACCAGCGCGGCAGGAAGGCCGTGACCGCGGCGGCGGTGATGACCACCAGCGCGAGAATCAGGATGATCAGCGCCTTGCGGAGGCGAAGAATTTGCAGGAAGTCCGCCAGCGACGCGGTATCCTTGATGGCGTTGGCAAGAGCCATGGCGGCGGCGGTGGGACCCGCTCAGAACGCGTAGATTGCGTTCAGGCCCACTCGCTCGCGGCGCATGCCGCGCGCCGGATCATCCGAGCGGACGCGGTCATAATCATAGCTCACCGAAAGGATCCAGTTCTTGGTCGGCAGGTAGCTCAGTGCGCCGCCGAACCGGCTGGTTTTCTCATCGATGTCCGCCTGTCCGCGGCGTCCCTGCAACTCGGAGGGCTCGTAGGACGCCGAGGCGGACGCGACGATCAGCGCGGTGAGGCTATGCTGCAGGTTGAGGAAAAACCGGTTCACCTTCATGTCGGTGAAGCGAACGGTGTCCGACGTCTCGTCGAACGTGTACGCGTATCCCCCGATCACGAACGATTCGCGGCTGTAGTCATATTTGCCTGACAATTCCGCGAACGGCGACGTGCTGCTGCGCTCGCCTGCGCGCTGCCGCCATTCGGCGCCAAGACGTCCGCTGACACTCATCTTCTTCGCCACCTCGTAATCGGCGCCACCCATCAGGTAATCCGAGCGCTTGTTCTTCGCCTCGCCGAATTTCCGGTAATAAACATCCTGGTGACGGTATTCGGCGACGGCCTTGACCTCGGGCAGAATCGCATAATCCCCGGCCACGCCGTAAAGGTTCTCGAGCCGATCGAGGCTGCGGCCGAGCTGCGCGTTGCGATAATCGAATAAGACCGATCGTGCCTTCACCGTCGCGCCGAGCTTCGCGTTCAGCGGCGTATTGAAACGGCCGTCGAGTTGGTTGCGGGTGAACGATTGATCCGGATTGGCGGAACGGTCCTCGGCCGCCACGCCCGGTAAAGTCGCGATGCCCGGCAGCAGCGCCTCCGGGTTGCGCGCGACCGTCAGCACGTTGTTGACATCGAGGGTCGTGGACTTCGAAACGGCGTGCGCCACGCGCAGGGCGACATCGTGGCTGTCGAGCAGTTTGTCGCCCGGACGATCCTGAAAATAATCGAGCGTGAGACCGTAGGCGGCGGACATGAACGTCTGGTCCGTCAGCGACGCGTTGTAGGCCACGTGCGGCGCAAAGGTCCAAACGATGCTGTCAAGGGGACCCACGTGGGGCGGTTGTCCCGGCAGGACGGGCAGCGACCCCTTCGGCGGCGCACCGAAAAGATTCGAGTCGTAAGCGACGCCCGCCCGCACCGTCACCGTGAGATCCTTGCCCTGATCGCGTTCGGGCACGGGGGCATACACGGCGCGCACCGGTAGGGCGGCGACAAGGCCGCCAATGGCGAAGCACAGCAAGAGCGTCTGGGAGGGAAGCCGGGGCACGGACGCGGACGGTAGTTGGAATCCGCGGGACGACGCAATTAATTTCCCCGGACCGGAGGCAACGCGGGATTTAGCAGAACGTACAGGTTTTCCGCAAGTTTTTGGGGTGAGCCGAGGGGGAATTCGCGCGGCAGGGCGCCGGTCAGCAATCCGGCATAAACCTCGCCCCATTCGCCGAAGCGATTGGGCACCGCGCTGAGCGCGCCGGGCAGCACCGGACGGGCGTTCAATTCGGAGAAAAACGGCCGGTCGAGTGTCCGGGGCGTGAGGAGCAATTCGCCGACCGGCTGCTCCAGCGTGATGGCATAGAAATCGCGCATGCGCGGCGGCTGGGCCCAGGCGCGCGTCTGGGCATACCACGCCACGCCGGCCGGCACGTCCGCCATGATGCCGAACCGCTCGCCCGCCTCGCGGCGCTGGAGTTCCTGCCGCATGCCGAGGAAAAGCGCGGGGAAATACGGCGGATACTGAAAATGCAGACGTCGCGGCTCGAGCGCATCGTGCGCCAGCGGCAGGGCCTGGGCCACGAGCAGCACCGCGGTCACGGTCCGCGGCCACTGGGAGAGCACGGCATTGCTGCCGAGCAGGACGAAGAAGAACCCGGCGCCAAACACCATGATCAGCGGAGCCAGCCAGACGGCGGCAAACCGATCGCTCTCCCCCGAGTTCAACGATGCCTGGGCGACAAGGAGCACGGCGAAAGCCACCGTGAAGACCCACCGCATCCGGTTCGCCGACGCCGAACGGAATCGATACAGCCAGCCCGCGACGAAAAAGGCGGCGAGCCACATGGCCCCTCCGGACCAGATCCGACTCTTCAGATTTTCCTGCAGCGAGGTAAGCGTCTTGTTGCCGAGCTTCTTCAGATCGATGGCCGGCCGCTCCGTCGAAAGTGCCGCGCGCAACATCGCCGGCTCCGCCGTCGGATCGCCGGCCTTCAAGGCAATGTTGTCCCGCGCAAATGCGACCGGGTGGCCGGTCAGGGCCACGTTTCGCGCGATCCACGGTGCGGCGACCACCAGAAAACCGGCCACGATGATCGCGCCTGCCGTCCAGCGCGCGGCGCGTTGGAACCGCAACACGGCATAGCCGATCGCCACCAGGACGAGGCAGCCGGCAGAATACTCGGCGAGGAACAGCAGTCCGGTCACGGCGCCGAGTGCCGTCAGCCAGCCGTGAAGCCGCGCTCGCGATCCGCTCGCGGGATCAATCGGTTCAGCGGCATCGCCGGCGTGTGGCTCGAGCCGCTGCGCCGCCTGTTCGGCGTGGTGCCAGACCCAGAAGGCGGATACTGCCAGGAGCATGAGCAGCGCGGTGCCGTTCACCGCCACCGTCTGCTGCCAGATCGAAACGGAGAGAAGCACGCTGAAGGCCGCGACCGCGCCGACGCGCGGCTCGAAAACGCGCCGGCCCAGGTCGTAGGTGACAACGGCGGCAAGCCACAACAGCACGAGGTTCAATGCGAGCAAAAGGTAATCGCCGCGAAAGCCATCCGGCGGCACCGGCGCGTGGGCAAAAAGCTCGTCCCGGCGTTTTTCGGGCACCAGCCGCAGCGCGCCGGCGACGACCAGCGGGTACAACGGCGCGTGGTGCAGCTCTGGATACGGCTGTCCGGGATCAAACCGCCGGCCGCGCCCGCCCAGGAACGCCGCGGTCTGCGGGTAATTGACCAGCGTGGTGAAACCGGCGCCGCGGGCGAGCTGCCGGCCCGTCACCGCCTGCCCAAGGGTCGACTCGGTGACCGGGCCGCGGAATTGTTTCCAGGCGACCAGCAGCGAAAGGGCCAGCGTCGCCGCGAGCAGCGCCCCGAAGCGAATCCAGCGGGCGCCCCCTCCCACTTCGAGCCAGTGAATGAATTCCTGCGCGGTCCGCGGGCGGCTCATGCGAAGTCTGTCATTTGTCCGTCACGTCGAGCCCGGGCCATTGGGCGATCTTGCGGTGAAGCGTACGGCGGCTGACGCCCATCAATTCGGCAGCCTTCGTGCGGTTGCCGCGGGCCTTCAGCAGCGCCTCGCGCAGCAGCCGTTTTTCGTTCTCCTCGACGGAAAGCGATGCGCTCGCCGGCAATGTGGTGCCGGAGGTCGTGCCGGGCGCCGATCCCATCCGCGCCGCCTCGCCGCGGAACTTGGGTTCCAGGTCATACTCGGTCAGGCTGCCGCCCCGCCGCAGGACGACTGCATTCTCGCAGAAATTCCGCAGCTCGCGGATGTTTCCAGGCCATGGATACGCCTGGAGGGTGCGCAATGCGCCCGGCTCGACCGTCAGCGGCGGCACGCTGTTCTCCTCGGAAAAAATCCGGATGAAATGTGCGAGCAGCAGCGGCACATCCTCCGGCCGATCGCGCAGCGGCGGCATCGTGATCCGCACCACGTTCAGCCGGAAGAAGAGATCCTCCCGAAACTTCCCCTCCCGCACCAGCTGTTCGAGATTGCGGTTTGTGGCCGCCACGAGCCGCACGTCGAGTTCGATCGGCTTCGAACCACCGACGCGCTCGATCGATTTCGTTTCGAGAAAGCGCAGCAGCTTGACCTGGGTCGACGGGGAGATTTCGCCGATCTCGTCCAGGAACAGCGTGCCCCCGATGGCCGACTCGAAACGCCCGATCCGTCGCTCGGTCGCGCCGGTGAACGAACCGCGCTCGTGGCCGAACAGTTCACTCTCGAGCAGGTTTTCCGAGAGCGCCGCGCAGTGCACGGCCACAAACGGCGCGCGCGCGCGCGAACTCGCCTGGTGGATGGCCTGCGCGATCAGTTCCTTGCCCGTGCCGGATTCGCCTTCGACGAGAATCGTCGCGCGCGAAGGTGCCACCAGCTTCACCTTGTCAATTACGTCGTGCAGCTTCTGCGACGTGCCGACAATGCCCTCGAGCTTGAACTTGTCGTCGAGCCGCTCGTGCAACTGCTGCACTTCGACCTCGAGGGTACGGGTCTTGAGCGCGCGCTGAATCAGCACCTCCAGCCGCTCGATGTTCACGGGCTTGGTCAGGAAGTCGACCGCGCCGCGCTTCATCGCCTCGACTGCCGTTTCGATGTTGCCGTACGCCGTCATCATCAGCACCGCGGGCCGGTGCGCCAGCGACAGCGCCTTGTCGATGATCTTCAAACCCGACTTCCCCGGCATCCTCAGGTCCGTGACGATCACGTCGAATGGCTGCGCGTCCATGAGGTTGAAGGCCTCATCGGCGTTCCCGGCCACGCTGACGTCGTAGTTTTCGCCCAACGCCTGCTGCAACCCTTCGCGGGTGTGTTTCTCGTCGTCGACGATCAGCACGCTCGGCACCATGCGTCACATTGACGCGGTGCAATCGCCGCCGGTCAAGCCAAGCGCGGCGGGGTTGCCGGCCGGAAGGACGTTCGAAGTGACGTCGTGGCGCGGCGAGCGCGCCACCTGCGACAGGGGCACCGCAATCCTACGCGCACCGCGCCCCTACTTCGCTTTCGGCGCGCCTTGCGGCGCCGCGACGCGCTCGATGAGCGGCGCAAGCCGGCTCAGCCGGATGCTTGGATGCGGCGTCGAATCGAGCAACGCGCTGAATTTGTTCCGCCGCAGTGAGAGCAACGCGCGGGCCTGCGTCTGCTGGTTGGCGTCGAGGGTGTATTCCTTCGTCAGCCGCTCGAGCCGGGGTGTGACGGTCACCATCCAGTAGACCTCGGTCAGCGGCCGCTCGCGAGCGCGCATGATATCCTCGTCGCTCAGCGGCTTGCGGTCTTTCTGACCGCGCGTGCGGTACTCATGCCAGCGCTTTTGCTGGGCATTGAATTTTTCCCGCTGCGGCGGGTTCAACAGGAGGGCGAACTCGCGATCGAACTCGGCGTAAATTTCATCGACCTGCGTGCGATACGCCTCGATTTGCGGCCGGATTTTTTCGATTTCGGCCACCAGTTTCGCGCGATCGAGTTCTGCGGACTTGTACTTGCCATCCGCCCGTGACGACACGGCGGTGGCGTATTCATTCGCCAGCGCCGCCGGCGGTGGCGGCACGTGCTGGGAGCGGCTCGTCCAGGCTCGCGTGGCATAACCGGCGACGAAGACGATGACCGTCAGCAGGGCGATAAACAGCCGTTGCGTCATAGTCCCCCATCGACGTCCTGCGCGACCATCGCGATTTGCTGCCAGCTCGCGAGGTTCTGTTCGTTCTCGATTTCCGTGTTGTGCGACTGGATGAGGAAAACGGCGAGCGCGCAGACCGCGGCAGTGCCGGCACTCAGCACGAACTGGTCGAGGAACGACGGGACTCCGGGAACGTTCCGGGCGGCACGCAGAACGCGCTCCGCAAATCCAATGCGCAGCTGCACCGCGCCGAGTGCGAAGAGCTGTTGCCACGATTCGGCGGTGGGGCCGTGCGCCGAACGGAGCACGCGGTCTGCAAATCCGCCGCGCAGCTGCCGCGCGGCATGATCCTGGAGCGCCTGCCAGGCGTGTGGTTCAGGTTTCATGGTGGGGTTGATAGTGTTCTCGAAGATGTTCACGTGCCCGGTGGAGGCGAGCCTTCACCGCGGCCACGCTGGTAGACAGGATCTCGCCGATCTCGGCATGGCTGCGGCCTTCCTGCACCAATGCCAGCAACGCGCGATCCTGCGGTCTGAGCTGGGCCAGGGCATGACGGAGCGCGTCCAGCTCCTCGGTGTCAACGGCGCCGGCGGGCTCCGGAATGTTTTCGTGTTCCTCGCCGAAGGGCAAAAAGATGCGACGCAATTTTTGGCGCCGCAGCTGATCGATGCAGGTGTTGCGCGCCAGACGGAAGAGCCACGATTCGAATTGCGCCGGTGCCTGAAGCCGATCCAGCGCGCGGATCATCTTGATGAACACCTGCTGCGAGAGGTCCTCGACGTAATCACTGCGTCCCGTCATGGCGTAAACGAAGCCGGCAACCCGATGCTGGTAGCTCACGATGAGCTCCCGCTGGGCGGCTTCGTCTCCTTTCTGCGCCCGCCGGACGAGGTCCGCGAGTGCATTGGCTGCAGTTGATTCCATGGGTGCGGCATAGTGTGTCAGCAGCAAGACGGGGCGAAGGCCAGAAAGATTCGGGGTCGCGGGTGCACATTCTTGCAATCGATGGAACGTTCGCCTCCGCTCGCTGCCACAACGCTTGTTCCCCATGAAAAAAATGGTGTATTTCCCGAGTCTCGCCGTGATTGCTGCCAGCGCTTCGCTCGCAATCGTCGGCACCGGCTGCCGGACGCAAAGCGGACCGCGCGACCTGATGATGGAAGAGGCCCAGAAGGGCACAGCCGTTGAACGGCCGGTCGCGATGAAGGGGGAAGGTTCATTCCTCGATGGCAAGGTGACCGCGGTGGCGACCGTCAGCCGCGGTTTCGATCGCGGCACGCCCGGTCGCGGCCGCACCCGGCGTGGCAGCGGAGACGACGAGTTCGGCCGGCGCGGACGGCGGGACGATGAAAATCCGTTCACCGAGGTCTACAACATCTACGGCGACTCCGAGGAGGAACAGAAGGAGGCGATCAAGGAGTACGTGCGGCAGGCGATGGCGCGCCGCGCCGCCGGCAGCCCGATGCCGCCCGTCACGCTGCGGGTCGAGTTCGAGAACCGCACGCCCGAGCCGATGGAAATCGAAGTGACGGAGGTGAATTCGTATCTGGGCAATTTTGCCGTGCGCCCGCCGAAGCTGACGCTCGCGCCCGGAGCGAAGGGAGTACTCGATCCGATGGTGTCCCAGCTCGGCGTGACGAGTGATGAGATCCCGCTGAAGCTGGAGGTGCGTTACGGCGGCAAGAAGGAATTACAGGTCGTGAAGGTGAAGAACGTGATCGCTGCGTCGCTCCGCAAGGAGTTCGACCCTCCGCCGCCCACGCCAAAAAAGTAGCTCCGCCCGCGAACGCGGCCGTCTCGCCCGCAATGCTGAGTGGCTGCGGCATCCTTGCCGCAGATGGCTCGGATTTCCGTCCGGCTTTCGTAGCAGCGGAGGTGACGACGCTGGAAATTTCGATCCACCGATCGTCTGCTTGTGCTTCCGATCCGATCTGCGGCAGGATGCCGCAGCCACTTTGACGGAACCCAGCGTGCCAACCCGTCTACACAATCGAGTTCATTCCGATCCAACCTGCGGGCGAGATGCCCGCGCTCCCAAGCCGCACGCCGCCCGGCAATCGGCTTGCTGCCGCTCGCAATCGGTGTTTAGTACGACTCGCGGCCGCTGCCGCTCCAGCCCTTCCCCACCATGAAGCGTTCGTCGATCCTCTCCGTCGCGCTGGGTGTCGCGGCGATTCTGCTCGCGGGTTGCGTCACGCAACGCCGCTCGACTCGCGAGGCGTATCGACCTCGCGCCTTCGCGCTTGCGGTGACGGTGGACGGCGGGCTGCAGCCCACCCCGGCCCAATGGGCTGCCATCCAGGCCGTGGCGGTGAAGGCGCTGGCGGCGAAGGGCGCCGTGCTCGTGACCGACCTGGCGCTCGCGGACATGATCATCCGCGTCAATTTTTCGCCCGACCCGCTGGATCCGGAACACAGCGGCCGCGCCGTCGTGCTTGGTTTTCGGGCCAATCCGCGGCGCACGCTGGCAAGCTCACCCGCGTACTCGTACACGGGAATGTACCACCCGGGCATGTCGTCGACCTACTCTTATGGCCATGGCGGGTACTATGGCTATAACGGCTACAACGGCTACGATCGCTACTCCGACGGCTACATTTACGACACGCCCACGGGAACGTTCCACCCCCTGCCGCCATCGACGGTCGGACCGCGCCGCGATCCGCCGGCAAACAACGATGTCGCGCCGGTGTTTGCCGGCACGCAAGGCCATCAGCAGGGGCATCTGTCGTCGAGTGACCGGCCGGTGCGTGCGCCGAGAAACATCATCGAGCCGGGCTGGCGCAACTCGAGCTCGGATTACCATTCGTCGTCGTCCTCGTCGTCCTCCTACAGCAACTCATCGTCCGGCTCATCTGGCTCATCGTCGTCGTATTCGGGTTCTTCCTCGTCGTCTTCGTCCGTCTCCTCTCCCGCCGCCTCGTCCGTCGGTGAGAGCAACGGCGCGTCGCACACGAACCTGCCGTAGCCCGCATTTTTCACAGTCTGCGTGCCATTCAGTGTTCCTTCTCCTTTGGCCACGATATCGGCCATCGCAGATCTCAAGTTCATGCGGGCTAAGAGCAAGACCGCAGGAGCGGTCTTGCCAAAGCCGGGAAATGGTCACGGGCGCCAATGGCAGATGTTACCCACGAACACGCGGTGTTGTCGGCGCAGAGTGGAGTGTGAAATTTCCCGGCTAGCCGCGCACTTCTTGACGCGGCACGGGGGGCCGCAGCGAAAGGGCAGCCACCTCGATAATCTGGTAATCGGGCATCTGGCATCGGGCAATTTCCAATCCGTCGGTTTTTCCCCATGACAGATTTCAGATGACCGATGACCGATTTCAAGATTCCCCATCGCTTTGGTTACGGCTGCGGTGCCGCGGAGCGAAAAATGCGGGCTAGCTTTGCAGCATCCGCACCCGGCGATCCTTGCGCGGGAATTGCAGCGTCACCACGGTGCCGATACTTTCCTTGCTCTCCAGTCCGATCTGGCCCCCGTGTTCGCGCATGATGCGTTGCGCGATCATCAGCCCGAGCCCGTGGCCGCCGGCTTTCGTCGTGTAGTACGGCTCGAAGAGCCGGATGAGATCCTCCTGCTTGATGCCGCTGCCACTGTCGGCGAACAGCAGGTAAACGAAATCGTCGTCGACCCGCGTCTTGATCTTGAGCTTTCCGCCGCCGCCCATCGCCTCCATCGCGTTCTTCGTGATGTTGAAGAAGACCTGCTTCAGCTGGTTTCGATCCGCGAGGACGATGGGGAGCGTCGAGGATTCCGCCTCCACCTCGATGCCGCGGTCGGCAATCTCGCGCTGCTGGAACCGCAGCACGTCGGCCAGCACATCCATGAGGTTCGTCTCGCTGAGGTCCGGCGCGCGCGGGCGGATGGCATCGAGAAAATTCGTGATGATGCCGTCGAGCCGAGCGACTTCATCACGGCAGACCTGCACGGATTCCGCCAGGGCCTCCGACTCGGGCGAACCTTTCAATTTCTTCAGTTTTCGCTCGATCAGCTGGAGGTGAATGTTGAGCGAGTTCAGCGGGTTGCCGAGTTCGTGCGCCACGCCGGCGGCAAGGAGGAGGATGGAGGAGGTCCGCTCGCTCTCGATCCGCGCCTCGGTGCTCTGCTTCTCCTTCGTGATGTCGCTGAGGATGACGGCGAACCGCCGCGACTGCGCACCAGCGCCGGCAACACGAAACGGGACCATGTAGAGCCGCACGATGCGCGGCTCGGGATAGGACAGCTCGAACTCGCGCGCGACCACCGAAGCGGAGTCAATCTCCGCCTGCTCGTCCAGCGCGCCACTGAGCGACGTGTGCAATCCGGGCACGAGCCGCCACAGCGTCTGGCCGGCGAGTTCATCGTTGCCGAGTCCGATCAGCCGGTGGGCGGACGCATTGGCATACTCGATCGCGCCGTTGTCCCGCACGACGAGGATTCCCTCCTGCAGGGTGTTGAAAATCTCCTCGAACAGCGCGCGTTCGCGCGCCAGCCGCTGGACGAGGTTCGCCAGATTCACCGAATCGAGCGCGTCGAGCCGGCCGAGCACGCGGTCGAGCGAGGAATGTTTTTTGCCAGCCATGGATCAATTTCGGATTGCGGATTGCGGATTTTCAACCGCGCGCGAAGAACCATCGTGATTATGGGGCCAGCCCGCGAATCGCGATCCGAATAATGCGGCCCGCGAATGATCAGACGAGATGCGCATCCAAATCAAGATGCCCGGAGATCAACCGCGAATGAACGCGAATCAACGCGAATGCAGCAGACGATCTCTTGGCTCCGTGAATTCGCGTCCATTCGCGGTTACTCCTGCCTTAACCTCGCCGATCCGCGGTTGAATCGCGCATCCCGCATCGAAAATCGAGAATCAAAAATTCGTGTCAATCATGCGTCGCCAGGAAATCCATCTGCGCGGGATCGATCCGGACGGCGAGCAGCTTCCGCAGGAATGCTTCGCGGTGTTCGGTGCACTTGCCCAGCCGCAGCACGGCCTCGCGATGGTCCTCGGTCCCGTAGCCCTTGTGCCGGGCAAAACCGTAGCCGGGAAACCGGGTTTCCAACTCCACCATCAACCGGTCGCGCTGGACCTTTGCCACGATCGAAGCCATCGCGATGCAGAGCGAGCGCGCATCGCCATTGATGAATGCGGTGTGTGGATACGGGAAACCGCGCAACGACAGTCCGTCGATCAGGATGCGGGCGGAGACCACGGGGTGAAATGCCTTCCGCTCCTCCAGGCTCGAGAACAAATCGGGTTCGGTCCGGACGGGCTCGAACGCCTCCGGTGGATACAGCGCTCCCAGCGCCCGCCGCATCGCGAGCTTGGTCGCGCCGAGAATGTTGAGCTCCTCGATTTCGGTCACGCTCGCCGCGCCGTGGTGCGCATGAATCTGCCCCTGCGCGGCGAGTTTCTCGAACTCCTCCCAAAGTTCCTGCCGCTGCTCGGCCGTGAGCACCTTCGAGTCGTTCACCCGGCCGCCCTTCACCACCGCCCAGCGGCTTTCCAGAAAATCGCGGGACACCACCACTGCTGCCGCGACCACCGGACCGGCGAACGCGCCGCGACCCACCTCATCGACCCCGATGAGGTGATTGACCCCGTTGATTTGCTTCAGATCGAAACCGCGCAGCTGGCGGCGCTTCATGGCGCGATGTGATGGCAGCACCCCCGGTGGTGGCAAGCATCCGCGCTCCGGCCTTCGCTGGTGTTTGATTCAAAAAGGACTTAGCTATGCTTCGCATGGACATGCGTGAAACGTGGGAGCTCCTGAGCTATGTCGTCACTGTTCTTGGCCTGCCGCTCGCGATTCTGGTGTTCGTGTATGAACAGCGGAAGGAGCGGCAAAACGAGGAGGAGGAGATTTTCCAGCGGCTGTCGGACGAATACCGCGAGTTCCTGAAGCTCGTGCTCGACAACGCGGACCTGCATCTGCTCCGCCAGGAGGGGATTCGCCACGATTTGACGGAGGAGCAGAAGGAGCGGCGGCTGGCGATTTTCGGCATCCTCATCTCGCTCTTCGAACGCGCGTACCTGCTGGTGTACGAAGACGACATGGACAAGCAGGCGCGCCGGCTCTGGCAGTCGTGGGAGGACTACATGGGCGAATGGGTGCGCCGCTCCGAATTTCGCGAGGCGCTGCCGAATCTGCTCGAGGGCGAGGACGCGGACTTCACCGCCTACATCCGTGCGCTGGCCGAGTCCGAAAAGAAGAAAACCGAAACCGCCACCGCCCGGCCCAAAGGCGTCGCGTAGCCGGCCGGCGACAGAAGGCGTTTCCCTGGGGCGTCTCGCCCGCATCGCAAGTGGCTGCGGCTTCCAGCCGCAGATGTTTTCACTGCACTCTCGAATGAACCTGCGGCAGGATGCCGCAGCCACTTCGATCCGCCGATTCCCCAGAGAGAATTCCGATAAGTCGTCGGCGCACCTGGGAGCGCGGGCTTCTCGCCCGCAAAGCATTGGGGAACACGTCACGTATTGCGTGACGTTTGAATGGGAGCACGACCGCCCCCGGTCGCATGATCGTTACGCCCGCAATGCCCGAAACGGACCGGACATCGCATGCGGGCGGGACGCCCGCGCTCCCAGGGCGGGCAAATCCGTGGAGGTCAGCTACCGCTACACCGGGCTCTCCGCGGCCGGCGACGCGTACATTTCCGGCATGACCGACGAGGCGTTTCGCGAATTCATCGGCAATTGGGACGCCGCCATTCGCGAGTATTTGAAACGGATCAAAATCGCGAGCAGGTGACCACGTGGGATCGCGACCGCCCCCGGTCGTTTTTCTAAAGCCCTGGCCTAGCCGGGAAATTTCACCCTCTGCTCCGCTGCGAACGCGCAGCGTGTTCGCTTGTGCCGTGCGCCGGCGCGCGCTCCACGATTTCCCGGCTAAGGGCAAAACCCGCCGGAGGCGGGTAAACCGCGGCGGCTTGTGCGCCTCCGGCGCATTTTGCATTTAGCCCGCATGAACTTGAGAGCTGCGATGGCCGACATCATGGACGAAGACGAAGGAACCCTGAGTGGCACGCAGAATCTGAAAAATGCGGGCTACCGCTCCCACTCGACGCGTTCCTTCGGCTCCCGCAGCGGCAGTTCGTGGAGTTTGCCGGCCGCGGCGACGACTTCGTACGCGGTACGAAAATGCAGCTTCGCGAAATCGCCCAGCGCCGTCGCGCCGAATTTTTCAATGATCCGGCGCCCTTGTTCCTTCACCAGCGCACTCGCACCCTTTTGCAGTTTCTCGCCGAATCGTTTGGAAAGCAGGCCCATCTGCCGCTGGAATTCGGCGCGCGCAACGATCGACGCCGCGGCGACGACCGGATCCTCTTCGGCTTTGGTCCGCATCCTGAGGTCGAAGTCCTTGACGCCTTTTTTCGCCAGCTCGCGCTGCGCGAGCGGCTGCTCGGAAAACTGGTCCAGCAATCCCCATGGGACGCGCTTGGCCACGAGCGCCTGTTCGAGCGCGGTCGCATGCTGCCAGGCGAGCAGCCGGTTGAGGTTCGCGCCCGGTTTTGCCATCAGCTCGTTGTATTTGGGCATGCCGCAAAAACACGTGCGCACCACGGCGCCGCGCGTTTCGCGGATGATTTGATCGAGCTTGATGATCTGGAGCTCCGCAATCCGTTTTGAATCCTTCACCCCCACCTTGATCCACGACTCGACCGCCGGGCGATCTGCAATCACGGTCGCCGCCACGACCGGCCCGAAAAAATCGCCCTTGCCGCTCTCGTCGAGCCCCGCGTGCGATTCGAACCAATCCGGGTGCAGGACCTCGTCGTAGCCCAGCTTCGCCGCGCCAGTGATCTCCGGTTCGATCACGTCACGGACGAAATCCTCCGTGCCCTTGCCGGCGATGACGACCTTGCCACTCGTATATGCGGACACGTTCACCTTCAGGTGATCGGCCTTGAAAGCGAAGCGCGTGTAGGCGACCTCGAAGGGCATCCACCCCTTCGCGACCAGGATCGCCCGGAGCTTCTCCATCTGGGCGTCATCCAGTTTGACGGTGTACGACGCGAGCTTCTTCGGCGCGTCGGCATCCTCGGCGTTTTTCGGCATCGGCGGATCGGCGCAAAAAGGTCCCGAAAGCGCAAAGGAGAAAATTCGCCTTGCGCCAACGGCTCGTCTTCACGGCGATCGAAGCGATGCCACGATCCACCGAAAAAATCCCCCCCGTCGCGCCCGCTGAATTTCAGCGCACGTTGCTGGCGTGGTATCGCACGAACGCGCGGCCGCTGCCGTGGCGCCAGTCAGCGTCACTCTACAAAACGGTGGTGAGCGAATTCATGCTGCAACAGACGCAGGTGAAAACCGTGCTCCCGTATTTTGCGCGCTGGCTCTTCGCGCTGCCGGATTTCGGCGCGCTCGCCGCCGCCAGCGAGGCCGAGGTGCTGAAGCGCTGGGAGGGACTCGGCTATTATTCGCGGGCGCGCAACCTGCACCGGCTCGCGCGGGAGATTGTCTCACGTCCCGTGATTCCCCGCACCCCGGCGGAATGGCGCGAACTTCCCGGAGTCGGGCCCTACACCGCGGCCGCCATCACGAGCATCGCGTTTGGTGAAACCGCGGCCTGCGTTGACGGCAATGTCGTCCGAATCCTCGCGCGGCTCACGGCTGATTCGACACTTTTCCGCGATTCCTCAGCCGCCGCAAAGGCGTTTGCGGCGCCGGCCGCGGCGTTGCTGTCACGGGAGAATCCCGGCGATCACAACCAGGCGATGATGGAACTCGGTGCGACGGTTTGCCTGCGGCAGAATCCGCTGTGCCTCACCTGCCCCGTGCGGCCACATTGCGCCGCCGCGCGTCGCGGCGAACCGGAAAAGTTTCCCCGCCTGGCGCCGAAGCAGATTGAGCAACAGCACGTCACCCGCGTGTGGTGCGAGCGCGACGGCGCGCTGCTGTTGCATCGTGCCGCGGCCGACGCCCGGCGGTTCGCGAACATCCATGAGCTGCCGTCGGCGGAACACGCCGGCCTCGATCACGCGCGAGCCGCTCGCGGCGAACTCCTGGCCAGACGCCGGCGCGGGATCACGCGCTTCCAGATCACCGAGTCGATTCACCTCGCCCCGCCGCCGCGCCGAAAGCTTCACCCGGAACTCGTGTGGATCGCGCTGCGCGACCTCGAAACGATTTCGCTCTCCGGCCCGCACCGCCGCTGGGTGACGGAGATCCTCGCCGGCCGCAAAGGCCAGTCCCGGGCCGACACCTGAACGCTGCCGTCCCTGGTTCTTTCTCTTTCCTCTTTCTCGTGCTCTTTCTCTCGCGTGGGACTCGCACCATGGTTCGCCGGCCAGTCGGAGAAAGAGAAAGATAAAGAGAACGAGAAAGAGGGATCCGCAGCACGGGCGTCTGGCGCGCAACGATTGAATGCCGTCGACACCCACCTTCGCCAAAGCTTCGTTGCGGGCGGGACGCCCGCGCTCCCAGGCAAGGCACGATCCACTACACCGATTTCGCCATGGCGCGGCCGACGCGTGACCGCTACTTTCTCAGCGCGTCGATCCGTTCCTTCGAAAACCGAACCTCGTCGACCGTCACCCTCGGACTCAGCTCGAGCGTGAGCAGGTGTTCCGGCCGCCAATACGAACTCACCATGTTGAAATCGATGTGGCCGCCGCCGATCGGCTGGTGGTCCTGCCCGTTCGCATTCACGTCGTGAAGGTGAAAACCCAGCAGGCGCGGCGCCATCTTCTCCAGGTGCTCGCGGTGCTTCAGGAGACCCATGCCCTCCTTGATGTCGGCATGACCCGTGTCGTGCCAGTAACCCACCGGCGCGGTGACCGGAAATTCCGCGATGAACTCCGCGTAATCGTCGTCGAGCGGGAGTTCCTCGAACTTCTCGCGATTCTCGAATCCGAGCTTCACCCCCTTCTGTCCGGCATACTCGAGCACTTCGTTGATGCTCGCTTTCGTCTGCGCCCAGAACGGACGCATCCGCTTGCGCAGCTTCGTGAGCGAACGCTGCACGAGCGCGCGATAGCCGTTGTCATCCGGGCTGCGGCCGGCGTCGGGACGATCACGCAGGAAATTGCGGATGTTTCGCGCCGGGTTGAACCAGAAAAACGTCACGCTGCCGAGGTGGCACACCAGGGCGCGGGCCTTCACCTGCGCCGCGAAGTCGATCGATCGTTTCGTATGCCGGAGCCATTGGTCGTGCTCCCGATGCTCGGAAACCGACGGCTCGAACAGGTTCGGCGCCGCCTGCACCACACCCGTCGGCAGCGGGCAAAAATTATGCGTCGAGCTGATCTTGACCACACCCTCCTCCACCGCCTTCAGGATGCCCGGGACGAGCGTGATGCGGACGCCGTGGCTCAGTTCGACGTACTCGAACCCGAGCGCCGCCATCTCGCGCAACATCGTGTGGCCATCGTTGTGCCGGTGCGAACACCAGCTGGTCGAGAGGGCGAGGATCGGTTTCACGCGTTCACCCGCAGCTTTCACATTCCCGCTGGCATTTTGCCCGTGGCGTCACGGCTCGGACGGAGTGTTCCCGCACCCTTGCGGCTCATGCGGGTGAAAACAAAACCGCCGGGCGGTTTTGAAGCTGGCGCGAAGAGGGGCGAAGGCAGAATGAGATTTCGCACAGAGTGTGATTTCGATCGCGAGAAGAGCTGGAATATCCGGCCGAAACAGCTCCCACACGAAAGCGATGGTGGCGAACTTGCACGCCGAAAACGCACACGAAAAAGCCGCACCCCGCAATTAGCAGGGCGCGGCGAAATTTCAAGGCGACAGGCCGTGGTCCGGTTTATTCGGCGTAGCGGCGGCGAAGCATCTGGGTGAAGGCCTGGACCTTCTCCTTGCGCCGGCGGCGCTCGCAGGGCTTCTCATAATAGCGCTTGGCGCGCGTACCCTTGATGATGTTTTCGCGATCGAGCTTCTTCTTCATGCGACGCAGTGCGCGATCGATGGGCTCGTTCTTGCGAATCTTGATTTCGATGGACATGTGAACAGGCAGGAGCAGTCGGTGTGAAAGGAAAAGTCGGTTAATAGGCCAAGCGCGCCGCGCTTCGTCAATGGCTTTTTTGCCGCCGTTTTCAGCGCGGACGTGCCGGGTTTCGAATCCGGAAGCGCGCCGGATCGCTGGCACCGGCTCCGTGTCCGCGGCGGGCATGACTCTCCATCGGGCATTATGCAACTCACTTCGTGCCGGGAAGATCGACAAAATGGTTGCGAGCCGGTCGATGCTGAAGCTTTTTGATCGGCCCCCGGCGATCCCGCGCCCCACGCGCATTGCCACTCCCATGACTTGGCCATCCCGATACCCCGCGCGCAGTTCCGGGCTCCGCCACTTCGGCCCATTTCGCCGTGGGCGGTTGATCAGTTGCGCAAGCGGGCTGGTTGCCGCCGCCATCTTCAACCCGTCAAGGGATCTTGTCGCCGCGGTCCCGCCGGCAGCCGCCGGGTCGGCCGTCGTTCATCTCAAACGGCTGACATTGGAGGAATTGATGTCGCTCGAAGTCACCGCCGTCGCTCGGCGCCCGCAGCCATTCTCCGGGCGCGCATGAAATGGAACGTGGGTTTTATGCGAGGGTCACATGCCGCCGCTGAATCACGTTCTCCCGCTTTCACGTTTCGACGGACTCACGCGCCGGCGCGGCGGCTTCGCGCGCTGGCCCCGCGTATTCGCGTTCGTCGGCCTGGTGTTCGCGTGCATGCTGGCTGGTGGGAAGGCACGCGCATCTGAAGCGCAGGAGGCCGCGGTCAAGGCGGCTGGACTTTTCAAAATCATCTCGTTTGTCGAGTGGCCTGCCAGCGCGTTTTCCACCTCCGATGCACCGCTCGTCGTCGGTGTGGTCGGCCGGGACCCGATCGCGAACTTGATCGAGTCATTCGCCGAGGGCGAAACCTGGCACGGCCGCAAAGTGGTGGTTCGTCCGTTCTCATCGAGCCGGATGACCGGCGAGTGTCACGTGCTGTTTGTGGGGCTGTCGGAACAATCGAACTGGTCCAACATCCGCAGTCAGTGCGTTGCCCGCCCCATTCTGACGATTAGCGATGCCAGCCAGTTCGCCCGCATGGGTGGCATCGTCCAACTCGCCACGGAACGAAACCGGCTTCACCTCATTGTTAATGTCGGGGTTGCCCGGGAGAGCGGCGTGACGATCAGCTCCAAGGTACTGCGCCTCGCCGAGATTGTCGGCGATCCCCGGCCATGACACCATTCCGGGATCTGCCGATCCGGCGCAAGGTCGCCGTTGCCATCCTGCTCACGAGCACGATCGTGGTGCTGCTGACGTCGGCCGCGTTCATGACCTACGAATGGGTGACGTTTCGGCAGGGCGCGCTCACGAACCTGACGACGCTGGGGCGGATCATCGCGGACAACAGCACCGCCGCGGTGCAATTCCACCATACCGCCGAGGCGGCCGAACTGCTCGGAACGCTGCGCGCGGAAAAAGAAATCGTCGCCGCCGTGTTGTATGATGCGGCGGGTGAACGCATCGCATCCTACGGCGCCAGCCCGCTCGCACCGAACCGCCTGGCGGCGAAGCCGGAGGCCGGGCATGAGTTCGCGGCAGGTGAGCTCATCGTTTTCCAGCCGATCCTCCACGACAACCGGCCGCATGGAACCCTGTGTGTCGTGTCCAGCCTGGCGGCGATGCACCGCCGTTTCTTTCTCTACTTTGGCATCGTGCTTTCGATCCTGATCACCGCGTCGCTGATCGCTTTCGCGCTCTCGGCGCGGCTGCAACGGCGAATCACGGAGCCGATTCAGGAACTCGCGCAAACCGCCCGGGCGATCACGGATCAGAAGGATTATTCGATGCGGGCCACGCAGTATGGCGAGGATGAGCTGGGCGCGCTGACCGGTGCCTTCAACCGGATGCTGGACGAAATCAAGGAGCGCGACGAGCGGCTTTCCGCGAACGAGGAGCGGCTCCGCGTCGCGCTCGCGGCTGCCAACATGGGCACCTGGCGTTATTATCCGCAGCGGCGCGAAAGCATCGTGGACGAAAACTTCCGGCGCATTTTCGAGCTGCCGCCGGGAGGACCCGTCGCAAGCGAAACCGAAATGACGGCGCGGATCCACGAGGACGATCGCGCGCCGGTGCGGGCGGCGCTCGACCGCGCACTGGGCGCTCACAACACGCAGTTTTTCCACGAATACCGGCTGGCGCTCCCGACCGGCGGCATCCGGTGGGTGCGGGATCGCGGCCGCGTCGTTCATCGCGGCGATGGCACCGTTGAATATGTCACGGGCGCGCTGGTCGACATCACGGATCGGAAGGAGGCCGAGGAGCAGGTCCGGCGGCTCAATGCCGATCTCGAGCGCCGCGTGGCGCAGCGCACGGCCGAGCTGCAGCACGCGAACAAGGAACTCGAGGCGTTCACGTATTCGGTCTCGCACGATTTGCGCGGTCCGCTGCGGCATATCGTCGGATACGCGGAAATGGTGCGTGATGAAAACACGAGCGAGTTGTCGGAAACCGGCCGCAATTACCTGGAGCGGATCGTAGCCGCGGCGGAAAAACTCAACCGCATCGTCGACAGCCTGCTCAGCCTCAGCCGCGTCGGTCGGCGGCAGCTCGTGATGCAGCCCACCCGGCTGGACGAATTGCTCGACGCGGCCCTGCGGGAGCTGGAAGCGGAAACGAGAGGCCGGCGGATCGAGTGGCGGCGCGAACCGCTGCCCACCATCGAATGCGACGCGGGCCTGATGGCGCTGGTCTTTTCGAATCTGCTTTCCAACGCCCTCAAATACACGCGGCCGCGCGAGGTCGCGATCATCACGATCGGCACCGCGCCGCACGACGGTGGACCAGCCGTGTTCGTGCGGGACAACGGGGTGGGTTTTGATCCGCGTTTTCGCGAAAAGCTTTTTGGTGCTTTCGAGCGGCTCCATAATGCGACCGACTTCGAAGGCACGGGGGTGGGGCTCGCGATCGTGGACCGGATCATCCGCCGGCACGGTGGCCGGATTTGGGCCGACAGCGAACCCGACCGCGGTGCGACGTTTTATTTCACCCTCGGCGCCCCGCCGGTCTCGGTGGCGCCGGCCAGCACGGATTCTGCGCTCGCAAGTATGGCCAAGTCGTAGCGCGTCACCGTTCGGGTGCGCTCCGCGGGGCCCAATCACCGCGCTATGGCACGGTTGCTTCGCGCGCGGCGGCGAGCGGCCGCAGCGTCCGGCCCTCGTTCCATTGCCCCTCGACCATCAGCGTCGTGGCCTGCGACGGCAGGCCGCGTTCATTCCGCTCGACCTGGCTGATCAGCGTGTCGACGGCGAGGGCGCCGATCATTCGCCCATTCTGATACACCCCGCTGCAATCGTCCCCAACCTTCGGACACGCGAGCAACGCCAGCCCGATGTCCTCGGGAATGCGGTGGCCGGCGCGCGCCAGGATTCCCGGCAACATGTCGTTCGACGGAGTGATGATGACGTCGGGCTTCTCGCGCCGCAGCCAGCGCAGCAGCGCCGGTTCGTCCCCCCAATCCCGGACATAAAACGGATGCGTCAGCTTGATGTCCGGCAGCATGTGTCCGGCCATCAGGTATCCGGCCTGCCAGCGCCCTTGGAAACGCAACTGGTGGGTTTGCAGCAACACCAGCCCGGGCCGCCTGTATCCACGCCGGTAGCACTCGCGCACCGCCTGCAGGCTGGAGAAATAATGATCGTTGCACACGGTCGTGATCGTCAGTGCCGGCAGCGGCACGCTGAGGCAGACCGCGGCGAAATAATCCCAGCGCAGCGCCGGTGGCGGCGCACCTTCGGCGACGGGGCTGATCAGCATGCCCTGGATGCCGCGCGCATGCAGCATGTCGGAAAACCGCTCGTTCGACATGCCGTCGCGGTGCAGCCAGAACTCCTGCGCCCGATAACCGCGCAACGTGGCACGCTCGATTGCACCTTCGCGCATTTGGCGGATGGTCGCGGCGGGATGATTGCGCCAGCCATCTGCCTCTCGCTGCGCGCATACCAGCGCCAGCGCCGGCTTGTCCTTCAGCGGCTTCCCCTGCCGCCGGATCCGCATCAGCGTCGAGACATACGGGTTCGGATGATAGCCCAGCTTGCGCGCAATCGCCTGGATGCGTTCCCGCGTGGCCGGCGGGATGCGGGGATTGTTCGCCAGGCTCATGGACACCGTCGCCTGCGTGACGCCCGCCTGCGCGGCCACCGTCTTCATCGTGATGCCCGTGCTCATGGTTTAACCATGTAAACAACGACAGGGTTTTAGCCGGTGCGGGCAAACGAAATCCTGCGCGACACCTCTCGGTCAAGGCCCCCCGCCCCGGGCAACCCCGAATCTTCCGGGCTGCCCCTGCCGAGCTCACCCCAACCAGATCCGCCATGAGCCACCCATCACCCTGTTGCGGCGCGACGACTCTTGCCGCGCTCCTCCTCCTCTCCATTCCGTTGCCCGCGCAGACGAACGCGACCACGCCACGTACCGCCGGCACTTCGCGCGACGATGTCGTGACCCTCTCCGAATTCAATGTGACCAGTGGCGGTTGCGCGCTCCCTCGTCGACCCTGGTAAACCTTGGCGTGCATTACCAGTTGCCGCGCACTGCCGGATTCGACCACCGCGTATCGCTGAATGTGAACAACGTCTTTGATCGGGATTTTCTCAAGGTAAACCGTCAGCTCGGGGAGCGCCGGGCGTTCTATCTGACGTACACGCTGGGCTACGCCGGTGGCCGCTGAGTGACCGGGCTGGCGCGTCGCGCGGCTGGGTGCCGGTAGTGAGGCGCCGCCCGGGTCCCCCTCATCGATGTCGTGCTGCACCGGCTGTTGCGGCGGGTGCGGACGGTCGGGTGCGGCGGTGAGGCCGACGGGTGCGACCATCCCGCCCGAGCGTACGCCGGAAGACAGCTTGCCCCCACCGCACGTCTTTTTCGGCACGCTCGATCGACATTCCCGGACCGTGCCGTCGGCAAATGCGATGTGGCGGTTGCAGGGAGGTTGCATGACAGGAGGTGCCCCGCGCTCCTGACAAAAATGTCAGGATAGCCACCTTTCCCCCAGGGGCGTGGCACGGAGAATCCCCGGGCAATGTTCAACCAGCGGAACCAGCGAGCGGTTGTGCCCGACGTGGCATCGCCGCGAGGAGAGAGGGAGTCACTTGCGACCGGACGCGTCCCGCGCACCGTATGGGCGTGCATGGGCATGAACGAGTTCAAGCGCCTGGATCCAGGGAGCGGTCCCTCCGTCGGGATCGGCGGCATCGATTTTGGACGGCGTCAGGACCGCGAGGCCCGCGATGAAGCCGCATTCTCCGGCCGAACGGAGCGCTGCAGTGCGGACTCTCCCGGCTGGACCAGCGAAGCATCCGATCGACATGCCCGCGGTTGACGCTCCGATTTCAACCCGCGTGCTGGTCGTCGAAGACGAACAGAAAACACGCGAGTCGCTGGTGGAGGGCCTCCGGCTGGAAATGTGGTCGGTCGCGTCGGCGGGAACGGGCTCGGAGGCCATCACATTGGTGGAGCGCGAGCCGTTCGATTTGATCGTGCTGGACTGGATGCTGCCGGATCGCGATGGCATCGACGTGTTGCAGCACCTGCGCAGCCGCGGCCGGCGAATCCCCGTCTTGATGCTCACGGCCAAAACCACCTTGAACGACCGCGTCATCGGGCTGGACAGCGGCGCGGATGATTATCTCGCGAAACCATTCGCCTTTGCGGAGCTGCTGGCACGCTGCCGCGCGCTGCTCCGGCGGCCGCTGGGGACGGCGGGCGGCATGCTGCGGTGCGCCGATTTGCAGCTCGACACCCGCGCGCGGGTCGCGGTGCGGGCCGGCCAGCAAATCCCGCTCACGCCGCGCGAGGTCGACGTGCTCGAATACCTGTTACGCTACCAGGGGCAGATCGTGACGCGCGAAATGCTCGAGCGCGACGTTTGGAAGCAGACGCACCGGATGACCTCGCTCGACAACGTGATCGATGTGCAGATGATGCGGCTTCGCCGGAAGGTGGACGGCGAAGGCGCGGAACGGCTCATCCATACGCTGCGCGGCGTCGGTTACCGGCTCGGCAAAGAATCCGAGTGAAACGATGGTTGCAGACCCGGACGCTGCGCTTCCGGCTGGCGCTCTGGTATGGCGCCGGTGGCACGCTGCTGCTGGCCGGGTTCAGCGCCACGCTTTATTTTTACGTCTCGGATCAGATGGCGCGGCCGCTGTCGCAGAACCTCGAGCGCGATCTCGAGACGGTGAAGCGCAGCCTGCAAATCCGGCCCGGCAATGTGCTCGTATGGAACCGGCGGATCATCGGGCGGAACGCGCAATGGACCACCGAATATCCGTGGTTCGAATTGTGGGATGAGCACGGCGTGCTCGTCCGCCGGTTCTGGCCGTTCACCGAGAACCGCGTGGCGCAGCTGCCGAACAGCCCGGCGCGCGGCCGCGAAACGCTCTCCGTGTTCAACGTCGCCCCCGACATCAGGCTGCGGGTGCTCTCCGTGCCGTTCAAGGTGCCGGGCCACCAACACGACTGGATGATTCGCATGATGCGCATCCACGAACCGAATGCGGATGCGCTCGGCGATCTGCGGCTGATCATCTTCGTCGCACTGCCGATTGTCGTGGCCCTGCTCGTGGTCGGTGGCTACGTGATCACGCGACGGTGGCTCAGTCCCCTCGATCGGATGGTCGCGGAGGCCAACCGGATCACGGCAGACGACCTGAGCCGGCGGCTGCCGGTGCAGAATCCGCACGACGAACTTGGCCGGCTGGCAATCGTGTTCAACGACACCCTCGATCGCCTGGAGGGTTCCTTCGACGCGCTGGACCGGTTCGTGGCCGATGCGTCGCACGAGTTGCGGACTCCGCTCACCACGTTGCGCAGCGTCGGTGAAGTCGGGCTACGGCGCAGCCGGGCGGTCGATGAATACCGCGAGATCATTGGCAGCATGCTGGAGGAAGCGCAGCGGCTCCAGCAGCTGATCCAACGGCTGCTTGAACTCGCCAGCGCCGAGGGCGGCGCGCCCGCGATTCAGCGCAGTGAAATCCAGCTCGACGAATATGTCGCCACGTGCGTCGGCGAACTGGGCATCCTTGCGGAGGCGAAAGGCCAGCGGATCGAGTTCAACTCGGAGCCGTGCACGGTGCGCACCGACGCGGTGATCTTCCGCCAGGCACTGCAAAACCTGATCGACAACGCGATCAAATACAGCCCGCCGGATGCGATGATTCGCGTCGATGTCCATGGCGTCGACGAGCACGTGACGATTTCAGTTACCGATCAGGGCAGCGGCATCAGCGCGGAAAATCGCGAGCACCTGATGCAGCGGTTTTTCCGGCCCGACCGGGCGCGCGGCCGCGACAGCGGCGGATTCGGCCTCGGGCTATCGATCACGAAGGCCTACATGCGCGTCCTCGGCGGTTCGCTCGGCTACGAGCCGGCGCAACCGACGGGCAGTGTGTTTCGACTGACGCTCCCCAAGGCGTGAGCCAATTTCGGATTTCGGATTGCGGATCGCGGATTGCCGATCCTGCGCTGCGACATCTCGAGCCCAAGCGTCCATCAGCACGATCGGGCGTGCATCGGGGTTTCCGCGAACTTACATCGTCCAGCGCGAGGGGTTTTTCCGCCAATCCGCAATCCGCAATCCGAAATCCGAAATCCGAAATTCAGCGGGCCAGCATGAAACACATCGCCATCACCAGCGTGGGAAACAGCGCCGCGAGCGCGAGCCGCAGCGGCGAAACGCCCTGCGGAAAATAGCGTGCGAGGATGGCCTGTCCGGCGGGATTCGGCGCGTTGGCAATCACCGTCAGCCCGCCCCCAGTCACGGCGCCCGCGACGACGGCGTATTTCAACGGGTCGGTAAAGTCGGGCACGAGCGTCGCGAGAAACGTAATCGCCGCATTGTCGTTGAACGCGGTCAGGATGGTCGCACCGATGAACAGAGGCACTTCACCGAGCCGGCTCAGCAACGGCTGAATCCACCACGACTGGAGCCCGCCGTGAATCACCAGGCCGGCCAGGAAAAAACCGACCAGGATGGGCGAGCGCAGATCAACGCGGTTCTGGTGGTGCGCCGTCGCCTGGGCGAAGGCCAGGAAGAAAAGGAACGCCCCGATGAACAACACCGGGTAGTGAGCCTGCCAGACGGTGAACGCCAGAAAGAGGACGTGAACCGAGGTGATCCAGATCGGGACCGGCGGACGCGTCGGTTTCGCCCCCGTCGTGCTTGAGGCCGGAGCGAGCGATGCGAGTTCGCGGCGAAACAGGAAATAATAAACCACCGTGGAAATCACGATCCCGAGCACCGCCCTCACCCCGAAATGGGTCAACATGTGGGTCAGCCCCCAGCCCCATGGGGCCGACACCATGATGACCGGCGGCGCGGCGAAGTGCGTCAGTGTCCCACCGACCGAGACGTTCACGAACAAGAGCCCAATGGTGCCGTAGGCGAGCCGCGCGCTCGGCTTCAGATCGTAGAATTGCCGCGCCAGCAGCAGCGCACCGATCGTCATCGCCGCCGGCTCGGTGATGAGCGAGCCGAAGAGCGGCGCGACAATCAGGATCGTCAGCCACCACGCACCGGGACTGCGGCCACCGATGCTCGCCACCTGGCGCATGGCCCGCTCGGCCAGATCGAGCACGGGTCGGGTCCCCGCGAGCGCCATGATCACGACGACGAACAGCGGTTCGGTGTAGCTGACGTGCTGGCCCACGTAGCCGACGACGTTTGGCCAGCCCTTGAACCAGGTGATCGCACCGGCGAGGACGACGGCCCAAAGCCCGAACACCGCCTCGACCTCGCCGAGAAAGTGCAGAATCTGGCCGCCAAAACTCACCTCGTCGACCTGACCATCATCGTCGACGTCGGCCGATTGCTCGGCCCGGCGGGCGGTCTGCCGCTTCGCATGACGCGCCTCGATCAGGTGCGCCCAGTGGCGAATCCGCACGGTGAAAAACGTGTGCAGGATCGCGCAGGCAAAAATCACGAGCGCGGCGACATTGAAGGGTTCGACCGACGCGCGATAGCGCAGCACCTCCCACAGCGTGCCGCCGGCTGGATCAGAATAGCTCGCGAGCGGCTTGGGCAGCGCCGAGGCGACTTCCGAGCCGTGCGCGATCGCGGCGAACATCAACGTGACGAAAAGGGGCAGGAAACGGCGGAACATCGAAACGATCAGGCAAACACCGGTCCGTCGCGACGCAACTCACAGTTGCGGAATGCGGGTCGGACGTGGCACGGGCGTCCCGCCCGTGTTTGCCGCCCGGAAGATCGGATGGGGTCGCGAGGATTGCGCCTCGCGACCCTTCCACACCACCGGACGTGCGGTTTTCCGCATCCGGCGGTTGGAGACAGGCGACGGTCACTTGCATGCCGTCGTTGGTGTCCATGGCAGGATGAATCCATA
>JAUSID010000035.1 GCA_030648295.1 Opitutaceae bacterium | reverse complement strand
TGCCGTGAAAATCGGCAAGCTGCACGGACGGCAGTGGCGACCGGGGGCGGTCGCGCTCCCGGCCGATCCGCCTGCTGACGCCCTTACCGACCACCGCCTCACAGCCTCACCGTTCCAGTCGTCGGTCCCTCGCACCGCGGGCCGTCGGGCGTCCATATCAGCCGATCGATGCACATCCTCCGCGCTTTGCGGGCTGGGTCCCAGACGTGGTAAACGATGAACTCCGTCTTTTCGTCGGGCCCGACGAAGTACGAGTTGTGCCCCGGGCCGAGCACCTCGCCGGCGCGTTCGCGCATGGATTTGTCGCTGTCGCGCTCATGGTCTGGCAGGCACGCGAACAAGCGGCCTCGCTCGTGCGTGTACCGGTGCGGTCGCAAGCGGTGAATCCGCGTCGTGAGCTCACACCGTAATTGAGCGGGGTGAGGGCTTTTTGGGAGGGCGCCGGCCGAGCGGTCCGCACCGCCTTGGCGAAGATTTACGATCTGGATCCTTCGTTCCGGGAGCGGAGCCATCACCGCTCCGATCGCGACGGTCCGTTGGGAGCGCGACCGCCCCCGGTCGCCCACCAATTCGGCTACGTCCTCGGTTGCTTCAGACGAACGACGCAAATGCGCGACGAGACGAAACGTGAGAGCCATAGGGCGACCGGGGGCGGTCGCGCTCCCAGGCGAGCCGCGTCGCCGAATGACTATCGGTTCGTAGACACGACGAGTGTTTGCAGCGGCCGATCTGACCACGTTCGTCCATCGCGAAACCCCAAAGGCACACGTGTCGACGGTCAGTGCGACCGCGGGCGGTTGCGCTCCCAGAAATGCGATCAAAACCACCCGTGGTGCGAGCGCGAGCGCGTCACAAATTCTCGCTTGCGCTCCCGTTGGAATGGCTGCTTCTTCTCGCGCTCTTTCACGCACCCATAGCTCAACTGGATAGAGCGCCAGACTACGAATCTGGAGGTTTGGGGTTCGACTCCCTATGGGTGCGCCATCTCTTTTCCTTGCCCTCTGTAAATGGGCGTCCTAGAGTGAGGAATGGATCACAACCTATCAGGACCGACCCCGGTTGATCTCAAAATTGGCAACCGGGAAGCAACCGGCGAAGCAACCGGACAGCAACCAGAGGCAACCAAACGGAAGCATCACGAGTGCGGGGTACGCACGTTTGAGCACGTCGGGAAACCCTCCCCGTTTGGCGTCCAATGGCGGGTAGATGGCCAGCGCAAAACCGAATTCTTCACCAACGAAACTGACCGCGACCGGCGCGCAGGGGCACTGCGGAAAGAGCGTCGATCAAACACACTGGCGCTAGTCCCGGCCCGTGATGAGTTGGCGGACTGGCACGCGTTCAAGGCTGCCATTGGCGGGACCAACTGGCGGGACGTTGTTGCAGCATGGAAGAAAGGCGGCGGGTCCGAGGTGTCTGTGACCGTCTCGGAAATCGTTGAACGCTTCTTGCTGGAGCAGGACGAGCGGTTAACGGCGGGGACGCTCGCCAGTGTGACGCACAAAAAGAATTGCCCCAAGGCCAAGGCGTTTGCGGCTGACTTCGGCCCGTTCCAAGTGCGAGCCGTGGAGGCCAGCGACATTGAAGAATGGATTGACGATCTAGGGTTCGAGGCGGCGGAGACCTTCAACACCTACCGCAAAGTCATTCACTCCGTTTTTGAGCATGCCAAGAAAGAATGCCCGGTGAACCCGGTCAGCGGGGTCAAGAGCCGAGACGACAAGGGGGAGATTGAAATTCTGACGGTGGACGAGACGGATCAACTCCTCAAGTATGCACTAAAGCACTACAGGGACATTGTCCCGCGACTCGCTTTGGAATGCTTTGCCGGTCTCCGGTTCTCGTCCGCGTTCCGGCTGACTCGTGAGGACATCAATTTTGATGACAAGGGAATCCACTTGCCCGCACACAAGTTGAAGACCGGGCGGCGGCATTACATTGACGGGCTTCCGGAAAACCTTTGGGCGTGGCTGAAGCTGGAAAACCCCGCAACATGGTCAATGACCCCGCGGAATTACCGCCGGCTGAAATCGGAGTGTTTCAGCAAGTCAGGAGTCCGCCACCCCGCGAATTGCCTGCGTCACAACTTTTGCACGTATCACGTTGCCGCGTTCAAAGACCCCGGCAAGACCGCGACGATCCTTTGCCATCAAAATCAAGGGATGCTTTGGGCGCACTACAACGGGCGGGCCAAGCAGGCGGACGGAAAGCGTTACTTTATGCTGCGGCCAGCAAGGTAAACGCTTCGCCAGCGTCAGCCATCGATACCCCGAACTTTTCCAGTTCACGGCGGGGGATCAGGTACGGGGGGCCGTGCGCTTCGATTTGGCGCGATTTGACCATGCGCCGAATAGTGATGTCAGACAGGCGGACGAGTGAGGCGAATTCGGGGAGGGTCAGGCGAAGGGGAAGAGATGCGGCACGGCGGATTTTTTCGCTTCGCAAGGCAAAGTTTTCCGCCCGCAGTGCGTCCAGTTCGACGCGCAAGGCGCGATTCTCTTCTAGCAGGGCGGCGGGGTCAGTCACAGTCCCTCCCATTGTAGCCATGCTGGGGTGGGCCCCAACGTGAATTTACCGGGCGAGCGAATTCGGCTTGCAAGTGACCCCAGCACCGTAAGCAGGATTTGGCGAGGTATCCGCTTGCCTGCTACGCCAAGGTGTGGACGATAGACTTTGTGCCGGGGGCGTGCGGTAAAGCATCCCGGGGGCCGGCACACCTTTTCTTTTCGTGCCCCTACGCCCCGCGCCGATTGTCGTAAATGCCTGCTTAGCAGGTGAGTTAAGGCACACTTTTTACAATAGCGCGGGGACTATTTTCCTAAATCGGCCGGGGGGACGTGTAACGGCGGATCAGATACGCGCCCCATGACCTCCGCCGCACTGCCGCCCCCTTCAATAGTAAAGTACCGTATCGGGCCACTTTCACCCCCCGCCGGTTCTTTCCCCTCCCATTCTTTTCCCGATTCCATTTCTTCCCGGTCAACTTCCTCCCTCTCTACCCCTTCCCAGCGCCAGCCGTCCCTCACTCTCTCCGCCACTCTTGGGAACTCCGGGCGCATTAGCCTATCAGTCCCGGCCCGGCCAACCCCGCCCATTCGTGCGGCCCGGCGGAAGTCCCGGCCAGCCGCGCGACCAGTGATCAAGGGTTTTAGCCCGCGGTCTCGCGCCACTTTCCGGCGACAGCTAGATACTACGGCGTTCGATTTCCGGGCTAGCTACGCGGTCACACTGCCATTCCAGCCGGCGACAGCCCCGAAGAGTGCCCGGCCCCAGTACCGGGCCCTAGTCAAATGGGCGCAACGCCAGTGGGCGGGGGCGTATGGCTACTTCACAATTGAGTTCAAGAACACGGCGGAAGTCCACTATCACCTGATCCTCTGTGCCCCGGCTGGCCCCGACGTATCCTCCGACATGGTACACGACAGTTTGGCGGCCAAATGGGCGCGAATTGCCGGCGTTGACCCCGCGGGGGTCTATTGCTCGCCCGTCCACTCCCTTGGCGACTGGTTGGCCTACCTAGGCAAAGACACCGATCAGCGGGTAATCCCGCCGTGCTACGCTGGCGAAATGACACGCTTTGCCGGACACTTCGGCACGTGCCCCCGCCTCCCGGACATGCCCGTTGAAGTGCCCGCGGCAGCCGTGGACACCATCCGCGAAATGGTTGCCGACATAATCGAACAACAGCCGGGCCGTCGCGCGGAGGCTGTCGCTGCCGCAGTGCGGGATTCCAGCCGCAAACTCCATGTTTGGCTGTCCAAGGACGACTTATTAACCTTGAAAAAACGTCTTTGGGGTTCGCCAGAACCCGCCGGGGCGGCTGGGGACGGCTAGTCCCCGCCGAAGAGTGGACATGATAGAGTGTCACCACTTTCCCGATACTCTGCGGGATGTCCCCAAGATGGACAGGAAATCAAAGTCTCTGCACTAGGGGATACACGGGCTTCCGTTTCGCCGGGCAACGGGTTAGGCTGGCCGCCGTCCATGAAAATCATTGCTTCAACGACTGACCGGACCCCCGGTCTAGTCTGGCGGTCTCGCACCGCACTGCCGCGGCATCCCATTGCGCGCGTCTTGAGAGTCGAGAACAGGGACGGAACGCATCATTTCGTCCTCACGATTGCCCATTTCCCCAAACACATGAGCGGGGACAAGGACGCGCTGATTGATTATGCGCGGAAGGAGTGGGCGGCATGAATAACGCACCAAACGATACAACCATGAATGAACGAAAGAAAGTTGTCCGCGAGGCTATGCTGCGAGTTATTAGCACAATGACGTCTCTTAATGGCAGTACTTTTTCCTGTATAGTAGAGGCGTTGCCCAATCAACTGGTAAACGCTCCAAGAGTTGAGGGGATGATCCCATACTCCGTTCACTCGGAACTTTCAGAAGAGGACGAGCAATGGGCGCGGGAAATATTTTGGGACCTATTCCGCGAAAAGGTTGTGACGCTTGGGGCGGACAGAAAGAACTCTGACTTTCCTTGGTTCAAACTGCATTCCGAATATCGGCCCTAACCGCTGTTAGGGCTATTTCGCCCCAGCCTCACCCGCTGGGGCCTTTTTGTGCCTATTTTGGCCCGGTTGAAATTATTTCTTCATAGGTGAAATGACGATTTCTTCATAAATCGGCGCAAATCCCGTGTAACGCCGGCAACCATGGAAACATCACTATTGCGCACGGCATTCCTATACGCCCTTGGGCTGCTCTTAATCGCGCTCAAGCTCTGCGGCATCCTCACATGGGCATGGGCTTGGATATTGGCCCCGCTCTGGATTCCCGTAGTCCTCCGGGCGCTGGACAAATGGCTTGGCCGCATCCTCGAAAAGGCGGGCAAGTGATAAACGTGATCGAAGGTCTGCTAGTCGCTGCCGTTCTCAGAGGGGCAATCGTTTACCTGAGACGGGGCGACATGCCCACATTACAGGGGGCCGCGCTGGCAAACCAACTAGAGGACATCGTGCGCATACTGGAGAAGCGTATGCCATGAGTTTCCCGCAGTGGAGGCTGGCCGGGGTCACAGCCCCGCCAGCACCGGAGCAGGATGGCTATACACTGGAGGACGTGGAGGAGCGTGCCCGCGCCTTGGCCGCGGTGTTGGGCTGGGAGTACTTTTGTGCACTCGTCAAAGTCCTCAAAAAGTCCCGTGACCCCGAAATGCAGTTGGACGTCGCAAAATGCTTAACGCACCGGAATGATACAGAAGACAAGTTCCTCGCTGATTACAGCCGGAAGTGGAATGTCACCCCGGCAACTTGGCACGAGCGGATTTTAGCCATGGCACGGAAACTGGGCGTTCCTTATACGAGGCGAAAGGTCAAAGGGCGGCGACTGGACAGAGGGAATTTGGCCCCGCGGAGTATGACATGACCGACACGGAGACATTGCCCGTGCCTTTTGACAATCGGCTAGAGGAGATCAACGGATACCTCGACAAGCGCCGGGGGGCACTCTCCCTTCGTGGTTGGGGTTGGGACGACATTCGGCAAGCTATATTGATCCGAGTCTGGCAACAATATGAAGGGGGCAAATATGACCCGACTAGCGGCCCATTTGGCCAATGGGTTAATCGTGTGATCTCCAACACTCTCCGCAATCTTTACCGGGACAATTACGGTAAGTTCGCCCCGCCATGTGGGAAATGTGAGCACAATACAGGCGGCACGTCATGCGGGCTGACCCCGTCCGGGAACAAATGCGCGGAATGTCCCCTGTACAAGACTTGGCAGCGCATAAAAGGCGCGAAATACGCTATCCGTCTCCCTTTCTCGCTAGATGACGTTCTCGTCGAGGGGGTGGAGTTTGCCAACCCAGCCCCGCCCCAGTCTCAATATGACATGCCAGCCATGCAGCGCGCGATTGACCGGCTGGACCCTGAGAGCCGCGACGCTGTACAGACCGTGCTTGCGAGCAAATCTGTCCTTGCCGCGTCGGGCAAGATAGGGGTGAACTGGTCAACACTCGACAAGCGGTTGGCGGAAATCGCCCCGGTATTATGGGCCCTGTATAACGAGGAGTTAGACGGCACACGGCTGGCCAAATTAAAGCTTATGGACGAAGTAAAACAAACCATGCAAGTCACTATAACACACAATGTACCGTTGCCTCCCCGCCTATTCTGCGCGGCCAAATATCCGTTCGAGGAAATGAAAGTCGGGGATTCGTTCTTTGCCGCTGTCCTTGGAGCGCGGCTCGCTAAAAACGCCGAATACTACAGGAAGAAAGGTGGCGGCGGGCTGGACAAGAAGTTTTCCGTCCGCAAGGCGGTCGAGAACGGGATACATGGCGCACGCATCTGGAGACTCGAATAACCACTCTTATGGACACACCCACACCAACCAACACCACACCCACACAGCCGGGGACAATCCCCGTTTACGTTAGCGCCTTCACCAATACAATCGTGCATGACCTTTACCCGGATCAGACCATTGTCCTACAGACTACCGGGCCAATCCTGATCGTCCTAAAGAACGTGGACGGCGTGTTACACGTCACATTGTCTAACCCGCATGTCAGCCAATAAACACACCATGAACACCACACAAGAGCCGCACAGCACGTCCAGATACAAGGACGCCTATAGAATCCAGAAATTCGTGCAACTTCGCGACGACCATTGGTTGAGACAGGAAACGATTGCTGGCCATTATGTATCCCTCTTCAACACAGCAAAGGACATGTTGGAGATAGTGGAGGCACGGCGTCATACCCCGCCTGATAAGAGACAGGAACTAGACGCTATGCTTGTCTACTTGGAGAGGACGATCACCGATGCACATTGGCACGCGTTTGGCATCCCATTGGAATGGCCGGGCGCTGTCAGCCAATAGACCATGACCACAATGGAAGAACACTGGCGACTCTTGGAAAAGTGTCTGAACGAACCCTTGCCCAATCCAGTGGATATTGCATGGCGGGACTTGGCCGGAGCCTATCATGTCACGGGGCCATACTATACCCATGGCCAGTGGCAAAGCGGACTAATGGTCGCACTCAGCAAGGAGAGACAGTCCGGAGTGATTACCGAGAGACACCCCAGCAAGCTAAGGTCTGAGGAACCTGTCAGCCAATAGACACACACCATGAGCGTTCAATACACCAACACGTCGGGCAGAGTTTACGGCATGTCCGCTCCGCGGCCAGTCATCGACATCCCCAAGGGCTTTGAGTTAGCCGGCATTCAGATGAACCCTGATGACGAAACCAAGCTCTGGCTTTGGGATAGTGCAACCCAAACAATGGAGATATGGAGTGCCGAGTGGACAGACGTACTAAAACCCCTCGCAAGGATTAGACGGGATAAGTAGGTTCTTTTCGGGCGGGTGACCCTGTGGAGGGGACACCCGAGGCCGGACAGTCTTTGGGTGTATACACCCAGACATTGTTGACGACGTTGACACTGTAAGCGGCTGTCCACGGCTGGATACTTGATATTTGGACACCCTTTTACAGGGTGAATCACACTAAACTAGCGTCCGCTTTAGGCATTTCGCGGCAGTCTCTTTACAAGTATAAGGGGGAGGGTTGCCCCGTTGACACCGTGGACAGCGCCCGGGCATGGATTGCGGCCCGCCAGACGCTTGATTCCCGCGGGGGTAGGCGGGACATCCCCCCGGCCGGCGGAAGCCTCCTAACGCTAAAGGAAGCGCGGGAGCGGGCCACCGTGAGGAAGATCACGGCGGAGGCGGAACTAGCGGAATACAACGCCAAGATCGCCAAGGCTGATTTGGTTTCTATGGACACCGCTCGGGCGTATATCGCGGAGATTCTGGCCCCGCTGCGCGCATTACTCGACGCCCTGCCCCAGTCTGTTGGCCCCCGCGCCAATGTGAATGACCCCGCGGCAGGTGAGCAAGCCGTGCGAGAAGGGTTGCAAGGCGTATTCCGCGCTATGGAGAAACACCGGGACACCCCGCCGGACGGAGGCCCGCCAAGTGTCGGCTGAACTCCGCCGGTTTGCGTATTCGTTTGTTGATGACAGGCCCAATTTGTCGGTTGTCGAGTGGGCAGAATCGGAGCTTTCGCTATCGTCACAGGTTACCGCGCAGCCGGGCCCATATAGCACATTCAATCGAACGCATGTTCAGGCCCCTCTAGAGTGCTTCCGGGACACCACCACCACGGACCTCGTTTTGTGCTGGGCGGCCCAGACGGACAAGAGCACAACGCTTTCCGTTGGCACGCTTTATAGGCTAAAGAGCCGGCCAACCCCCACGTTGATCGTATTCCCGAACGAGACCCTTGCGGGGTCATTCTCGGAAACGCGATTGATCCCGCTGATCGAGTCCAGCCCGCAACTCTCCGCGCTAAAGCCGAAAGACAAGGACAAGTTTCGCAAGCTGGAGATGCATCTAACCACGGCGCCGCTTTCGCTGGTGGGCAGCAACTCCCCCGCGAATCTGGCCGCCCGTAGCGCGGGACTTGTTGTACAGGACGAGATCAATAAATACCCGGGCGCATCGGAACGTGAGGCGGGCGCAAGACAACTAGCCATTGAACGCACAAAGTCCTATGAGCCACTATGTAAGAGGATATATGCTTCGACGCCTACAATAGAAGACGATGACGGAATATGGTCCTTATTCCTTCAGGGCACGCAGGAATATAGATGGCTGCCGTGTATACACTGCGGCGTGTTTTCCATCTTGGAATGGAAACAAGTAAAATGGAGCCAAGAGGCCAAGGACGCCAAGACGGGGGAATATGATTTCGGCCTAGTCAAATCGTCAGCCCATTACGAGTGCCCCCATTGCCAAGGAAAGATCACGGATTCGGACCGGTACAAGATGATGCGTCGGGGGGAATGGCGCGCGGCGAACCCCCGCCCAATGCCGGGTTGGCGAAGTTTCCACCTGTCCGGGCTGTTCAGTCCGAGTCTGAGCCTCGGAAAGCTGGCCGTTTCCTTTATTCAGGCGAAGCACGGGAGCTTGTCGGACCTTCAAAATTTCACGAACAGCACGCTTGCCGAACCGTGGACAGCCGAAAAACCGCTGAAAGTAACGGATGAACACCTGACGGCACTACTGGGCACGACTGACCGGGGCACTTATGACCCGGCGGACGGCGGGGTAAACCTGATGATTGTGGACGTACAGCGGGATCATTTCGTTTGGCTTGTCCGCCGCTTCTACCGCGGGACGCGTTCCCACCTCGTGGATTGGGGGCAATCGCTGGGCTACGATCAACTCGACGCCACTTTCGCCCGGTATCAAGTGGCCATGTTAGCCATAGACACGTCGCAAGGCATCCGTTCGCAGGAACTATACGAGCAAATTGCCGCCCGGCCCGGTAAGTGGGTAGCGATCAAGGGCCAGCCGGGGACCATGGGGGAATTTTACAAGGCTGTCCAAATAGACCCCCACACAGGCGGCAAACAGGCGGGCCAAGTGACGATCCCCCTGTTACACGTCAACGATGAGCATTGGAGCAGGGAGCTTTTCGACAGATTGGACGGTAGAGTATCCGGCTGGAAGCTAACCAAGGAGATTGACGCAGTATATCAGCACCAAATCACGGGCGTTCGGCGGGTTCAAGTAAAGGGAAAGAACGGCACAACGGATACGAAATTACGCTATCGCCCGCCGTTCGATCTGTGGGACTGTGAGAAATACGCGCTTTGCCTGTCCTACGTTGTCGGATTTGGCCGCGCGGACCCGCCGGCACTTGATAAATCCCCCACTAATCAGCCCCCGCCACCACCGCGGGAAGGCAAAATCGAATTCTGACACGTCACCCCATGGCCAAAACGACCGTTGATATGAGCAAGTTTGCCGCCTCCATGCGTCAACTTTCCACGCTGAGCGGCAAAGACCTGAAAACCGTCATGGTTGATCGGGCCGGCAAAGTGCTGGAAACTGCAGTTCGCTATACACCCAAGGCGGACAGGGAGAAGATTAAAGCGCAAATTGCTGCTAATACGAAGTTTCGGTTTGAGAACCACGACAGCGACGCGGGCACCTACTACAAAACGAAGAAGACGGGGACGGAGTGGTTTACCAACGACCCGACTAAAGCGAAGTGGTACTTGATTCACAAGTGGCACGTCCCGGACAAGGTTTGGGCGGCCTACAAGCGGGTGTTGTCCGAGAACATAGAAGATTTCCAGCGCACACTGACCCGGAGGCTTAAAGAGGCCCTTGCCGCCCGGGGCCTTAGCGCCAAGACATGGCTCCAGATAGGCAATGCCATCGGGGCCATAGTCAAGGCCCCGGCCTACGTCCAAAAGGCCGTTATTCCTGACGCAATAGGGTCAGGGACGGTCTCCACGACCGACACCCATTGCACGGTGAGCGGGGGAAATGCCAGTAATGTCCTCATCAAGACGCGGACCGGGCAGGGGATTATTGACCGCGCCATCCGCTCGCAGGTGAAGTACATCGAAACCGCCATCCGTAAGGGGTCATTGAATACCCTACAATCACGCACCCGAGCCTTTCCCGGTCTCTTCAAGGACGCGGCCTAGCGGGCAAATACCCCCATTTACTTGATAAAACCAGCCTGTCTATATGCTAGAGACCCTTTCTGAGCTAACCACTCGCCTCCGCAAAGAGCTTTCCCAGGCCCGCGCGACCCGGGACCGCATTGAAAAAACGGGCCAAGACGGGTCATTTGGGGGAATCAGTTTCTCACAGGTGGCTTACCAGCAGGTTTTGACCCGAATCAGCCGGCTAGAGCGCGACCTACAGCGAGCCGCAGCCATTGCTGCCGGTTCCGATGTGCAACCGGATGTCCGGTTAGCATGGATTAGTTCCCTCTGACGCCATGGCCGCCGAAATGATGATGGACGGCATTATCGTGCCACGGGGCACTGACTTCGCGTTCAATTACGTTGCCGCGGACAGCAATCGTTTCCGGGATTGGACGCGAGTCAGTAATGTCCCGCAAGGTGAATGGGCCAGCCTCCCGCAGTGGGAGCGGAACGTAATCACATCCCGGCTTCGCTTCCTGATTCGCAATAATGAATACTGCGCGGCGCTTGCCGGGGCGTTTGCCACCCACATGGGCAACTCGACCCTTCGGAGCAAGTCCCCGGACAAGGCGTACAACGATTCCAAGGAACGGCTTTGGCTCACTTGGTCGGGCTCTTGTGAGGTGTCCGGGCTGTCTCTGGCGGAAGTTGAGGACATTATCTGGACTGAATTCCTGTGTGCGGGGGAACTCTTTTTCCTCAAATTGGCCAGCGGACACGTTCAATGCATCCCGGCAGAGTGGATTTTCAGCGGCACTGAGGCCCCGGATAACGAAATTCAGGGCATCCAGTATAATGGGACGGGTGTGCCAACGGGCTACCGTATCGGCACCCGGGACCGCCACGGTTCATTGGTTGCGGGCAAGACCGTGATCCCAGAAGCCCAAGTCATTCACCTGTACAAGAGGGATCGGGCGGAGCAATTGCGCGGCGTGCCGTGGTTATCTGCCGCGGCCCCGGCTATTCAGGACATCGGGGAGATCACGGCGGCAAAGGTGATGTCGGTAAAGGCGCAATCCCATCTTTCCGCCGCAATCATAAAGCAAGGCGGGGCGAGTTCGTTCCCGCAACTGGGGGACACCGGGAACACGACCGGGACGACCAAGGAAACCGGGCTTCCGTCCAAATACACGACGCTAAAGTCCGGGGCGTTGCTATACCTCGAACCCGGGGAAGATATCAAAACGATTTCCACGGCTTACCAGTCGGCGGATTTCGAGGCATTTCTACTCTCTCGCCTGCGCGCAGTCAGCGCAACCGTTGGGATGCCCATCGAACTTTGGCTAGAGGGGTATCGCGATTCCAATTACAGCAGCAGCCGGGCAACCAATCTGGCATGGGGCCGGAAAGTGCGGAAGACTCGGGCCCTTGTTGAAGCCCGTTTTCTGCAGCCCGTTCAGTTATGGGCGAGCGAACGGGCACGGGCCAAGAAGCAATTGAAGGGCGACCGGGCCAACGACGGCGAATGCGCGTTCGGATGGCCGGCAATCCCGTCCATTGACGAGCAAAAGGAGACGACCGCCAACGTCGAGAAGCTGAAAAACGCGCTGACCACATATTCCGCAGTCTATGCGGAGGCAAATCTCTATTGGCAGGACGAATTCGATCAGAGGGGACGTGAGGCCAAATACGCCGCGGAAGTGGCAACTAGGGAAGGCGTCCCGGTCTCTGCCATCATCCCTGCGTCCGGGACGGACGCTAGCGGGATTGCATCCCGCGCGCCTGATCCTGGCATTCCCGCGGACATGCCCGCCCCCGAAACTGCCATGCTGCCCCCCGAAACTATTGATAAAAACGGCAATAGTACAGCGGCTTAACTACCCCATTATGACAAAGTACACTCTTTCTGCCAGCCTATCAGGCAAGCTCGACAAGGCCAAGGGCACGATCCGCGGGATTTCTCTGATCAGCGAAGGCCCGGCGAAGGGTCACGGCGTAGACATCGACACGAAAACGTTGTCGGAGATTTTCGCGCTGACCTCTGGCAAGGTTGTAAAAGCGTATTGGACTCACGGTGGGCTCTTCGACGGTGACCGCTTGGGGGAGGAAGTTGGCCTTTTCTCCGCGTTCCACATCGATGGCAAAGAACTGCGGGCACACTTCCAAGTGCTTGAAGCTTTCCGAACCACGTTTCCAACGAGGTACGCATATTTATGCGAAATGACGGAGAAGGCCCCGGCTAATTTCGGTATCTCACTTCATTTCAAAGGCGAACCCGTTTGGGTCCTCGACACCGGGGCCGAAGTCCCGGCGGACAGTGGCGAACGCCCGGCCAATGCGGTCGGGTTGAATGCTAACGACATCAAACCCCGGGTGAGGGTGTTTGAGGTTGTATCCGCTGACTTTGTTTCCGAACCGGCGAGCGGGGACGGGCTTTTTCAACGCGGGAAAATCACCGAACTGTTAGACACAAAGACGAAACTGTCCGCCGATGTGGCGGAAATGGTGACCAAGTTGGCGGCCAACACGGAGCAACTGGCCGCGAAGGACACGGCCCTTACCGCCAAGGACGCCACGATTGCCGACATTACGGCCAAGCTGGTAGAGGCAACCAAGACCCTTGAGACGGACCGCACTACCTTTACCACGGAAAAGACCGCTCTTGATGCCAAGGTGACCGAGTTGTCCGGCCAAGTCACCACGCTAAGCGCGGGGGCGGAGGCGGCTAAAAACGAAGCGGTGACCAAGGAAAGCGAATATAAGACGCAAGTGGAGGCGTTGAACCGGCGTCTCATCGAATTTGGCGCCATCCCAGTCAATATCTACAGCGAAGTAATCGACCACAGGGCCACGTTCGCGGCCATTACAGACCCGGAGGAAAAAACCCGGTATTGGAAGAAGTACAGCGCGCAAATCATGGCCAGTTAAACCCCTTTTTAGTGATTAACCCCTAACCCCCTTATTATATGGCTAACACAGTCAATGTAACTTCCGATATCCTTGCGCAGAACGCGCTTGCCGGCTTCAACTCCATTGTTGCTCCCCTCAATACGTTTTCAACCAACTACTCGCCCGCCCCCGCTGAGAAGGGCGCCACCGTTTCGGTTCCTCTGTATGGCACGATTGCCAATGCGGACAATTTCGCTGGCAATTACACCACCAATAGTGATCAGACTGTCAACGAGGTGTCCGTCTCGCTGAATACGCACTTTTACAAGACGATCCACGTTTCGGATACTGATGCCGCCAAGGGTATCGATTCCGCCAAGCTCGCCTTCCAAGCGGGTGTTGCGGTCGGTACTTCGGTCTTCACTGGAGCAATGGCCGTTCTCAACCGCACCCGGGCCACGAATGGCACGGCTGCGTATACGTTGAATTCCGCGTCTGAATTCCATTTCACCGGTCTTGGTAATCTCCGCACCTCCGCGGCTGCATGGCCTGAGAAGAACGCGATCCTTGATTCCACGGCTTACACCGCGCTTTTGCTGTCGTTCCCCAACGGCACGACCTTACAGGACAAGGCCACGAGCAACGGCACCGTTCCCTCGGCATTTGGTTTCGGGCTTTACGAAACAAACGTTACCCCGATGTGCCAGGGGAACGTCTCAGGCGTTGTCATGGCATGTAATCCGGCGGCCCTTGCCATTGCCTCCCGTTACCTTGCCCCGGATGACGGTGGCGCCTACAAGGAAGCTCGCCCGATTGTGGACGACAAAACCAAGGCAACGCTTGGCTATCGCGAGTTCTACGACACCGCGGCGGGCAAGAAGTATTGTACGTTTGAATGGCTCGGCGGATACAGTGCGGGCGTTACCGGCGCCGTTGCTTGGATCAACGAGTCCTAACAACTGACTTTCGCCCCGTCTGGGCGGACGGGGCGCGAATGGACAGGACAACTAAGGGGGCGGGGCGAGTGAGACCGTTCCGCCCCCTTTTTTCTTACATCTAAACCATGAGCGTTGAACCAATCGATTTCGAATGCATGGCCGAGTTTATCGGCGATCTGATCGATTTGGTCCCAACGGAGGCCACGTACAGGAATCAGACAATTAACGTTCGTTTCGGTGACACCCCGCGTTCGGTCCGCGAAATGATTCTGTCAGGAATGGAAGTCAAGGAAAGCGCGGAGATATTGATCAAAGCGGAGTACTGCGTTGATGCGCCCGAGGCTGGCGAAACCATTACGATCAACAGCAAGACTTATAAAATCGGCAATCCCGTCGTGGCGCTCGGAAGTGTAACGAGCCCGGCCGGCTGGCGGCTGGTAATCAATCGGGTTCTCTAACCATGGCTCTAATTTCCATCACTGGCCAGCTTGTCAATCCTATCGGCAGCGGGATCAGCGGCGCTTATGTGACCTTTACGTCGAACGCGACAACGGACGGATCGCCAACGGTGACAAAGCAGGTGGACGCGTCATTCGTCACGGATGCGTCCGGCTTTTACTCGTCTCAATTGATGTCCCCGGGCTGGTACAAGATCGACCTACTGCGCCCGGATTGGCTGGCCCCACAGAAACTAGGCGTTGGCATACTCGACGGGACGGAGACTAGCCCCATTGATCTTAGTGACCTATTATATTCGGCCCTTCCCCTTCCCATGAAACTGCAAAACATTTCTGACATTAACGTCAGCACCCGAGTTGACGGCTCTTTCCTCGCATGGGACAACGCATCGCAGAGGTGGTTATGTGCCCCGCCATTGACCGGTTTTTCGCAAGTTGACGTTGCAAGCCGTGTGTCCGGTTCAGTTCTGGAATGGAATCCCGCCGCTTCCAAATGGGTAGCATCCCCGCACCGCGCGGACGGTCAATTGTATCAGAGTTTTACGCAGTCCGGGACGGTAGGCGCGCAGAGTGATCTGATGTATACGAGCATCCCGGCAAATACAATGAGCGCAAACGGTGACCGCTTGCGGGCCGCCGGGGTGTTCTCGACCGTGGCAAGTGGGGAAAAGTGCATCAAGGCTTACTTCGGCTCCACGCTGATCGCCGACGTATCACACTACAATTTCAACACCCCGTCACGCCCGGTGCATGTGTTTGGCGAGGTAATCATTACCCGAACTGCGGCGGCCACGCAGAACGTATTTAGCAGGTTCTGGGACGAAACCCATTGGCTGTCCGCCGGGACCATTGAATTCTCACCCCCGCCAGTTTACAACGTTTCCGCATTCACGGGGGTCTCGTTGACGCTGAGCAGCGCAAATACGTTCAAATTCAACGCATCCGGGGCGGGGACAGATGACATAGTGCAAAAGGAAATGTTGATCGAATACCTGCCCGCTCCGTAACCCGATGGCAGTTTACAATTACGATCCCGAGACCGCTCTAGAGTCCGCCCTTGTGTCCCTACTACAAGCGGAGGGACTGACCGCTGGCGGGTTACTGACTTCGGTTCCACTTTCAACGCCCCGGGTGGACGTGCAATTCGTCCTTGGCCAAGAGCGCGACGTTGGGACGCCTGTGCCGGGTCAGGAGGGCATCAATTGCATTTGGGAAGGCTCTTTCGTCCTAACCATATACACGGACAGGGACCGAAACAACGCTTCCCACTCCACGTACCGGGCCACGGTCCGGCAAGTGATAGCCGAGTCCACCCGGGCGCAATGGGAGGCTGTAATCGGGGCCAATTTCCGGCTGCTTTCACTGACTCACGCGGGCACGAGTCCAACGGTCCGGGACTCGGAACGGGCGATTGACGCGTCAGAAATGACGTATTCAGCCGTTGTGATGTTTGTGTCCAACACGTGAAAACTTGATATTTGCAGTTCTAATTAACCCCTAACCACTCAATTTATGTCACAATTCTATAATGACGGTACGTTTGTTAACTACGGCACGCAGCTCTTGCCCATTTCCGGTCTTGCCGGTACCCTGCTCGGAACCTATGTCGCGGAGAATTGGAGCGCGACGTACCCGTCCGACAAAATCCAAATCCGCAACCAACAGAACGGACCCGCGGGCCAAATCTTCATTTCTGGCTTTTCCAACGGCTCCGCGACGCTGCAATGTGGCCAGACCGGCACCCCGGTTCCTCACAATGGCGCCAAGTACGGTCTCTATGGCAGCGTCTGGGTGATTTCAGAGATTGGCCGGACCGAGACGCAAGGCGACATCGTTAAAGCCAACGTCAACTTTGACCGGCTGATTAACTAACCGGCGGGCTCTCCGTAATATGAGCCTCTTTTCGCAAGTCCCCGCGATACGGGCTGCGATTGAGGAGGAGAATCGGAACCGTGATTTAGCCTTTACCGAGGCCCCCGCCTTGATCTGCGGGGTTACCGTTCTCCCCCTCACTCTCCGTCGTTACCTGATTCTTTGCGCGTCAGGTAACGCGTTTGTGTGCGGGGGGCCGATCACACCGGTAGAGGCCAGCAAATTCCTTTGGTGCTTGTCCGCTGGATACAATCCCGAGCAACGGGGGGCGGAAGAGTTTGTCGCTGCCATCGCGGGGAAGAACTACGGGGAAGTTCTCGCGGGAATCAGCGACCTACTGGCCTTTTCATTCTTTGACGCGCCAGCCGGCGGCAACGATGACACGGGGGAGAATCGGAGTTACTACAGTTTCGCGGCGGTCTATCTGGATGTAATGGGCCGGGAATACGGTTGGACGTTCCGGGACGTAATGGACTGCCCATTGCCCGTACTATTCCAGTTGATCAAGGCGATCAAGAACCGCAACGGCGGAATCATGTTCAACCCCCTATCAGACCGGGCGATTCAAGAACACGTCCGCACCCTTAACCAGTGAGCAAGATCACCTTTCAACTCGGCACCGATAATGCTCCCTTCAAAAAGGGTCTGGCGGATGCTGAGAAACAGGCAGAGAAGTCCGCCGGCACAATCGCGGGGGCACTCGGTAACATCTCGACCAAGGCAGCGGCAGTCGGCGGCGCAATGGCTCTTGCGGGCAAGGCCGTATTTGAATTCCTGAAGTCGGGATTCACCGAGGCCACCAAGTTGGCGGACCTTGCGTCCAATCTCAACGTCTCCACCGACTCCCTACAGGCTTTTGACTACGCAGCCCGTACCAACGGGGCCACACTGGAACAGGTGACCAAGGCTCTGGAGATGGTCTCCCTCAAGTCTCAGGATTTGATCGATGGAAACGAGCAAATGACGGCAGCGTTCGGGAAGCTGGGATTGCGCGCAAAGGATTTCATTGGACTCAATGCGGATGAAAGGCTGGCCGCGGTCGCAACGGCGTTTGCCGGCGCAACGGACAAAGGACAGGCACTAAATGCGGTTGCCGAAATCTTGGGGACCAAAGTTGGCCCCAAGTTGGTGGCCACGCTGAACGAAATAGGCGGGCAAGGTCTCGCTGGGTTGACCGATGCCGCGAGGAAAGCGGGCCAAGTCATAGAAGAAGACGTGATCAAGCGGCTGGACAAGTTCGATGATCGCCTTTCCAGAATCGGTAAGCGGATCAAGCTATTCGGAGCGGATGCGGTGGATTCAGTGATCGGCCTTGGTCAGTGGGCCATGGACCCGGCCGGGTTCGGGGAGAAGATGATCAACGAAGAGATTGCCGGGCGGCAGAAAGAGGAAGCGGCCAAAAAGGCAGCCAAGGCCGCGGAGACGATTCGGGCCAAGGCTGCGGCGGATGCCAAGAAAGCGAAGGACGCAGAGAAGCGGGACCAAAAGGAAAAGCCCAAACTCGACGCATATATCCGCCAGAAGAACGCCAATGATGAGGAGACCGACAAACAGCGGATGGACAACCTGACCCCGCCGAGCAAGCGGAAGGTTGAATTAACCCGCCAGCGTGAATCTCTACAGCAGGAACTAGAAAAGTTACCGCCGGATAAGCCCGAAGCAAAGCCGTTGCCGGGGGTTAAGCCACCGGCACAGGTAAGGGCCCCCGCAGAGGTTAAGCCACTGACAGAACGGCCCGAAGCCAAACCGCGGGCCGAGGGTCAACCCGTAGTCAAGACCAAGCGGGAGGAACTCCAGATCAAGATCGTCCAAATACGCGAGGAAGAGAAGACGGTTGAACGGGAGGATGAGATCGCGGGTTTGGAGGCAAAGAAGATTGAACTAGCCAAGAAACGGCTGGAGCTGGAAAAGGAGATGGCCGCACTGCCGCGCAATCAAATCGATGGGGAGACCAAGCGGGGGGACATCCGTAAACGTATATTGGCGATCACCAAGGACGAGAAAGACACGGGAAAGAAGCTTGCCGATATAGAGGACAAGGCCGCCGACGAAGCGGAGCGGAGGGCCAAGGACGCACAGACGCGCGCGGAGAAATTGAAGGACGCGACCGAAGACGTTGCAAAGGCTGTGAAGAAAGTTGGCGAGGCGCAAAAGGACGTGAACAACGCACAGTTTGATCCGTTCCGCTTCACTCTCTCACAGGCGGCATCCGGTCAGCGGGGGTCTGGCCGGGCACAACAGAACGCGAAAATAGTTGGGCAAAAGGAAAAGCAGGTCGGGGAAATCCTTGACCGTAACAACCTCGAATTCGATGAGTCCGGGAAGATTCGATATATTGCCGCGCCGGGCGAATCGCCCGAAGCTATCCGCGAAAAACAGAAGATCGCGGAGACACAGACCGCGCCGCGGCTTCAAAAGTTGATGGGCGGGGCGGCCAATCTGCGGAAAGCTACGGCGAATTTGGACAGGAAAGAACAAGACCCGACCGCACAGGCGAAAAAAGCGCACAAGGAGGCAATCGAAGAGGCCCAAGTGTTCAAAGATATGAAGAAAGCACTTGATGGAAAATTCAAGGTACAATGAGCGCATTTTATTCTGACATTCCCACCGGTGTAATTTCACAAAACGAAATCTTTTGGTTGAAAACCGGGGCCTACGAATACCCGTTCCGTCAGTACGGGAACGCCACGGCGTTTGTGCGCATCGAGGGAGTCGGTAATTCAACCCATGCGACCGCGTTTGAGGCTTTGGGTTCACTGCGGGGATTCCCGCTTGGTACCGGTCATTTGCTCACGAATGAACCGATAGAGTCAATCGGCGGGGGATACTATAAGATCGGGCGCGAATATGCGATCATTGATTCCGGCACCCCTTGGGATGTCCCGACCAGATATACCTACACGTACCCCGGATTCTATCGCCAACGCGACCCGCTGACCCGCACTGTTCCGGCCAGAACGCAGCACTCGCTTTACTATACCAGCGACCCAACCACCATCCCAGAGACCCGGCAGCAACGGTATATCCTGTCTGGTGGGCTTGATGTGTCCTATCTGACGGCAAACACTGTTCCGAGTATAAACACTTACAACACATGGACCGGCGCGGACGGCGGCACTTGGATCATTGCGGAAGACAGTTATGTGGAACCGTACAGGAATAACCTCTACTTCCGGCTCGTCCCCTACGTGGCCGCAAAGTAAAAGGCATTACCATGGCTTTTGATTTTCCAAATTTCGACAAGGGAGACACCGATTCATTGATGGACAGTAAATGGGCCAAGAAGCTGAAGCTGTTCGTTGATTTGTTCAAAAAAGCTACAGTTACGGTCTCCATCAATGCCGCGAGTGCCAACAAAGTGGCGGTAACGGAGAGCAATATCTTGATCACGGTCAACCCCGCCAGCGGGCCGTTTGAACTTCTCCCCCTGACAGTGTGCGTCAACGGTGTCGCCACTCAGCGCGAATTCATCGTCCGCCGGCAGGACAGTCCAAGTAATTAATCATGGCATCATGGCTTAAAACGGCAGATTCTAATGGCAGTTGCTGCGACTGTCAGCCTGCCGTCTGTGATCAGTGTTATACTTGCCCGCTAGAGTTGGAGTATACGAATTCAGGCGGCGGACCGGATTCATCGTATATCGCATTCAACGTTACGATCAGCGATCTGACCATTGAACAGGATACGGTCATTGATATATGGTTTGATTTCTGGGGCGTCCTCGCGAATGAACTCGTCATTTATGCGGATGAAGTCGCGATGTATGATAGCACATGCGTGATTGGCAGCGATTCCGCCCATGTGACTATACCGGCCGGTACTACGTCCGTTCGCTATTACTTACAGGGTTCATGCAATGCCCCGCAGGGTACCACCGATCTTTGGTCGGTCATTATTCAGTGTTTTTCGCCATGATCCTACGTTTCCAAGTTTCCGAACTTGCCAATTGCGCGAAGGCCCGCGGCCCGGGCTTTGCCGAAGCCGTGATGAGCGTTGCGCGCATTGATGGGGAGTACCTCGAAATTGACTCTGGGCTTTGGCACGCTCTCACCCGGAAGCATGGCCCCGGGAAAGCGGCCCGGCGGGGACTCGGCGACCTTGTAGAATCGGCTGCAAAGCCCATTGCGCGGGCCATTGACCGGGTTGCCGGCACGGACTTGGAGCATTGCCCCGGATGCGCCAAGCGGCGCGAATGGCTTAACCGGATTGCCCATCTATGATTATCCCCCGGTTTCAAAACGAACTGGCGACCGTCGCGTCCTTTTTGTTCTCTTTTGTCAGCCTCCAGACGATTGACGTACTCGTCTCCATTACCGCCGGATTGGTGGCGATTGCCGCGGGGTTGTGGGCGCTTTGGGATAGGTGGAAGCGGCACAGGCGGGCAAAACAAAGCCCCGGGGGTTGACCGGGGCAGGGTTTGCACAGCAACCAATAAGCAACCGAAATTTCATCGTTTGCTAGTGGCTTGTTGTTAGCGCGTTAGAAAAGCATGGTTAACTCCCTATGGGTGCGCCAATTTTTATCTTTCGGCGTGAAAGGCTTGCGCCCTGCCGCTGCGCTGCGAGCGGGGTCAGTCACGCAAGTCCATCCCATTGATAACGGCGTACGTCACGCCCTATCGGGACAAGTGGGCGGCGCAAGGGCCGATCACCGGCCCGGAGCGGTTGGGCCCGCGGGCCGGCGTGGATCGGGCTAAGACGGACCAACGCCGACGGCGGGCTATCGTGACGCGTAGAATCATTTCCAAGCGCAAATCCAGCTCGACTCCTTTCGCGCCGCGGCCGATCAGGGCAATGTCCCCGCGATCGTGAGCACTCACCCATCCGATCAAATTCCGCTGCCGGCGTCGTCGCCGGCCATGGGCCTGCCGGACCGCAGCCTGTCGAGATGGTTTGCCGACGAAGTGCAGCCGCACGAGCCATCGCTCCGCTCCTACCTGCGCGCGGTGTTTCCTTCGTTGCCCGACATCGATGATCTCGTGCAGGAGTCGTATGCGCGCTTGTTGCGGGCGAAGGAAACCGGCCGGGTGACCTATGCGAAGGCGTTTTTGTTTACGACCGCGCGCAACGCGGCGCTCGATTTTTTCCGCCGCCGCAAGGTCGTTTCCATCGAATGCGTAGCCGATCCCGGCGCGTTGTCCGTCATGGAAGATCGGCCGGACGCAGCCGAGGCCGTCAACAAACAGCAGGAACTCGCGCTACTCTCTGAAGCCGTGCGCGACTTGCCTGACCGGTGTCGCCAAGTGCTTACGCTCCGGCTGCTCTATGGATTCTCGCAAAAACAGATTGCCGCCGAAATGCGGATTTCGGAGCACACGGTGAAGGCGCAGCTCGCCAAGGGAATGCGGCGTTGCGCCGACTATTTCGAGGCGCGCGGCGTCCGCACGCTGCGCCGGCCGAAGGTGGAGGATGAAACATGAAACGAAATGACTGCCCCCGGCCCTCCGACGACGAAGCGATTGAGGCGACCGCCGCCGCGTGGCTGGCGCAGCGCGATGACGGCCTCTCGACCGTGGATAAGGCGGACTTCGCCCAGTGGCGGGCGGCTGATGCGCGTCACGAAAAAGCGGCGGCGCGGCTCGAGACAACGTGGGCCACGCTGCAGCAGCTCCGCGATTTTCGGCCGGAGGCCCGCCTGCACCCGGATCGCGATCTGCTGCGGACAAGATCGACCGTTCGGCGCGTGAGGCCGTTTCCCGCGACCGCCGCCGCCGCGCTCGCCGCCTCGCTCGTGCTCGCGGCGGCGTGGTGGTACACGGGCTCCGGCCACGTGGCGGAACTTCCGCCGCACCGTTACGCAACGACGGCCGATGGCTACGAGCGCGTCGTGCTCGAGGACGGCTCCCTGCTCGAACTGAATTCGAGCAGCGAGGTGACCGTGCAATTCACGCCCGCGGCGCGGCGCGTGCGGCTGGTGCGGGGCGAGGCGCATTTCACCGTGGCGAAAAACCAGGAGCGCCCATTCATGGTCGAAGCGGGTGCGGTGGCCGTGCGCGCGGTGGGCACGGCCTTCAACGTGCGGCTCGGCCCGAGCGACGTCGAGGTGCTGGTGACCGAGGGGAAGGTGGAGGTCGGCTCGGAGGTGGACCGCGTTGTCCCCAACGCGGTTTCCGAAGCCAGGAACCCCGCCCAAGCGCGTTGGGGACAACGCGCTCCACCTTCAGGCACATTCCTTATCGCCAACGAGCGTGCCGTCGTCCCGATCGCGGCTATGAAGGCGATATCGCCGCCTGTCGTGGAAAGGCTCGCGCCCGAGGCCGTCCGCGCGGCGCTCGCCTGGCAGGGGCCACGCCTCGTATTTGTGGATACGCCACTCGCCGAGGCGGTCGCGCAGTTCAACCGGCGCAGCCACGTGCAACTGGTCCTGGCCGACGCCGAGCTCGAGTCGCTGCCGATTGGCGGCAGTTTCCGGCCGGAGAACGTCGATGCGTTCGTCCGGCTGCTGGCGGCGGGCAACGACATTGTGGCCGAGCAAACGGATCCGGCGCGGATCGTGTTGCGGAAAGGAAAATAGTTTTGCGCGGAACATAGCCCGCCGGCGCGAGTGGCTCGTCTGAAGACATGACAGGCACCTTCCCCGGCGAAATATCGCCGCGTGCCTGCCATGAATGCTGCAATCCGTAACCCCGTTTTTTCTCCGCGTGTGCCGCTCGGCTGATGCCATGCGCCGGGTGGTGATTCTCCTCGTGCTGGCAGCACTGTTGCCGGCGGTGCGCGCCGCGACCGCGGCCGTGAAGCGGCACTATCAGCTCGCCGGCGGCGACGCCGCGACGACGCTGCGGCAGTTCGTCGAGCAATCGGGCGAGCAGGTGATCTACGTCGTGCCCAAGGTGCGCGGCGTGAAGACGCACTCGGTGCAGGGCGAATTCACCGCGCGCGAAGTGCTCGACCGCATGCTGGCCAATACCGCGCTGATCGTCGTGAAGGACGAGAAGACCGGTGCGCTTTTGATCAATCGCGCCGCCCCCGCCCCGCCGCCGGCGGCGCCCACGGCGCCCGCAGCGCCTGCCCCGCCACCCACGAGTCCGCCACCGAAGAGTCCGTCATCCATGAAAACCAGCAGCCTTTTCACCCGTATTGCCGCCACGTTCACCCTGATGCTGGCGCCGGCAGCAGGTGCCGCCGAATCGTCGAGCTCGTCGGAAAAGCCCGGCGAGCTCGTGCAGCTCTCGCCGTTCGAAGTCACCTCCGACAAGGACTACGGCTACACCGCCGCCAATACTCTGGCCGGCGGTCGCCTGGCCACGGAGATCAAGGATACCCCGGGATCGATCTCGGTTCTGACCCGGGAGTTTCTCGACGACATCGGCGCGCAGGATTTCAGTTCGGCGATGCTCTACGCCACCAATTCGATTCCGATGGGTGAGACCGATACCAATACCGACGCCATCGGAACCGCGCTGTCGAGCGCGCCGGGCAACCAGGTCGATCAGGCGACTGTGACCATCCGCGGGATTGCGAAGGCACGCGTGACCCGCGACTACTTCGTCTGGAACTTGAATTCCGATGGCTATAACACCGAGCGCATCGATATTTCCCGCGGACCGAATACGCTGGTCTTCGGCGATGCCGGTTCAGGCGGGGTGGCCAACGTGGCGACCAAACAAGCCAGATTTGACCGGCGTTTCGCCACGCTCGGGGTGACGACCAGCAGCTTTGGCGGCGGTCGGCTTACGGTGGATGTCAACCAGCCGCTCGGCGACCGGTTCGCGGTGCGCGCCAGCGCCGTGACTGCGCGTGAGGACGGCTGGCGCGACAACCAGCGGTTTGATCGCGATGGCGCTTTCCTCAGCGCCACGTGGAAGCCGCTGCCGCGGACTCAAGTGCGGGTTTCCGGCGAGTGGGGACATGTGGTCAATTACGCGCCAGCGACGACCTTTCGCGATTATATTTCCGGTTGGGACGGAAGGACGGTCGTTTCCGCGCCGCTGACCGCCAACCCGGCGGCGGCCGCGGGAGCCAACCGCTTCGTCTCACTACCGCAACGCACCAGTGCGACCGAATATCTGGTGATGATCAACGGACACGAGGAGCTCGGATTCCGAAACTGGGCGAATTTTGCCCGCACCAACGGGAGCACCGCTTCGCTCGAGACCCGGCTGGCGCCGGCGGCGCCCGCCGGCGCCGTGCCCCTGGTTTTGTCCGGGGCGGCGGCGGGCTCCGCGGCGAATGGCACCCGCTATATTGGCGTGTTGCCCTATCGCGCCTTCACCGCCAGTGCGCGCGATCGCTCTTTTGAAACCGACCAGACCGCCGTGACCGCGACCATCAACCATCAGGTCGGAGGGGCGCTCTTCCTGGAGGCAGGCTTCGCGCATCAGGAGGATAGCCGGCGTGAAACGGCGAGGGGAAATACGGAGATCTTCCTCGACATCAACCAGGTCCGCCCTTCGGCGACCGGCGGTGTCGAGCCCAACCCGTTTTTCCTCCAACCGTTTGTTTTTAGCACGAGCGACGGCGACCAATACCGGGTCATAGAAAACTCCTACGACGAAATCCGGGTGAGCGCGGTCTACCGGCTCAAGACTCCCTATCTCGAACAAAACATCGGCCTGTTTGCCAGCAGCCGGTGGACCGAAAACCACCTGCGCGTCCTGCGCCTGAAGCGCCTGAACAACGGCACCGTGAACGGGGCGGCCGCCAATTCCTTGATTTTTCACACCTACCTCGCGGACCGGGGCGCGCCTAACGCCATGGACCAGGCGAGCCGGTTGGGTTCGGTCGGCGGAATCCTGACCGGCTTTGTGGAAACCAATGGAGGTGGGGGCGGCGGTTTCATAAACGAGGCTACGAGCGATACGCTCCAGTTCTTCAGCAGTGGTTCATGGTTCAAGGGTCGCCGGCTGAAGACGCTGGTCGGTGTGCGCCGCGATGTAAGCAAACCCAAGCGTTGGAATCCGTCCTTCGACGCCGCGACCGGTTTCCGGAGACCCGACTATAACTTTGGCGGCGGACGCACCCTCCCGCGCACGTCGACCACCGCTGGCGCGGTCTACGATATCCTTCCCGGGCTTGGTATCTACGCCAATTATTCGGAGTCCTTCGAAGCCACCTCCGGGGGCAACGTGAAGATCGATGGCTCCATCACCGATCCGCGCATCGGTAACGGCAGGGATGTCGGAGTGAAGTTCACGCTTTGGGAGGAGCGGGTGTCGGGTGCCTTCTCCTACTATTGGCAGACGGAGGAGAACAGCATCATCACCGTCCTGACAAACAACAACTCCCAGCTCGCGGGAGCGAGCAGTGTGCCGATCGGTCTTCGTATCAACGAAATCTATACCGCCTTGGGTCTGCCGGTACGGTTCGCCGCCAACTATAACGATCTGCAATCCCTGGATGCGGATGGCGTCGAAGTGGACCTCACGGCCAATATCACCCGCAACTGGTCGGTGCTGGCCAACATCGCTTTTCCGAAGGTGAATGCCCGGGATTCCCTGCGGGAGTCACGCGCCTTCATCGAGGCGAATCGCGCCGGCTGGCTGGCGTCGGCGAGTGCGAGCGGCCCCGCGGCAGTGGCGGCCGTGAACACGAGCCTCGGTTTCATCGACGGCATTTTCCAGCAGTTCCCGGACAGCCGGCAGACCAATGGCAAAGTGGATTTCACGGGCAACCTCTTCACGCGCTATCGTTTCAGCACCGGAGCGTTCAAGGGCCTGCGGATCGGCGGCGGGCTGAATCTGCGGGGCCGTCGCGTCGCGGGCACCGATCCCCTCGGAAACACGCTCTATTCCAGCGGGTTTCCGCTGCTCAACGCCCTGGTGGGCTACGACACGAAGCTCAAAAAATATCCGCTGCGGTTCCAGATGAACATCACGAACCTGCTCGATGAGGCCTACCAGCGGTATGCCACGTATTTCACGGTCGCCGGTGCGCTGCAGCCTTTTGCCTATACCCAGCAGGCGCCGCGGAAGATTCAATTTTCGGCGTCGATCGGCTTTTGAGCGACGACGTTCCACCGAGCCTGACGGACAAGAAAATCAGAATGACAGAGAAAATGGAATTTGAAGACACACCCTAACTCCGATCCCGCAAGCCACAGCTCCATGAAGACAATATCACGCCGTCGTCGAAACTTCGATCCGAGGGGCAGAATCCTGGCGGCCTTTGCTTTATTCGGCGCCGGCTTGGCCGCCACGGCGGCGGAGCCGTCGAAAGGGCCGGATGCCGCGACGGGTTCACCGTTCCGAATCACGCACACCTTGCTGGCCAATCTGGGCGGCGAGCATGTGGCGAATGCCGTTCACCGCCGCACGGCCCGGGGGCTTTCGATCGTGGCGTGGGGCGATCGCATCGTCGAATGGCCGCTCAACGGATTGAGGCTGCGGGAGGTGGTCGCGCCCGTGGAGGGGCAGGGTTATACCAATGGCGGCTGCGCGCTGGACGTCACGGGCGATGGCATCGACGAGATCGTCGTCGCCCGTGGCAGTGGCCGTTGGGCGCACGATCCCGAGCTCTGCTGGTTTCAGGAAAACCCGGCCGGGCAATTGACCGCGCACGTGATTGGCCCGGTTGGCGTCGGCGGGTCGACGCCGCACGATATCATACCGATCTCGTTCTCGGTCCCCGGGGGCGGGAAGATCCGCGGCGTGGTGGTCGTAATCGGACGCCGTCAGGTTACTTGGTATCAAATTCCCGACGATCCGGCGCAGCCGTGGACCAAGCACGTGATCGGTCAACTGCCGGAAAACAACCAATCCGGTCTGGTGATCGGCGACGTGGCGGGCCACGGCCGGGCCGACCTCGTGTGCGGGATGTATTGGGTCGAGTGCCCGGCGGATCCGCGACGCGAGAAATGGAAGGTGCGTCGTTTCGGCCATTGGGCCGCGCCCACGATGAACAGCATGGCGAAACTGCAACTCGGCGATATGAACGGCGACGGCCAGCTCGAGATCGTCGCCAGCCAGGCGGAGATTCCCGATTCGAAACTCGGGATCTTCAGTCGCGATCCGAAGCAGCCGGACGGGCCGTGGACGTTTCGCGAGATCGACGCCGGGCTCTATTGCCCGCACAGCCTGACTCTGACCGATCTGGACGGCGACGGCCGGACCGACATCATCGTCGGAGAGATGACCGCCGGCGGCTGGCGGTTTCCGCTCAATCCGAATCCACGCATCATGGCTTATCTGAACCGGGGCAGCGCGCCGTATGAGCGCCGGCTGTTGGCGCAGGGCTCGGGCGTGCATGAAATGGGCATGCTTCCGCGCGAGCGGGGCGGGCCGGTGGTGTTGTATGCCGCCGATGAAACCCAGACGCACAAATTTCCCGACATGAAAACCCACGTGAACCTGTGGACGATTTGGTGGAAACCGTAGCGATCGCCGGCGCGGCAGCGCGGCACGTCGGGAATAACTCCCAAACTCGGAAAATTCACATGAGAATGAAGCCAATGCATGGGCCACAGAGGACACAGAGCCCAGACACAGAGGTCACAGAGAAAGTCAGGGTGTTTGGCTCTGTGAACTCTGTGTCGGAGCTCTGTGCGCTCTGTGGCAAAGGGATTTTCACAAAAAGTGTGATCGATGCGGGCTAGCTCAACCCGCCTCCTGATTAACCGCCGAAACGAATCATGAATCGCCGCAATTTCCTAATCAATCTCGGCGCCCTGGCCGCAGTTTCACCCTTGGCGGCACGAGTGGCGCCGGCCGCGCCCACCTTCCTGTCGCGCCTGCAGCCGGCGGTCGTTGGCGGCGGGTTCGAACTGCCCGATCACTGGGTGTGGTGCGGCGCGCCGATCCGGGGCGAGGATGGGCGCTACCACCTGTTCGCCTCGCGGATCCCGAAGACCGTTCTGTTTCATCCGCACTGGCTGTTCTGCTCCGAGATTGTCCGCGCGGAGTCGGACACGCCGGTGGGGCCGTATCGCCTGGCCGAGGTGGCGCTGCCGCCGCGCGGGGGCGATTTCTTCGACGCGCGCAGTACCCACAACCCGCACATCCGGAAGGTCGGCGACACCTACCTGTTGCTGTATATGGGAAGCAACTACGAGGGCCCCACGCCGGACGCGCAGCACCAGGAGGTTTTCCGCTCGCCGCGCTATCTCCGGACCTGGGCGCGCAAGCGCATCGGGCTCGCCACGAGCAAGAGCGTGCGCGGCCCCTGGAAACGGCTCGACCGGCCGCTGCTCGAGCCGCGGCCCGGCGAGTGGGATTCGATCGCGACCACCAACCCGTCGCTCTGCCCGCTGCCTGACGGCTCGTTCCTCCTCGCCTACAAATCCCGGAAGGAAAATCTCGGCAACCTCCAGGTTGGCGTCGCGCGGGCGCCGCACTGGACCGGCCCGTGGAAGCACCAGCCCACGCCGTGGCTCTTCCGCGGAGCGCCGGCGCACGTCGAGGATCCGTATCTGTGGTATGAGGACGGCCGCGTGCAGGCGCTGATGAAGGACATGACCGGCGACATCTGCGGCCAGAAATTCTCCGGCATCCACGTCACCAGCGCCGACGGCCTCGCCTGGGATTTCGACCGCGCGACGCTCGCGTACAGCCGCAAGCTCCGCTGGAGCGACGGCCGCGTGCGCCAGCAGGCTTTTCTCGAGCGCCCGCAGCTATTGATCGAGAACGGCGTCCCGACGCATCTCTTCTGCGCCACGGCCGAAGGGATTGGCCTCGACCTCAAGGATGCGACGCGCACCTGGAACGCGGTGATCCCGCTGGCGAAGGCCTGAAGCAATCATGAAATGCTTCTTAACGGCCATCGCGACCTTCGCCCTCCCGCTCGGGTCGGCATTGTCCGCCGCCGAGTTTCTCGTCGCGCACGGCGAGCGCACGTTTGCCGAATCCGATCGCGGCTTTCATTATTACCATCGAGCTGGACAGCCGATCCCTTCGACCTGGCCGCAAGACTGGCGCTCGCCGGAAAACTATTGGGAGGGGACCTGGCATCTTCGCGTCGTGCTCGGACGCACGCCCCTCGGCCTGCCGATCACGCTCCAGCCTTGCATCTGGATGCACGACGCGCCTGGCGTTTCAACCACGGCGAGTGAGCTGGAATCCTGCAGCACGCTCAAGGTCGTGATGGATGCCCCCGGGGTCTATACGATGGAAACGCGCTGTATCAACGAGTGGTGGCATAAGAACAAAGGGGCGAACGCGATCGATATTTCGCGCCCGCAGGATTTCAAACGGATGGGAATGGTGCTGCGGAACGACCAGGGCTGTTACATCTCTCCCATCGAACGTTTGAATCCGAAATGCTGGGACGACCGGGCGAAATACCTCCCGTTCGATTTTCACCTGACCATTGTGGCGGTCTCCCAGGGAGCGGTCTTCTCCGGATGGGAATCGTATCCCGTGGCTGCCGCCGCGAAGCCGGTGCCATCGGCGCCACCCGGTGATCGCCCGAAAGCCACGGCGACGCCGGCTCCCCAGCGTGCCACCTGGATGCACTTCAGCATCGATCCCGTGCTCCCCGGATCGAGGGTGGGAACCGCCGGGCTGGCGGTCGCCGACTTCGATGGCGACGGCGACCTGGACGTCGCGATCGCACGGGTCGACTCCGGTGTCTTCTGGTATGAGCGCGTGACCGATTCACTCTGGATTCCGCACTTTATCGCGGAGATGCGCAACCGGGTGCTCGGCGGCACTGCCCTCGATGTCAACCGCGACGGCGCCCCGGACATCGTGGTCGACGGCCATTACTTCCTCAACCCCGGGACGCTCGGCACCGGCCGGCATGCCCAATGGGAAATGCGGCCCTACAAAGGCGGCGGCCACGACATCGTCGCGGCCGACATGGATGGTGACGGGAAAAGGGATCTGGTTATATATGATGGCAAGCGGCTCGCATGGCATGACCCTTCCCGGAATTTCCATGCGACGATCATAAGTTCCGGATACCTTCATCACGCCGGAGTGGCGCCGAGCGGAGTGGGTGACATTGACGGTGACGGCTGGGTGGATGTCGTGATTCCCGGCCACTGGTTCAAGCATCCCGGCAGGAGCGGCCGCGCTTGGGCGCGTCAGGATTGGCCCTACACTGCCATCGAAAACGCCACCTATGGCCCGAGTATTCGCTCCTGGGTGGCCGACCTCGACGGTGACGGCGACAACGACATTGTATATAGTGACTGTGATACCGGAAATTCCCGCGTCTATTGGGTGGAAAACCGGGGCAAGGGTCAAAGTTGGACGAGCCGGCGGCTCGAAGATCCCCCGACGGCCCCGGGCGACGTTCCCGGCACGGGTTCGTTCCACTCGCTGGGCGTCGCCGATTTCGACGGCGACGGCCGCCTCGACATCTTCGCCGGGGAACAGGAGGACCCCACTCCCGCCCTGCGCGGAAAGTTGCCCATGAAACCCGCGGGACTGAAGGAACGCGGCATCATTTGGTATAATCGGGGCGGCCGCCCAATGGCCTTCGAAATCGATGTCATTCAGGTCGACAACCCGGGATGGCACGACGCGGTGCTCGCCGATGTCGATGGCGATGGCGACCTCGATATCGTCACCAAGGTGTGGAAAGCCGATGGTCCGGCCTACCATCTCGATTACTGGCGCAACGATGGTGTGAAGGGGCGGCCTTGAAAATCGCAGCGCGTCATTCACGTCGAATCGTTGTCTATGCGGCCGCCCGCGGTGTCCGAGCGCCGCGTGAGATAGCTCGCGTGAGCCTCCGCTCCGTCCACCATCGCGGTGGCGGGCGCAACCGCCCCGCGTGAAAGGTATCAACCATGAAACATCTGTTGCTCTCCGCGTCCCTCGCCACTGCAGCGGCCCTGGCCGCCCCACCCCCGTTTCCCGCTCCACGCGGCGACACCCTCGATCTCGCGTCCCGTGAGGACATGTGGGACCAGCCGCCCCGCGGCTTCCTCGGCGAATTCGTGCGGGTGCCGCGCGACCAGGTCGTCGGATTCGCGCTCTACACCCACGACAATGGCACGTTGAAGCTTTCGGCCCAGTTGTATCCGCTGAAACCCGACGAGGTGCGCGAAGTCCGGCTGGAGCTCGAAACCGGCGGCGCCTGGCGCGAGGTGGCGCGCGCACCCGTCCTCTATCCCGGCTGGTCCGCCCACTTCCGAATCACCCCGTGGAGCGGGCGCGAGGATGTCCGTTATCGCGTCCGCCACGGCGCCGCGGCGAGGTTCGAGGGCTTGATCCGCAAGGCGCCCACCGGCAAGGAGGTCATCGTCGTCGGCTCGCTCTCCTGCGACTCGAACAAGGACCGCGGCGACCGCGCGGAAATCGTGCAGAAGCTCAAGCAGCAGGATCCCGATCTGCTCTTCTTCGCAGGCGATCAGAGTTACGACCACATGGAGCACACCGCGGCGTGGCTGCTATGGGGAGCGCACTTTCGCGACATCATCAAGGACCGCCCGGTCGTGACCATCCCGGACGACCACGACATCGGCCAGGGCAACGTCTGGGGCGAAGGCGGCATCGTCGCGGATTCGACCGCCGGCAATACCGGGGGTTACTACTATCCGGCCGAATACATTCGGATGGTCGACCGGTGCCAGACCTGGCACCTGCCCGATCCCGTGGATCCGCGGCCCATCGAGCAGGGAATCGGCGTTTATTTCACGCGGCTGCGCGTGGGCGGGGTCGACTTCGCCATCCTCGAGGACCGCAAGTTCAAGAGCGGCCCGAAAGACAAAATTCCGCAGATGGGGCCGCGGCCGGACCATATCCGCGAGGCTGGCTACGATCCCGCGAAGATCGATCTCCCCGGACTGCAGTTGCTCGGCGAGCGGCAGATGGCGTTTCTCCGCGACTGGGGGCAGGACTGGACTGGCGCGCAGATGAAAGCGGTGCTCTCGCAGACGGCGTTTTGCGGCGCGGTCCACATGCACGGTTCGAAGGAGAACCGGCTGCTGGCCGATCTCGACTGCAACGGCTGGCCGCAGAGCCAGCGCAACCGCGCCCTCGCCGAACTGCGTCGCTCGCTCGCCTCCCACCTCTGCGGCGACCAGCATCTCGCCGTGGTGGTGAAGCACGGGATCGATGCGTTTCGCGACGGGCCGTACGCGTTCACCAATCCGGCGATCGTGAACAGCTATTACGGACGCTGGTGGGAGCCCGCCAACGGCCGGCCGGGCGCCAACCCGATTCCCCGCAGCCCGCTTGCCTGGACGGGCGACTACCTCGACGGGTTATACAATCGGATTACGATGATCGCCTACGCCAATCCGACGTTTGCTGACATCAAGACGATGGCGGCGCATCAACGCGATCCGAAGGCGGAGTTGGGCGACGGTTACGGGCTGATTCGTTTCAACACCAGGACGGGAGAGACGACCTTCGAGTGCTGGCCGCGTTACGCCAATCTTTCCGACGGCGAGGCCGCGCAGTATCCCGGCTGGCCGGTCAAGTTCCGGATGGAGGAGAACGATGGCCGGGTCGTGTTCGGCCATTTGCCGGAAGTTGTCGTGGCCGGTGCCAGGGACCCGGTAATCCAGGTCGTCAGCGAGAAGGACGGCGACATCCTTTACACCCGCCGGATTCGCGGCGCCCGATTCCGTGCGCCGGTCTACGCGGCCGGCCTGTACACGGTCAAGGTTGGCCGCGACCGGCCCGACCTCTGGACCCGGCAGGGCGTGCAAGTCGCGCCCGCGGCGGTTGGCGGCCAGCCGCTGCGCGCCAACCTGGGGCGCGATGCTGAAAAGCGTTGAAGAAGCGGTGTCGTATTCGGGAAGAAAGCCACACTCGTAAGACAACGCCCGTGCGCCGACTCCTCCTGGTTGGGCGCCGCGCCAGCGCGTGCGGCGACATCGATGTGCCGGGCTGTCATGCAAAGCGGCCTACTTCGCCGGCGCGGGCGCGAGCGGCGCCAGCGTTTTCAGCAGAAAGTTCCGATACTCGATCTTCATTGGCGGGCCGACGTGGACCTGCACGCCGATCAGCCCGGCCGCCATTCGCGCGGCCGGATCTTCGTCGAGGACGACGCTCATCGCGTGGCCGTTGATGATGTGGGTGAGAACATTGCCGCGAATGATCAAGTGCACCCGGTTCCACTCGTTGGCGGGAGTGAACGCCGCCAGCGCATCCTTTTCGCCGACGGTGCCGATGATCGCGGGCTTCACGCCGGGCGCGAGCCGCGTGACCTGGCCGCGCAGCGCCAGGAACGTGCGGCCGCGCTCCTCGTAGTTCTGGCCGGTGTGGCGGTTCGCGCCGTCGATGTCGCACTGGTATCCCTTCAGCGCGAACGCCGGCGCCGGCACCTCGACGCTGCGGTAATTGATCCCGCTGTTGCCGGCCGTGCTGACGCGATATTCGACCTTCAATTCGAAATCCGCCGGTGTGCCGCCCCGCCAGATCGCGAACGAGTTCGCCTTGAGCAGCGTCGCAGGTGTCACCTCGCCGACGAGCGTGCCGTTCTCGACGTGCCAGTATTTCGGATCGGCATCCCAGTTCGCGAGCGACTTGCCGTCGAAGATCGGCACAAACCCAGCGGTGTCGGCGCCGGCCGGCTCGGGGAACACCGGCTGTGCGGCGAACGCGGATGCGGTGAAAACGGACAGGCTCGCGAAAACCGCGAACGCCATTCGCCGTGGCGCGGACATGGAAGAGAGCAAGATCATGGGGATAGGGTGGGAAGTACGATCGGACATGGTCAGGCGCGGAGCGGCGCTCGAACGAAGCCCACAGGAATTCCCGCGACGCCAACAGATTTTACCTTGATTACAACCCGAACGAGGAATCGTTTTCCATCACTTGCCCGTTCCGCCCTGCCCCGGAGTTTCCCGCCACCTCGCGGTTGACCCGGTTCGCCTGCGTCGGCCGCGCGATCGCACCGCCGCCGGGCGAAAATTTCGGCTGCTCGCATGAAACCCGTCCTCGTCCTCCTCACCCTCCTGGGGCTGCTTGTCGCGCGCGTCACCGCGTTTGCCGCCGCGCCGGCGAAGCCCAATATCATCGTCTTCTACACCGACGATCACGGATACGCCGATCTCGGGATTCAGGGTGTCGTCTCGGACATCAAGACCCCGCATGTCGACGCGCTCGCCCGCAGCGGCGTGCGGGCGAAAAATGGCTACACCACCGCCCCGCAATGCGTGCCGTCGCGGGCCGGGCTGATGACCGGAAAATTCCAGAGCCGCTTCGGGGTCGAGGCCAACGGCAACTCGCTCGATGGGTTCAACCAGCAGACCACCATTGCCACCCGGCTCCAGCAGGCCGGATACGCCACCGCCCAGTTCGGCAAATGGCACCTCGGGGCAACGGACGCGATTACCACCCACGGCTTCAAACACGTTTTCGCTCAAAACGCCCAGCGACCATTCTCTGCCAACATCACCCTCGACGGCCAGGACCGGCCGATGGGCGATTTGCCGCCCGCGATGTATCATGTGGACGGATGCAGCCGGGCGGCCGCGACCCTGATCGAGCGCTACAAGGACCAGCCCTTCTTCCTCTATGTTGCCTATCGCGCCCCCCACGTCCCGCTCGACGCACCGAAAAAATACCTCGATCGTTTCCCCGGCCAGATGCCGCAGCGCCGGCTCCAGGCTCTTGCCATGCTCTCCGCCGTGGACGACGGCGTTGGCCTCATCACCGCGGCATTGAAAAAACACGGGCTTACCGAAAAGACCCTCATCTTCTACATCGGTGACAACGGTGCGCCGCTCAAGATTCACAAGACCGACGCACCGGGCGGCGGCGCCGGCTGGGACGGCAGCCTGAACACTCCGCTTAACGGCGAAAAGGGCATGCTCTCGGAAGGCGGCATGCATACGCCCTTTGTGATCGCATGGCCGGGCACGATCCCCGCGGGCCAGTCGTATGAGCACCCGGTAAGTACACTCGATGTCGCCGCCACCGCAGCCGCGCTGGCCGGCATCCAGACCAAGCCCGGCGATCTCGAGGGCGTGAATCTTGTTCCCCACCTGAAACGAGAAATCAAAACGCCGCCGCACGAGGCGCTCTACTGGCGCTGGGTCGCCCAGGCCGCCATCCGCCAAGGCAATTGGAAGCTGCTGCGTGGCGGCAATCGCGAATACCTCTACGACCTCGGCGCCGACCTCGAGGAAAAGCACAATCTCGCCGCCCAGCATCCCGACATCGCCGCCCGTCTCCGCGCCAGGCTCACCGCCTGGACCGCCGAACTCAAACCGCCCGGGCTCGCCACCGGCCCGATGGCACCCACATGGAACAACTACTTCGATTTTTACCTCGAGGGAAAACCGGTGTCCGGCTCGGTCGATGATGGCGACGACGACGAGAAAGCTCCCAAGTCGAAAGCCAGGGCGAGGCAACAGAAGAAGGCGCGATGAGTCGGACGACGGTCGGCCGGTAATGGGGGCTTCGGCCATTCTGGTCCCGCGGCGGGAAGCGGCCGAAGGAACGATCCCTCCCGGGGCGAAATCGCGCATGAGGAGACATGGTTCCCCACCCCACACCCCGGCTCGAATGGTACGCCCGGTGGATCATGGGGCGACCGCGCGCAGTCATCGTGGCCTGGTGCGTCGCACTCGCCGTCGCAGCGCCATTCGCGCTCCGACTCGGCCGCGTGGCCCACGGTGGCAGCGAGGCGATTCGAGGGAGCGAATCCCATGCGGTAATGATGCGGCTGAACGCGGATTTCGGCCGCGGCGCCGCTCATCCCATCCCGGTCGTTGTAATCGCTCCTGAGGAGAGCGCCGCCCGGTTGCCCGCGGTCGTGGCGGACCTCACGGCCCGGCTCACCACGGATGCCCGAATCCATCGCGTGACCCACGCATGGAATACCGGCTGGCCCGAGCTCATTGGCCGCGACGGCCACTCTGCCCTGCTGCTCGTGCAAGCCGACGCCGAACTTCTGATCGACGCGGAGAATTTCACCGCGGAACTGCGCGCGCTCCTCGCTGCCCGCGAGCTGCCGTCCGGATTCAGCACCCACGTCACCGGGATGGCCGCGATGTTTCACGATCTCAACCGGCGCTCGTCGGCCGACTTGTTGCGCGCGGAGTCGGTCGGCGTGCCGTTGACGCTGCTGGTACTTTTCCTCGCGTTTCGGACCGTGTTTGCCGCGGCACTGGCACTCGCAATCGCCGCGGCGGCCGTGGTTCTCAGCAGCGCGTTCCTTTACGTGGCGAGCATCTGGCTGCCCGTCAGCACGCTTGCGCAAAACGTGATCACGATGATCGGCCTCGGCGCCGGCACGGATTACGCGCTGTTCGTGTTGAGTCATTATCGCCACGAACGCCGCGACGGCCACACCGCCGAGGGCGCCGTGCTCGCCGCGATTCACCGCGCCGGCCCCGCCATTGTCGTGGCGGGGATTGCGGTCGCGGGCGGATTTGCCGCGCTGTTTCTCGTCAACGCGCGGTTCGTCCAAAGCCTGGCGCTCGGCGGCATCGCGGTGATCGCGACGGCAGTGGCGGCGACGCTCACCCTGCTGCCGGCCTTGCTGCACTTCGGGGCCGATCGCGTCCTGCCGGCGCCACGGCGGGCCGTCACCGCAGTCCGGTCGAGCGGCTGGGCCGCCTGGTCGACTCGCGTCATGCGCCGGCCGTGGACCTACCTTGCGCTCGCGCTGGCGCTGTGCGCGCCCTTCGGGTGGTCGGCGCTGCGGGCGCAGGCCTGGAAGATAACTGCGCAGGATTTGCCGGCCGACGAGGAATCCCGGCGCGGTTACGACCTGCTCGTCACACAGTTTCAACCGGGATGGATGGGCCCGACCGTGCTCACGCTGGACGCGAAACCAGGCCGGCAAATATGGGAGCCCGAGTATCAGCACGCGACGCTCGCCCTGGCATCCGAGCTGCAACGCCATCCCTCCATTGCCCATGTGCTCGGGTATCCGCGTTGGCTGGACGCGATCGGCCCGTCCCGGCTGGCCATTGGAGCTGGCGCCTTGCCGCCGGAGCTCGCGGAAACCGCACACTCGATCGTGAGCGCCGATGGGAGAACCGCCGTGATGATCCTCGTGCCGCGCGTCGCGCCCGAAATGCGCGATGTCATCGAACTCGTGAAAACCCTGCGCGCCGGCCCGGGGTCGAAAACGCCCGGCGCGCAGCTCCAGGTGAACGTCGGCGGCGGTACGGCCATCATTCATGATTTCGACGTGGAGATGTTTCAGAGTGTTGGCCGCGTGATCGTCGCCGTCATGCTGCTCACCTTCGTCTTGTTGCTCGTCGTTTTCCGCTCGCTGGCGGTGCCGGCAAAGGCGGTCGCGGCGAACCTCCTCTCGGTGATCGTGGCGTACGGTTTTCTCGTGCTCGTTTTTCAGGACGGGCACGGCGCCCGCCTGCTCGGAATCGAACCGCCGGGCGGCCTGAATTCGTTCGTCGTGCTGATGCTCTTCACCGTGCTTTTCGGGCTGTCCATGGATTACGAGATATTTCTTTTGAGCGAGGTACGGGACCGGTTCCGCGCCGGCGCGACCAACATCATGTCCGTCGCCGGCGGACTCGGTGCCACCGCGGGAATCATCACCAGTGCGGCCGCGGTCATGGTCTGCCTGTTCGGCTCGTTCGGTTTCTTTGGCCTTACCGCCAGCCGCCAATTCGGGCTGGGGCTCGCCGTCGCCGTCGCCTTCGACGCCACCATTGTCCGGCTGCTAATCGTCCCCGCGACCATGCGGCTGCTCGGTGACTGGAACTGGTGGTTGCCTACATTTCCGGGTCGCTTGCATCCGGGCGGGCCGCGATTTCTCGCAGCGCAAGCTGGCCGTCGATGATTTCCAACATCGTCACCTCGGCGTCGGTTTCCTCGTTCTGTGCGGCGCAAAAGTCGCGAAACTCCATGAGCGACAGTGTATCCATCGTCTGAATGGCGCGCGAAAAGTAGTCCAACAGAGACTCTCCTTTTCCCGATGCGGGGAGGGGTGCGACGCGGCGGAGAATTTCGCCAAACTCTTCGTGTGGGTTCATGGCTCGGGGTTGCCACAAAGACACGGTGGCATGGCGCGAGTTCAACGTCGGCCGCGCAAGTTGCTGTCGCTGAAATCTTCGCACTCGATTGGTTCGAGGAACGAACCGGAAAAGTTCCAGCGTTACATATCGGAGTAATGCCGAACGGCGGCTCGCCGCACGTTTCGGGTTTTGGGTTGCGAGTTTCGCGTTAGGAATCAAGGCGCATGCGTCACACCGTTTGCTCGCACCTCCGCTCCATGAAGACCCCGCCCCTCGCCTTCGCTTTGCTTATGATGGTACCGCTGGCCGCGCCCGTCGCGTCCGCTGCAGCGGGTGCGGCGCGCGCGAACCGCGAACTGGTCGTGTGTGGGCGCGACGAAGTGTTCATTCTCGACCTCGATGCGCGCGATGCCGCGGGCGCACCGAAAAAGATCTGGAGCTGGCAGGCAGCGGGCCGGCGCGATCTGCCCGCGGAATACCATGGGCTCTTTCGCTCGACCGACGAGTGCAAGCCGTTCGACGGCGGCCGCCGCATCCTGATCACGTCCTCCGGCGGCGCCGTGGCGCTCGTCGACCGGGAAAAGGACAGCGTGCTTTTTTATGGTCGTGCGGTGAACGCCCACTCCGCCGATCTGCTGCCGAACGGCCGCGTCGCCGTCGCCGCCTCGCGGGATCCGCAAGGCACGAAGGGTGATGCGCTGATCCTCTTCGAAATCGCGTCGCCCGGCCGTGAGCTCTGGCGCACTGAACTCCCGACCGGCCACGGCGTCGTCTGGGACGAATCGCGAAAAATCCTGTGGGCCCTTGCGGACCGCGAGATCCGCCGCTACCAGCTCGTCGACTGGGAAACGACCGCGCCAAGATTGAGGCTCGTCGGCGGTTTGCAGCTGCCCGAGGGCAGCGGACACGATCTCTATCCGGTTCCGCACACTTCGTTCTTGTCCGTCACCACCGCTGCGCACTGCTGGTTGTTTGACCGCGATGTGAATGCACTTGTCCCCCACCCGGCGCTTTCCGCCCGTTCCTCAATCAAGTGCATCAGCCAGCATCCGATCACGGGTCAGCTCGCGTTCGTTGAGGCGGAACGGCCAAACTGGTGGTCGCTCCGTATCCAGTTCCTGCATCCGGACCAATCGTGCTCCGTTCCGGACGAGCAATTCTACAAGGTCCGGTGGGTGGTGGTGCCTGCGGCCGGCGGACGGTGAATCGGTGAATCGGTGAAGCAGTGCTCCGGTGAGACGGTGTCTTTCTCTCCGGAAGGCAGTTCGGGTTAACTTTGAACCACTTCCTCGACGCGCATCTTTTTCCGAGTGGCTGCGGCTTCCAGTTGCCGCCTGGGAGCGCGACCGCCCCCGGTCGCAATCCTGATATCCTTCCTTCCGCTTTCCCTGCTTCGCTGCCTACCCTCCCGAGAGAAAGAGAAAGCTTGCCCGCCTTCGGCGGCGCCGTAGGCGGCCAGGGTTCACCCGCCTGTGGCGGCGCCGAAGGCGACCAGGGTTTACCCGCCTTTGGCGGCGCCGCAGGCGACCAGGGATTATGATTAAGAAGACGAGAACGATGAAATTCTGATCGCGTAAAAAATATTGGCCTATGGGCGACCGGGGGCGGTCGCGCTCCCAGCAGCAGCGCCGCCCTCCAAAACGGAATGCAGACCGTAAAGGAGGTCACGCTGCCGCGGATTGATCACCAGATGGTCAGATGAGCGGATGGATCGGATGCCCAGATGGTCGGGTAGCTGACGGCGTGAGGGTTTCGCTGGTTCCGCCAATCCGCCCGCCGCCAGCGACGACGGCTTCGCCGATCATCCGATCATCCGACCATCCGACCATCTGAACATCTGATCACCGCCTCACCGCTTCACCGACCTCACCGTTTCACCGTTTCACCGTTTCACCGCCTCACCGCTTTACCGACCACCGCCTCACCGATCCTCCCTACCCGCTGATTGCACGCGAGAACGGTTGTCCGCAACGCGCGCCCACTTGCGGCCTTGCAGGACCGGCGTAGTTCGCGCTTCTTTATCACTCCCACGTTTCCGTCGCCGGACCCACACCGTCGCATGATATTCGCTGTCTCCAAAATTCACGTCACCGCGGTGGCGCTTGGCCTCGCCACCGCCGGCCACGCCATGGCCAGGCTGCCGGCTGGCATGGCGGCGCAACTTCCCGCTCCGGCGAACCAACGCGTCGATTTCGCGCGCGACATCCAGCCGATCTTCGAGGCGAGTTGCGTGCAATGCCACGCCCGCGGCAAGGCGAAGGGCGGTTTCAGCCTCGAAACGCGCGCCGACTTCCTCGAGGGCGGCGAGACCGGCCCCGCGGCCGTCGCGGGCCGCAGCGCCGAGAGCGACGTCATCGAAATGATCTCCGGCCTCAACCCGGATGCGCTGATGCCGAAAAAAGGAAAAAAGCTCACGCGCGATCAGGTCGCCGTGTTCCGCACGTGGATTGACCAGGGCATGCCCTGGCCGGAGCAAATCACATTTTTCAAGCACGTGCCGGCCAACCTCCACCCGCGAGATGTCGCGAGCCTCGCGCCCAACCCGGGCTTCCAAAACCCGCTCGATGGTTTCGTCGATGCCTATTTCGCGACGCAAAAGATTTCGTGGGGCGAAACCATCGGCGATCGCATGTACGCGCGACGCGTGTGGCTCGACACGGTCGGATTGCTTCCGCCGCCGGCTGAACTCGAGGCATTCGTGGCGGACCGCGCACCCGACAAGCGCACGCGGCTCGTGCAGCGGCTGCTCGCCGACAATCAGCGTTACGCCGAGCACTGGCTGACCTTCTGGAACGATCTCCTGCGAAACGACTACAAGGGTCCTGGCTACACCGACGGCGGCCGGCGGGCGATCACGGGGTGGCTCTATTCGGCCCTCGCCCGAAACGTGCCCTACGATCGTTTCGTGGCGGAGCTGATCAACCCCGGCGCGGCCGCCGAGGGTTTCGCGAACGGCATCCTCTGGCGCGGCGCGGTGAACGCCAGCATGGTGCCGCCGATGCAGGCGGCGCAGGGCATCGCGCAGGTTTTCCTCGGCGTGAACCTGAAATGTGCGTCGTGCCACGACAGCTTCATCAACGATTACACGCTCGACGACTCGTATGGGCTGGCGGGCATCTACGCGAACGGCCCGCTCGAGATCGCCGAGTGCGACAAACCCACCGGCCACGTCGCGCGGGTGAAGTTCCTCTACGACGAACTCGGCGCCATCGATGTGCAGGCCGATCCCGCCACGCGCCGGCGGCAACTCGCCGACGTGATCACGGGCCGCAACAACGGCCGGCTGCCGCGCACCATCGTGAACCGGCTGTGGCAGCGATTCCTTGGCTACGGGCTCGTCGAGCCGGTCGACGAGATGGACAAAGCCGCGTGGTCGCCGGAATTGATGGACTGGCTCGCCGAAGACCTGGTCGCGCACCAGTTCGACTTGAAGCACACCATCGCGCGAATCCTCACCTCGCGCGCGTATCAGCTTCGGGCCGTGAGTCTGGGCGAGATGGAGGATCATTTTGTTTTCCGCGGACCCGCCGTGCGCCGCCTGAGCGCAGAGCAGTTTTCCGACGCCATCGTCACGGTGGCCGGATTGGACCGGCCGAAGGCGGACGCAAAGATCAACCGGCTGGCCGCGCTGAACGCCGCGAGGGATCCGCTCCCGCTGGAGCCAAAGTGGATCTGGGCCACGGCGGGAGCCGATCAGAAGGCGGCCCCGGTCAGCCACGTTTTTCGCCGGGTCGTTAACCTCGCGGCCGCGCCCACCGAGGCGCACTTCGCGATTAGTGCCGACGACAACTACACCATCAGGATCAACGGAAAAGCCGGCGGAGCATCGGCCAAACGCAACAGCACCGGCGCCGATTGGATCGACGTCGCCGCCCTGCTGCGGGCCGGCGAAAATACCATCGAAATCACGGCCGCCAACATGCCCCCGGATGAAGGCCGGCTGGTTTCGGTCAAGACCGACGCGCGTCCGGACCCGGATTCACCCGCCGGCCTGCTGCTCTATGCGCGCGTACGCGCCGGCGCCAAGGTAATGGATTTCGTTTCCGACCGCAGCTGGACCGTCCGCGGTGGCGGTGAGGCCGGCAGCAACGCGGTGGAACTCGGCGGGGTGGATCTGGCGCCCTGGAAAATGGGCCGCTATTTCATGGATGTGGCGGCGGCGCCGAAGGACACGCTGCCGGTGCAGCGCGCTTCGCTCGTGTTCGCCGATCCACTCATGACCGCGCTGGGCCGGCCGAATCGCGAGCAGGTCGTGACGGTGAGGCAGGCAACCGCGACGACCTTGCAGGCGCTCGAACTCACCAACGGTGCGACGCTCGCGTCGTTGCTCACCCAAGGCGCGGAAAAAATCGTGGCCACCACTGCCGCCGGCGCGCCCACGCTCGTCGAATCGCTTTATCTCCAAACGCTGAGTCGCAAGCCAACGCCGGAGGAGCGCGGCATCGCGGAAGAGGTTGTCGGAGCCCCGGTGAAACGCGAAGGCGTCGAGGATCTCCTCTGGGTCCTCGCCATGCTGCCGGAATTTCAACTGATCCATTGATGAATCTCCACCACCTCGCCCGTCAGTACGCCTGTCGTCAGGCGAACCCCGACCTGTGGTCGCGTCGTGACTTTCTGAAGACGGCCTCGGCCGCGACGCTCGCCGCGCTCGCCGCGGGCGCGCCGCGCGCATTCGCGGCGAAGGAGCCGGCCGGGAAAATCAAGCCGACCGCCGATCGTGTGATTGTGCTCTGGATGGCCGGCGGCATGGCACACACGGAAACGTTCGATCCGAAGCGCTACACCGCATTCACGCCGGGCATGAATCCCCACGACGTGCTCAGCACGTTTCCGTCGATTCCGACCAGCGTCGACGGCGTCCAATTTTCCGCCGGACTGGAAAACATCGCGCAGGTCATGGATCGTGCGACGCTGATTCGCGGCATGCAGGCGGCCGACCTCGGCTTCATCCTGCACTCGCGGCACCAGTTCAACTGGCACACCGGCTACGTGCCGCCGCAGACGGTCGCCGCACCACACCTGGGCGCATGGATCGCGCGCACGCTCGGGCCGCTCGATCCGGCGGTGCCCGCGTTCATCAACATCGGGCAGCGCTTCGACCTCGGCGAGGGCGAGGAGTTGAAGGCGTTCACCACCGCGGGTTTTCTCGGCAGCGAATATGGTCCGTTCAATGTGGCATTTCCCGAGCAGGCCGCGGACTCCGTGCGGCCCCCGGCCGGGATGAGCCCGGGACGATTCGCGGATCGCGACAAGTTTTACCGGCGGATGCTCGAAGCGAGTCCGATCGGCCGCGACGGCAGCAGCTATCAACGCGAGTCGCTGCTCCGCTCGATGGACAACGCGCACCGGCTGCTGAGCTCGCCGGCGGCGAAAGCCTTCGATCTCGCACTCGAGCCGCTCGAGAACGCGCGAAAATATTTTCCCGGCTACGAGCCCGGCATGCGCTTCGACGCGCCGCGCGATCGTTTTGGCGGAAAATACGAGGAAGGGATGGTCGGCCGGTTCGGACTCGGCTGCCTGCTGGCGCGGCGGCTCTGCGAAGTCGGCGCGCGGTTCATCGAGGTCACGACCGAGTACATTCCATTTCTGAACTGGGACACGCACGAAAACGGGCACTCGCGGCTGGTCGGCATGAAGCAGGCGATTGACGCGCCGATCGCGCAGCTCGTGCGCGATCTCGACGAGCGCGGATTGCTCGATCGCACGCTCATCGTCCTCGCGAGCGAGTTCAGCCGCGACATGATGGTCGAGGGAAAACCGGACAAGGGCGTGAAGGATCAGGTCGAGGTGCCCGAGGTGATCAACGACCCGAAGCACTACGGCATGCACCGGCACTTCACGGCCGCCGGCAGCGTGTTGATGTTCGGCGGCGGAATGAAACGCGGCTACGTCCACGGTGTCACCGCCGACGAGCGGCCGTGCAAGACGATCAAGGATCCCGTGAGCATCACGGATCTGCACGCGACGATTTACCGCGCGATGGGCATCCCCGCGTCGCACAGCTACGACGTGGAGAAGCGGCCGTTCTACGTGACGAGCGACGGCAAGGGCCAAGCGGTCATGGACGTGTTCGCGTAGTTCAAGCCGAGCGACGGTTTCGTTTGCGCGATCCGCGCTTCCGCAACGCGGCCCGTATCTCCCCGGCGGCGCGCAACCCGCTGGTGGGGGCTCCATGCACCGTGCCTGTTTCCTCACCGTCGGCCGTCGCCTCGCCGGCGAAAAAAAGCGTCGCATTCACCGGCTGCCGCAGTTGCTCGGAACAATTCTCACCCCCAACGGCGATGTAGCTGTAGGCGCCACGGCTGAAGGGATCGCGCGACCAGTTGTGGGTGGCGAAATCGGCGACCGCGCCGCTCAGCGTCGTCGTGGCCACGTCGAGGATTTTCGCAAGCGAACCCAACGCCTTTTCGCGAATCCCGCAGCGCGATCTTCCGATCAGCTGCCGGGCCGATGGTCCGCCCACCCAGCCCGTCAACACCGGACGGCCGCTCAGCGCCCACCACGTTGGCACGCCATCGATGCGCGAATGCACGAAACCAAATCCGCCACGGCGCTTCAGCACGCGGGGCAGGATTCCGGTCCACCGGCGCCGCTCGAAGCGCAACGTCACCCGAATGACGTGCCCGACCTCCATGCCGGCAATCACTTTCTCCTTTTCGCGCAGCCTCGGCTCGAACCTAACCGCGCCGCGCTCCGACCTCGCGGCGGCAAGCACGCCGAGCGGCAGCGCCACCACGACGGCTCGCGCGGTGATTATAGTTGTGCCCGCACGCACCGTGACGCGGCCCTTTTTCCACGCGACTTCCTTCACCGGCGACCGCAAGACGATTTTGACGCCGGCCTTTCGCGCGTCCGCCGCGAGCGCCGCCGTTACTCGATCGTATCCACGCGGCAGGACGAACTGCTCCGTCGTGTCGAGCGTTTCTCCCTGCAGCGCGACCGCGCTCATCTTCTCGGGTATGGCCGCCTGGAATCCCTCGACGAATTCCGTCGCAAGTGCCCGGTCCTCGCTCGAAAAATCTGCCGCCGCCCCGCTCATGAAATCCGCAAATGACCAGCCCTGCATCCGCCGCGGTCTTATCTTCGCGGTGACGCCCTCGATCTGTTTCGTGATGTCGTCGATCGGCTCGATGCCGCGGGAAGTGGAAAACCAATGGCAGGCGGATGCCGGCTTGGTTTGAATTCGGTGTTTTCGCAGCAGTTTCCAGATCGCGTCGTTGCCGGTGTGCAGAAACTCGGCGCCCGCCGCGACCGGCGCTCGCCACCCTTTCGGTCGCAACGTGAGAATCCGTCCGCCGAGCCGATCCCGCGCCTCCAGCAGCGTCACCGCAAATCCATGACGCGCGAGCTCGCCGGCCGCAGCGAGTCCGGCCACACCTCCGCCGATAACCACCACATCCGACATCTTTTGGGGTATGCCCAAAAGACCCCGATTGACGCTACTGGTGCGCTCGTTCCCATGGCGGCCCGCCGCGCCCCAATGTCATCTAATAGATGACAAACTCACCCAGCCCGCCCTGTGGGGGACCGACACGTTTGTCATCTATTAGATGACAAACTCAGCCGGGGCAATTCGGGGGAATTAATGCCGTGCGGCGCTGCAAAAGCCTCCAGCTGCGGCTGGGAGCCACTTTCCTCGTTTCGCGTGCATGGGCTCGCCCTCGCCTTCACCTAGGCGTGCAGCCTGCGTTCTTCATGTTCGGTCGGCCGCGGCGTGGGCGCCGCGGCTCCATTTGATCGCTGTGCGCTAAGGCTTCAAACCATCGCCTGTCCAGCCGAGTTTCTCCGCCAGGATGTCGTAATAGTTTATCTCGGGGAGGAATGCGATCGGGACGGAGTCCGCCGAGGTCTTCACCCGGATGACGCTGTTGCTCTCCACCTGGGAGATGTTCATGCCGTCAACCTGCACCGCGCCGCTGCCGGAACCACGCGCGAGCCGCAGCTCGATCGCCTCGGTCGAGTTGATCACCACCGGCCGGTTCGTCAGCGCATGCGGGCAAATCGGCGTGACCGTCAGCACGTTGCACTCGGGGCTCACGATCGGCCCGCCGGCCGCGAGCGAGTACGCGGTGGAACCCGTCGGCGTCGCCACGATCAATCCGTCGCAGCGGTATTTGGTCAGTGGCCGCGATCTGATGCGGGCGTTGAGCTCGATCAGGTGCGGGTTGGCGCCGCGGGCGATCACGATGTCGTTCAACGCCCAGCCGGCGTCGATCTTCCCCTCGGTCTCGACTTCCACGTCGAGCGCCATTCGCCGGCTGATCACATAATCGGCTTCGAGTACACGCCGCATGGCCGAGCGGACGCTTTTCCCCGGCACCGAAGTGATGAAGCCAAGGTAGCCGATGTTGATGCCGAGGATCGGCACCCCGGAGCCGCGGGAGCGTTGCGCGGTCTGAAGCAGCGTGCCATCGCCGCCGCACGCGATGATCAAGTCGGCCGTGCAGTGCCGCAGGTCGTTCAGCTTGCGGTACACGATCTTTTCCGGCGGCAGTGCCTCGCGCCATTCGTGGACGACGCCGTGCGCGTCGAAGATTTCCTTCAGCGTCTCAGCCGTGCGGCGCGCGTGGCCCTTGGCCGGGTTGAGCAGGATGATGGCTTTGCTGACGGGCATGGGCCGAACACAAACTGTCGTGGGCTGCGACGCGATTCCCATTTGCGGAGATGCGACGCCACCGGGCAAGCCGCGGCTGCCCGCCCCCGAGGCTCGCAGCGCACCGGCGGAGGAAATCATTTCGTGCCGCGTTTGTCCGGCGCCGTGATCGGATTGCGCAGCAATCGCACCGCCGTCTCGACGAGAAACCCGCCCGCCTCATCCGCACCGGCGCCGACCTCACTCATCTCGTAACCGCCTTTCACCTTCCCACCGGGCAGCCCGACATAACCCACCCCCCGGCCATTCGCATATCCGAGGACCAGCGTGTGCTCGTAAGGCGAATGTTTCTGAATCGCCGTGGCGAGTTCCTGCAGCGGTTCGCCCGGCAGCGTCACGAATGCCAGCGGCCCCATCGTCACCACCGAAACTTCCGCGTCGATGGCTTCGCGTCCGAGATCCTCGGCTGCCGTCGCCGTCGCCGGGAGCCCGAGGACGGCATGCGACACGCGAATCGGCCCGGTCTTGATTTTCGCCGCCGCCTTGTCCGCCGCCGCGGCGCGCGCAGATATCAACTCCGACATCGCCTCGACCGCTTCGAACCCGCGGCGCGCGGGCACGATGTCACCGGCACACCCTTGGAGGAAAAAGGCGTCGCCGCCCAATTTTTCCCGAAGCATATCGGTGACGCGGCCCGGCCAGTCGGCGGAAATACCCTTGTAGGCCGAATACACCGCGACCGCGTGCATGGGCACATGGAAGAGCGTGCAGATGTTCTTCCCGGCCTGATCGCGCAAGCTCAGCACGTTCATCGTGGGATCAACGGCTCCGAAGCGGAGGCCGTTTCCGAGCACGTAGGGATCTTTCGGCAGCATCATGGTCAAAACGGTGCCGTCGCTGCGGACCGGCCGCCGGTTGAACAACCACTCCCCCACGTAGGCCCGGCCAAGCGTGAGGTTCGCCGGCTGGAGCGCGGCATCGGCCTTGCGTACGATGTCGACGCAGGTGGTGACGAGCCGATCCGCCCATTCGCGATACGCGGGCCCGTCCTGCGTTGGACGCGACGCCTTCATCTCACGCTTCAACCCGGGTTCCTTTCCCATCTCGGACTTCGGCCCCGAATGGTTGTGCGTCGCCTGAATCATGATGTGCGCCGCCGGGATTCCGGTCGCCTGCGAAATCGCCGTGCGCATCCGCGCCACCGCGTATTCCCGCGCATCGAGCAAATCCCAGCCCAGGAACACCACCTTCGTGCGCGAATCCGACAGCACCAGTGCGCGCACGAAGAGCGGATCGTGGACCTCGCCGTACGGGCGCGGCGGCGTCAGCGTCCAGTTCAGCATCCGCGGATCCGGCGTGATGTCGGCGCGCGCGAACCCGGCCCGCAAGTCGGCGGCGGTTTGCACATCCGCGGCGGAAAGGGTCGTGAAACCGACGATGAGCGCCGCGGGGAAAATCAGCCGTTGCGCATGCTTGAACAGCGTCGCTCGCGGCGTGCACTCAACCGAAGACAAAGGCGTGTTTGGTAGGAGCCTGCTTGCAGGCGATTGGCAGAATTCGAATAAGCTCGTCGTCATCTTAGCCGGACAGCGGTGCTCCTACTTGCGACTTCGCGCGCTGCCGGCGCCGGCATGCAATTCGCGCACGCCATTGGGCAGGTTGAACAACACCTTCACCTCGTCGTCGCCCAGCCCGCGATTGAAGATCGCGAGTTCATCCATGTGCCCGACGTACGCGGCGCCGAGCACCAGCAGCGCGGACTCCGGCGTCCAGCCCAAGGTCAGATCCCAGTTCTCGATCGCCCCCTGGCGCCGGCCATCGAGGTAGAGCCGGCCCACCGGTTTCGGGGATTTGGAGTTGATGTGCTCCGCCGTGAACACGACGTGGGTCCAGCGTGTATTCGAGAAAGGCGCACGCTCCACCTGGACCATCGGCCGCCGGTCGAACGGCAGTTTGGCCCACCCGACCTTGCCCGGGTCCCAAATCTCCAGCAGCGGCCGGATCGCATACCGGAAGTACCGCGGATTCGAGTCCTTGTCCCATTCGAGGAAGATGAACCCCTTGTTGGTGTCGTTGCCCACGAACTGGACCGGATCGCAGTAGCCCGGCTCCAGATCCGTGTCGGGCGTGATTCGCAGCCACACCGACACCGTGTAGCTCCAGTCGCTCGTGCGGTAGCCGATGTTGCCGCCATCCTTGAAGAAGGGCCGCACGTTGTTCTTCTTCGTGAAGTGGAGTGCATCGCCGAACCGGCCCGCGCCAGGAGCGATCTTGATCGTGTCGTCGGGCAGTCCGGTGATGCCGCCCTGCGCGCGCTCCTTCGAATTCGAGTAGCTGTAGAGGACCCGATCCCCGCGCGCGAAATCCGCATTCAGCCCGTGATCGAAGGAGGCGTGGAACGTGAGCGCCTGGCCGAGCGCCGCACGCACCGGCTCGGGCGCGCGCGGTTGGGCGGCCGGCAGCAGCGGACATGCGACGGCGGAAAAAAGGAGGAGGAGCGATTTGTTCATGGTGATGGCGCGGCGGGATTGGAGCGACGGGCTCGCCGCCCGGCAACACCTTGCGGGCGGGACCCGCCGTCGCCCAAGGCGATGGCGGGCAGGCTGCCCGCGCTCCCGGGGATGCGTTTCCGAGTGCTTCTTCTTTTTGCCGTTTCTTCTTTCTGCCGTTTGCCCTGCGGGCGGGACACCCGTGCTCCGCCGGCGGTTCACAGCCGTCCTTCGACTCCGAATACGATCTTCGGCGCGAACGTCCGGAGACTCACCACGCGATCCGGGTACAGCGCGTAAATGTCGTCGAGCGGCTCGCCGAAGATGTTCTCCACGTCGAAAAACACGCTCACGCGCTTGGAGACGGCATACCGGGACTTCCAGTTGATCAGGATTCGTTCCTTGCGAAACTGGACGAGCGACGGGTTGGCGTTCTGGCTGGTCTGGTACTCGCTGCGCCAGTTGGCGAGGAGCCGCAGATCTAGGCCGAAGCCGCGGAAGCTGACGCCGGCGTTGCCCGTCCGGTCGAGGAACCCCGCGATCCGGCGGTTCGGACCCTTCGTCTTGAACTTGCTGAAGTTCGCCTGCACGCCGAAGCCCCGCGCCCAGCCGGGCAGAAACGCGAGCTGCTGCTGGTAGCTGATTTCGAGCCCGTCGATTTGGGCGAACCCATCGTTCACCTGCGTCGTCAACGTGTACCCCTCGTACTCGCCGTCGAAGCCATTGTTCGGGCCGCTGCCGATGATCTGGCTGTTGTCGGTGCGAATATAGTCCCCGATGTCTTTCCGAAATGCGCCGACGGAAATCATGCCCTGGGATTTGAAGTAATACTCCGCGCTCAGATCGTAGTTGTCCGAATACTGCGGCCGCAGATCCGGATTGCTCGCGCTGACCCGGAGCGCGTCGTCGTTCACGTTGTTGTTGGGAACGATATTGCCGAATGCCGGCCGCCCGATGCCGTTCGACCAGCTCGCGCGCGCAATCATCCCGGCGAAGACCTCGTACTTGAGGTGGACGCTCGGGAAGAAATTACGGTAGTCGCCGCTCGCGCTCGTCCGGCCGCCCCATTCCGCCCGCACCCGGCGACGCGCCTCGTCCGGGGTGACCGGCCCGACCCACGCCGCGCGGCGGGCCCGCTCTTCGGCCGTGAGGCGCTGGACCGGCCCTTCGCCGACGTTCTCCGTCTCCTCCATCCGCACGCCGCCGAGCACGGAAAGGCGGTCGATCCTTGTGTTGCCCATGAGGTACGCGGCGCGGACCGTCTCGCGGATCTTGCGATCCCGCTGCAGCGGAATCCGTTCGTTCACCGTCGGGTCCAGCGTCCAGAGTTCCGGATGCACCTGCTGGTGGCGCGCGATCATGTACGGATTGGGCCAGGGTGGCACGCCGCCGCGCGAGGCGTACGTACGTTCGTCGAGTTTGTGGTAGCCGGTCGTGTCGAAAAACTGCCCAAAAGTGCCTGCCGGCCCCTGGTACGTGTAGTTGTGCGATTGCTCCGTCAGCTTGCGCTGCTGCCGCTGAAACGAGGCCCCCGTTTTCGCCCAGGTGGGGAGCGCCAGCGGCAGCACCCGGCGCAGGTTGAACTTGGCCGTGAGCACGGTGTCGTGCCCCTGCCGGTCGTTCTGGTTCAAGGTGAGCGCGCCGTAATTGTTCAAATCATACAGGTCGGGACCCTCGGTCTGGGTGATGGTGGGGAATTCGAGGTCGCGTGAACGATCGACCATCCAGCCGATGTTGTTCAATCGCGCCGACACCGTCCCTTTCGGGCGCGAGTTGTATTTGTCGTTCTTGTGCGAGACGTCGTACCAGTTCGACGACTTGGAATAACTCGCGGCGTAGTCGATCAGCGTCGAGCCGAACCGGTGGCGGACCGAGGGGTTGAACAGGAAGGTGCGGCCCGATTTGTCGTTGGTCGTGACCTGGAGCGAACTGAACGTGCTCGTGCCGCCCGCGAGCACGCGCGTCATGGTGTTGGTGTAGCCGGGATGGATGTAGCCCCCGCCCGTCCGATTCCCGCTGGCGTCGAGCGTGGCGACGCCGAGGGCCGGATTGGTCACCGCGGCCGTGTTCGCCGCCGCCGGGAGCGAGTACTGCAGGTTGTTCAGTCGCGTGTCGTTGTTCTCGTGGAAGAAATTGTAGGACGTGCTGAACGAAATCGTGGTGTTCTCGCTCCACTTGTAATCGATCTTCGCGCCACTCGCGAGCCGCGTGCGGGTCGCCCCCTCGACGCGCCGCTGCGCCTGCTGCGTGTAGGCCGGCCCCGGGTTGACGTCGCGGGCGTGCGCCAGGAGCGACGTGTGGCCGCCGCCGGGTTTGCTGAACATCGTGCCGGTCAGGGTGATTCCGATGTTCTGCCTTGCGCCCAGAACGTCCGAATAGCGCACGTTCATCGACGGCCCAAAACCGTCGATTGGCATCTTCCAACGGGACGAGTGACTGATGCGGTTCGGACCCGTCACCGCGCCCACGCTGTAGTTGAACCTCCGCCCCGCCTTCGAGTCGAAGGCGCTCTTGGTGATCAGATTCACGCTGCCACCGATCGAGTCGGCATCCATGTCTGGTGACGCCGCCTTCGTCACCTCGATCGTCTCGATGTTGCTGAGCGAGGCCTGCTCGAACTCGAACGCGCGCCCGAAGTTCGCCGACTGGGCGGTGGCCACCTTCATCCCGTCCATCGTGACGGAATTCAGATCCGCGCTCACGCCGCGCACGCTGATCTGGCGGACGTCGGGGCCGTTGTAATCGGCGGTGATCCCGACGACGTGTTGCAGGAACTCGCCCACGTTGCCGTCGGCCACGTTGCCGAACGTGTCCGAGGAAACGACGTTCTTCAGGTTACCCGCCTGTCGCTGCAGTGTCTCGGCCAGCGCCGTGCCTTCGCGTTCGCCGGCCACGGTGAATTTCTCGAGCTTGTAAACCTCGGCGGTGAGCGCGACGTCCTGCCGGGCCACGCCGCCCCGGGGCACCGCGGTCCGGACACGTTGCGTGTCCAGGCCGGAATAGCTTACGACCAGCGTGACGCTGTCACCCGGCACGCCATCGAATTCAAAGCGCCCTTCGCGATCGGTGTACACCGTGCGATCGGTTCCCTCGATCTGCACCACGGCGCCTTGGAGATACGCCTGCGTGGCCGCGTTGCTCACCTGACCGCTGATCCCACCGCCGGAGGGCGGCTGGGCCGACACGAAAAGCGTAGCGACACAAGCCAGGAGGAGGGCGCAGCCGTGACGCGTGATATGAAACGAGTGGGTTCGAGCGGATTTCATGGGGGTGTTGGAGGGTTGACCAGGCCGTCATGCGCTACAGCCGGGGTGCGGGGCGAATGCAGGCGCACACTCGCAGCGAGGATGCGACCGGTTAGGGGTCGGCCGAAGCGTTACTTGGGGGTAACGCGAAAACATACCCGCCCGCGTCCGCTTTCAACTCCTATTTCAGCGGGTCACGGCACGGCGCCCGGGAGTCACATCATGCGGTTTGGCTTTACGCTGGGAGCCGATTCGGGCACGCAGGCGTTCACGGAACCCGACCGCATTCCCGGCCGTTCCAATTTACCCCCGTGATGTCATCCCATCGATTTCACTCCGTCATCCGCCTCGTCGCGTTCAGCTGCGCGCTGCCGTTGCTCCACGCTTCTGAACTTCGCGTCGGCCGCGCCAAGGTCGTGATTACGCCGCCGGTCGGCAGTGTGATTGGCAATTCCTATGGCATCACGGTTTCCGCCGGCGTGTCCTCGGATGTGCACGCCAAGGCGGTGGTGTTCGAAATCGGCGGCGTGAAAGCGGCTCTCGTCGCGTGCGACATGATCAGCCTGCATGCGCCGATCGTGAAAAAAACGCGCGAGTACATCGCGCAAAACACCGGCGTCCCGGCCGAGCGGGTGATTCTCGCGGCGACGCATTGTCATGCGGGGCCGCAGACTCACCCGTTGCTCTACACGCTCGCGGGTCCGGAGGCGCAGGCGTTGAGCGAACGCTACGTCGAGGGGCTGCCGCGGCTCATTGCCGAAAGTGTCCGGCTCGCCGAGGCGGATCTCCAGCCGGCCAGGCTGCTCGCGGGTCGTGGCCGGGAGGATACGATTAGTTTCAACCGGCGGTTTCTCCTGCGCGACGGCACCGTGAAGATGAATCCCGGCCGGCAAAATCCCGCCATCGTCCGGCCGATGGGACCAATCGATCCGGAGGTCGGCGTGGTCTACGTCGAATCCGCCACCGGCGCGCCGCTCGTGACCATTGTGAATTTCGCGCTTCACGTCGCCATCGTCGGCGGCAGTCGCGTCTCGTCGGACTACCCGCACACCGTCGCGCAGGTTCTCAGCCGCGTGAAGGGCGACGCGATGCTGACCGTGTTCATCAACGGCACCTCGGGAAACATCAACCACAGCGATACGTCGCGCCGGAACCAGTTGAGTGGCGAACCCGAGGCGGCGCGAATCGGCGCGATCCTGGCGGCGGCCGTGTTGAAGACGTATCCAAATCTCCACGCCATCGAACCTTCCACGCTGCAGGCGGTGTCGCGCCCCGTGCGGGTGCCAGTGGGCGGCTCGCCCTCGCCCGCGGAGGTCGAAAGTGCGCGCACCGTTCTCCGCGGCCACGGCAAGGGCGCGCCGTTCCCGAGCGTGATCCGCGCCTGGCGCACCATCGATCTCGCGGAATACGCGAAGGACGGCGGATGGCCCAGCGAGGTGCAGGCGATCACGTTTGGACGCGAACTCGCGCTCGTCGGTTATCCCGGCGACTCGTTTGTCGAACTCGGACTCGCGATCAAACAGAACTCGCCGTTCGCGTTCACCTTCGTGAGCGAACAATCGGGCAACGGCGCCATCAGCTACATTCCAAACGAGAAGGCGTTTCCCGAGGGCAGCTACGAAGTCGACAGCGCGCGTGTCGCGCCCGGCGGCGGAGAAATTCTCGCGACCGCCGCGTCGAGGCTGCTAACCGAATTGTTTCCGCGGCCGTAGTGGCATGGGTGTCTCGCCCATGGATTTGAAAGTGGCACGGGCATCCTGCCCGTGATGGAGAATCGACTCCGGCGCGACCTCTCAGCCGCGCCGCGTCGCCTCGTTCGCCCCGCGATCTTCCACCACCGTTCCGTCCTCCCGCACACGGACCTCCTCGACGCCTTGGGGACCCTTAAGGAACCGTTCTTCCGCAAACTGAATTTTACCACGACTCATGGCGCGGACGACCGTAGTAATCATGCAGATTGCTCGTGTACTCCGACGAGAGCGGCTCCGAGGGATCGTACGCGGGGCTGCCCTTGATGGTCGCCCGAGTGAGCGCCACATGTACGCCTTCGCACCCTCGTGCCCGACCGTCGTCACATCTTCCTGCCAGCCACCTGCCGCACCGGCGGGCCCGGCTCCGCGGCGCCCCGGCCGTCAACGGCGACCGCCATCCGGCCTGCCAATCTTATGTCACACGTGTGACATTATTTTGGTCGCTTTCGTGGTCACCGATCGAATGTCCGCTCTGGGCAGCCAAAATCCATCTGCCAGTATTATGTCACACGTGTGACACAAAACTGGCGAGCGGCGTATGGGCGGCAGCGCAACGCCGGGAGGGGAAAACGGAGGGGCGTCCGATTTTTCCGGGAACGCGAGTGCCACGCGCCGAGTGCCATGTGCGTTGGGTCGAAGGCGGATACAGCAACCCAGGGCGGCAGCCCACGACGGTAGAGGACACCGGAAGCTCGACAGCGATTTAGCCGAATGAAAAGCGGCGCGAGTCTTTGCGATTAGCGGCACAACATTCGGCGCCGGTGCGGAACCACCGGCAGGAACACGTGACCGTGCCGAGACGATCAACGAGGAGGCCAACTCCGCCGGCGGCAACGAAGCGGAAGCGTGATGCCCAACGCGCAGCGCGGCCGCAAACTCTCGGCCGCGGGCGCGAGCACAATATCAGAGGGCGTGGCTCCGCATCGGCCTCTTCTCTCTTCGGACTTTTCTCGCCTCCGACGCCGACTCATCGCCCATCACCGGCAGCGTGCCACCCATTATGGGCGGTGACACGACCGGCGGTTGAGTTGCTCACTTCCCTGCTCCGGTCGGTGGCCCCGCGACGTCGGGCGCATCGTGCCCGTGGAACTTCCGGTGGTGCTGGCGCAGCCACCAGATCACGAGGGCGCAAATCGCCACCTTCACCACATCGATCGCGACGATGATAACCAAGCCGCGACGGTTGGGATCGCTGCTGAGGTCGCCGAGCAGGATGGTCACATACGAACGCGCGACGTAAACCGGCAGGCAGATCCAGAAATAAATGCGGAACCTGATTCCAGTGAGTGCCAGCACGTAGTTGCGCACCACATACGGGATGCCCGGCACGAGAACGGCCACAAGCGCCACCGCCGCCGCCTCATCCTCCGGCACCTGGGGCAGGTGATGATGTCGCCGCTCGATGAACCGCTCGAGCGGCCCGCGCAAAAAACTGCGTGCGATCAAGTACGAGGCGGCCAGGTGCACGGCCGTGACGCCGGCGACCACCCCCCCGCCGAGCAGCGGACCGAACCGCGCGCCGGCGAAGAGGTAGACGAACATGATCGGGAAGCCGAACACCGGCAGCACCGCCATCAGCGGCAGCGCGGCGATCGGATGAACGCGGTCGATCGCCGCGGTGACGCGCTGCCAGTCGAAATCGCGCAGGAACAAAACGCCCACGACAAGGGCCGCCACCACCACCAGCAACGCACTCACGATCCACTTCACCTTCGAGCGCTGGATCCGGCCGAGATTCAGGAAATGCCGCATCGAGGATCCCGGACGGGCGGTGGGCCGGTGAACCACGGGCTCCGGAGTACGAGATCGTTTGCGACGCAATTGGGCCATGAAGTGCCGCGAGGCGGCTCAACGACAGACCGCGGCAGGGCACGGAAGTGACACCCTATTCGACCCCGGGGAACCCCGTGTCGCCCGCTCGGTCAAGGGCCGGGTCCGGATGCCGCCGCTACTTCAAAAAATCCGAAACTTTCGTTCACGACGGCCACGCTGCTGCTGGGCGAAGAATATTTTCCGCCCATCGAGTCACGGCAGTTGACGCTCGAGGAATTCCAATCGCGTCCTTCCTACATCAAGCTGGTGGATCATTTCTGCGGGCTGTTCCGGACGCAGCTGTAGGCCGCGCGCTCTCTCTTTCTCTTTCTCTTAATCGTTCTCTTTCTCCAGCAGCGAGCCCCACCCGCCGGCGGAGAGAAGCCAAGCCTCAGCCGAGAAAGATGGCTGGGCCACTCCACCTCCGGCCTCCTTCCCTTGCTTGCCGGCAGGTCCGGTGGACCGGAGGCGTCACTTTCTCGCGGCACTGGCGTCTAGCCGGCCACACCCATGCTGCCCTCGCTGTCGCGTTCACCCCTCCGCCCGCGGTTTCTGCCCCGCGCGCTGTTTCATTACGCGTTAATTCTCGGGCTTCTGCTTCTTCACACTGCGGTGGCCCAAGTACGGCCGCCTGGTCCGGGAGGTGGTGGGGGCGGCGGAGGCACGGTGGTTCCGCCGGGAGGTGGTGGGGGCGGCGGAGGCACAGTGGTTCCGCCGGGCGGGAACGTCGGACGACCTCCCGGCGGCGGCGGCACCACCGCCCCGACCGTCACGCGGATCGTGGCTGATCCGGCGGTGCTCGCCGGGAAAACCGCCCAGGCCGGCGTCATCCTCGCAACCGGTGGCGGCGCCGGTGGGGCCGCGGGCGCGACCTACCAGTGGTCGATCAGCGGCGGCAGGCTCACCAGCGATCCAACCCGCCCAAATGTCCAATTCATCGCCGACGCGACCGGCAGCATCACGCTCAACGTGGCCATCACGATCGCGGAGGTCGTGGAAAGCGCGTCGGCGCAAATCCTCGTCTTGTCCGCCGCCGACGCAGGGAAGATCACGGTGCCGGCGACCGCCGCCACGAACGTCGCGAACATCACGGCGACCGTGCCCGCGGCGCAGAACGACGACCGCACCTTCCGCTGGACGGTCAGCGGCGCCGGGGCCGCGATCCTCGGAGGCCAGGGCACCAACGCCGTCACCGTCCGACCCGGTTCGCCCGGGCTCGTCGAAGTCACCTGCAACGTGACGCTGCAACGTCTGCTCACCGTGCCGGTGCGCGCATTTGTGCTTGTGACCGGTGATGGTCCGACCGTGGCATTGACCGTCAACGGGGGCAGCGGCGGCGGCACCTTTCCGTCAGGCTCGCGCGTCGACATTCTCGCCGATCCTCCACCCTCCGGCCAGGTCTTCGACCAATGGACCGGCGACACGGCGGTCCTGGGCAATGCCGCCATCGCGGTCTCGCTGCCGCACATTGTCGTCACCGTCCCAGCGACGCCCACCACGCTGACGGCGACCTACAAAACGGCGCCGGCGTGGGCGCCCGTCACCGTCAATAACTTCAATCCGATCCTCCTCACCGGCGCCAATGGCCAGACCACGACGTTCAACACCAACATTTCGTACCACCTGCCGGCGGGCGCGAAGGGAGTGGTGTTTCTCCTGCACGACCTCGGTGAAGCCGGCGGAAGCTGGTTCACCCGCGCCGAACAGATCCTGCTGGCGCGTGATCTCGTCGCCGCCGGCTATGGGGTGGCGGCGCTGGATAGCGTGAACCGCAACACCGGCGCGTGGGGCGCGCCGGCCGTGCTGGCGAACAATCCCGACGCATTGAGCCTGATCGCGGCGCTCGATCGATTTGCCCGCGAGGGGCTGGCCGCGAATGCGCCGGTGTTCCTGCTCGGATTTGGCCCGGGCGGCGATGCGGCGGTCCGCTTCGCCGATCTGCTCGCCACCGCCACGCCGCCGCGGCGCGTGAAAGGCACGGTGCTTTTTTGCGCGACCGGCGGCACGACCGCGGCGGTCACATCGCATGTGCCGGCGCTCTTCGCGCTCGCTTCGCACGACAACGACTTGGGCACCGCGGGCAACGCGGCGGCGCGGGAAAACTCGCGGCTTCTCGCCGGCCGCGGCGTGGGCACGGCCGTGATCAGCAACAACACGAGTCCGGTACACTCTTCACGGATACGTCGCATCGGCGTGAATTCCGGCCCGATCGCGAGTGCCGACGTGGACACGATCCGGAACGCGCTGCAGACCGCGGGCTGGCTGGATGCGAACTATTATCCGACCGCCGCGCCTTCGGCCGATGCGGTGCGGACCGCCCTGCCCGCTGCCTGGCAGGCCCGCGCCGCGGACATCGCCGCCCAACTCGCGGTGGCATTCGGCGCGCACGAATTATACGGCGACGGGAGCCCGAGGATCATCAACTTCCTGAACAGCCGCGCCTCCGACACACCCGTTCCACCGCCGGGCCGGCTCGTCAATCTTTCCACGCGCACGAAGATCGCCTACCTCGGCGACACGTTCACGCTCGGGTTCAATGTGGCGGGTCCGGAACGCGCCACCCTGCTCATCCGCGGCATCGGGCCGGCGCTCGGTCGTTTCGGCATCGAAGGCGTACTGCCGCTTCCGCGGCTCGAGGTAAACCAGGGCGCCACGCTCGTCGCTGCCAATGAAGGCTGGGAGAAAGGCGGGAACGCGGCGCAAATCACCGCGGCCGCCACGTCGGTCGGCGCTTTTGCCCTCATGCCCGGTGACGCGGACGCCGCGCTGTTGCTCACCCTCGAACCGGGAACTTACACGGCCACGATCACCGGGCGGAATGGCGCATCGGGTGACGTGCTCGCGGAAGTATACGACGTGAGCCGCAATGCAAGCCGGCTCACGAATCTTTCCACGCTTGGGAAAATCTCCGAGGACGGCGAAGTGCTCGTGCCGGGGCTGGTCATCGTCGGCAACAATCCGCGCACGCTGATGGTGCGGGCGATTGGTCCGGGCCTGACGGATTTCGGGCTTGGGGCCGATGCGGTGTTGGGCGATCCGCGCGTGACGGTCCTCGGCGGCAACGGCCAGGCCGTCGCGGCCAACAACAACTGGAGCCAGGGCGGCGCGACGGGGCAGGCTGGAACGCTGAACGCGGCGTTTCCCGCGGTCGGCGCCTTTCCGCTCCGGGCCGCGAATTCCGATGCCGCGCTCGTGGCCGCGCTGGCGCCCGGCAATTACACGCTGCAAGCCGGCGCGGCCCCACTGCCGGTCGCCGCTCCCGGAACGACGACGCCAACGAACGTGGTCGCACCCAACACGACCGGATCGGTGCTGGTGGAAGTGTACGAGGTGCCGTAGTATCCGACCGGGCGCATCTCCGAAGTGGCGGTCCATGTGGCACGGGCGTCCCGCCCGTGGGTTTGCAGTGGCACCGGCATCTTGCCGGTGAAGTTTGAAGAATCACGGGCGGCCCGTTCGACAAGCTCAGGGTCCCGAGCCTGTCGAGGGAGACGCCCATGCCACCGAAAGATCACGGGCGAGACGCCCGTGCCACTCCAGAGCCGGACCACGGGGACGCGAAACGGCGGCCCAATCGCGCGACACGAGGCCATCTGACCCTCCGCGTCATTATGAAGCTGCGTGGCGGCACCGCGGGCTGTTCACTTCGGCCCCGCATGACCCCGCGCTCCTTCCCGCTGTTCATCGCTCTTAGGATGCCCGATGACAGATGTCCGATTGGCTGATGTCGCTTCGCTCGGTACAAGATTTCCCGTCGCTTGATTGCGGGTACCGCGGCGGAAAAAAATTTCGAACCAACATCATGCCATTCCTCCGCCCCCTCACCCTCGTTGCCGCACTGGCGTGCCTGCTCCCGACCGCGGGCGCCAAGTATCTGTTCACCTATTTTACCAAAAACGGCGAAGACGGGCTGCATCTCGCGTGGAGTTCCGACGGCTACACGTGGGAACGGCTCAATCAGGGGAAAAGTTACCTCACGCCCAAGGTGGGAAAATCAAGACTGATGCGCGATCCGTGCGTCGTCCGCGCGCCAGACGGCACGTTTCATCTCGTTTGGACGTCGGGCTGGAACGAAAACAACATCGGCTATGCATCGACGAAGGATTTCCTCAGCTGGTCGGCGCAAAAGGAAATCCCCGTGATGGCGCATGAGTCGAAGGTCCGAAACTGCTGGGCGCCGGAAATCGCCTATGACGAAGCGCGGGAAGAATTCATCCTCTTCTGGGCCTCGACGATTCCCGGGCGTTTTCCCGAAACCGCGGGCGCTTCGGAAAGCGCCTACAACTACCGGATGTATTTCACGACCACGAAAGACTTCGCCGCCTTCGCACCGACGAAGCTGTTTTACGATCCGGGGTTTAGCGTCATCGATGCCACCTTCCTCCACGCCGATGGCCGCCATTATTTGATCCTGAAAGACGAGACGGTGAACCCGCCGAAAAAGCATCTCCGGATCGCGTCCGCGGACGACCTGCGGGGGCCGTTCGGCGCTCTCTCGGCGCCCTTTACGCCCGCCGGTCTCTGGGTCGAAGGACCGACGGTCGCCAAGGTTGGCGGCTACCACGTGGTGTATTTCGACGCGTATAAAACTGGTCGTTACGGCGTCATGCGTTCGCGCGATTTAAAAACCTGGGAAGATATCACCACGAAGCTGAAGCTGCCGGACGAGCACACGTCGGTCCGGATGCGGCATGGCACGGTGATCGAAGTGGCGTCGGAAATCGTGGCCCGATTGCGCAGCGCGGGGGAATAATCACGCGGCCGGACGTGGGGCCGGCGAATCAAAAGGCCGGCGGGCAGCTGTTGTTGCAGGGTGCCGGCTTCAGAAGTGGCTGCCACGTTCACCGGGCCGCGATTCGCTGCAACTACCGGTCGGCGCTTGCGTCTGGTCTCGGGATGAACGCGTCTCTTGTTTGCCTTGGCCGCACCGGCCACGCGGTTTTTGCCCCCCAGCGGAGATGACGTCAGTTGCACCACGATTTCTGCCGCTGTTGCTGGCGCTGTTCGTCGGCAGCGGATGCGCGGCGCTCATTTACGAAATCGTCTGGTTTCAACTGCTTCAGCTGGTCATCGGGTCATCGGCCATCTCCCTCGCCGTTTTGCTCGGCACGTTCATGGGCGGGATGGGACTGGGCAGCGTCGCGTTTTCGCGCGTGATCGCACCAACGTGTCACCCGCTGCGCGTTTACGCGATGCTCGAGCTTGGGATCGCCGCGACGGGGATCGCGGTGTTGTTCGCGATGCCGGTGATGTCGCGCATCTACCTGAATCTGGTGGGACATGGGATGCCGGGCATCTTGCTGAGGGCATCGGTCTGCGCGGCGTGCCTGCTCCCGCCCACGGTGCTGATGGGAGCAACACTTCCCGCCATTGCCCGCTGGGTCCGCGGGACGCCGCGCGGTATTTCGTGGCTCGGATTTTTCTACGGCGGCAACACGGTCGGAGCAGTGGCGGGATGCCTGCTCGCCGGATTCTACCTGCTCCGCGTGCACGACGTTGCCGTCGCAACGTACACCGCCGTCGCGCTGAACACTGGCGTTGCAGCCGTGGCATTGATACTCGCGCGTTCGGCTTCGTTTTCACCGGCTCCCCGCGTCGGTGAGGCGGCGGGAGCGGAGTTGGCGGGCTTGGCAGCGACACCAGCAAATTCCGTGTTGATCGCCATCGGGTTGTCGGGATTCTGCGCGCTCGCCTGCGAAGTCGTCTGGACGCGCGTACTGTCACTCTTTCTCGGCGCGACGGTGTACACGTTTTCGCTCATCCTCGCCGTGTTTCTCACGGGACTCGCGCTCGGGAGCAGCGCGGGCGCCGCACTGGCGCGCCATACGTTGCGGCCGCGAATCGCGCTCGGGTGCTGCCAGTGCCTCCAGGCCCTGACGATTGCATGGGCCGCGTACAGCATGGCGACCTCGCTGCCGTATTGGCCGGCGGGAACGCCGACGGTCGCGGCGCCATGGGTGAAGTTCCAATTCGATCTGGTTCGCTGCGCCTGGGCCATTCTGCCGGCCGCGATTTTGTGGGGCGCGAGTTTTCCGCTGGCGCTCGCCGCAATTGCAACGCCCAGCCGCGATGTCGCGCAGATCGTGGGCCGGGCCTACGCCGCGAACACGCTCGGCGCGATCGCCGGCGCGGTGTTGGCCAGCATGGCGTTCATTCCGGCGTTCGGTTCGCAACTCACGCAACAGCTGCTGATCGGCGTCTCGGTGATCGGCGCCTTCCTCGTGCTGCCGCGTCCCGCCATCGCGGGCAGCGTCGCCGCGGTCGCGGGCTGCGCCGCGCTGCTGGTACCGAAACTCCCGTGGGAACTGGTCGCGTATGGGCGCCAGGTGGCCACGAGCCAGTATGGCGCGCAGGCAATTTACCTCGGCGAAGGCATGAACGCATCGGTCGCGGTGTCGGAGACCTCCGACGGTTCGCGGTTCTTCCACGTCAGTGGCAAGACCGAGGCGTCCAGCCTGCCGAAGGACATGCGGCTCCAACGCATGCTTGGCCACCTGCCGGCCCTGCTCCATCCCCGGCCGAAGTCGGTGCTGATTGTCGGCTGCGGCGCCGGCGTCACGTCCGGCTCGTTTGTGCTCCATCCGTCGATCGAGCGGATCGTGATCTGCGACATCGAACCGCTGATCCCCCGCGTTGTCGCGACGTATTTCCAGGAGGAGAACTACGACGTGCTGCGCGATCCGCGGGTGGAAATCATCCACGACGACGCGCGGCACTACGTTGCCACCACGAAGGAAAAGTTCGACCTCATCACCTCGGATCCCATTCACCCATGGGTGAAGGGTTCGGCGGTGTTATACTCGCGCGAATATTTCGAACTGTGCAAACAACGGTTGAATCCCGGCGGGCTGCTCACGCAGTGGGTGCCGCTTTATGAGTCGAATCGCGCCGTGGTGCAAAGCGAACTCGCGACCTTCTTTTCCGTGTTTCCCCACGGCACGATTTGGGCGAATGACGATGATGGATACGGCTACGACACGGTGATCCTCGGGCAAACCGAGCCATTGCGGATCGACGTCGAAGCCCTCCAGCAACGGCTCGATCACGGCGATTACGCGCCGGTGCGCAAATCGCTGCGCGCCGTGGAGATCGGTTCGGCCCTCGATCTCCTTTCAACCTACGCCGGCCGGCAGGCGGATTTGAAGAACTGGCTCGCGGCCGCCGAGATCAACCACGATCGCAACCTGCGGCTGCAATATCTCGCCGGTCTGCACCTCGAATCGAATGCCGGCCCCGGGACGTACGGCGAGATGCTCAGCTATCGCAGTTTCCCGGCCGATTTATTTCACGCCTCCGAGGCGATGCTCGACGAGTTGTGGGCCATGCAGAACACACCGCGCTGGGGGCTGTGATACGAAGACGCGAAAGACAGGGAAGACACCGTCTTCCTACACGACCTTCAGCCGGCCGCTGGAGTCGCCGATGCGCTCGACGCCGGTGGCGCCCATCCGATCGCACAGGGACAGGAACAGGTTGCTCATCGGCTGGCCCCCCAGCTTCACGTAACGGCCCGGGTTCAGCTGACCGCCGCCGCCGCCCGCGAGCACGATCGGCAGATTGTCGTGGGTGTGCCGGTTGCCGTCCGAATTCCCGCAGCCGTAAACAATCATCGAATTGTGCAGCACCGAACGGCCGTCGACGTCCTTCGTCTGCCCGAGCTTGGTCAGGAAGCGGGCAAACCGCTCCATGTAGTAGTGATCGATCTCGCCGATCTTTTCCATCAGCTCGGAATTGTTGCGGTGGTGGGAACAGTAATGATGGCCCTCCGGGACCCCAATTTGTGGATACGAACGATTCGAGCCGTCACCCGCGAGCAGCAGCGTGGCGACGCGGGTCGAATCGGTCTCGAACGCGAGCGCGAGCAGATCGTACATGATATCCATGTGCTCGCCATAACCCGCCGGGATGCCCGCGGGTGTTTCCGTCCGCGGATCCGGCAGCTCGCCGAATCCCTCGGCCCGCTGAATCCGCTGTTCGATGTCGCGCACGCCCGTCAGGTATTCATCGAGCTTCTCCCGGTCGTTGCGTCCGAGCCGGCCCTGAAGCGAGCGCGCGTCGTCGAGGACGAAATCGAGCAGTGATTTCTGCGTTTGCTGCCGCTGCCGGAAATTCTCCCGCCGCTCACCCGGCGCACCGGCGCCAAAGAGCCGCTCGAACACGAGCCGGGGATTTGCCTCCGGCGCCATCGGCGTCGAGGGCGACGCCCAAGAGAGATTGTGCTGATACGCGCAGGAATAGCCCGAGTCACACCGTCCGGACTTCCGCACCGCATCGCAGGTCAGCTCCAGCGACGGGAAACGCGTCAGATGACCGACCCGTTGCGCGACCACTTGATCGACCGACACGCCGACGCGGATGTCGGCGCTGTCCGTTTTCCGCGCGCGGGCGCCGGTGAGGAAGGTCGCGTTGGCGCGCGCATGATCGCCCGCACCATCGTTGCCGGCGGTCGCGTTCTTGTGATCGAGCCCGCCGAGCACCTGGATGGACCGTTGCAGCGGCGCGAGCGGCGCCATGGTGCGGCCCAGCTGGAAATTCGCGCCCTCGCCCGTCGGCCACCAATAATTCTGGTGCGCGCCATTGGGAAAATACACAAACGCCATGCGCAAGGGCACGCCCGCCGGCGTCGCCGCGCCCGCTGCCGGCGCGGCCGCCCGCGCCACCGGCCCAAGGGCGGATTCGAGGAGCGGCAATGCGACCGTGACGCCGAGCCCGCGCAGGAACTGGCGGCGGTTGAGGGCGAAATGGCGTTCAGCCGCGAGATCGCGGTTCCAGACGGAGTGCTTATTCATGGGTGGGTGGCTGTCCGGGGAAAACAGCGGGGGACGGGGAGACGATAGTGACGACGCCGGCGGATGCAACCAGCCGTTGCTTCTGAAATGGGGCCGACTCAATCACGCCCATCACGAGCGCGGACATCCGGCCGCCCTCGCCCTCGAGCCGGGCAACAATCCGGTCGACCGTCTCGGTATCATAAAACTCGATGCCGCGGCCCAGCGCATAGGTGAGCATCTTTTCCGTCAGGCAGCGGTAGATGTCCATCCGGCGGTCACGCGCGAGCACGCGCTTCAACTCGCGGATGTCGGCAAAGGTTTCGCCGCTGATCAAACGCCCGGCGGTTTCGATCGGCTCTCCCACCTCGGTGTCGCGCCACGCCCCCAAGGCATTGAAGTTTTCCAGCGCCAGCCCCAACGGATCCATCCGGACGTGACATGAGTTGCACATCGGCTTGCTGCGGTGCGCCGCGAGCATCTCGCTCATCTTGGGCTCGCGCCCCTTGAACTCCTTGCGCGCTTCCTCGAGGTCCGGAGTGTCGGGCGGTGGCGGCGGCGGCGGCGTGCCGAGAATGTTCTCCAGCACAAACAGCCCCCGTTTCACCAGCGAGGTGCGCGTCGGATTCGACGTCACCGTGAGCACGCTGCCCTGCGTCAGGACTCCGCCGCGCGGGCTGCCCGGCGGCAGCTTCACCAGCCGCAGGTCATCGCCCGTGACGTCCGGCACGCCGTAATGCGTCGCCAGCCGCGCGTTGAGGAACGCGTAATCGCTGTCGATGAGTTCGAGGATGCTGCGGTCCTCGTGAATAACGTGCTCGAAATACATTTCCGTCTCCGCCCGCATCAGCTTGCGCATCGCGCCGTCGAATTCCACGCGGCCCTCGCGGTTGCGCGGCGCATTCGGCCCCATGACGACGCGGGCGTTGATGGGAACGAATTCGACATCGCGCGCCTGGAGCCACTGGCCCGTGAAATTCCGGACGAACGCCTGCGCCTTCGAGTCCTTCAACATCCGCTCCACCTGCGCCCGGACCTGCGTCCGCAGCCCGCCGTTCGCCGCGAGTTCGGAGAGTTCGTCATCCGGCATCGATGACCAGAGGAAATAGGACAAACGTGTCGCCAAAGAATAATCATCGACCGCGGCGATGGTGTCGGCGGCGGCATGCGCCACCGGTTCCTCGATGCGGAACAGGAAGCGCGGCGAGGCGAGCACCGCCATCATCGCACGCCCGACTCCCTGTTCGAATGTTTGTCCGGCCCGCTCGTACGTATCGCGAGCGATCGCCACGAGCTGGTTCAGCTTCGGGTCGTCCACCGGCCGCCGGAACGCGCGCGTTGCAAACCGGCCGAGGATTTCCCGCGCATAGCGCTCACGCCCGGGGGCGTCAGGCGGCGCCTCACCCGCGGGGAAAAATCGAGCGTGGTTTGCCGGCACCTTCCAGTGCTTCGGGTCCATCGGCCCGCGAACCTGCACGGAGCCGATCCGGACGTTTACGTTGGTGGGCGCGCGGCGGCCCGCATTGGGACCATACTCGAGCGGTGCGACCTCCACCATCGGCGCCGGCGGAAGCGTCTCGATCTCGAAACTCACCACGTGGCTGCCCGGTGCCCATTCGACCTCGTAATCGTGGCGCAGCGTCTTGCGTTCCGACCAGGCCACGGGCTGGGTAAACCGCGTCTCGCCATCGATCCGGCAAATCACGTTGCATCGCGCCGGGTCAAAATCGAACGAGCCGCCGACTTCCACTTCGATCGCAATCTGGTACGTGTCGGCGGCGTCGACGGAAAAGGTGCGCGAGACCTTTGCCGGATTTTTCGCGGTCAGTTGGTCGCCGCTCATGCCGGCACCGCGAAACTCCCGGCCGGTGGCAACCCGTTGCTCGACCTGCTTGCCCACCTTCGGCACCGCGCGATCGACGATTGTCTCCGCGGCCGCGAGGTATTTTTCGATCAGCAGCGGTGAAATCGTGAGCACATCACCATTGTTGTCGAAACCGTTGCCACTGTCGTCGGTCGGAAACTCCGCCTCGCTGTTGAAATCGAAGCCCATCAAGTCGCGGATCGTGTTGCGGTACTCGACGCGATTGAGGCGCCGCAGGGTGACGCGGCCCGGGTCGGGATTCGCCGGGTCGAGCGCGAGTGCATCGTACTTGACCCAGCGCGCGAGCCGCTCGATTTCCGCTGGCTCCGGCCGCGGCGCGCCTTCCTCGAACGGCGGCATGATTCCCGCCCGCACGTTTTTCAACGCCGCCAGCCACAGCTCCCGGCGACGGAGAATCTCGGCATCAGATTCGAACTCGTCGAACGCGACGCGCCCCTTGTTAACCCCATCGGCGTGGCAGTCGTAGCAATATTTCTGAAGCAGCGGCGCGATGCCCTGGTGAAAGTTGCGCGCCGCCGTCGCCGGATCCGCTGGCGCGGCGGTCCCGTTGGCCGCCAGCGTGAGCAAGCCGCATAGCAACCGGGGCCGCCAGCGATGGCGGCAGGAGGTGAATTCAACTGGGATCAAGGGCACGCGGGGAACGCAGGTGGGATGGCGCAGGGTGTTCGTTTCGAACGAAAAATCAATCCATGGATGAACGGGGTGGCGTTGTTCAACCGTTTGTTTTCCGCACCCGTTCGCAAATCGCGTGACTCTCTCCCCCGCGCCAACTTGCACCCCATCGAACTCGCTCGTCTGTCGTCCAAGGCCGGTAGCCGGTCGTCCGTCGTCCTCGGTCCTTGGTCCCTCGTCCCTGGTCCCTAGTCCTTCGCGTGCCCCTTTTCCTGCCGCTCGATTTCGCGGAGCAAACGCTGCGCCTCCGCCGTCGCACCGTGATCCGGTCGCGACGCCAGCAATTTTTCCAACATGGCGCGACTGCCGGAAAAATCTCCGCGATGGGCGAGTTCAACGGCGGCCGTGATGCTTTGATAGTCGACCAGGCTGCGCCTCGTCGCCGCGAACATCTGACGATGAGGCAGCTCCAAGTTGCGCTCCAGCGCCCGATCGATCACGGCTATCGCTTCCTTGAATTCCCGGCGGTCAGCCAGCCGCTCGATTTCGGCGAGATCCGCCTTGAGCAGTTCGCCCGCCAGGACGCGGCGGGCGAACTGGACACCCGCGTGGTTCCGGCCCGCGTTTCGGCCGACAATCGCACGAAGCCGATCCAGGCCCTCGGGGGCGCGGCCGCTGCGAATTTCGGCGGCGGCAATTCCCGCCTCGATCATCGCATTGCCCGGCTCGAGCAGCAGCCCGCGTTGCAGCAGTTCGATATCGGTCGCCTGAAATATGGGCAGGCCGTGAATCAGCCCGGCGAGTCCCTCGTAGGAAGGCGCGTGCGCCGGCGCGAGTTGGATGGCCCGCCGGTAGTCGGCGGCCGCTGCATCCATGTCCTGAGGCTCGGGTGTCTCCATCATGAGCCCGGGCGCGATCTGGACTGGGAGACGCGAGACGGCGAGATTGTGGTAAACGAGATAGCTCGTTGAGCCGGCGGCGGCCGCCCGGCCGAGCGCGATCCCGGCCGTGCCGAAATCACGGCGGCCGATTGCAATGTGTCCGAGAAGCTCCCATGGCCGCGCATCGCCGGGTGCGAGTTCCGCCGCCCGGCGGAGGTGCGGCTCCGCGTCGTCCGCCGAACGGGCGCCGAGCAGAAGCGCGCCCCACGCGAGTTCGAGATCGCCCGGTGTCGCGACGATCGCGCGGAGCGAATCCTACCACCCCGGCGCCGCCCGCTTGTAGATGTGAGTGTGATACCGGCCGCTTCGGACGTAGCGCCGCACCTGTTCCTCGAGCGCGGCATAGTTGCCGCCAAATCCCTCGCGAAACGCATCCTCCGCGCCGCGACCCGCCTCGAGCAGTTTCAGGTAGCGCGCCACCGAACCGCGGCCGGGCGAATTCTCGCCGTGAAACAGGTAGTGCACAAAGGCCCAGGACTCGGCGTAGAAAATCGTCGCCCGCGTGCCCTCGTTGTAGAGCAGCGATTCCCGGTCGATGCTCAACAGCTGCGCGAGCGGCAGCAGCCTGGTATGTTGCAATTGCCGCACGTGCTCGGGAATCGCCGCACCGAACGAATACCGGCTGCCTTCGAGCAGTTGGAACGTGGCGTACAATTCCGCCAGACCTTCGCCCAGCCAGAGTGGCATCGCACCATCGAGCGCGCTGAAATGCCAGTGCGCCGCCTCGTGGAAGATTACGCGTCGCGTCTCGGCCGCGTCACGCGCGAGGCTGAGCATGATCGTGTTCACATCGTTGGCGCGGACAAATAGTCCGCCGAGCCGCGCCGGGTGGCCTTTTTCGCGCGGCAGATAGGGCTCCATGGCGCGGTCTTGGCGAAACAGCACCACCGTCACCGGCCGCACGCGTCCGGCCGCCACGGGCACGAGGTGCTGCAGTCCCCGGCGAAACTCCTCGAGTTCCACCGTCCAGGTGCGCGCGACCGCCTCGCTCGCCGGAGTCAGGATCGTGAAATGATCCGTCGTGATTTTGCTCCAACGCTCCTCCGCCGACGTGCCCGCCGAGGTCGCCGCCCCGAACCCGATCGCGAGGGTTAACATCGCGAGGTTCGCCGCGCGCGGGGAACGGTGCATGGCGCGAAGCCTGATGATCATTGCCACCGCCGCAAGACCGCGCGCTCAATGCGGGCCCAAGCTCCGCACGACGATTGAGGCCGCAATAGCGGGGTGTGCAGGCCGGGTCTCATCCACTAGCCCGCATTTTTCACACTTGAAATAGTCTTCACCCGTCTCTGACCGCCATCATCCCAATGTTCCGGCGAGCGCCCCGCGTTCATGCGGGCTAAATGCAAAACCGCAGAGCGGTTTTGCCCTTAGCCGGGAAATCGTGGAGCGCGCGCCGGCGCACGGCACAAGCGAACACACTGTGCGGTCGCAGCGGAGCAGAGGGTGAAATTTCCCGGCTAGATGACACACCCGCCGATTCTCCTCTGGTAGGAAAAAGCTAAACACAACGATGACACCCGGCCGCGGACTCGTCGCGACGGTTCACGAAAACCCCAGCGCCTTCGCCACCGCGGGGTAAATGATTTTTCCGTTCTCGGTGTTCACGCCGCGCGCGAGGCCCTGGTGTTCACCGAGTGCATCGTCGATGCCCTTGCGAACGAGCATCGCCACATACGGTTCGGTCGCTTGCGTCAGCCCCATCGTTGAGGTCCGGCCGACCAGCGCCGGCATATTCGGCACCGCATAATGAATCACGCCCTGATCGGTATACACCGGCTTCTCATGCGAGGTCGGGCGGATGGCCTCGATGCAGCCGCCCTGGTCGATCGCGATGTCGACAATCACGCTGCCGGGCCGCATCCGCGAAATCATCTTCCTGGTCACGACCGTGGGCGCCTTCGCCGCCGGGATCAGGACCGCACCGATCAGGAGATCCGCATCGCCGACTTCGTTTTCAAGATTCGCCGGATTCGACATCAAGGTGACGACACGGCCACGGTATTCCATGTCGAGCGCCTCGAGTTTTCGCGTGTCCAAGTCGAGCACGGTCACGCGCGCGCCCATGCCGACCGCCATCTGCACCGCGTGCGCGCCCGAGTTTCCCGCCCCCACCACGACCACGTGCCCGGGCATCGTTCCGGGGATGCCACCGAGCAACATGCCGGAACCGCCGTGCTGTGACTGGAGGAAGTAGGCGCCAACCTGGATGGAAAGCCGTCCCGCGATCTGCGACATCGGCTTGAGCAGGGGAAAGCTGCCGTCCGCACCCTCCACCGTTTCGTAGGCGATCCCGAGGATTCGTTTCTTCAACAGCAGCTTCGCGAGTTCGGCTCCCGCGGCGAGATGGAGGTAGGTGAAGATCGCCTGCTCGTCGCGGAGGAGCGGATACTCGGAAGGCAGCGGCTCCTTCACCTTCAGGATCAAATCAGCGGCGCGCCAGATTCTCGCCGGCTCGCCCATGATCGTCGCGCCCGCCGCCCGGTATTCGGCGTCTGTATAACCCGCCGTGATACCGGCGGCCTTCTGCACCAGAACCCGGGCGCCCAGTGTTACACAGCGGCGACAGAGACTCGGGGTCATCGACACACGCGTTTCGCCGATTTTGATCTCCTTCGGGACGCCGATGATCATGGCGCGCAGCGAATCCGCCTCTCACGCAAACGCAATGCCGGAGGAGAACTTGAGTGACATGGCGCGTCTGTCGTACGGACAAGTGACGCGTGACAAGTTACGAGTGCCGGTGGTTCGCGCTCGTCACTCGCCACTCGCCACTGACTACCCCGTTCGTCACCGCTGCCGCGCGATCCAGCGGCACACATTCGACTCGAGCAAACGGGCGGCGGCATCGGCGGCCGCCCGGCAATGGGCGACGGCCAGCACCATCATCAAGCCGGCGGCGGCAACAAAGGATTTCAAACGCATCGCGGGCGGTGCTAGGCAACTGTGGTGCCAAAGCCAATTCACATCATCGTGGCGTGCGCCGAAAATCGCGTAATCGGCCGGAACGGGAGGTTGCCGTGGCGAATTCCAGAGGACCTGAAATATTTCCACGATGAGACGGCGGGAAAAATCTGCGTACTCGGGCGCGTCTGTTACGAAACCTGGCCGCGGGTTCACGCAGACGGCCGGCGGCCCGTCGTCCTCACGAGCCATCTGCTCGTACACGGTCGCAGCGCCCCGGCCGCTGACCGTGCGAACTCATCGCCGTCGGGCGCGCCCGTCGTGCCGGCCGGCGCGCGCCCGCCCATTCCGGTCCATTCACTCACGGAAGCGCTGACCGTGGCCGAAACACTGCCGGGCGAAATCTACGTTTGCGGCGGCCAGCGGATCTATGAGGAAACCCTGAAGCTCAATCGGCCGATGTGGCTGCATCTGACGCTCGTCCACGCCGAGGTCGAGGGTGACACGTTCTTCCCCGAGTGGCGGCACCTGCCATGGCGCGAAATTTCCCGGCGCGAAAGCGGGGACGCGAATTACCGGTACACCTTTTTCACGTACGAACTCGCATCGTAGGTCGCGCGCTCAACGGGTCACGGATGGCATCGTCGTTCGTCCTGCCGCGCGCGTCCGGCCGGTCCCAATGCCACCACGCCAAACCGCCGAGCTCGAGCTTTTCGCTTCGCGAAAAGCCTAGGTTTGGCGGGCCGCATCGGCCCGCCAAACCTCCCGGTGCGTCTTTGCCACCTCGATGTACTTTTCCGCCCAGCGGCGCAGGCTCCGCTGCTCTTCGTCAGTCAGCGGCCGCACCACCTTCGCCGGAGCGCCGAGAATCATTGAACCGGCTGGCGCGACGAACCGCTGCGTCACGAGCGCATTCGCACCGACGATACACCGGTCGCCGATTTTTGCGCCGTCGAGGATCGTCGCACCCATGCCGATGAGGCACTCGTTCCCGATCTGGCACGCGTGTATGATCGCGGCGTGCCCGATGGTGGTGTAGCTGCCGACCTGCACCCCATATTCGTCCGCGAGGTGGACGATCGTGCCGTCCTGTACGTTCGAGCCTTCGCCGACGGAAATGGAATTGATGTCACCCCGCAGCACGCATCCGTACCACACGCTGCTGCCGGCGCCGAGTATCACATTGCCCATGACGGTCGCGTTCGGCGCGACGAAGGCGGCTTTCGCGATGTCAGGCGCGCGACCAAGGTGAAGGGCGAGGCGTTCTTGCACGGTCATGGCAAACTTGGTTCTCGCCCCGCCACCCGCGGCCGGCAAGCTCGGCATCCTTTCCGTTTCGCCCCCACGATGGATATTCTGATCAATGTCGGCCGCGGTTTGCTCGGGATTGTGGCGTTTCTCGCCCTCGCCGTCTGTTTCAGCTCAAACCGGCGTGCGATCCCGTGGCGGCTCGTGCTCACCGGCATCGTGCTCCAAATCGTCTTCGGCCTGCTCGTGCTGCACGTCGACATCGTGCGCATCGCCATCGACAGCATCGGCATGTTTTTCGTCAAGATTCTGGATTTCACGTCGGCCGGCGCCGAGTTCCTGTTCGGCAGCTTGATCACGAACAAGCAGACCTTCGGATTCCTCTTCGCGTTCAACATCCTCCCGACGATCATCTTCTTCTCCGCCCTCACTTCGCTGCTGTTCTACCTCGGGATCCTCCAGCGCATCGTCTACGCGTTCGCGTGGGTGATGACGAAGACGATGAATCTCTCGGGCCCCGAAAGCCTGAGCGCCTCGGCCAACGTCTTTCTCGGTCAAACCGAGGCGCCATTGCTGATCCGGCCGTATCTGTCCACGATGACGCGCTCCGAACTGCTCGCGGTCATGGTCGGGGGAATGGCGACCATCGCCGGCGCGGTGATGGTTGCTTACATCGGGATGCTCGGCGGCGATTCACCGGAATCCCGGCTGCTTTTCGCGAAGCATTTGCTCACCGCCTCGGTCATGTCGGCGCCGGCCGCGTTGCTCACGTCGAAAATCCTGCTGCCGCAGACGGAGCACATCGAACGAAACGTCGAGGTACCGCGCGAAAAGATCGGTGCCAATTCCCTCGAGGCGATCGCCGCCGGCACCACCGACGGGCTGAAGCTCGCCGTGAACGTGGGCGCAATGCTGATCGTTTTCACCGCCATGATCGCGATGGTGAACTGGATTCTGTCCGCCGGCGTTGGCCAGTGGACGGGACTGAACACGTGGATCGCCAGCGCCACCGCGGGCCGCTACACTGAGTTCTCCCTGCAATACATCTTCGGGCTAATCTTCGCCCCGCTGGCGTGGCTGATGGGGATTGATGCCGGCCAGTTGATGGTGTCAGGCCAGATTATCGGCGAGAAGACGATCCTGAACGAATTCTACGCCTATGCCACGCTGGCCAAGCTGAAGAGCACCGGCGTCCTGACCGACGTCCGGGCGCAGATCATCCTGACGTATGCGCTTTGTGGATTCTCGAACCTCGCGTCCGTCGGCATCCAGATTGGCGGCATCGGCGCGCTGGCGCCAAATCAAAGGACGGCGCTGGCGCAGCTGGGCATGAAAGCGCTCCTCGGCGGCAGCATCGCGTGTTTCCTGACCGCGTGCGTGGCGGGGATGTTGATCCGATAGCAGCAGCAACCCGTGGCATTTTTCACGGCGCGGCGCGAATTTCGCGACGAAGGGGCGCCTCCGACTCGTTCTCTTTCCTCTTTCTCGTAATCGTTCTCCCTCACACCGGGAGAACGAGAACGATGAAGAGGACGAGAACGATGAGGCCGGAAGCCCCTGGGAAGCGCGGGCGTCGCGCCCCGTGCCACTCTTCGGGCTCACTTTCTTGAATCATCCGGACGATAAAACGACTTGTCCGGAGTGGCTGCGGCATCCCTTCGACAAGCTCAGGGCAGGCTCTGCCGCAGGGACATTCGAGCGAACTTTCGATCCCATCTGCAGCTGCCCCTCTCGGGGCCCTGAGCTTGTCGAACGGGGAAGCCGCAGCCACTTCCGGGCGGCAGCACGGCTGGGACGCATTCGTCCATTGCGACCCTCGGAGCTGTTGCGGGCGAGACGCCCGCGCTCCCAGGCAGACCCCGGCCGGGTCCTCTACTTCTTCACCCACGAGCCATCTTCGCGCTGGATCCACACTCCGGGCCTGCTGGCGGCCGCCACCTGCTTGGCGAAGCTCCGACCCACGACTTCGGCCGTGCTGCCGGTTTTCGCCGCGGTATCACTGAACACGGTCGAACGGTCGCGATTCTCCTGTTCCACCAGAGCGGATCCCGCGCCGTCGGACTTGCGCATCTCGAGAAAGCCGCGGTTGTTCTCCCCGACGACTTCGGCGAGCTTGAGCTGATCGATCTGGCCGACCCGCCCGCGCATCCGGGTCTTGGCATCACCCGCCGCGTCGGCGGCAAAAAGAGTGACGTTCGCGAAAAGGCCGACAATGGCCGCGAGTATAAAAAGGAATTTAGAATTCATCGGGCGGGAGAAGTGGGAACGTTGATGGTGGATGAATCGCCGTAAATGTCGCTCAACAGGTTCTGGACCTCGCGGTCGACCTTCACGTTCACGTCGACCACCGCGTTCACCTGGATGGGATCCATCTTCACGTGCAGGCAGCCGCCGCTGGTCAGGGCCGCGAGGGCGAGAAAAAATGAGCAGAGGCGCGCGTGCATGAGGGGAGGGAGTTGTCTGGCAGTATGACGGTCGCGGCCAACAAAACATTCAACTAAGTTCGAGTCAACGCGCGTGCATCTTCACGCGTCCTTCCAGCCCAAGCTTTACCAAATCCGCCAGCGGGCCGTTGACGTTGATCTCGAACCGCACCGAGTCGACCACGCTTTCGTTCGCCGATGGTTTTGCCATCAACACGATCCGCGCCGTCCGGCCGTTGATATCGCCGCCGGGGCTGACACTAAGTTCGAGCGTTTTCAGTTCCAGCCGCGACTCGCCCATTTCGATGGCGCGCAGCGTTTCGTAGGCAGGATTCACGGGCCGGAAGAGCTTGCGAATCGGGCCGAACCACGAAGGCAGCAAATCGATCCGCTCGCGGACATTTTCCGGCAGCCGTGAGGTCAGGAATCCAGGCGAGGGCGCAAGTCGGATCGATGCCGCCACCGCCGTTTCGGGACGCAGCGTGCCGCTGGCCGAGCGCAATCCGTCCTTGACGCTCCAGTTCACCTGCATCCGGCCGCTGACCGGTCCTCTTGCCTCCGCGAGCACCGCAGGCAGATAGGCGGCGAACCGGCTCAGCTCGACGTGCTCGAACTCCGCGTCGGTCTGCACTTCCGGTTTGTCGGGATCGAAGACAAACGGCGTGAACGCGACGCGGCCTTCCATCAATCCCATCGTCGCGCGCAGCACATGCACGCGGCGGTGGAAATCCACCGAAAATTCGATCCGCCCGTCGCGCGCCACGATGCCGGCGCCGTTCGCCTCGCGAAACGTCAGCGTCACCGGCCCGTCGCTCGCGAGCGCGGGCAACTGCGCCAGCTTGCCGTGCACCGTGACGCCGGTGATAGCCCAGCCCGCGGTCGAATTCCGCAACGCCCCGTCGCGCCAGTTCATCTCGATCTGGCCGCCGAATTTTCCGGCGTTCAACGTGCCGCTGCCGCCAATCGTCGCCGTTCCCTCCGCGGTCATTCCGGTCAGGGCTGTGCCCAACATCGGTGCGAGCGCGGCGAACCAGGGCGCGACCTCGATTCGCGCGTCGCTCACGCGCCACGACGCGGCATCCCACGTATCCACAATCGCCTCACCGCGAACGGCCGTCCCGGGCCCGTTGATTTCGAGATCGGCGTGTCGCGGCGCCGCCGCTGGCCCGGCCCGGAGCGACACCTTCCATTTGAGTGCCGGCACACCGGATATCTTCAGCGGCGTGAACTCGCCGGAAAGTTCCCCACTGACCGGCGGCAGCGACGACGGGACCGAAGCGGCTCGCCCCGCCGCATTCGCCACGGCAAGGACGATTACAATCCGGACCAGGGACAAAACCTCCCGGCGGTCTTGTATTGGCCCGCAGGAACTGGATGGGCGCGAGGCCGAAGCCATAAACAGCAAGCTAGGGCCCGAAATGGCCGGACGGGGACGAAAAATGCGGGCCAGCGCTACGGCTTCACCTCGAGGACCACCTGGACTTCCGTGGTCGAGCCGCGCGGCAGGCCGTTGACCGCCACGGCGGCCCGCGCGTGTTTGCCGGCCTCGCCAAAAATCTTCACCAACAGATCGCTCGCACCGTTGATTACCGCGGGACTCTCACTGAAACCATCGACCGCGTTGACGAACCCGCTGACGAAGACGATGCGGGCGACCTTATCGAGCGAGCCGAGCGCCGCCTTCACGTTCGCCAGCGTATTCAGCACGCAAATCTCGGCGGACTTGTAAGCCGTCTGCACCGTCTGGTCCTTGCCCACCGGCCCGGTGTGAGTCATCTGACCGTTCAAAAAACAAATCGTGCCGGCGCAATACAGCAGGTTGCCCGTCCGCACGGTGGGCACATAGCTGCCGGCGGCGGTCGGCGGCGGTGGCAGGGTCAATCCAAGTTCGGCGAGTCTGGCTTCAGGGTTCATGGAGAGATCGGAGATTGCGCCGCCGATGCGCCGCCGCAAGCGCGTGTTTTCAAACGCATGACCGGGCCTGCATGGAGTAGCGTCGGTCAGCGGCATATGCCTGGTTCGCTCCCAGCAGATCCATTGCAGAGTTTCCGCTCGTGGCCCAACGGGCCACCGGAATCCAGCCCAGGGACTCGCGCAGCGAGACCCTCACGGCGTCGTCGCCGGAATGAACTGTGTCGTGGCCACCGATGAGATCGCGACCGGAGCAGAGAGCACCTTCAGCTCGAGCAACTGCTGCATCTGGGCGGTGATGCGGGCGAGTGACAGGTGGCCAATCCTTTCCCCTTTTGCCGGATCGCCATGCACCAGTCGCCGCAGGATCATTTCGTCGCGCGAAAATTTCAACATCCCGGCCGTCATGTTCTCGTTGCGCTGCAGGATCATCGCGTCGGCACGTCCGGGTTCACCCTCCAGGTAATCGCGCCAGCCGCGAATCGACGCGTGCACGAAGGCGCGGACCACGTCCGGCGCTTCGCGCACCAGTTCACGCCGGCACATGATCACCTGGTAGGAATCATAACCGGTCCCGGCCAGCTGGAGCGTGCGCACGCGACGGCCATGCTGCTCGGCGAAAAACGGTTCGTTCGTGACCAGGCATTGTTGGATCGCCTCGGGATTCGCGAGGAATTCGCCCAGCCCGTATGTGTTCGGCCGCAGCTCGAAATTGATCCCGAATTTCTTCTTCATATACGGTATCCAGGTCATGCTGACACTCGCGATGATGGTGCGTCCATCGAGGTCCTTGAACGTCTTCACCGGGCTCGACGCGTGCACCATCAGCGCCTGCGGATCGCGCTGCATCGTGGCGGACACCATGATCAGCGGCAGGCCGGCCGCGGCCGCCATCAGCACGTCGTCGCTGCGATACATGCCGAAATCCGCGTCACCCGTGGCCACCTTGAGCTTGATGCCCGCCCCCGGCCCTCCCGGGAGGATTTCGACATCGAGCCCGGCCTGCTCATAAAACCCCTTCACCAGGGCCTGGTAGTATCCGCCGTGCTCCGCCTGCGGAAACCAGTCGGTTTGCAGCACCACCTTCCGCAACGCCGGTGTCCCGGTTGGATTCGCCGGCCGCTTCTGCCGCGTGCAACCGGCCGCGAGTATCGCACCCACGAGCACGAGTCCGATCAGCACGGTGCGCGGCAGCGATGGCATGGAAGACGGAAACAAAGGCGGTTGCGCGCGGCGAGCAACATCGCGCCGGGTTGCGTCATAGGGCGGCATCGCCCACGCTGCGGCCCATGACGTTTCACGCGTGGCAGCAACTCAGTCCCAACGATGCCGCGCGCACCGTGCACACGCGCGTGCGGGAGCGGCTCCCACCGGAGCAACAACGCGCCGCGATTGCCCTCCTTCGCCCCGAGTCCGAGCTGACGCGGGCGTTCGCGGCGGCGGGCGCAACCGCGGCGCCGCTGCGCGGCGTGCCCTACTTCGCCAAGGATCTTTTCGATGTCGCCGGAATGCCCACGTTCGCGGGCTCCACGTTCCTGCCGGAAGCCCGGCCGCCGCCGGCGCGCGACAGCGCGTTAATCGCGACGTTGCGTACGGCTGGCGCGGTCCTCGCGGGCAAGACGCACCTCCACGAATTCGCCTACGGCATCACGGGCGAGAACCCGCACTATGGCGACGTCGACGTACCCGGATTTCCAGGACGGACCACCGGCGGCTCGAGCAGCGGCTCGGTGGCCGTGGTCGCGGCGGGCATCGTGCCGCTGGCGCTCGGCACCGACACTGGCGGCTCGGTCCGGCTGCCCGCGGCGTTCTGCGGATTGTATGGATTGCGCCTGACGCCGGGCGACCCGTTCATCCGCGACGCGGTGGCGCTCGCACCGAGCCTCGACACGGCGGGCTGGTTCACTGCCAAGGCGGAGGACATGCGGGCCGCGAACGCGGCGTTGCTCCCGGCTCCGCACCGAGCCGCCGCGCCGCACGGTTGCTACCTGGAAATGCCGGGCGTTGATCCCGACGTTGCCACCGCATGCCGTGCCGCGGCCGAACAATTCGATGCGCGGATCGATGGCGACGTGAGTGCCGAACTGCGCTCCGGTTTCGGTGCCGCGCTGGACATCTACAATACGATCGTGGCCGTGGAGGCGTGGGAGGTGCACAAGCCGTGGGCCGAGCGCTTCCGTGAACGCTACAGCCCGGCGGTCTGGCAGCGTTTGAACCGGGTGCATGCGTTCACGGCCGACAAGATCGGCGCCGCACAGCGTGGACGTGAGGCAATCCGGTCCGTATGGCGGAAATTTTTCGAGACGTATGACTTCGTCGTGCTGCCCGCCTCGCCGGCTCCCGCGTTCACGAAGCCCGATTGCACGCTGGAGAACCGCAATCGCATCCTGGTGCTCACTGCGCCTGCCAGCCTCGCCGGACTGCCCGTCCTCACGATCCCAATACAACTCTCGTCCGGTCTATCCACCGGCCTCCAGTTGGTCGTGAAGGAACCCGCAAGCCCCGTCATCGATTGGGCCCTACAACGCTGCCAGTAGCCGGCAGCGCCGGCGCCTTTCCTGGGAGCGCGGGCCGGCCAATTTCGGATTTCGGATTGCGGATTGCGGATTCGGCAAACCACGTCGGGTCGCATGCGTTGTTCCCTTGGGAGCGCGGGCGTCCCGCCCGCAAGAGTTCAAACATTGCGGGCGGGACGCGCTCCCAGGCGAACCGCTGCAAGAACACGACGTGAACGGCTCACAGATTCACCGTTTCACCGACCATCGGTTCATCCGATCATCCGACCATCAACCTGCGGGCAGGCTGCCCACGCTCCCAGGGCAAACAGCTCGGTCATTCGTTATTCTCCCTTAGTCCCTTCGTCTCTTTGTCCCTTGGTCCCTTCAGTAACTGCTCCGCCGTCCCGCCGAGCACCGCGTCACCCACCCCGGCCTTCCGCGCTTCCCCGACCAGCCGCACCAGCCCGGGCAACTCGTCCAACGTCGGGTAGAGATTGAGCGGGAAATCCGATCCGAACAGGACGCGGTCCTCGCCGAGCACGGGGATCGCGCGGCTCCAGACCCCCGCGTCATACAGCAGCGGCGACGCGGCCGTGTCGTAGAATACGTTCCCCAGCGACCGAAACCGCTCGTCGCGCAGCGGCAGCAATCCCCCCCAGTGCGCGAGGATGAACGTCGTGCCGGGAAACCCGCGGGCAAGCCGCAAAAAATCATCGCTCGGCGTGTCGATGCGACCCGTAAAGGGCCGGCTTTCGGGATCGGTCACGTGCAGGGTGACGGGCATCCGCAGTTCGCCGGCGAGCGACAACATTTCCTGGAAAACCGGCTCATCGATCCGATGGCGCTGCGAATGGGGCGAGAGTTCGCCCACGCCCACCAAGCCATCCTCCCGCGCCCGCCGCAGTTCCGCCAGGGTCGCGTCACGGCCGGCCGCCGGGTGGAGCGTCGCGAATGCCGCCAGCCGATCCGGGTGCGCGCGCACGCACTCGGCGTAGAACCGGTTCTGCCACGCACACGTGCCGGGATTTTCCCAATACCATCCCAGCAACACGGCGCGATCGACCCGCGCGGCGTCCATCGCCGCCAGCAACTGCGCCAGCGTGGGCAGCGTCTGGACGGGCTGACCATTCCGGCGTTTTCGCGTGCACAGCACGGCCCAGTGCCGCTCCCCTTGCGCCTCCGCCCAAGCCGCCGGATCGCGGTCCACATTGGCCGGATACAAGTGCACGTGCGCGTCGATGATCGGCATGGAGGAGGTGTTGAGGGAGTGAGGGAGTGAGGGAGTGAGGGAGTGAGGGAGTGAGGGCGCGACCCACGCTAGATGCGATGAGTTCCTGCTTCCCTCAATTCCTTATTCCCTCAATCCCTTATTCCCCCTTTCCCATGCTCACACGCGTTTTCAAACTCGCGGAAAACCAGACGACGATTGGCCGTGAATTGCAGGCCGGACTGACGACGTTCGCGGCCATGGCCTATATCCTCGCCGTGAACCCCGCGATTCTCGCGGCCACCGGGATGGACAAGGCGGCGCTCGTGACGGTGACCGCGCTCACCGCCGCGATTGCGACCACGATCATGGCGCTGCTCACCAACTATCCGCTCGCGCTGGCGCCGGGGATGGGGATCAACGCGTTTTTCACCTATACGATCTGCATCGGCCGCGGCGTGCCATGGCAGGAGGCTCTCGGCATGGTGTTCGTCAATGGGATCATTTTCCTGCTGCTGACGCTGACCGGCATTCGCGAGCGAATCATCGGCGCGATTCCCCACGCGCTGAAAATCGCAGTCACGTGCGGCATCGGATTGTTCATCGCGTTCATCGGGCTCAAAAACGGTGGCGTCATTGTCGCCCACCCCGCGACGTTCGTAGCGCATGGCAACTTCACCTCCGCGCCGGTGGCGCTGTGCCTCGCCGGCATCGTGCTGACGGCGATCCTGATCGCCCGGCGCGTGCCCGGCGCGATCGTGGTCGGGATCCTCGCGCTCACGGTCATTGGGCTTTTCCTTCCCGCCGGCGGCAACCGGATGGTCACGCAGCTGCCGGCGAGCCTCGTATCCATGCCGGCCTCACCGGAACCGGTGTTCCTGAAACTCACGTTTCAATTCCTGACCCGGATGAACGCGATCATGCTCGCGCTGCCACTGGTGCTCACGCTCCTGCTCGTGGACATGTTCGACAACATCGGCACGCTCATCGGGGTCACCAAGCGCGCCGGGTTCCTCCAGCCGGACGGCACCCTGCCGAAAGCGGGCCGCGCGTTGCTGGCGGATTCCATCGCCACGATCCTGAGCGCATTGTGCGGCACGTCGACCGTGGTCAGCTATATAGAATCCGCCTCCGGGGTCGAGGCGGGTGGCCGGACGGGACTCACCGGGCTGACCACCGCGGCATTGATGCTGATTGCGCTGTTCTTCACGCCGCTGATCCTGGCGATTCCCGCCGCGGCCACGGCTCCGGCACTCGTGATCGTGGGCGTGTTCATGATGCAATCCGTGGTGGAGATCGACATGGCGGATTTCAAAACGGCGCTGCCAGCCGTGCTGACGATTATCGGAATCCCGCTGACCTTCAGCATCGCGGAGGGAATCGGATTCGGCCTCATCAGCGCGGCGCTGCTTGCCCTCGCGCTCGGCGAAACGAAACGGATGACCACGTTCGGCTACCTGATCGCCGCCATCTTCTTCGCCCAGTTTTTCAAGCTGCCACCGTTCTAGGTCGTGTCTTCAAACCCCGAAGCCGGTGTAGCGGAAGCCGTGAGGCTTTCGCCATACCGACGAAACGCTCACGCGTTCCGCTACGCCGAGTTTCTGCAACGACGTTTGAAAACACGACCTAGACTCCTTGAACACCCAAACTCGTTGTGAACAGGTCAAGTTTACCCGCCTTTGGCGGCGCCGAAGGCGACCAGGGGTTTCGGAAAGTCCCAAACTGTCATTCAGAGGGCCGCCGAAGAATCCAGTGGCGCGTCCGGCTCCGAGCATCGTGCTGGATTCTTCGCCAAGCCTCAGAATGACAGT
>JAUSID010000033.1 GCA_030648295.1 Opitutaceae bacterium | reverse complement strand
CAGATAACCTTTGTCGAACTGCATGCCCTCAACCACTTCGAGCGTCGTCTCAATCGACTTCGCTTCTTCGACCGTGATGGTGCCGTCCTTGCCGACCTTGTCCATCGCGTCAGCAATGATTTCGCCGATCGTTGTGTCCCAGTTGGCGGAGACGGTGGCCACCTGCTTGATCTCTTCCTTGTCTTTGACTTTCTTGGTGATCTTCGCGAGATGCTCAACCGCTGCTTCGACGGCTTTCTGAATACCGCGTTGGAGTCCAATTGGGCTGGCTCCGGCAGTGACGTTCTTCAATCCTTCGCGGAAGATGGCCTCCGCCAGGACGGTTGCGGTAGTGGTGCCATCGCCAGCGGCGTCGCTGGTCTTCGAGGCAACTTCCTTCACCATCTGCGCGCCCATGTTCTCGTAGGGATCGGGCAGCTCGACTTCCTTGGCCACGGTGACGCCGTCCTTGGTGACGGTCGGCGAGCCAAATTTCTTGTCGATGACGACGTTCCGACCCTTGGGGCCAAGGGTGACCTTGACGGCGCGCGAAAGAAGCTCGACGCCGCGGAGGATTTTCTGACGAGCGGTCTCGTCGAACAGGAGTTGTTTAGCAGCCATGTGTTCTAGATCTGAGTTGAGTGTTGAGTGGTTGAATCGCTACGGGCGTTCAGGCGATGACGCCGAGGATGTCGTCCTCGCGGACGAGCGTGTATTTCTTTTCCTCCAGCTTCACTTCCGTGCCGCCGTATTTGCTGATCAGCACACGGTCGCCGACCTTGACTTCGAACGGCGTGATTTTGCCGTCGTCGTTTTTCTTGCCGGTGCCAAGGGCAATGACCTTGGCCTCCTGCGGTTTTTCTTTGGCGCTGTCCGGGATGATGATGCCTCCGCGGACCTGCTCTTTTTCTTCGATGTGTTCGACGAGAACACGATCACCGATGGGCTTGATTTTAACGTTAGCCATAATGGATAGGTTTGGGTTGAAGGGTGGAGTTTCGTTTTCGTTAGCGTCAACAAAGCGCGCCGGCGGGGCGCTACCCCCACAGGCGCGCAAAGGTTTAGAAGTTACTTTTTCTTGTCCTCGTCCACGACCTCGAAGTCGGCATCGACGACGTCGGCCTTCTTCTCGGTCTTTTTGGTCGAGGAATCGGGTTCGGAAGCGGCGCCTCCGCCGGTCGGACCGGCACCGGCGGCCCCGGATGCACCACTGGCCTGGGCGGCTTTCTGTGCCTCCTGATACATCTCGCCGCCAATGGCGCTGAGCTTCTCCATCGCCGCCTTCATGCGATCGACGTCGTTGCTCTCGAGGTCCTTCTTGGCGTCGGCAATGGCGGAGTCGGCCTTCGATTTCAGCTCCGGCGCCACCTTGTCGCCAGCGTCCTTGATGGCCTTCTCCAGCTGATAAATCGAGGAATCGAGCTGGTTCTTCGTCTCGACCGCTTCCTTGCGCTTCTTGTCCTCGGCCGCGTGAAGTTCCGCCTCCTTGGTCATCTTTTCGACCTCGTCCTTCGACAGGCCGCCCGATCCCTGAATGGTGATCTTCTGGTCCTTACCGGTGCCGAGATCCTTGGCGGAAACGTGGAGGATGCCGTTCGCGTCGAGGTCGAACGTCACCTCGATTTGCGGCAGGCCGCGCGGCGCCGGCGGAATGCCGTCGAGCCGGAACGTACCCAGAATCTTGTTATCCCGCGACATCGGGCGCTCGCCCTGGAGCACCACGATTTCGACCGAAGGCTGGTTGTCGCTGTAGGTCGAGAAGACCTGCGTCTTCTTCGTCGGGATGGTCGTATTGCGCGGGATCATCGCCGTGGCGACCTGACCCGCGGTCTCGATGCCCAGCGTGAGCGGAGTCACGTCGAGCAACAGCACGTCGCGTACTTCACCCTTCAATACGCCGCCCTGGATGGCCGCGCCGACCGCGACGACTTCGTCCGGGTTGACGCCCTGGTGCGGCTGCTTGCCGCCGAGTTGTTTCGCGATCTCGACGACTTTCGGCATGCGCGTCATGCCGCCGACGAGCACGAGCTCGTCGATTTGCGCGGGGGTCAGCTCCGCGTCCTTCATGCAGTTCTTGAACGGCGGAATGCAGCGCTCGAAAAGATGATCGCAGATCTGCTCCATCTTCGCGCGCGTGAGCTGCACGTTGAGGTGCTTCGGGCCCGACGCATCCGCGGTGATGAACGGCAGATTGAGGTCGACCGACTGAGTCGATGACAGCGCAATCTTCGCCTTCTCCGCCTCCTCCTTCAGGCGCTGGAGCGCCATCGGATCCTTCCGCAGATCGATCCCATTTTCCTTCTTAAAGGTGTCGACGAGCCACGAGATGATGGTCTCGTCCCAGACATCGCCGCCGAGGTGGGTGTCGCCATTGGTGGCCTTCACCTCGAACACGCCGTCACCGATCTCCAGGACCGAGATGTCGTACGTGCCGCCACCGAGGTCGAACACGGCGATCTTCTCATCCTTCTTCTTGTCGAGACCGTAGGCGAGCGACGCGGCCGTCGGCTCGTTGATGATCCGGAGGACATCGAGGCCGGCGATCTTGCCGGCGTCCTTCGTGGCCTGGCGCTGCGAGTCGTTGAAATACGCCGGCACGGTGATCACGGCCTGCGTGATCTTTTCACCGAGGTACACCTCGGCGTCGGCCTTCATCTTCGCGAGCACGAACGCCGAGATTTGCTGTGGTGCGAACTGCTCGGTCTTGTCGCCGACCTGGACTTCGATGTAGGCGTCGCCGTTTTTGCCTTCGACGGTCTTGAACGGCATGTTCTTCGCTTCTTCGCGGACTTCCGTGAATTTGCGACCGATGAATCGTTTGGCGGAGAAAACGGTGTTACGCGGGTTGGTGACGGCCTGGCGTTTGGCAGCCTGACCAATCAGGCGCTCGCCGTTTTTGGTAAAAGCCACGACCGAGGGGGTCGTGCGTCCGCCTTCCGCGTTGGGAACAACCACCGGTTCGCCGCCTTCCATGACGGCCATGCACGAGTTGGTGGTCCCAAGATCAATACCAAGGATGCGGCTCATAGGGGCAACGAGTAGCAACCCATGTGCCCCTGCCGCTCTGTCGAAGTTTAACTCCTGATCATCAGGCGCTAAAAAGTTATTGCCGGTGCACGGAGTCGATTCCTGTCGCACATCAGTACGTCAGGTTGGCGCAGTTTCGGCGGGCGCGGCGGGCACCGACGTGTGCGGATGGCACAGTTGAACTTCAACCCGGGCTGGATACCGTGGGCGCCGATGGATCTCGAGATGACGATTCCCGACGAAGTGCCGGTGATGACGCTGCCCAACACGGCGTTTTTTCCGCAGGCGCTGATGCCGCTGCATATTTTCGAGCCGCGATATCGCCAGATGCTGCGCGACGTTCTCGCGAGCAACCGGCTGTTTGCAGTGGCGGGCATGGATATGCGCCGGGTCCAGAATCCCAACGAGTTCGAGCCGCCGCATCGCGTCGCGACGGTCGGAATCATCCGGGCCTGCCAGAAGAACGACGACGGCACCTCCAACCTGCTGCTTCAGGGCCTCTGCCGCATCGAAATCGTCGCCATCCTACGCGACGAACCTTACCGGCAGATTCAAATCCGGGCGCTGGCCAGTGAAGCGGGCGCGACGCCGGATGCGAACCAGACTCTGCGCAAGGAACTTTCCCGCCTGTTGAAGGTGAAAGCCAAGCTGACGGCGACCGCTTCGGGGGAAATGGCGGCCTTCCTCAAGACGGTGGAGGACCCGGAGGCGTTCGTGGACATCGCGGCGTTCAGCCTGTGCGAGGACGCGGCATTGAAGCAGAAACTGCTCGAAACGCTGGATGTCCATCACCGGCTGGAGCTCTTTGGCAAACAGCTCCGCGTGGAAATCGAGCACCTGAAGTTGCGCCGACTGCTGCAAGGCCGGCTGCCGGACGAGAAGATCGCGGACAATTAAGGCTGGCAGCCGATCCGTTCTGCAGAACGCCGACTCGTCGGGGTGAAAAACCGACACGCTGCCAGCCTAATGGAGCCAACACTCGGATTTGAACCGAGGACCCACGCTTTACGAAAGCGTTGCTCTACCAACTGAGCTATGTTGGCCAAAACCGCTCGTTTGAAAACGAGTGGCGGGTATTACGGTTTCGTCAAACCCGGTGACAAGCAATTTCGTTGAGCGCTGGGAATGAATCGGGCGCCGCCTGATCGGTTAACCGCGAATTCACGCGAATGAAGACGAGCCGGGTAACCGCGAATTAACGCGAATCGACGCGAATAAAACCCGAACCGGCGCCGAAGGTTGTGAACCACCCCCCGCGACCACGGCGCACTCGCCGCACCCCTCTGCAATTCGCGTTCATTCGCGTCCATTCGCGGTTGAACCAAAACAGCTGGGTCTACTTTTCTTGACTGCGGATAGCCCTGATCTCGCAAATCGAGGCGGAGTACCGCCGATCATCTGTGCCCGTAGTCCGCGGTGAAATGCCTTGGCTTGTGATCTGGTTGCGGCCGCGCCGCTCTCGGATCAAACGCGGTCTCCTGGCCGTTGGTGCCTTGTCAGCCTCTTTTTTTCGAGTGGCTGTTTGAAATGGACGATCGTCACCACTCGGAATTCGTCCTCCGAAAACCCATAGATGATTCGATATGGGGATTCGTGCACTTCCTTCAATGGCTCCTCCGGATACTCGTGAACAGGATGCCCCTGCGCCGGCGATGTTGCGGCTCGCTCCACCCGCTCGATGATGCGAGCGACCATCCGCGCAGCATAAAACTCCGAATCTTGGGCAATGAACTTTCGAATCGCCCGCAGCGCCCTGCGCGCCTCGGACGACCAAAGGATGTTCACGGCAGCGCGAACTCTTTCCGGATGGACGCATGCGTATGCACTTTGCCAGACCGGAAATCCGAGAGGCCCGCTTCGATCTTCTGCCGTACGTAGATGCGATACATGAGATCGTCCCAGGTCGAGGACGCCGGGAGGCCACGAATGAGCTTGATGGCTTCGGACTTAACGCTGCGGCGCTTTGCTTTCGTGCTCGGCATGCGGCGAAATTTGGCCCCGCGGACGGCATTGGCAAGCGGCTCTTTGGCTGGCAGCCGGTCTTGCAGGCGCAGCGAGGTCGAGGCGAGCGCTCGCGCAGGCAGCCCGGTTCGAGGCGCTGCACTCCGGGTCGGCCGACGGCATCGCGTTGACCAAGGACGCCAGGAAATGCCTGCAAACGGCCTGCCCGCGGCTCACGTATCCAGCTTTTTTCGCACCACGATTTCCGGCACTTCTTCGCGACGACGTGCATCGAGTCCGGCGTGGACATTCCGACCGTGAGCCGCTGACTCGGTCACAAGGACGGCGGCGCACTGGCAATGCGCGCCTACGGCCACCTATTCCGGGAACACAGTTTCGCAGTCAAGCGCGTCACCTTCTCGGCTACGACCGAATATTGAGATAGTTTCTCGGATACCGGTCGAGAAGCGTGCTCAATTTATTGCTCGGTTCATCATGCTTCTGCGGATTACGTATCTTAGAAAGCAAACCAGCCAACCATGGTCCAGTGAGCTTAACGATCAGTCTGTTCTGCTTAAGATACATCTCCTTAATCCATCCAAGCTGCTCACCACGCACCAAGTCTGGCGTCTTACACCTGGTCACAAAGAACCCGATATTCCCGTAATCTCCTCCGAGGTAACTAAGCATTTGCCTGAATTCCGTTGGATTCAGCTCGCGCTCAACATTCTTCACCTCAAACACAACCTGGCGAGCCTTATAGTCTGTCATTATACGCGCCCAAACAGGACTTACAGCCAAGTTCGTGCCAACAATGTCTCGCCGCTGAATATCATTCCTGTTGGGATGCAACTCAAGATTCCTAAGGGATTTTACATACAGAATCTCTAGAACCTGCTTACACCACAATTCAAATTGGGACGCGCCGTCTACGCCCAATGGTATCTTCTCCAGTTCATTCATGATCTGCCCGATGCGTTTGTTCCGCAACGCCGGCGTCTCCGAATACACTTCCACGTCATACTCGTCGTGTATCGACTCAGCCTCCTCAGACGTGATCATTGTGTCGGTTATTCCCAAGGCAATCCAATAGCAGGGATGGAGGAGCAATCGCTTGTTGTCCGGCAGTGTGATGTCTGGGTTCTTTCCGTCATGACAGAAGATAAACGTTCCCGTGACCTCGTCCTCTATCCCAACGAATCCAATGCTATACCATTGAAGTATAATGCTTCCAGGTCCGAGCAGAGCCAGTTCCTGCACCAAGTCAGCTGCAACGTTTTCACCACTGCAAATTTTCACTATTAAACCGTTAATTTCACTATACAGGTAGCGCGGACTTAAACCAGTGAACATACGACTTAGCGAACCGAGGCCAGCGACCGTATCCTGGTACTCTTTCTTAAGCTCCTCAAAACGATTTACTGAAATTTCTCGAGCCGTAATCTCCACATCTTCATTATCAATATGCTCTCGATTATGAGAACTCGCATGTTGGATCGCATTATTGAGCAGTAGCAACAAATCTCGAGGGCGGTATAGGGTTAGCTGCAGACATTTGGCAAAGCCATTCGAACCGCGTATGTTTTGAGCAGTGCATCGGTCCCACAACTTTTGGGTCGACTCCGCCTCGATGTTGTACGCGAGACGAAGCCGCGCGCAAATCATATTGAATAAATGATACTTGTCCCAATGCAACCGAAGAACCTGCCCCTCTATATTGCGAGAGAAGTCAGAATCGGCACGCGCAATAGAACGGAGGATATTGTCTCGAAGGAAGAGAGCCAGTCTAGCGCGTTCCAGCATCCCAGCTAGGCTCGAAACCGCATGCGAAAGCCCGCCGATTATAGCCAATCCAGAAGTATCCGCTTCATACCCCTCGTCGAGCCTGTCGATTAATACGACAGTTTCGCTGCCCAACTGCTCAAGTACGTATGCCATTCCCTTTTCAAGGTCACGGACCGGCAGTTGAGTTGCCAATTGCCCAACCACATTGTCGTCCAGCGCGGCGCCATCAAGAGCTGTTCTTATCGTGCTGTTGAACCGTTCGAAGAAAAGTTTACCCGACTTTGTCCATACGAATGAACGCTGCGTCAGTTCGTCAATCCCAGCAATTGTGTGATATCGCTCATGGCGTCTCAGTTTTGCAATCACCTCCATCATTATTGCGTAGCGCCAAAAAATCTTAAACGCACCTCGAACAAGATTGTACCGCCCCCCTGAGATTGCAACCTTACTAGCGTAAGCGCGCAACTGTATGATTTCGTAATCCTCCGGCGCAATTTCGATCAATACAGTCCGCTTCGATTTTTGGTAGTGCTTTTGCAGAGCATAGAACAACGCACTCTTGCCCGTTCCTCGCCTTCCGACGACGATGCACTTTGCTCGGTTTTCCGGTTCGATCAGCGTTAGAAAGTCAGGCGTCTCGTAAAACGCTCGATCAAGCATCTTGCTGTCGTATTCTGCGCGAACGTCGCCAAGCCTGTTTGCTTTCATTCTGGATAGTATCCGCGCCCCACTAGGAACCGCGGAACGAACCTACAACAAGACCTGTACCTCGGTATGAGTCCAGCCTTCAAATAGATTCCACGCGAACGTTATTAACCATCTAAACAAGGAAGAATGCGGATCATGCCGCGTCACCATGTGCAGCAGTAAGACTGTCCAGAATGATTTGCCAGTCCTCTTCGCTCGCGAGCATGACTGCGCCCCGCATCCGGTAGGCCCATCTTGGGCCGAGTTTGCGGCGGATGCCGTCTGTATCTGCTACTCGCAAGACTCCGCCAATTTCGCCCACGCGTCTCCGCTATTCCTTCATGCCGGCGAATGCCGCGCAAACACTCGCTACCAAACCACCAGGCAATTTTTGCCACGCCATCGAATTCTACGCGACGGCAGCCCTTCCTCGAGTGCCGGCGCAACGCGAGACCGCTTCAGGGTATTTGCCAACATACTCCGAAATTGCCTCTTTCCGTTTTCGGAGCGGCACCAATTCCGCCCGACCAAGCCCACAACGCGGCAGCACCTTTCTGAGCAGCGACCAAAGCGCAACACGTTCCGGCGCAGCCGACATTTTGTAACGACAACGCCGTTCGCGGAACCGAGACGTGTACTACCAACTCGGTGCGGAGCGCCCGGGCGACGAGATCAAAATCATGGCCAGCGATGCGATCGAGGTCGTCGACGTGACGGTCGCGATCCGCGATGCAGCCGGAACTGTGCTAGAAGAGGCGCGGGCGGGAAAGGATCACGGCATCTGGATTCATCGCGCCACGTCGGCATTGTCGGGCGCGCAAGCCGTGACGATTACCATTTCGGCCCGCAATCGCGCCGGCGCGACAGCGACGAGTCCACGTCTTACCCCTGAGGCCCGTCCCAAGCCGCTGAACCGAGCGGAGTCACCGGGATTTTTTCAATGCGCGCAAACTCTCCAGGTTGACCCGCGCATCCTCGTAGCGCGGGTTCACGCGCAAGGCGGCCTCGAGTTCGCGGATCGCGTTGTCGAGCGCGCCGGCCTGGTAGAAGAGCTGCGCGAGGTTGTTGTGCGCGACGGCCAAATCCGGTTTCGCGCGCAAGGCCGCGCGATAGTGGGCGATCGCTTCGTCCCTCCCGGCTTCCGTCCGCGCCAGCTCATTCGCGAGATTGTAATGCGCCTCGGCGAAATCCGGCCGGCTGCGAACGGCTCGCGGTAAAGGTCGATCCCCTGCGCCCGCCATTTCGGAAACTGCGGCAGCACGGCCGCGGCGTAGGTCCGATTGGAGAGGTCTGTTCGCAAGGCGGAGCAGGACGCGGGAGCAACTCGCATTCCTCGCGAACCGAAGCAAAGTTCGTTTCTTGGGGCGAGCGTGGGAGCACGACCGCCCCCGGTCGCATCGAGAATGTTGCGACCGGGGGCGGTCGCGCTCCCAGGCATGAAGACGACCGGGCAAAATCCGATGCTTGCTCGCCAGCGGCCGATGGGCGCATTGATTTTCGTCCACCGTGCCGCTGCCGACCGAATTGTTCGATTACCACCTGCCACCACATCTGGTCGCGCAGACGCCCGCAGCGCGGCGCGATCAGTCGCGGCTGCTCGTGGTCGACCGCGCCGCGCGGACGATCAGCCATTGCGTGTTTTCCGATCTGCCCGCGTTCCTCCGTCGCGGCGACGTCTTGATTCGCAACAATGCGGCCGTATTGCCCGCGCGGTTACATGCCGTCCGGCCGACCGGCGGACAGGTCGAATGCTTCCTGCTCCGGCCGGTGGAAGGGGATCACACGTGGCGATGCCTCGTACGTCCGGGCCGCAAGCTGCCCGTCGGCGCGACGTTTCACGATCGCGACGGCAGCTTTTCCGGCGAAATCACGGGCAAGGAACCCGATGGTTCGGTGGTCATCCGGTTCACGTCGCGTGACGGCGAACCGGTCACGGCAATTGCCAACCGGATCGGGGACGTGCCGCTGCCGCCGTATATCGACCGCGCCGACGACGACCCGCCCGCCGCCCACGCGGCGCAACGAGCGCAGGATCTCGAGCGTTACCAGACGGTTTATGCCGATCGCGCGCGACAGGTGGCGGTGGCCGCACCGACGGCCGGACTGCACTTCACGCCGGAATTGCTCGCCCGGATCGCGGCAAACGGAATCGCGTCCGTCGACGTGACGCTGCATGTCGGGCTCGGCACCTTCAGGCCGATCGCGACGCCGACGGTGGAGGAACATGGGATCCACCGCGAATGGTATGAGATGCCATCGGAGACGCAGCGCGCGTTGTTTCCGCCATTGAACGGCCGCCGCGTCGCCGTCGGCACGACGAGTGTTCGGACGGTCGAGGATTTCCTCGCCCACCATGCGGGTCCCTTGCCGGATGGAGCGACGTGCAGGCGCGAAGCGGATATCTTCATTTATCCGCCGCGGGGGTTTCGCGGGGTGGACATGCTCGTGACAAATTTTCACCAGCCGCGCTCCACCCTGCTCTGCCTGGTGGCGGCGTTTCTCACGCCGGGCTCGACGGGCGGGATCGCGTGGATTCGCGAGATCTATGCGGAAGGAATCGCACGCGGCTACCGGTTCTTCAGCTATGGCGACGCGATGCTGATCCTCTGACGCCGCAGGACGATGCCGTCACTTGTCCGTATTTGTAACGGCATTGGTTGCACTTTTCGGTTTTCCCGCTTTCGTGCTGCTTCACAACCACTCCGTGTCATTTCACCCATGAAACTTCGTTCTCAAATCCTCGCCCTCGCGGCCGTTGCCGCGACCGCCCTCCACGCCCAAGCGGCCGTCGAAACCTACACGATCGATCCCGTCCACTCGTCCGTCGGGTTCACCATCCGACACTTCGTTTCCAAGGTGCCGGGCAAGTTCACGAAATTGTCGGGCCAGGTATCGGTCGACCGCGCCAATCCCGCGAACAATTCCGTGTCGGCCACGATCGATGCGACCTCGCTCAACACCGAAAACAAGAAGCGAGACGACCACGTGCGCAGCGCCGATTTCCTCGACGCGGCCAAGTTCCCCACCATTGCATTCAAAAGCACGTCCTGGCAGAAGACGGGCGAAAACACCTATGACGTCAGCGGCGACCTCACGATCAAGGATGTCACCAAACCCGTGGTGCTGAAGGTCACCGCGCTTGGGTTCGGTCCAGGCATGGGCGGCACGCAGCTGTCCGGCTGGGAAGCGACCACCAAAATCGACAAGAAGGAGTTCAACGTGAAGGATCCCGCGATGCTCGACGCGGCGCTCGGCGACGACGTGACCATCACGATCAACATCGAGGCCGGGATGAAGAAAGCCTAACGAGGCGCCGCTTTGGAACGTCCTACACGCTGAGGCAATCCGGAATCGGGAGTTGACCAACAGTGTGGCGGCGAGCGCCTCGTTAGTAAGGTCCGCTGCTGCGGACCGCCGGAACAGAGGTGAGTTCTGCTCCTCGGTTTCCCTACCCGGCCAAGCAAGGAATCGGCCGGCGCGAACCGCACGGGGGAATCGTGGCTGGCGTCAAAAGGTTCGCCGCCGGTCCGACCGGCGGCCCACACTGCGCGCGATGACGAATGACGAGCTGCAGACGCTGATCGAGGACGCGACGGCCGATTACGCGCTGGGCGAAAGCGAAGCCGCGCTGGCGAAGCTCACCCACGCGACGGCCGCCGCGCCCGACTCATTCGAGGCGTGGCACGCGCTGGCCGAGGTGAATTTTTCCCTGCGGAAACTTGACGCGGCGCTTGCGGCGGCCGAACGCGCGCACGCGCTGCGGCCAGCGGATCTGTTCATCAACACGACGCTTTCGCGGATCTGGATGGAGCGCGGTGACAAGGCGCGCGCGGAGCATTTCGGCGCCCAGGCCAAGATCCAAAGCTGGAAAGATCAGTTGAAGAATCCGCCGGCCTAAGCCGGAACAATTTAGTTCAACCGCGAATAGACGCCAATTCACGCGAATGGAGAGGGCGCCTTTGGGGGGGCATGGAAGCGATCAACCAAACGGTGACCATGGTTTCACTTGCGCAATCCCCCTCCTCCTCCTCTGGAATTTGTGTCCATTCGCGTTCATTCGCGGTTGTCCACTGAATCGATACGGCTAAGCGGGCTCGTACGCTCGAGGTGGCGCAGCCACGGGCCGCCCCGGTTTCGCTTGCTTGGAAAATCTCGCTGGCGTTCAATCGCGCCGGCTTTCCCAGCTACGCCATGCTTACCCTGTTTTACGCCGCCTGCCTCGTGGGCGGATTGTTGTTCCGGCGGCGGCAGGTTGGCGACCGCGCGTGCAACTGCCGAAGGCGATAAAACCTCCTTCACGATGAGGGCACGGTCCCGCGCTCGTTGACAGGGTTCCGCACCGCGAGCTAACGTCACCGGTTTTATGGAAGCCCCGGCCTATGTGTTGGAGTTCGAAAAACCGCTGCGCGAGCTGGTCCGGCAACTCGACGAACTACGCCAGCGGTCAATCGAGACCAATGTCGATCTCGGAGCCGAGATTCAGGCCATCGAGCGGAAAATGGATAACACGCGCCGGGAGATCTACTCCAACCTGTCATCATGGCAGAAAGTGCAGATAGCCCGTCATCCGAAGCGGCCGTACGCCCTCGATTACATCGGCGCGATTTGCGAAGACTTCAACGAACTGCACGGCGATCGCCAGTATAACGACGACCGCGCAATCATTGGTGGCCCGGCGTTCTTCAACGGCGATGCGGTCATGATCGTGGCGCAACAGAAAGGGCGCGACCCAAAGGAAAGAATGCTTCGAAACTTCGGCATGCCCCAGCCGGAGGGTTACCGAAAGGCGCTGCGGCTGATGCGCATGGCGGAAAAATTCCGGATGCCGGTGCTGACCTTCATCGACACGCCGGGCGCATATCCCGGTGTCGAGTCCGAAGCACGCCACGTTTCCGAGGCGATCGCGACGAACCTCCGGGAAATGGCGATGTTACAGACCCCGACGATTTCAATTGTTGTCGGCGAGGGCGGCTCGGGTGGCGCGCTCGGGATTGGCGTCACGGACCGCGTGCTGATTTTCGAAAACAGCTACTACTCGGTCATCTCGCCCGAAGGCTGCGCGGCCATTCTTTGGAAAGACGGGTCAAAAGCACCGATCGCGGCCGAGGCGTTGAAGGTAACGGCGGATCACCTCGAGAAACTGGGAGTGGTCGACGAAGTGATTCCGGAACCCATCGGTGGTGCGCATCACGATCCGTCGCAGTCAGCGAATGCATTGAAATACATCGTGCAAAAGCACCTCAACGACCTGCGCGCGCTGAACACCGAGCAGCTCCTCGAAGCGCGCTACCAGCGCTACCGTCATCTCGGCGTCTACGAGGAGTCCGGAACCGTGCGGTCGTAAGATTCGCAGACCGGAAGGGAGAAAGGGATTCGGTCGCGTAGCAGCCGAGGTCACGAGGCTGGGATTGGATTTCGAAAAAGCCATTCCTCCAGCCTCCTTACGTCGGCTGCTATGAGTTCGATCTGGAGGTCATCTTTCCGATCCGGCTGCGTTCAAGAAAGCACCCGCCAGCCTCGTTACCTCGGCTGCTACATTGTACGGGCGACTACCTTCGCACGGTCAGCAGTTCGATCTTCTCCGCATGAGCCATCGAAGCGCTAATCTCGATCAACGCGCCGGAAAGCCGCACGTCCTCGGTCGCGACGTCGAAGCGGCGGGGCATGCCATCGATGAACTTGCCCACGACCGCCTTGATGTCGCGCCCGAGTACGCTCGCGTAGGGGCCGGTCATGCCAACGTCGCAAATGAAGGCGGTGCCTTTCGGCAGAATCGTGGCGTCGGCGGTCGGCACATGCGTGTGCGTGCCGAGGACTGCCGTCACGCGTCCGTCAAGATGCCATCCGAGCGCCTGCTTCTCGGACGTGGCCTCGGCGTGGAACTCCACGATGATGGCGTCGGCCTGGGACTTTAGTTGCTCGATCATCCGGTCCGCCGCCGCGAACGGGCAATCCGCCTTCATCGCCATGAAGCTGCGGCCGATAACGGTGAAGACCGCGAGGCGAAAACCGCGTGCGGAAATGATTTGGTGGTCCCAGCCGGGACAGCCTTTGGGCAGGTTTGCCGGCCGGCACACGCGATCGATCTGCGTGATCTCCGTCTCCCAGCCGCGCTGATCCCACACGTGGTCGCCGAGGGTGATCGCATCGATCCCCGAATCGAGCAGCGACCGCGCGATGGCGCCGGTTATTCCCGCGCCGGCAGCGGCGTTCTCCGCATTGGCAATGACGAAGTCGATCGCCTGCTCGCGCCGAAGCCGGGAAAGCTTTTCCGCGACTATTTCGCGACCGGGCCGGCCGACGATGTCACCGATGAAAAGCAGTTTCAGCACGCGCCAAACGTGCGGAGGCACCCGGCCGGCGCCAATAGTATTTTCGTTTCTCGTTGCGGCAGTGGCTCATCACCGAACTACCTCAAAACCAAGCCGGTGTTCAGCGCCGGATCTCAGTTCGGCCCAATGAATGACGACCACTGCCCATCCGAAGGCTTGCCTCCCCGGCCGTGGGCGGTTTTTGCTGTGCGGCTTTTTGTTTCGCCATGAAAAAGACCACCACGTCACCAGCCACGTTTCCACAGGCCGAGATTGGCCGCGAAATGAAGGGCGCCGACTGCGTTGTCGAGTGCCTGGTCCGCGAGGGCGTTGACGTCATTTTTGCCTATCCGGGCGGCGCGTCGCAGGAGCTGCACCAGGCGCTGGCGCGGACCGACAAGATTCGCGTCATCCTCCCGCGTCACGAACAGGGCGGCTCGTTCGCGGCTGAAGGTTATGCGCGGGTCACAGGCAACGTCGGCGTGTGCATGGCCACGAGCGGCCCGGGCGCGACCAATCTCGTTTCGGCGATCGCCGACGCGTTCATGGACTCGATCCCGATGGTGGCGATCACGGGTCAGGTGTACTCGAAGTACATCGGCAAGATGGCTTTTCAGGAGACTGATTTCTACGGCATGACGCTGCCGATCGTGAAGCATTCCTACCTCGTGATGGACGTCCGCGAACTGCCGCGGATTTTCAAGGAGGCGTTTTACCTCGCGCGCAGCGGACGGCCCGGACCGGTGGTGATCGATATTCCCAAGGACGTGCAGCAGGCGAAATTCCAGCCGGTGTTTCCCGCCGAAGTGGAATTCCGCAGCTCCTATGCGTCCGCGACGCAGCACGCGACGGATGAGCAGCTGAAGCAGGTGCTCGGATTGATCGCCGAGGCGAAACGTCCCGTCCTCTACGTGGGTGGCGGCGTCATTTCGGCCGGCGGTGAGAAAGAACTCCGCAGCTTCGTGGAGAAAACCAACGTGCCGGTGGCGACGACGCTGATGGGCCTGGGCGCCTTTCCGGAAACCCACCCGCTCTCGATGCAGTGGTTCGGCATGCACGGCGCGGCCTACGGCAACTGGGCGGTGGATCAAAGCGATCTCCTGATCGTCGCCGGCGCGCGTTTTGACGACCGGATCACCGGTGACACGAGCAAGTTCGCGGCGGGCGCGAAGATCGTGCACATCGACATCGACGCCTCGGAGCACAACAAGAACAAGCGGGTGCAGCTCGCGATCGTCAGCGATGTCAAATACGCGCTCGGCCGGTTGAACGAGCTCGCCGACGTGCTGAAGTTCTCGCCGCCAGACACGAAGGCGTGGCAGACGCAGATCAACGTGTGGAAGATTGAACACCCGTTCAGCTACGAGGCGAGCAAGCACATCCAGCCCCAGGAGGCGGTCAAGGTCCTTTACGAGCTCACCAAAGGTGACGCCATCATCGCGACCGGCGTCGGCCAGCACCAGATGTGGGCGGCGCAGTTCTATCGTTTCAACGAACCCCGTCGCTACATCAGCTCACTCGGACTCGGCGCCATGGGCTTCGGGTATCCGGCGGCGCTCGGCGCGAAAGTGGCGCGGCCGGACAAGCAGGTCATCGACATCGACGGCGACGGGTCGTTCATGATGAACATCCAGGAGCTGGCCACCGCGAAGATCGAGAACATCGCGGCGAAGGCGATGATCCTGAACAACCAGCACCTCGGCATGGTGGTACAGTGGGAGGATCGCTTCTACGGTAGTGTCCGCGGCAATACGATTCTCGGCGACGAGTCGAACGTTGGCAGCCCGGACAATCCCGACGCGCTGTATCCCGACTTCGTCAAGATCGCGGAAGGCTTCGGCGTGAAGGGCCGCCGCGTGATCAAGAAGGCCGAGCTCCGCGCGGCGATCCAGGAGATGCTCGATCACGACGGCCCATACGTCCTCGACGTCATCGTCCCGTACACCGAGCACGTGCTGCCGATGATTCCGGCCGGACGGACGGTGAAGGACATGCTGCTGAAGTAATCGCGTGTAGCAGTTCGCCGATGGCGAATCGAACCGCATGACGTGATCTGTCCGGGCCGGTTTCCTGGGAGCGCGGGCGTCTCGCCCGCAACGGCTGAGCTTTCGTGAACCGAGCCGTAGCGGGCGAGCCGCCCGCGCTCCCAGATGACGGGCGCCGCATCACTTCGACCGGCGGGTCGAGTGAGAACCTCCGTCCGATAACATCAGATTGGTGCCTACGAAGTGGCGCGGAATCTTCAATTCCGCCAGCGACGATCTTGAGACACTCAGCGTCCCGACGCCCTTCGCGAGCCGCCGCACCTGCTCGCGTCCGGTTTCGCTGTTCATCCAGGCGACAAATCCCGGCCCGTCGAACTCGAGCGTGGGCGTCAACACGTGAATCCAGTCGTCCGCCTGCGCGCGAAAACCGCGCGGCACAAGCGCCGTGCGTCCATAGCAGCCCGCACCCACACGCACGAAAACGACCTCGCCTTCCTGTAAGACCGCGTCGTCACGATACATCGGCCCCGCGCGGTCGATGTAGGCCGCATCAGTTTCAACTCGAAAGCCGCCATCCGGATGAACGTTCTTCGCGCGAAGCAGGAGGATGCCGTTGGCCGGCCGCTGATCGTGGAGCTTCCGCTCTTCACCGTAACGCGCGAATCCGGTGCGCAGGCGAAAAACGTCGCCCAGCCGAATCCCTTCCCCGCCATCGGCGCGGTGCGCGGCTCCGTGCGCCTCCGGCCTCCAGTCCGATAGATCGGCGAGTACGACCGAACGCGCGGGCACCGAAGTCTCGTCACCACCCAATCGATCGAGTGCTGCCAGGTTCTCGCACTCATACAAACGCGTCGGCTCGCGATACGGCTGGTTTTCGACCGGCAGTTTTTGCGCGATCAAGACGCTGGTTTTGGCGCTCGTCGCGCTGAAGGTCGTCCGCGGCAGGCTGACGATGGCCTCGACGTGCACCCGGCGCAGCAACCAGGAACGGACATAATCGAACGGCCGGTTGCTGAACGGCCCGTCCGGAAGAATTATCGCAATGCGGCCGCGCGGCTTCGCGAGCTTCAGGAATAGCTCGAGGAACAACAGCTCGAGACATTGCGAGCGCCGGCCGACACCGAGGTCAAATCCCTGCAGCACCTGGCGCCGCCGTTCGAGATGCGCCTGCGCGCTGAACGGCGGATTGCCAATCACCAGGTCAAATGAACCCCACATGTCGACGAGCGCCGTCAGCGCATCCGCGCCAACCATTCGTCGCGCGCCAACGAGGCCGGAAATCAACGCGTGATAGGCAGGATCGATTTCACAGCCGAACACGTCGCAGTCCGGCGGCGCGTTGCGGAGGAAAACCCCGTCGCCACAGCTGGGGTCGATGATCCGCTGCCCCGATTTGGCGCGCGCGAGGCGGAACACTGCCGTCGCGACGGCATCGGGCGTGAAGAATTGGCCGACCATTGCCGCACGGTACAGAAACCGGTACAGAGATCAATCCCGCGCCGGCTCACTTCTCTTTCATCACGTAGACGCCATCCCAGCCCTCGGCCGGCGGCGAGATCTTGTAGTCCTCCGCAATCGAGGTGTAGACGTGGGACGGATTGGTCTTCACGCCCGGGGTTTTTCCCGGCTGATTGGGTTCCAGCTCCGCACTCTGACTGAACAGTGCGATCGCGGCGTCCCACTCGCGGGCATAGTATTTCGCCAGCCCCTGCTCGAAAATTCCAATGCATTCCCGCGCACGATCGGGCAGCGATTCCTTCAAGCCGATGATCTCGTAGATTGGCACCGGCTGTGAACGGCCCATCACCACAATTCGTCCCAGCGCCCGGAATACCACGCGATCGGCGCCGTGCTGCTCGCAGGCGTTTTTCGTCGTCTGCGTGACCATGGAGTACGCGCCCCAACTCTTCGCGCCCGACTCCATGCGGGCGGCGAGATTCACATCGTCACCCATCATCGTGTAATTGAAACGCGTCCGGCTGCCCATGTTGCCGATCATGCACACGCCGGTGTTGAGCCCGATCCGCGACTGCATCTTCCACACAATCTCGGGCCACTTGTCGCCCTCGCTTTTCCATTTCGCGCGCAGTTCGCCGATCTTCTGGTGCACGCGCTGCGAGGCCACGCAGGCCCGGTAGGCGTGATCCTTCATCGGGATGGGCGCGCCGAACATGGCCACCACGGCATCACCGATGTACTTGTCCAGCGTGCCGCCCTCCTCCTGCACGATGTCGGTGCACACCGTGAGGTATTCGTTCATCAGCTGAACGAGCGGACCGGAACCGAGCTTTTCCGAAAACGTGGAGAAGCCCTGGATGTCGCTGAAGTACGCCGTGATTTCGGCATCGTGGCCGCCCAGCTGCGGATCCTCCCCCGACTCGACCATGCGCTCGACGAGCTGCGGCGAGACGTACGCACCGAACATGCCCTTGATCCGGCCTTTCGCCTTCTGCACCTCGATCACCTGCCAGATCAAGCCGGCAAAGTTCGTGGTGAGCGCCGCACCCAGCGGGGCCGTGAATGGCAGGACGGTATGGCTCCGCTTGAAAATCTCCAGCACGAGCACGGCGTAGATGACCACCCCGGCCAGGGCCGTCAGTGTCGCCACCAGCGGCCGTGCCCCGCCACCCAGTGACAGCGACGTAACGACCAACGTCAGGCCCAGCACGATCGCATAGTTGTAGGCGTTTGGAATCCGGGTGAGAAACTTTCCGGCGATGATGGTCTTAACCAGATTCCCGTGCACGCCCACCTTCGGCACGGCGTGCTCGTCGAGCGACGTGGGCGCGACATCCTGCAACAGCGGGTCCACCGGGCCGATCAACACGATTGCGTTCGTGAATTCCGCCTGGGCAAAAAACTCCTTCGCCGCGCGCCGCTCCTCCTCCTTCTCCGAGGAAAGCATCTGCGCGTAACTGCACACGGTCGAAAACTCCGCCCGCGGATTTCGTGGCGACTGCCACCGCGTGAACCAGTTAACTTCGAGCAATTGTTCGCGCAATAATGGTACCGTAGCCTGCACGGATCCATCGGGACGCTTGAAGACGATCTTGTCCGCCTCCCTCACCAGCGAGCCGCGGGGAAGACCCCAATAAAGCCGGGCCAGTTCCAGCGACATGTGAAAGAACGTCCGCTTCAGATTATCCGGGGCCCATGCCGGCACCGTACGAGTCTCTCCACCCAGCGTGTCGATTAGGCCGACGGCGATCGGCGGCGTGGTGAGTTGCGGCTTCACCAGCGTCCCGCCGGTCATGAACACCGGCACTTCCGGCGGCTCAATGTCTTCGAGTTTTCGCGTCTCGACCGCCATGAGCGGGAGCGCGCGCTCGAGTTTTTGCCCCCGCACATCGAGGAACTGGTGGCCCGCGTAGGCGGCGGCGAGCACGACCGGTGGCTGTTTGAAAAGGAACCGTCCGAAATCCATGTTTCCGTACACCAGCTTTTTTAGGTCGACCGATTCGGAGACTCCGGCATCCGAAAAAACGAAGTCGAAGCCCACCGCCTTCACCTTCGCTTCGTTGATCAACGCCGATGCGACTTGCGCGAAATACGTTCGGCTCCAAGGCCACCCCCCAATCTCGCTCAGCGAAAGCGAGTCAACGTCGACATACACGACCTTAACCGGGGCGTCGATTTCGCCACGATATTGAAACCGCCAGTCGATCGACTTGTTCTCCAGAAAGGTGAGCTTGCCGGAATAGTCGAGCGCGCACCAAACGAGGGGAATCGGGAGCAGGAGCAGCCAGCGGAGAACGGAGAGTGACCTTGCCCGCTTCAGGGGAGCCATTACGCGGAAACTAGGAGGCGTGCCCCGCGAACGAAAGCAGAAAGCCCAGCCGGCGTGGCTGGGCTTTGAATACGTATCGCTTTTTTGGCGTCGCGGCGCTCAACCGCCCGGCGTGAGGCGCGGCAGCGGCGTCGTGGGCGGCGGCGGCGTCGTGTTTGGGTTTGGCGAAGGCGTGGGTGTCGGTCCGGGCGTTCCCAGCGGCGAGCCGACTATATTGGTGCCGGTCGTCCCGGTGGTGCCCGTGGTGCCGGTTGTGCCCGAACCGTCCGGCGCGGGAGTGTTTCCGGGTGTGTTCCCCCCGCCGCCGGCTGGTGGCGCGGGAGGCGGTGCGGTAAAAGTCGTGGTCGCCACGGCCACCGCGATTTGTTGCGCCTGCGCGACGATCTGCATCTGCACCGCCGCGCTGATCGGCATGGTGGACGAAATGACTTGGGGCGGAGAGGTGACCACCACCTGGCCGGTGGCACTCACGTTGACGCTAACCTGAATGACGACTTCCTGGCCGCCGACAACCGGCGTGCCTCCGCCGGAACCACCACCCTGACCCTGCCCTTGATTCGGATCAGGCGCGCCCGGCGCCTGAGGACCTGGGCCTTGGGGCTGCCCGGGCGTGCCGGGAGCATTGCCAGCACCAGGAACGGGGGCCCCGGCGCCCTGCAAAAAGTTCACGTTACCTTCCACCGTGCTCAGCTGGAAAAATGCGAGCCCGGTACCTTGCGGACGGAACACGATTCGGAATGTCGTCCCACGGATACCGGCGGCGCCGACCGGCGTGTTGACGATGAACGTCGAACCGCGGTCGTGTTTCAGTTTGGCGACTTTGCCGATCAGTTCGCCCTTGTTGAGGCTCAGCCGCGTATTCGAACGGCTGGGCTCCTCCTCGAGAGTCGCAACACTGATCGTGCTGCCGAACGGATCCTGCAGGAACTCGTCGATCACCAATTCAGTGTCGTCGCCGAGCTGGGTGGTGGCACCGTTTGAAAACACGAGCACGATGCTCGACTCGCGCTCCGTGTTGATCTTCGCCGTCTGTTCCACCGCGTCATCGACCTTCAGCGCGGTCCGAACGCCGTTGAGCGTCATGTAGGCCGTGCCGCGAACTTGCGCCACGAGCACCTTGCCAGGAGGGGGCGTGCCACCTGCTGCTGCCGTTGGAACCGGCGTCTGCGCGCACAGGGGACCGACCGCGGCAAACGCGCAAAAAAACAGCCAGGACAGTAGACGGTTGTGCATGGAAGGATTCGCCTAGGGCAGCTGCGACCTAATCGCCAAACGCTGGCGCAACGCTAGCCCAGCACGATTTCCAGGGTCAAGTCGCAAACAGAAAGCCAGCGCCGCCTCCGCCAGTCCGCGCTCCGCCGGAAGGCGGCTCAAATGCTCGGCATGGTAGTACCACGCCAGCGGCGTTTGCGGCGCGAGGACCACGGCGTGCGCAAAGTCGTTTCCCGCCTCCAGCCAGCGAGACTGCATATCGAGCGCGATTCCGCGCCGAATCCAAAACTCATAGGCCACGACACACCGAATAACCGCCTCGTGCGCCGCGCTTTCCGCCTCCCGGCCGAGTTCGGCGTCGCGGCCGGATTCGGTCCGCGCCTGGAGCGAAATGGCGTAGGCAAGATCCGCCCACGCCTGCGCGTTCGCGGGATCGATTCCGACCGCACGCGACAGGTCTTCGCGCGCTTCAGTCACGCGTTCTCGAAACTGTGCGGGTATTACTGACCCAGCGGCGAGCCGGTCAATCGACCGGCGCGCGCGATCGCGCCGCCCCTCCGCGCGAAATGCCGGCACGAATACCGTCACGGTGATGATTGCAACCGCGACTGCCGCCAGCGCGCCGATGCTGCGGCGCCATCCTCGGTTCCCGGCCGCCGGGCGCACCGGCCACAGCCGGCTCACGACCATCGCCGCGATCGTGGCGAAGGCGATCCCCAGGGCAGGAATCTTGAAATGAAAGTCGACGGACAGCTGGAGCGCAAAAGCGAGCAGACCAATCGCCAAACCGACGGTCGTTCGCGACGCATCGAACCAGTCGTGTTCACGTCGCGCCGCGGCGTGCTTGCGGCGCGCGCAGCCGAGCGCGATGGCGATGCCGGCGCCGAAGAAGAGCGCGGCCCCCGACACACCATAATCACTTACCGTATTCAGATATTCATTATGGGCCCATTGCGGCTCGTCGAGGAAACCCTCGGGACGATGTTTCTCGAACAGCACATTGTAGCTGCCCGCGCCCGTGCCGAACAGCGGCGCCTCGCGAAAAAGCGCCCACGCGACCCGCCAGATGAGCGGGCGACTTCTTTCCCCCGTGTCCCGGCTGAGAAGCACGAAACGATCGCGCACCTTCGGCAAGGTTTGGAAGGCGACGGCGGTCAGGCCGCCGACGATCGCGAGAATCACGATCGCGCCGGCGGCCCGCCGCCACCATCGGCCGCCCCCCGCCACCAGCGGCCAGCTGGCCAGCGCGAGCGCGAGCGCAATCCATGCGCCGCGGCTGATGGTCAGAACGAGTCCGCACCCCAGCACCAGTCCGAGCCAGCCCCACCACACGCGCTCCGTGGCCCGCCCATGACGACTTGCCGCAATCGCCCCGACGGCGGGCAGCAGCAGCAGCAGCAGCGCCGCAAAACTGTTGGGAATTCCAAACGGTCCGCTGGCCCGCCCTTCAAACTGGGGCGGACGAACCTGGCCGAACGGCAGCCAGTTCGGACTGACGAAACGCTGATGGCACCCCATCACCACCCCAGCAACTGCCAGCGCGATCAGCGTGAAAAAAAGCGCCCGCCGCGGCGCGCGCGAGCGGATGCCGTTCACGACCACCCAAAACACGGCAATCATCTGCGCCCACCAGAACCAATCCATTCGCGCGAGCCAGCGCACGGGCGAGATCCAGGCCGCGTTGCCCGCCGCATACAGCAGGAACGGCACGAGCAACCATCCGGCAGGATGGTTGGGCACGACCGATGCAGAAAAAATCCGGCTGACCAAATGTGCGACCAGCAGGGCTCCCGTAAGAGCGCTCGTGATCACCATCGTTTCCGCCCGATACCCGCCGAGGCACAAGGTCGTCCATCCGAGGTTCACCGCGAGCAGCGCGGTCTGCACCCACTCCGCCATCGAAGCGCGTGGTGATGAGGTGAGGCCCGGGGTGTTCAAGCAGCGAATACATGACGCATATTCGCGGCGGTCTTGTCGCGCGAAAAAAAACGCCACCTCGCGGTGGCGCTTGGTGAAGGGAGGTGCGGGATTCGCCTACTTCGTCGGTACGGTCTGAATCGTCTTGATGATGCGGCCGGCAACGAGGTACGGGTCCGCCGCCGAATTTGGCCGGCGATCCTCGAGATAGCCCTTGTAACCGTGGTTGATGAAGTTGACCGGCATCCGAACCGAAGCGCCGCGATCGGACAGACCGTAGTTGAATTTGTCGATCGACTGCGTCTCGTGGAGACCGGTGAGACGCAGGTGGTTTTCCGGGCCGTAAACGGCAATGTGTTCGTCCATGTGCTTCGCGAACGCGGCCATGAGTTTGTCGAAGTAGGCTTTGCCGCCGACCTCACGCATGAACTTGGTGGAGAAATTGCAGTGCATGCCCGAGCCATTCCAGTCGAGCGGCTGGTCAAACGGCCCGCGGACCGGTTTGCAACGCCATTCGATATCGATGCCGTATGGCTCGCACAAGCGCGTCATGATATAACGCGCGACCCACATCTGATCGGCAGCGGTCTTGGAGCCTTTGCCAAAGATCTGGAACTCCCACTGGCCTCTCGCGACCTCGGCATTGATGCCTTCGATGTTGATGCCCGCCGCGATGCACTGATCGATGTGCTCCTCGACGAGCTTGCGGGCAATGGGACCGACGTTCTTGTAGCCGACGCCGGTGTAATAAGGCCCCTGCGGCGCCGGGTAGCCGCCTTTGGGGAAGCCCAGCGGGGCCCCGTCCTGCCAGAAGAAATACTCCTGCTCGAAACCGAACCACGTATCGGGATCGTCCATAATCGTCGCGCGCGAATTGCTCGGGTGCGGGTCCCCGTTGGGCATGAGCGCCTCTGACATCACCAGAAAACCGTTTTTCCGCGTGGAGTCCGGATGGAGCGCGACAGGCTTGAGCAGGATGTCCGAGCTCTTGCCCTCGGCTTGCTGCGTCGAGCTGCCATCGAAGCCCCACACGGGCAGATCTTCGAGCTTTAGCTTCGCGGGGTCGCCGTCGATAATCTTGGTCTTGCTGCGAAGGTTTGCCAGGGGCGTGTAACCGTCGAGCCAGATGTATTCCAGTTTGAGTTTGGCCATAAGGTGAAGTTTGGCAGGGGCTTGTTTGCGTGAATGTCTTCCTCGCCGCGAGGGAGAAAATCAGCGCGAAAATCAGCAGCTCATGTGCCAGAGGCAATGAGAAGTATCGTTCATGACACTTTTTCGATCCATGAAAGCCATTCCTTCGAGAAACGACGCTATTTCGGAAGCTTGCCAGCCTTCCGCCGGCGGGCGGTCATTGATTCCGCCGCATGCATGAAATGAAAGATACCGCCCGCGCGACCGTTCGCATCGGTTATGACGGACGCGTGCACAAGACTTTTCGCGGTGAGCGCGCCAGGGAGCGCTTCGACCACGAGCTTCGCGTTCTCAAGCACCTCGAGGCGCGGGGCTGCGCCTTTGTCCCGCGGGTGCTGGAGGCCGACGCGGAAACACTGAAACTTGTCACCACGAACTGCGGCGCCCGGGTCGATCACATGGGCGAAGACCGCCAGAAACAGATATTTGAGGAACTCAAAGCCTATGGGGTCCGGCATGAGGATCCCTTCCTCCGGAACATCACCTACCGGACGTCGGACGGCCGCTTTTGCATCATCGATTTCGAGTTCGCCACCCTGCTCGATTCCGAAGGCGGCGATGCCGCCTCCCTCAAACCGATTGCACCTTGATGAGTGCCCAGCCGCCATCCGTTTCACCGATTCGGCTTCACTGGTCCGGCCTGACGCACGTCGGCAAGGTTCGGCCCAATAACGAGGATTCATTTCTCGCCCTGACCTTCGATGGCCACGAGGTGCGCTTCCTGGGGAAAACCGGCGATGCGTCGCTGGCGGGGGCGGACTTCGTATTCGCGGTCAGCGACGGCATGGGCGGCGCAAAGTCAGGCGAGTTCGCCAGCCGGATCGCAGTCGACCGGATCACGCGGCTGTTCCCGAGGGCGTTCCGGCTATCGGCGGCGGGCATGACGGGCGGATTCAACGACATCATTGGCGAACTGTTCACTTCAATCCACGGCGAGCTGCTCAAGCTTGGTTATTCATATGAGGAATGCGCCGGCATGGGGGCCACGCTCAGCCTTTGCTGGTTCACGCCGGAATGGATGTATTTCGGCCACCTCGGCGACAGCCGAATCTATTACCTGCCCGGCGAAGGCGGGATGACCCAGGTGACGCACGACCACAGCCATGTCGGCTGGCTGCGTCGCCAGGGCAAAATCAATGAACGCGAAGCGCGTTCACACCCGCGCAAGAATGCGCTGCAACAGGCGCTCGGTGCCGGCCACCAGTTCATTGACCCGCACATCGGCGCGGTCAGCCACCGACCCGGCGATCGATTTGTCATCTGTTCGGATGGTTTGATTGACGGGCTGTGGGATCGGCACTTGGAGGAACTCGCGCGCCGGCCGCCGCCCGGCACCGATGGAATGACACCGGCCCAGCGGCTCGTCACGGAAGCGGTGCAAAACTCCGGCCGCGACAACACGACGGCCGTCGTCGTCGAGTTGCTGGCTCCCCCACCGAGCGGCACAGTTTCGGCTGCGGCACCGGCCGCGGCGGAATGAAACTGCTCTTCGTTTACGGCACCCTCAAACGCGGCGCGAGCAACCACGAATGGTTGAGCGGCCAGGCTTTCATCGCCGAGGCGCGGACAACACCCGGATTTCGGCTGTTCGATGTGGGCGGATATCCGGGACTGGTACGCTGGACTCGGGACCAGGATGGTGTCGCGGGCGAAATCTGGTCGGTCGATGACGAGTGCCTGAAGCGGCTCGACGAGTTCGAGGGCCTGGCGGAGGGGCTGTATCGGCGCGAACCCGTGCCGCTCCTGCCGCCGTTCGCTGCGCAACCGATCGATGCGTACTTTTATCCCCACAGCGTGCTCGGCCGACCTGAAGTCGGTTCGGTGTGGCGCGGGTAATTCCTTTCGAGCAGAGTCGCCGATCGGAAGTGGCTGCGGCATCCCTTCGGCAGGCTCAGGGCAGGCCTTGCCGCAGATTGGATCGAATGGGCATCAAGAAAATCTGCGGCTGGAAGCCGCAGCCACTAGGATTTCAGCGCCCGTTTGGGAATTCTCTTCACCGTGACAAAACGTGCGCGAAAGAGATCCGCGAGAAGATCGCGCACGTCCTCCGGGATCTGGTTCACCAACTCCTCCATTCGCGGGAGTGGGGTCCCGTTGCTCACCTCCTCCTCCTCGCCCGCGGTGCCAGTCGCGGCGGCCGGTTTCACGACTTCTCCGCGGTCGCGCGCCTCGGCGAGGAAAGCCGATTCGGCCGCCTCGTTGAAAGGCGGCGGGCCGCTGTCGTCGGGCGCGCCAAGGATCGGCGCGGCCCGCTCCTCTGACGTTTCCACCGGTGATACATGGGTGAGAGCCGTCACCGCCTCAGCCGCTTCGACGCTTTCCCCGGCGGTGGGGCTGGGCTCGCGGGAGATGACAGGTTCAGCTGGGCCCGACTGCGCGTCAGCCAGCCGCGCCTCCAACCGGTCAATCAGCCCTTTTTTTTTTCGTCGCCGCTGCTCGCTGCTGCCGGCACCTCGCCGGCCAGCGCCGCGAGTTCCTTGATCAAGCTGTCGATCGCCCGCGCGCGACTGGCCTCGACCGCCTTGAGCAGTGTGACCTCGAAATTGATTTTCTCCGCCAGGCCGAGCTTCACGTTGCTTTCGCCTTCGCGCATCGCGTCGAGCATCCGTGTGAGTTGCTCCGTCGTCAGTGAAACGCACCCGAGTTGATCGGTCCGGCCGCCCTTTGCGATGGCATCAAGCAGCGCCGTCCGCACGACCGTCTGCAAATCCATCAACAACCGTACGAGATCGCGGCCCGACGCATCGCAGTCGTCCACGATTGAAATGATCTTCCGGTGGTCGGCGGTCCCGAGCGCGCAAGCGAGCTCCGTGATTTTTTCCGCCGCAACCAGGCCGTAGACATCGAGCACATCCGGCTCCGCGATCTCCGCGCCGCAGAACGAAATCATCTGATCCAAAATCGACTGCGCGTCGCGCATGCCACCGTCCGCCAGTCGCGCGATCGAGGCGAGGGCCGCGTCGCTGACCTTGATCTTTTCGGCGGCCGCAATCCGTTTGAGGCGTTCGACGATGAGGTCGGTCGGAATCGGCTTGAGATCGAAACGCTGGCAGCGCGACACGATCGTCGGGAGCAACTTCTGCGGGTCCGTCGTCGCGAACACGAATTTCACGTGCGGCGGCGGCTCCTCGAGCGTCTTCAGCAGCGCGTTAAACGCGGCCGCCGAAAGCATGTGCACTTCGTCGATGATGTAGATCTTGAATTTTCCCTGCGCCGGCGCGTAGCGCACGGTTTCACGCAGGTCGCGCACCTGATCGACGCCGTTGTTCGATGCGCCGTCGATCTCGATCACGTCGAGGTGCGAGCCCTCCGCGATCGCCTTGCACGCCGGATCGTTCACATCGAAGTCGGCCTTCGGGCCGTCCGTGCAGTTGAGCGCCTTGGCGAAAATCCGCGCGGTCGAGGTTTTGCCCGTGCCACGGGGCCCCACAAACAGGTACGCGTGCGCAATCCGGCCGCGGCTGATCGCGTTCTTCAGCGTGCGCACCACATGTTCCTGGCCGACGACGTCGTCAAACGTCTGCGGCCGCCACTTGCGCGCGATGACTTGGTAGGTGCCGGACACTTCTCGTTAGAACAAATCGACAACCGGCAATCGCAAATCCAAAATCGGAAATCTAAAATCCGATCAGCCGCCTACGCCAAGGCTTCGGCGGGTTGTTTTTGCGCGCCGCGCAAAACAAAAATAAAAGTGGCCAGGCACTCCACGGCACTGGGAGAACGTCGTTACCGTTGCTACCTTCCGGTCCTGGCGGAGTTCACGCGCCTGCCCATGCATGGCACCTGGCCGGCGCGAACCATGGGCCGGGCGGCCCGCGGCGCAAGGGTGAATTGACGATAATCGTCCGAACCCGCGCAGCTCGCTGGCACCACGCAAACCTACGATCCCGGCGGACGCGGAGCAGTGGCCTTCGGTTCTTTTTTCCGCGCGGCCGGCTCGTTGGTCGGCAGCGGAGATTTCTTCCCGTCGGTCTTCTTGGTCGCGTCGGCCACGGGTGCGGCGCCTCGCTTCTTCCGCTCCTCGGCCGCCTTCTCCTGCCATTTCCGCCGCATCTCGTCGAAGTCATCCCGCTGCTCCGGCGTGAGCCACTCGCCCACGTCGACGTACATGCGTTCCATCACCCGCGTGGTGTCGGAAAGGTTTTCGCGGCTGAGTCGCTCGAGGTCCTCCGCCGCGCGCGAGACGAGGGGCCGGATTTTTTCCCTTTGCGAACTGGTGAGGCTGAGCCGCTGCGTGAACTGCCGCATCAAGGCGAGCGCCACGCGCGCCTGGGGAGCCGCCGGCGCTTTTTGCTGGGCGGAGGTAACCGCCGCCGGCGCTGCCTTGGCCTTTACCGGGTGTTGCTCAGCGAAGTGCTTGCCCGTCGCCCGCAGCGTGAACGCACCGCCAAAAATCGCGCCGGCGATGAAGACCCCGACGAACGCGAGCACCACTTTCCATGGTTTGTCCATCCCAAGCCTTACTCGGCAAAATCGAGAACAACCGCGACCGCGTCATACGTTGGGAGCGTGAAGTCTTCCGTCGGCGTGGCCGCGACGGTCGGACCGCTGAGCGCATGATAGTTCAGTGCGACACTCAGCAGGGCGATGACGCAGGACACGCCGACGGCGCGGAGCGCGAAACGCTCCATAAGGGATGCGACCCTCCGGTCGCGGGCATAGGCCAGCGCCGCGATGCGGGTGGGGAAACCATACGGCGCGGAGGTGTCGCGTTCATCGCGAACCTGCCGGGCAGCGGTCGTCAGTCGGGACCAGGGGTGGTGGGGATCGTTGAAAGTCATGACCGTTCCTTTTTTTTGAGTTCTTGAAATAGCTTCTGCAACTTCCGTCTCGCACGAAATGCGCGGACTTTGATGAGCGATTGGTTCCAGCCGGTGATTTCCGCAATTTCAGCAATCGTCTTCTGCTCGAGATCAAGCAGGCGGACGACGAGCTGGTCGTCGGGTTTCAACTGGCCGAGAAGTTTGTGGACGAGTTCATGGGCGGCCATCGCGTCGTTGGCGGGCACGTCGTTCTCGTTCGTCATCACCGCGTCGAGAACCTCCGCCTCGTTCTCCGACAGATCCGCCCAGCGAAATTCCGGCCGGCGTTTTTGGGCGCGCAGGTGATCGATGCACGTGGTGACCGCGATCCGCGACACCCAGTGCGGAAACGGCACCGCGCCCTGATACTGTTCCATCCGGGTGAACATCTTTAGAAACACCTCCTGAGCGAGATCCTCCTCGGCCACGCGACGAGGAAGGTGCGAACGCACGATACGGATGACCAAGGGGTAAAGATGTTCCACCAGTTCGCGAGCAGCGTCCTGATCGCGCTGGCGGACGCGATTGAGGCAGCCGGCCAGATCGAACGGCAGAACGTCGTCGTCAGGCATGCGCGAATGGAGGCAAGGTGAAGCACGTCAGGCAAGACGCCCTTTGCCAGACTGGGTTACAGCTTCGGGAAGGCACGCGGACGTGGTCCTTGACTTCTATGCCGTTGAAAGGCTACGAAAAACCGAACTAATGCGGTTTTTGTTCCGAGGCCTTCGACTTACCAGCACGCACGCCCTCTGAAAGCGCTGCGTAGCAGCGGGTCGTGCGTAGGTCTGAGTTATCGTTACCGCCCCGTGGCGGCTCAAATTCCTCCCGCCGGTCAGGCCGGTGGGAGCCACTCCGCAAACACCTTTCCTTACATTTTTGTCAGTCAATTTTTCGGTCATGCAACCAGCTCCCGTCACGAAATACCGGCCCTTTCCGCCGGTCAACTTATCGCACCGCCAGTGGCCCAGCCGCACCCTCTCGCAAGCGCCGATTTGGTGCAGTGTCGACCTTCGCGATGGCAACCAGGCGCTCGCCCAGCCGATGAGCGTCGCGGAAAAACTCGAGTATTTCGAGATGCTGGTGCGAATTGGTTTCAAAGAGATTGAGGTTGGTTTCCCCAGCGCATCGCTCACGGAGTTCGAGTTTTGCCGGCTGCTCATCGAGGAAAAGCGAATTCCGGATGATGTCGCGATCCAGATTCTCTGCCAGAGTCGGGAGGAACTGATCACCCGCAGCATCGAGGCGATGTGCGGCGCCAAGAACGCGATCTTCCATCTCTACAATTCAACCTCACCGTCGCAGCGGAAGCACGTGTTCAATGCGACGCGGGCCGACATCGTCAAGATCGCGACGCAAGGCACGCAATGGGTGAAGGAGTATTCGCGTCCGCTCATCGCCGCGGGCACGCGGATGCGTTATGAGTATTCGCCGGAAAGCTTCACGAGCACCGAGCTCGATTTCGCGCTCGAGATTTGTGAAGCCGTCACCGACGTCTGGCAGCCGACGCGGGAAGAGAAGATTATCCTGAACCTGCCCGCCACGGTCGAGTACGCGACCCCGAACGTCCACGCCGATCAGATCGAATGGATGTGCACGCATCTCAGCCGCCGCGATCGCTCGATCATTTCGCTGCACACGCACAACGATCGAGGCACGGGCATCGCGGCGACGGAGCTCGCGTTGCTGGGGGGCGCCGATCGCGTCGAGGGCACGCTGTTCGGCAACGGCGAGCGGACCGGCAACGTCGACATCGTTACCGTGGCGCTGAACCTGTACACGCACGGGATCCACCCCGGGCTGGATTTCACCAACATCAATGAAATCCGCGAAGTGTATGAGCGGTGCACGCGGCTCGAGGTGCCGCCGCGGCAACCCTACGCCGGCGAACTCGTGTTCACCGCCTTCAGCGGCTCGCATCAGGACGCGATCAAGAAATCGTGGTCCGTGCAAAAACCCGATCAACCATGGGACGTGCTCTATATCCCAGTCGATCCGGCGGATGTCGGTCGCAGCTACAAGGCGATCATCCGGATCAATTCACAGTCGGGCAAGGGCGGCGTCGCCTACGTGCTCGAGCACGAGTTCGGTTTCTCGCTGCCGAAACTGATGCACAAGGAAATCGGCCGGATCATCAACGACGTGGCGGACGCGAAGGGCACCGAGCTCAGCCCGGCGGAAATCCACGAGGTGTTCCGCCGCGAATATCTCGAGCGGCCTTTACCTGATATTGTGCTACGCGATTTCAAAACGACGGAGCACAACAACGTCGTAAAGTGCGAAGGTCAGCTTGAACTGCGCGATGGAGCTTTGCATTTGATCAGCGGCGAGGGAAACGGGCCGATCAATGCGTTCGTTCATGCACTCGGGAAGAAGTCGCCGGATCTTGTGCCGCAGTTCGAAGTGCTCTCCTACGCTGAACACTCGCTCGGCAAGGGCTCCGAGGCCCGCGCCGTGAGCTATATCCATATCAAGACGGCGCGGGGACAGTCGCTCTTCGGCGCCGGTATCGACACGAACATCGAGCTTGCGTCGATCAAGGCCATCGTGAGCGCACTCAATCGTTCGCTGGCCAAGAAGTAGCGGGCCGGCATCCGACCCCGGCGGACCCGCGCATTTGACGGGCGGACTTAAGCCCGCCCGTGCGTTTCCTTGTTCCGATCGGAACAAGGAAATGCACACTCTCGAGGAGGCGAAGCCCAAAACTCGTGCGTTTCTCTGTTCCGTTCGGAACAGAGAAACGCAATTAGGGAGCCGTGGCGGGACGTCAGCTTCCGGTTGTTTCCCGACCAGCGGAGCGGCGGAGGCCGGGTGCGCCCACCGTCGCGAAGCGCCGCGATTGCCACCGGGCGAGGTGAACCCCGGTGCGCGACCAGCGGGGTTTCTGCTTTCTTCTTTCCGCCGTTTCTACTTTGTCTCCCGCCATGTCCTATTCTGCCCAGCACCTGAAGGAAACGGCCGAGATTGTGGCGAAGCTCAATCCGGACGATTGTGAGAGTTGCGTGAAGGAACTCGTCGCCGTGCGCGCGCGTGGCGGGCGGCTCTTCATCCTCGGGGTCGGCGGCAGCGCGGCGAACGCCTCGCACGCGGTGAACGATTTTCGGAAGATTGGCGGGCTGGAGTGCTACGCGCCGACGGATAACGTGTCGGAACTCACCGCGCGGACCAACGACGAGGGCTGGGCCACTGTATTCGTGGAATGGTTGCGCGGTTCGCGGCTGAAGAAGGAGGACGCGGTGCTGATCTTCTCCGTCGGCGGGGGCAACCTGGAGAAGAACGTGTCACCCAATCTGGTGACCGCGCTTCAGCTCGCGAAACAGGTCGGCGCACGTGTGATCGGCATCGTCGGCAAGGACGGAGGCTACACGGCGAAAGTGGCCGATGCCTGCGTCATCGTGCCGACGGTGAATCCGAACAACATCACGCCGCACAGCGAGGCGTTCCAAGCCGTGATCTGGCACCTGTTCGTATCTCACCCCGAGCTGAAACTGCACCAGACCAAGTGGGAAAGTTTTTCGGCTGGTTTTTCGGCTCCGCCGAAAAACTAGGGTTTTTGCTGCGCAAAAACCGGAGGAAGATGAAACAAAAACACCGGACATCGGCGGCCCACATGTGACATCCAAATCCTCCCAAGCGGCGGCGGGAAACCCAGGGAATCCGCGGAGCGGATTCCCAGCCGTGTTCTTGGACCGCGACGGCACGCTCAACCGGCAGATCATCCGCGATGGCCGGCCGTATCCACCGCAGACGCTCGCGGAGTTCGAACTCTTGCCAGATGTTCCGGCGGCGTGTGCCCGATTGGCCGCGGCCGGGTTCACGCTCGTCGTGGTCACGAATCAGCCGGATGTCGGTCGAGGCACGCAGTCGCAGGCGGTGATTGAGGCGATGCATGGCAAGCTGCGCGAGCACGTGCCGCAGATCGCGCGGATCGAGGTCTGCTATGCCGCCGGCCGCGTGGGTGATGCGCCCGACCCGCGTAGAAAACCCGAACCCGGCATGGTGCTCGATGCGGCGGCCGGGCTGCAGTTGGACGTCTCGCGGTCGTGGATGGTGGGCGATCGGTGGCGGGACATCGACTGCGGAAAACGCGCGGGGCTGCGCACTGTTTTCATCGACTTCGGTTACGCCGAGGAACTCCGGGCGAAACCCGAGTTCATCGTCAAGTCGTTCCCGGAGGCGGCCGCGGTGATTCTGCAAGCGAAGTAGCACACGTTCATTCGGCCCCGGGAGCGCGACCGCCCTTGGTCGCAATACCCCAAAGCGACCGAGGGCGGTCGCGCTCCCAACTCGCACTACGTACTCCGACACGACAATACATGCTGCTGCCTTGGCCGGCCCACTTTCCCCTTGCACGGGCTTGGAGCGGAAACCTCACTTGCGCCCAAACTCAACCTCCCACCCGCATTCCCGCCGATGAAATCGCTGAACGATCTCACGATCCAACTTTATGCCGACGGTGCCGACAAGGCCGGCATCCTCGACTTATACTCGAAACCCTACATCAAGGGGCTGACCACGAACCCGTCGTTGATGAAGAAGGCGGGGATCAAGGACTACGAGGCGTTCGCCAGGGACATCCTTCAGAGCGTCACCACGAAGCCGATTTCACTGGAGGTTTTCACCGACGATCTCGCGGAGATGAAACGCCAGGCGCTGAAGATCAGCGCGTGGGGCAAGAACGTTTACACGAAGATTCCAATCACGAATTCTCGCGGCGACTCATGCCTGCCGTTGATCAAGGAACTCGGGCAGCAGGGCGTGAAACTCAATATCACTGCGCTGCTCACGCTCAAGCAGGTCGCCGGCGTCGCCGAGGCGCTCAACCCCGCCGTGCCGTCGGTCGTATCCGTGTTCGCCGGACGAATCGCCGACACGGGCGTCGATCCGATGCCGATGATGCGGGCATGCGGTGCGCTGCTCCACCATCAGCCGAAGGCGGAGTTGCTCTGGGCCAGCACGCGCGAAGTGCTCAACATCGTCCAGGCGCAGGAATGCGGCTGCGCGATCATCACCGTACCGCACGACATCCTCGCGAAGGCGGCGAAGATGTTCGGACTCGATTTGACCGAACTCTCGCTCGACACGGTGAAGATGTTCGCCAAGGACGCCGCCGACGCCGGCTACAAGCTGTAAAGGACCGTCCTTTAGTCTTTTGGTCTTTTAGTCCTTTAGTCCCTTTGTCCCTTTGTCCCTCCAGCCTTGAACATCCTTTTCGTCAACTACGGCGACTTCACCACCAACAGCCTGAATCACATCGGCGGGTTCGCGAACATGCTTTGCGCCGCCGGTCACGCGTGTGTCGTAGCGGTTCCGCATCGAAAGGAAACGCTCGGCCACATCGCGAATCCGCTGTTCATCGCCGCCACCTACGACGAGGCACTCGCGCGGCCTGCTCTCTTTCCGAATGGGCGGACGGCCGATTTGGTTCATGCGTGGACGCCACGGGAGGGCGTCCGCAAATTCACCGTCGCGTATCAACGCGCCGCGAAGAAGCCGGCACGGGTGGTCATCCACCTCGAGGACAACGAACGGTTCCTGCTCGAAACCTTCACCGGCCGGCCGTTCGCCGAGCTGCGCGAGCTCGGCCCCGCCGAACTCGAGGCCCAGCTGAATGACAGCCTGCCGCACCCGCTCCGGCACGAGAGTTTCCTGCGTATCGCCGATGGTGTGACGCACATCATCGATCGGCTGCGTGAATTCGCGCCGCCGCAGACGCCCACGCACCTGCTTTTTCCGGGCGTCGACTTTGCCCTCTACCAGCCGCAGCCGGCCGACGAGAACTTCCGTCGCGAGCTGGGACTGCAGGACGGCGAAAAGGTGATCGCGTTCACCGGCAGCAACACCTTCGCCAACGAGCCGGAGATGCGCGAACTCTACCTCGCCGTGGCGCTGCTCAACCAGCGCGGCACGGCAACGCGTCTGGTCCGGACGGGATTCAATTCGCCCCGCTTCCTCGGCGGGCTCGCCGATGACGTGAAGCGCCACGTTCTCGACCTGGGGTTCATCGAGAAGGCAAAGCTGCCGAAGCTTCTCGCGCTCGCCGATGTGCTCGTCCAGCCCGGCCGCGCCGGCGCGTTCAACGACTTTCGGCTGCCGTCGAAACTGCCCGAATTCCTCGCCAGCGGAAAACCCGTGGCGCTGCCGCCGACGAATCTTGCGCTGCTGATGCAGGACGGACGCGAGGCGGTTTTTCTGCCGACCGGTTCACCGCAGGAAATCGTGGACACGTGCGAGCGGTTGTTTGGGGACGCGGAGCTGCGGGCGGCCCTCGGCGGGAATGCGGTGACCTTTGCGCGGAAACATTTCGATCTCCATACGAACACCAACGCGCTCGCGGATTTCTACGCCGCCACGCTCGAACGTTCGTCGGTCGTCGACTGGTCGCTCGCCGAAGACCCAACCACGAGCGAGGCGACGCTGTTCGCGGCTCAGGTCGCACACGTTTCCCACTCCGGCACTGAAAATCACGGTCAGGATGCCCGTGCCACTCCAGACCTGGCGACCGAGATCGATCTCCTGGCGCACATCGTCCGGCAGCTCGAGCAAAGCATCGAGGTCGCCGCCCGGCACCGAATCGCGGCGGTGGAGTCGGATCGTGACGCCATCCTCGCGCGGGAGAAACTGACGCAGCAGCACGTCAATAATATCGAGTCTCTGCTCGCGGCGGCACGAGAGCACGCGGCAGGTTTGGAGAAGGCGCGCGACATGACGCAGGTCTACGCCGACAACATGGCGAAGGACCTCGCCAGGCATAAACAGCGGCGCGAGCAGGCCGACGTGCTGCTCGGCACCGCGCGGCAGCAGGTGACCGCTTACGAGAACGCGCTGCTCAGCGCCGACGCGGAAATCGAATCGCTGAAGGACACGCTCGCGAACACCGTGGAGGAACTGCGGGCGTATCGGGAAAGGACGACGGCTGAGCTGGCGGAGGCACGCGCGGCCCACGCCGCCGCCGCGGCCGCAGCTGCGGATCAACTCGCACAGGTCGAGGCGAAGCTGCGCTCGCGCGAGGAAAAGATCGCGACGATGCAGGCTTCTTTTTCCTGGAAGGTCACCTCTCCCCTTCGCGCGGCTCGCCGCAAGTTCTTCGATCGGCCCGCCGCGCCGGCCGCATCGCCAAGACTTTTCGGCAACATCGATTACCCGCAGGACTGGTCCAACATCGCGCCGACCCTGAACGTCCGCGGCTGGTCGCTGCATCGCGATCGCGTCCCGCTGAAGGCGGTTCGCGCGCGGCTCGGTGAAAAATCCGTGCCCTGCGAGTTCGGGGTCGAGCGGCTGGATGTCCTCGATCACTTCCGCGATTACCCCAGCGCGGAGCGCTGCGGCTGGCAGGTGAAAGCCGACGTGCCGCGCTTCGGCCAGCACACGCTCGTGATCGAGGTGCAGGACGAGACGGGTCACTGGCACATTGCGCATGCCCGGCAGGTGAAACGCACCGCCAACGCCGCGCCGCCGCCGCCGAACACCTACGCCTCGTGGGTCGCGCTTTACGACACGCTCAATCCCGACGATGCGGACATGATTCGCGCCAAACTCGCGGGCCTGACGCGCCGGCCGCTGATTTCGATCCTGATGCCGACGTACAACACGCCGGAAAAACTCCTCGTTGCGGCCATCGAGTCGGTGCGACGGCAATTGTACGACAATTGGGAACTCTGCATCGCCGACGATGCGTCGAAGGAACCTCGCGTCCGAAAGGTGCTCGAGCGTTACCAGAGGAAGGATCCCCGCATCAAAGTCGTGTTTGGCGAGACAAACCGCCACATCTCGGCGGCCTCGAACTCGGCGCTCGCGCTCGCGCACGGCGAGTTCATCGGGCTGCTCGACCACGATGACGAGATTCGCCCCCACGCCCTCGCGTGTGTCGCGCTCGAGCTCGACGCGCATCCGAACGCGGACCTGATTTACAGCGACGAGGACAAGATCGACGAGAATGGCCACCGGTACGATCACTACTTCAAGCCCGACTGGAACCCGGACCTGTTCCTCGTCCAGAACTACATCAGCCATCTCGGCGTCTACCGCACGCTGCTGGTGCGCGAAGTCGGCGGATTCCGCATCGGCTACGAGGGTTCGCAGGACTGGGATCTCGCGATGCGTGTGATCGAGCGGACGGCGCCCGATCGAATCCGGCACATCCCCAAAATTCTCTATCACTGGCGCAGCGTTCCGGGTTCGACCGCGATGGTCATCGGCGCCAAGAACTACGCGACGAGGGCGGCGGAGAAGGTGATCACGGAGCACCTCGATCGTGTGGGGGTGACGGCGACGATCACACCGACAAAAGGCTCGTATTGGCGCGTACACTACCCGCTGCCGGATCCACCGCCGCGCGTGACGCTCGTGATTCCGACGCGCAACCGCCTGAACGTGCTGAAACCGTGCATCGAGAGCCTGCGCACGAAGACCACGTATCCAAATTTCGAGATCCTGATCGTCGACAACGATTCGGACGATGCTGCTACCATCGAATACCTGCGCGAATTGCAGAATGAAGTGAGCCAGGAGGCTACCGTCGCGGCAGGAGAAGGGAGCAAGGAGAAGGGAGCAGGAACAATCCCCGATCATTCGACGATGGCATTTGCCACTGCTGCAGCCACCGCATCGGCCGACACTGGTTTGGCTCCTTCTCCCTCCCCCCTTCTCCCTTCTCCCGCGGATCGGGTATCGGTCCGCGTTGTCCGTTACGAAGGCGAATTCAACTTCTCCGCAGTAAACAATTTTGGCGTCAGCCAGACCGATGCGCCGGTCGTCGGGCTGCTCAACAACGATCTCGAAGTCATCCATGGCGACTGGCTTGACGAGATGGTCAGCCACGCGCTGCGGCCGGAGATCGGATGTGTGGGCGCCAAGCTCTATTATCCCGATGATCGCATCCAGCACGCCGGCGTGATTCTCGGCATCGGCGGCGTGGCCGCGCATGCGTGGCAGACGCATCCGCGCGGCGCCGCCGGCCAGGCCCACCGCAATCTGCTGCAACAGAATCTCTCGGCGGTTACCGCCGCGTGTCTCGTGATACGCCGCGAAGTTTACCAGCAGGTCGGCGGGCTCGACGAGAACCTGAAGGTGGCGTTCAACGACGTCGATTTCTGCCTGAGCGTGCGCGCTGCGGGTTACCGTAATTTTTGGACGCCTTACGCGGAGCTCTACCACCACGAAAGCGCCAGTCGTGGCGCGGAGGATACATTGGAGAAGCGCGATCGTTTCCGCAGCGAGGTCGAATACATCACCGCCAAATGGGGCGACGTCTTGCAGAACGATCCCGCCTACAATCCAAACCTCACGCTCACGATCAACGACTTCACCCTCGCCACGCCCCCGCGCCCCTGGCCACCCCTGGGGAAATAAGGCTCGGATTTGTCTAAATGCCCGCGCATATCGACGAACCAGGTCGGGATCAGCGCGTCGACCCGCTGTGCTTTTTGGTCCGCGGCTGGGTCTGGCTGGGTGAACCACAAACCAAGATCGCGGGGATCGAGGCGTGGTCCGGCGGCACATTCCTCGGCGAAACGGCTGCGCTCTACGAACGACCGGACGTCACGGGGGCGCACTCGCTCCCCTCGCCTTCACGCACCGGGTTCGAGATTTTCGCCCACGATCCCGGGGTGGCGCCCGGCGCGGAATTTCCGCTGCACATCTTCGCGCGGCTGCACGATGGCACGCGGACCGCGCCACTGGCGGAGGCGAGCGCGGTTTCGATCCCGCGGGATTACCGGCTGAATCATTTCGGCGTGCTGCTGGAGCAGCACACCACGGCGATCCAGGGACGCGGCAATGTGTTCGCCGAGGGGCCTTCACTCGCGGAAGGCAGCGGCGAAGTGGCCATGCTGATTCGCCGTTATCTCGGTCCGCCGCCACGGCGCGTCATCGATGTCGGCTGCGGGCTGGGTTCGTACGGTCGCGGGCTGATCGCGGATGGCTACAACTGGCTGGGCGCGGAGATTGACGCCGCCGATTGCGCCGAACTCGTCCGACTCGGGCTGCCGCACCGGCACATCGACGGGTGCACCCTGCCGTTCGCGGACGCGAGTTTCGACGCCGCGCTGTGCCTCGAAGTCCTCGAACATCTCCCGGATCCACGCGTGTTCCTGCGCGAAGTGCAGCGGGTGGCGCCGCATCAGTTGATCGTGTCCGTGCCGAACTGCGAGCTGCTCGGTTACCTGTGGGATCACCTCGCCACGCCGTGGCACATGCTCGAGGCGGATCACAAAAACTTCTTCACCCGCTGGAGCCTGGGTTCATTATTGCGGGAGTATTATTCCCACGTCGAACTGCGGTTCCACACTCCGTACTCGTTGCGCACGATCGAAGGCACACCGCTGCATTATCATTTGTTCGCCGTCGCGACGAGGCGCTGACCGGGCCATGTCGCTCACTTGGAAAATCGACGAGTGTGCCGAGTATTACGGGGGCATCGTGCTCCGCGGGTGGTGCCATCACACACCCCAACGCATCGTCGGCGTGTCGGCGGTTTTTCCCGGTGAGCCAACCGTCGTCGCCGTCGGCAGCTTTGGCCGGCCCAGTCCGGATGTGGCCGCGGTGCTCGGAGAACCGGCGGCCAACTGCCGTTTCGACGAATGGCTCCCGGTGCCCGCCGAGGCGATCGGACGGGATTTCTACCTGCGGTTTTTCCTCGATGACCAGACGACGGTCCTCAGCGGATCAGCCCTGGTGAATGCGACCAACGGCGACCCGTATGCGTTTTGCTGGTCGCGCTTCCTGGAACATCTTAAACGCCTCCCGGCCGGCACCGTGCTCGAGATCGGCTCCCGGGCGCGCTCCGCCATCACGCGGCGCGAGCAGATACCGCCACACCTCGCTTATGTCGGGATGGACATCCTGCCGGGCCCCAATGTCGACGTGGTCGGTGACGCCCACGAGCTCGCGAGCCTGCTGGGCCGCGGTCGCTTTTCGGCCGCTTTTTCGTTTTCCGTCTTCGAGCATCTTGCGATGCCGTGGAAAGTCGCGCTCGAACTCAATCACGTGCTGGCCGTCGGCGGCCTGGTTTACACCTCGACGCATCAAACCTGGCCCGTACATGAGGAGCCTTGGGATTTCTGGCGGTTTTCCAGCACCTCGTGGCAAACTCTTTTCAACGCCGCGACCGGTTTTGAGGTGATGGAAGCAGTCTGCGGAGAGCCCGCCCGAATCCACGCCTATCGCGCTCAGGCGAACACGCGCGGGATGCATCTTTGTCCGGCCTATCTCGGCTGCGCCGCCATTGTCCGGAAAATCTCGGACACAGCGCTAAGCTGGCCCGTACCGCGGGACGTCGCCACCGCAGGCATGTATCCGTCGGGAGAGTCATCCAACGCGCCCCGCTGACCGCGGCCCCATGAAAAAACTCCTCCCGGTCGCATTCGGCTGCTGCTTGTTCTTCATCATCCTCGGCGCCAAATGGGCGGTGTTCGATCGCTACGGCTCGTCGATGCCCGACTGGGATCAATGGGATGCCGAGGCGGTCGAGCTACTCGTGCCATGGTTCGAGGGTAATCAATTCCTCACACACCTCTTCACGGCCCACAATGAACACCGCGTGGTGTTCACGAAGCTGGAAACGCTGGCGCTCACGCTCGCCAACGGCCAGTGGGACTCGCGCGTGCAGGCGGTGGTGAACGCGATCCTGCACAGTGCGATTGCGGTCGGGCTCTGGGTCGTCGCGCGCCGCTGGATCGCGGCACGCTGGCACGCGGCGCTGTTCGTACTCGTCATCGCGATGTTCGCGTTGCCGTTCGCGTGGCAAAACGTCCTCGGCGGATTTCACTCGCAGCAATACTGGCTGCTCGGCTTCTCGTTTGCCACGATCGTGGCGCTGCCGTTCGTGCGGCCATGGACCAGCGCCTGGTGCGCGGCGGTGGCGGTCGCGGCGATGGCAATCGTGACCATGGGCTCCGGTTTTCTCGCCTCGGCCGTCGTGCTCGTCGTCGTGGCGTTTCGCTGGTTCCGGCACGAAATTACCGCGCGCACAGCGTGGCCCACGCTGGTCGCCACCCTCGCGATTGTCGCGGTCGGCTGGTTCACGCGGGTCGAACCCGACTTTCACGCGAGCCTGCGGGCGCACACGATCCACGATTTTGTCTTCTCGATTCTGCGCAGCATGGAGTGGCCATTGCAGCACCACGATTGGGCCGGCGTGATTCTATGGCTGCCCTGGTTCGTCGTCTTTTGGCGCGTGATAAGGGCGCCGCGTGACGGGGCCACGCATCGGGGGGGGCAAACGGTGGCGGCATTGGGAGGCTGGGTAATGCTGCAAATCGTCGCGACCGCCTACGCGCGCGGCGTTGGCGCCGACTACCCGGCGTCGCGATATATGGATACGTTGGGCTTCGGCGCGCTGATCAACGTCGTGGCGCTGGCCTGGCTTGCTACGCCGACGCCATTCCAGCGGACGCGTCCGATCGCGCTGGGCGTGGCTGCCGCCGCCTGGATGGCACTTTTCGCGGTGGGACTCTGGCAGATCACGGCCCAGGCGTTGGCGTGGGATTTGCCCGAAGCAAAACGATACTATGGGCAGGCCGAAGCGCATCTCCGCGGTTATCTCGCGACGAACAATCCGGCGCACTTCGCCCTTCCCGACATCCCGTTTCCGAGTGCCGACGGACTTGTCGAACGGCTCGATAATCCGCACCTGCGTGCGCTGATGCCGGCAGTGGTGCGGGCGCCGCTGCCATTTCGACCGGCGGAAGATCCGGCGGCGCTCAAACCCACCGGGCCGGGCGCGGCCACGGCAAGAATCGGCGGCACCGTGGCAGAAGCCGCGGAACGGGGCGCTCAAACCGGTTTTTTGGAAAACACCGCCAATTCCCTTCTCCGCGGCGCGCCGCCACGGCGCGGATTGTCGCCGAAGACCCTGCCATTGGCGGATGCGAAAACGTGGGGCTCGTTCGGACGCGACGGGACGGCGAATGTCGGCGAATGGCGGAGCGTCCCGCTCTGGTCGCCCCTCGGCGCGTGGCTGAAATTCGAAACTGCGGGACAAGTCGGCGAACCCGGTGTCGCGCTCGAGCTGCGCGACGCCGTCACGGGTGCCCTTCTGTCCGAAGTGAGGCCAAGCAAAGTCCCGGCTGACACCTGGCGGGCGGCTTATGTCCGGGCGCCGGAAAATCGATTTGTGGTCGTCGCGCGCGACCGCGACCCCGCGCGCTGGCTCGCTTTCGGCGCACCGGTCGAAGTTGGCCCGCTTTCCTATTGGGCGTGGCGCGTCTCGAAACACGGGTTCGTGATTCTCTGGGTCTCGACGGCCGGCGCCGGACTCCTTGCACTCGTAGGATTCTGGCTGCGGCGGACCGGCGCTGGGCCATCGCCCAACGCCGCAGCTGCCCCCGCCGTGTCCGCCGAGGTCCGGATGACGGCCTGACGTTCCGATGGGCATGTGGTCATCCACGATTCGAAATCTCATCCCGGCGGCGCTGTTCGGCGTTGCGATGGTGCTGGCATTTCTGCCGGGCGCGAAACTCCAGCCGCAGCGATTCGCGATCGAGCTGGAAATCGTTTCCGACGTCGCCGGAAACGTGCAGGTTTATTTCGGCGAGGGCGCGGGCTTCAATGAAGCGTTTTCCACGCGCGCGCCGATTCCGACCGCAAACGAGGTTGTGAGGGTCCGGCTGCCGGCCGTACCCGGGCGCTGGTCCGAACTCCGCCTCGATCCGCTGGAAGGCCCCGGCCGCGTGGCAATTTCCGCCGCCCGGGTCGTCTCCCGGTCCAGCGAGGTACTCCGCACGCTGGCACTCGAGGACTTGGTTCCAATCCGTCATGTGGTGGTGATCGAGAAACGCGAGCGACTGCTCGATCTCTCGATCCCGGAAGGCAGCGACGATCCGCAGCTGCTCCTCAAGTTGGATCCGCCGTTGGAGATTCCGCCGCCGTGGCGGCAATTCGCGACCTCCTTCTGTCTGCCGGCAATCGTGCTGTTCGTCCTTGTGCTCGGAATCCTCACGCTGTTCGAGCATACCGCGCGAATCTCAGGCCGCGTGCCGATCGTGCCGGGCGGCGCGTTTCGGTTCGGCATGGCCGCAGCCATTTTGTTGATCATCTGGGGCGCACGATTGGCAGTGATCGATCGTTTCGGTTCGGACCTGCCCTATTGGGATCAGTGGGAGAAGGAAGGGCTCCAAACGTTCCTTCCCTGGTTCGAGCGAGGTGAACTGTGGCGGAATCTCTTCTCGCCTCATAACGAACACCGGATGGCACCCACGGTGGCCTTGAATTTCGCGCTGCTCGAACTCGGCGGCCAGTGGGACGCGCGCGTCCAATGTGTCGTCAACGCGCTGCTCCCGGCCGCCATCGGCGCCGCCATGTTCCTGCTCGCGTCGCGGCGGCTGGCTACCGGCTGGGCATTCGGCTTCGGCGGTCTCGCCGCGCTGCTGAACGCCAGCCCGCATGCGTGGGATAACATCATCGGCGGATTTCAATCGCAGTTTCATTTCCTGATCGGGTTTTCGTTCGTCGCCATGGCCGGCGTGCTTGGCTGGCGCGCGTTTTCCTGGCGGTGGTGGCTGGCCATCGTCGCGGGCGCGCTATCCGTCGTGAGCATGGGATCCGGTTTTTTCTGGGTAATCCCCGTCGCGGCCATCGTCATGCTTCGTTTCGCCCGCCGTGAAAGCAGCCGGCGCGATGCTGCCATCACGTTTGTCGTCGCAGGCGCATTTCTCGTGGCCGGCTGGTTGCTGCGCGAGCCAGCGGCCTTCCACGAGCCACTTCATGCCCGGAGCGCGGCCGAATTTCTCCGTTATGCGGTGAGCTGTCTCGCCTGGCCGCTGCCGAAATTCCCCGCCTTCGCGATTCTCGTCTGGGCCCCTTGGGCCAGCCTCCTCGTCATCCGGTTCGGCGGCGCGTCGCGGCTCGATCGCACCCTGGCCGATGTCATCCTCGCAGCCGGCAGCTGGGTGCTGCTCCAGGCGATGGCCGTGGCGTATGCGCGCGGCGGGTTGGCTGGACTGCCAGCCGTCCGTTACGGCGATGTTTTCATCCTCGGCCCGCTGACGGGTTTCGGCGCGCTCGCCGCCATCGCCTCGTGCTGGCGCGGCGCGCGGGTTGCCGGCTGGCTGTTTGCCAGTTCACTCGCGGCCGCGACTGCGATGGCCGTGACGAGCGCATTGACCAAGGCAATTCCAATGCGCAGCGCCGAGCTGGCTCAGTTCGAAAATAGCGTTCGGGATTTCGTGCGCACCGACGATTTCGCCACGTTCGAGAAGCGTCCGCTGCCTTTTCCGTCCGCCCACCATCTCGCGCTGCTTCTTCGTCACCCCGCGATCAAATCCGTCCTGCCGGCGAGCGTTCGGCCGCCGATCAGGATTCCAGGCTTCGAGGAAGCCCGGCCGCCAGAGCCCGCATTTGATCACCGCCGCACGCGTTTCGTCGCCGCGCCTGCGCACTGGGAATCTCCGCCCGTGCCGCCGAGTGACGGCTGGTGGAAAATCGAAACGTCCGGTGCCATCGGTCAACCAGGCGTGTCGCTCGAACTCGAGGGCTCCGCCGATCGACGGATGCTCGCGAGCATCGCGCCGTCGAAGCCACCGGGGGAATCGTGGCGCGCGGCTTACGTCCACGCGCCGTCCCGCCCCGCCGTCCTCGTCGCGCGCGCCGATGCGCCTGGAAAATGGCTGGCCTTCAGCGAACCGATCGAGCTCACGTCCCTCTCCTATTGGGCCTGGCGGACGGCAAAACAGGGCGTGCTCATCCTGTGCCTCGCGATCGCTGCAGCGATGGCGCTCCTGATGCTCGAGCCAATCGTCGCCGGTCGGAAAAATCACACTGGCGTCCTGCCAATGTCGGATCGCGAGCAAACCACGGGCGCGGCGCAGGTGCCCGGCCAGACTCCTTGAAATCCGAAACTCGTTGTGAACAGGTCAATTTTTCCAAACCCATGCGACCACGGATGACACGGATAAACACGGATAAAACCAATTCGCATCCGTGTTCATCCGTGCGATCCGTGGTTGAATTGAATTGTCATGCCAGCGAGGCGCAGCTTCCGACCCGACACAATTCCGGGTTTGTCATTCTGAGGCTTGGCGAAGAATCCAGCACGACTCTCGCAGCCGGACGCGCCACTGGATTCTTCGGCGGCCCTCAGAATGACAGT
>JAUSID010000025.1 GCA_030648295.1 Opitutaceae bacterium | reverse complement strand
GGCGATCGGCGGATGTCCGTGCCGGGGCTGGTGCTGCTGGGGGCGGGCGTGGGCGTGATTGGCACGATGCTTGGCGTCGGCGGCGGATTCCTGCTCGTTCCCATCCTCGCGGAATTCTACCGGCTCCCGATGCGCGTCATTGTCGGCGGCTCGATTCCCTACGTGATCGTCCTCTCGGCCGTCGGGCTGTTCTCGTTCAACGTCACCGTCCCGCTTCTGACCGGTCATTCGGTGCCGACGGAATGGGCATGGGGTTGTTTCACCGGCGGCGCCGCCATCCTCGGCTCCTGGTTTGCCACGCACTCGCAGCGCCACATCCCCGAAGGCGTCCTGCGCGGCGTGCTCGGGGTCTCGAATGGTGCGGTCGGGTTGCTGTATGTGCTTGGCTACTTCGGTGCGGCCCCTTTCAAGATTTGACCGCGGTGAAGACGATCATGGCGGAACTCTACTATCGATCCGACGCGACCCTCGGCGAAGGGCCGGTCTGGGACGCGGGCGTGCTCTACTGGGTGGACATCAGCGGCAAGGCGGTATTCGCCAAACCGGACGCCGCCGCCCGCGCCGCGCGTTATGAGGTTGGCATCGAGGTCGGCGCGTTCGCGCTGTGGAGGGACAGCCGGCTGGTTATCGCGACCGAAGATGGATTTCAGTCGTTCGACTGGTCGACCGGTGACCGGGAGGCGTGGGCCGACCCGGAGGCGCAGCTGCCGCGCAACCGCTTCAACGACGGCAAATGCGATCCCCGCGGGCGCTTTGTCGCCGGCACCTACAACCGTGACGGCGGGGCGAAGGCTGCGCTGTATTCGCTCGGGCACGACCGCAGCGTGCGGCGGATTTTCGGGCCGGTGACGTGTTCCAACGGGCTGGCGTGGTCGGAGGATGGCGCGACGCTTTACTACATCGACTCGCCCACGCGCGTCGTGCGGGCGTTCGAATACGATCTCGACACCGGTGGGCTGGCCAGTGAGCGCGTGGTGATCGAAATCCCGAAGTCGCACGGGTTGCCCGACGGAATGACGATCGATCGCGCGGGGAATCTCTGGATCGCGATGTGGGACGGGTGGGGGATCGAGTGTTGGAGCCCGGACTCGGGCCGGCAACTCGCACGGATCGAGCTTCCGGCGGCCCGCGTGACGTCGTGCGCCTTTGGCGGTCGCAGCCACGAGACGTTGTTCATCACCACGGCGCGATCCACCTTGGACGAGGCGGCACTCGCGAAGCAGGAACTTGCAGGTTCAATCTTCTGTGCGCACCCCGGCGTCTCGGGATACGCGCCAACCCACTTCGGTGATTGAGCGCGACGCACTATGAAAACTCAGCTGTGGAATAATCGATTCTCCGACCAGGTGGCGGTGATTACCGGCGGCGCCGACGGACTCGGCTTCGCGATTGCCGGGAGATTGATTGGCGAGGGCGCAACGGTGTGGCTGCTCGATCGCGATGAGGCGCGCCTGAAGGCCGCGGCCAACAAACTCGGTTCGAAGGCCCACGCGCTTGCAGCGGACATCGTAAACGAAGCGCAGATTCAATCGGGGTTCGAGGGAATCTACGCCGGCGAAAACCGCATCGACATCGTGGTCAACTGCGCGGGCATCGTCGGTCCAAACAACCGCAAGATCACCGAGACGCCGACCGACGGTTACGAACAGGTGCTGCGGGTGAATCTTTTCGGCAGCTTCCTGGTCTGCAAACACGCGCTCGTGCAGATGCAGAAGAGGAATTATGGCCGCGTGCTTTTGATCGCGTCCATTGCCGGCAAGGAGGGGAACGCCGGCATGTGTGGTTACTCCTCGGCGAAAGCCGGTGTCATCGGGCTGGTGAAGAGTGCCGGGAAGGAATTCGCGGAAACCGGCATCACCATCAACGCGCTCGCCCCCGCGGTCGTGCGCACGGCGCTCGTCGAGGGCATGGAGCCGGCGCAGGTGAAATACATGACCGACAAGATCCCGATGAAACGCTGCGGCACGCTCGAGGAGGTTGCCAGTCTCGCCACCTGGATCGTGTCACCGGAGGCGAGCTTCAACACCGGGTTCACGTTTGATCTCACCGGCGGCCGTGCGGTGTATTGAGCGCGCCGTGGATCCATCCACATGGGAGTTCTAACAGGAGCAAACGGAGGAAACAGAGAGGAGATACTCCCGCGTATGCTCTCCGTTGTCTCCGTTCCCTCCTGTTAAATGGATTGATTGCGGCAGCAACGGGATTGGGCCACTCACCCGTCGCGTTGAACTGGCTCACCGTTGCAGCCGGAGAATCTCGGCGGCGGGGCGCTGGAGCAGTTGCCGCGTGGGGATGTAGGCCGCCAGAACTCCCGCCAGCACGCTCATCGCAAAGGTCGCGGCGAACGTCAGGTAAGGCATCGTGAATACCACCGGAATTTCGATCAGCGCCGCGGCCTGGATCACGAAAAGATAAGCGAGCCCGAAACCGATCGCGCCGCCCACGAGTCCGGCGGACAGCGTCAACACCACGGTTTCACCCAGGAACATCCGGAACAGTTGACCGCGTCGCAGGCCCAGGGCCTTGAGCACGCCCACTTCCCAGCGCCGCTCGATTGCCGCGGTCGCCATCGAGGCGACGAGCGCGAAGACCGCGATTACAATCGCGACCATCAACAGCAGCCCGAAGAGCACCTGCGTCACCCAATACAACTTTCGCGCCTCCGCTTTCTTTTCCACGGTGGACTTCACCCCGAACCGGTAGCGAATGTCGAAGTCGTCGCGGATCTTCTGCGCGACAGCTTTCTGGATGCTTTCGTCCGCCGCGGTCTTCACGAAGAAGCGCGATTGCATCGCATCGGCTGGCGCAGTGGCGGTCAGGCTTTGAAACGCCGCCAACGGCATGAGTACGCCTGAACCAACGGCGAGAGCCACGCGCGAGCGGAAGTTCTCGAAACCAGGGATGGCGCCGCAGATCGCCTCGATCCGGAAACGACGGTCGTGGCGCGCCGCCCCAAGTCGAAACGACATCCGCACGAGATCGCCGCGCTCCACCTCGAGAAATCGCGCCGCCGACAAACTCAACATCAGCGGCATGATCTCGTCCGGGTTGCTCGTCGCCGCTCCGGCCGCAACGGGAGCGTAGGACTCGGTTTCCACGCGGACATTTTTTCCCTGGTCGGGCGCGATGGCCGGCCGCGCGGCCGCGGGCTCCCCGTGGGTTGCGAGTTGGCGCAAGGCCTCCGGTCCGCCCCCTTCATACTGGATCCGGTCGGCGTAAATGACCGCGGGCAGATCGGCGTCGACGCCGAACGGGACGACCCACAGCTGCTTCATGCCCACGAGGTCGCTCATCACGACGTCATAGGCGATTCCGGCCTGCGAGCGGCTGCGGAGGTTTCTCACTTCCGACACCGCGGTCACACCGGCGACACGTCCGAGGTCGGCCTTGAGATCCGCGGTGGATGATCCATCCGACTGGATCCGGATGTCGGCGCCGTTGATATGCTCGACCATCGCCATCGACGTCCGGCTGAACAGCGCCGCAAGGCTCGCGATGAAAATCACCCATGCCACGGAGAGGATGAACATCACTGCGGTCGTCGTGTTTCTGCGCCGGTGCCGGGTCAGGTTTCGGCCTGCCAGTTCCGCGGCCGGCCCAAAAGCGCGCCGCGTCGCCATCATGACGATACGTTCGACCAGCGGCAGGGCGCCGACGGCAACGAGGGTGAACCCAAGCAGGATCGTGACGAGCAGGCAGAGAATCACGGTTCCGATCAGCGACGGATCGCCCGAAAGAAACGCGGTGGGCAGGACGAAGAAGACGACGACCGAGAGGGACGACAGCGCAATCCCGAGCACGAGCAGCGGCCGGTTGGATGCGCCGGCGGAGGGTTGATCCGGCGCGATCTGGCCGCGGCGGAAAGGGTCGAGCGCATCGACGATGCGCCAGCGCACGGCCTGCCAGGCCGGCACCAGGGCGCTGCTGAGCGAGAGAACAACCCCGGCGGCGAACGCCAGCCCGAGCGTCCCCGGTGAAACCTGGAGCACGATCACATCGCCTTCGGCACGCATGATCCGCTCCACGAGCTTGACGCCGACGCGTGCGAGCAC
>JAUSID010000015.1 GCA_030648295.1 Opitutaceae bacterium | reverse complement strand
CCTGTCGGACTTAGGTGTCTGAAGGCGTTTATGGATGAATATTTGACCTCGCGTGAATTTTTTTTGGCGAATAATCGATGCCAGTGGGCCTTCATTTTCTAAGTCCGACAGGCTGCTAGTCCCTGGTCCTCCTCTGCCGATTGCCCATTTGCCACTCGCCCGTGCCACTCCAAGCCATGCGGGCGAGACGCCCGCGCTCCCAGGACGAACCGCAAGCTTTGCGTTTCTGGCGGCACGTGATTTCTTCCTGCCGCCGCGATGAAACACTTCAATTTTCCCCCGCAATTCCGTCAGCTCTACGAAAAGGCCGTCGCGCTCTATGCGGAAGGGAAACAGGGTGCGGACAGCTTTTTTACAGCCGAGGAAAAGGCCTGGCTCGCGGCGAACGGGATGACTCCGCAGCACCTGTATGATTACGCCGAGGATCACAACCACTACGGCGGCGAACCGGGATTCGAGCACGCACTCGCGATCGAGTTGGTGCGCCGCGATTACTTCCTGAACGTCCAACACGGCCGTGCGTCCGGCGTGACGCTGGACGAAAAGAAGCTGCCCGCGAAAACCGACACCGTCCGCGGAATCGCCTGGCTGCCGCGACTGCTGCCGAAGGCACGGGCCAAATTGCGGGGCGAATTGCCGCCTTCATTGATGTTCTGCTGCGGCGGCGATCGAAAGTTCTTCAAGGAACACGATATCCTCCCCGCCGATTTCCTCGCCATGCTGGCCCGCCACGAAAAAGACGAGGCGGTGGTGGAGTGGGTTCTGGGGAAGACATAGAAGACGCGGAAGTCGTGTAAGACACGGGAAGACAGGCGGCTGCGCCGCCGGTTTTGAGTTCTGGGTCTTGGGTTCTGGGTTCGCCTTCGGTGTGAGAGTGAGGAAGACGCGGAAGAACGCGAGAACACGAGATTGGTGATTGGTTATTGGTGATTGGTTATTGGTGCGCCTTCGGCGCCGGTTCTGGGTTTCGCGTTTCGGGTTTCGCGTTCCACTTCCGGTCGTTTCTTCCCTTTTTCGATTCTGCGTTGTCTCGCGTTCTCGCGTTCTTCCCCGTCTTCCGGGTCTTCCAGTTCTTCCGCATCTTACACGTCTCGCGTTCTTCCGCGTTTTCCACATCTTCCCCGTCTTCCCCCGTTTCTTCTTTTTGCCGTTTCTTCTTTCCCCATTTTCCGAATCTTCCACGTCTTACACGTCTCGCGCTCTTCTCACTCCCCTCCCCCCGGCAGAAAAAGCCGCGGTCTCCGGTTGACCGCGCCGTTTTTTGTTGGCTAGGTATCGCGCCCCAGTTTCGTGTCCCCTCGGTTACCCATCTGTTTCCATTGCCCATGAAATACACCCTCAATGTCAACGGCCAGTCCCGCACCGTGGACGTGGCCTCCGACACCCCGCTGCTGTGGGTGCTTCGCGACAATCTCGAGCTCGTCGGCACCAAGTTCGGCTGCGGCGTCGGCAAATGCGGCTCCTGCACCGTGCACCTCAACGGTGTGCCGACCCGCTCCTGCATGACGACCGTCTCGAACATCGGGAGGAAAAAAATCGTCACGATCGAGGGCCTCTCGGCCGACGGTTCGCACCCGTTGCAAAAGGCCTGGTGCGAGCTCGACGTCGCACAGTGCGGCTATTGCCAGGCCGGTCAGATCATGACCGCCGCGGCACTACTCAAAGAAAACCCCAAGCCGACGGATCAAGACATCGACGATGCCTTGGACTCCAATCTCTGCCGCTGCGCCACGTATCTCCGGATCCGCGCTGCCATCAAACTCGCCGCCGGCACGACCGTCGCGAGCCTCGACCGTGACACTGCGACCATCGCATCAGCGAAGGAGGCCTCCAAATGAAAACGGCCACTCTTTCTCGTCCGATCGCGCGCCGCGATTTCCTGAAATTCTCGACCGTCGCTGGTGGAGGTCTCGTCCTCGGTTTCTATTTCAAATCCGGCGGCACCGCGGCCGCCGCGGAAGTGGTCAAGCCATCCGCCGGCGCCGAGTTCAAGCCGAACGCGTTCATTCGCATCTCTCCGGATGGCGTGGTGACGCTCGTTTCAAAGCAGCCCGAGATCGGCCAGGGCGTGAAAACGTCGCTGCCAATGATCATCGCCGAGCAACTCGAGGTGAACTGGAAGGACGTCGTCATTGTCCAGGGCGATCTCGATCCGGCCTATGGTGGCCAGAGCGCCGGCGGCAGCCGTTCGACACCGAACAACTACAACGAATTCCACAAACTCGGCGCGACTGCCCGCACGATGCTCGTCGAGGCCGCAGCGCAAACGTGGGGCGTCCCCGCTTCCGAGTGCCGCGCAGAAAACTCCGCGGTGCATCATAGCTCCGGCAAGAACCTGAAGTACGGCGCGCTGGTCGCGAAAGCCTCGACGCTGCCCGTGCCGGCGGACGCGAGCGTAAAGCAAAAAGACCCGAAGGATTACAAGCTCCTCGGCACGCGCATCGGCGGCGTCGACAATCCGAAGATCGTCACCGGTCAGGCGCTGTTCGGCATGGACGTGAAGCTGCCCGGCATGCTCTACGCGGTTTACGACAAATGCCCGGTGTTCGGCGGCAAGGTCGTGAGCGCCAACGTCGATGCGATCAAAGCGCTACCCGGCGTGAAAGACGCGTTCGTCATCGAAGGCACTTCCAACCTCAGCGGGCTCATGCCCGGCGTCGCGATTGTCGCCGATTCGACCTGGTCCGCGTTCAGCGCGCGCAAGCAACTCAAGGTCACGTGGGACGAAGGCAAGTTCGCCAATGACAGCTGGGGGGCGTTCACGGCCAAGGCACAGGAAATCGCGAAGAAGCCCGGCGAACGGACCGTGCACAAGGACGGCGACGTCAATGCGGCGTTTGCCAGCGCGGCAAAGACGATCGAGGCGGCTTACAGCTACCCGTTCATCTCCCACGCCAGCATCTAGCCGCAAAATTGCACCGCGTGGTTCAAAGACGGCGGCTTCGAAGTCTGGGCGCCCTCGCAAAACCCGGGCGCCGCGCAAAGCGCCATCGTCGGCCAGTTCAAGGTGCCGAAGGAAAAAGTCACCGTGCACCTGACGCGGAGCGGCGGCGGTTTCGGCCGGCGGCTCAGCACGGACTACGTCCTCGAAGTGGCGGCCATCGCGCACAAGGTCAGCGCGCCGGTGAAGCTCACCTGGTCGCGTGAAGACGACATGCGTCACGATCAATTCCGCGCCGGTGGTTTCCACTTCCTCAAGGGCGCCATCGACGCCAACGGCAAGATAACCGCATGGCACAATCGTTTCGTCAGCTTCGGCACGATGCAGCCCGGCCGCGGCGGTGGCGCCATGGCGATCCGCGCCGGCAGCGGTGGCGAGCTCCAGGCGGACCAATTCCCGGCCCGCTTCCTCCCCAACTATCTGGCGGAGCAAACGACCATCGAGTGCAACATCCCGATGGGCCCGTGGCGTGCGCCCGGCAACAACGTCTTCTCGTTCGTGATGCAGGGCTTCATCGACGAACTCGCCCACGCCGCGGGCCGCGATCCGCTCGAGGTTCGACTCGAGTTGCTCTCGCAGAAAATGGGCGGCAACTTCGATGCACCCCGGATGACCGCCGTGACCAAGATGGTCGCGGAGAAGGCTGGCTGGAATCCGAAGAAGTTCCCCCGGGGCAAGGGCCAGGGCATCGCGTTTCACTTCAGCCACAGCGGCTACATCGCGCAGGTGGCGGAAGTCACGGTGTCGCAGCAAGGCGAACTCAAGGTCGACCGCTTCGTCTGCGTGTGCGACGTCGGCCAGCAGATCGTCAACCTCAGCGGCGCGGAAAACCAGGTGGAAGGCTCAATCATCGACGGTCTCAGCACGGCGCTGTATCAGGAACTCGACATCGAGCGCGGCCGGATCGTGCAGGGTAATTTCGACCACTACCCGATGATCCGGATGCCGGATGCGCCGGCCAAAATCGACGTGCACTTCCTGCGGTCGAACAACCCGACCACGGGGCTCGGCGAGCCGGCGATTCCGCCCGTCGCGCCAGCGCTCGCCAACGCGATCTTTGCCGCCACCGGCAAACGCGTCCGGCAGTTCCCGATCTCACGCTCCGACTTGCGCTGGAGCTGAAGCGCCACGCTCCGCCTGAGGTGCAGCGAAAGCCGTGCAGCTTTCGCTGCCCTCGTGCGTCGGCCCGAAACTTTGCTGCCACGGCTGCCGAATCGTCTCGCAGTGGCTGCGGCATCCCTTCGGCAGGCTCAGGGCTGGCCCTGCCGCAGATCGGATTGGAAGCACAAGCAGACGATCGGTGGATTGAAAGTGCCAGCGTCGTCACCTCCGCTGCTACGAAAGCCGGACGGAAAATCCGCACCATCTGCGGCTGGAAGCCGCAGCCACTTCGCTGTAATGGCTGCCAAATTGGTTCGCGGTGCGCGGTTTTGTTTGCGCCTGTCGCCGGGTTGATAACGTTGGTCGCCCCTCCGCTCATGAAGAAGACGATTTGGATGCTGGCCTTCGTGCCTATTACATTTGCCGCATCCGCGTCGCGCTCGATCTGGGATGGCGTTTTTTCCGCGGAGCAGATCGCTCGCGGAAAAAAATCCTACGAGGCGCAGTGCGCCGATTGTCACGGCGATGAACTCGAGGGCGACGGCAAGAAGTCGACGCCGCTGAAAGGCGAAGCGTTCTTCAAGAACTGGAAGAACAAATCCGTGCACCGGCTCATCGATACGACCCGCCGGACGATGCCGCCGGACGACCCTTTGACGCTCAGTCGGGACCTCTGCACTGATGTCGTCGCCTACATTCTTTCTGAAAACGGTTATCCCGCCGCCAAGGCCGATTTCGGTGCGACCGCGCCCGATCTCCGGCAAATCGTGATCGAGCCTCCGAAGAAGTAGCGTCCGCTCTTCGATGCCATGATCACTTCGCGACGCGACTACATCCTGCGGATCATCGATGAGGTGACGCAACTGATCGCGCGGGTGATATTCAAGCGTCGCTCCGGTGCCGACCAGGAGGCACTCGAGATTGTGGTGGAGGGGTGCGAGCGGCTGTTCAGTATGGAGCGCGACCAGCTGTTTCGATTCACGCCGGATCAGCACTTCGCGATGCTCATCGAAAACGAGCCGCCGGAACTCGCCCGCGACAAGGTCCTGCTCTACGCGGCGCTGAACACCGAGGCGGGAAAGATCTATTCCCGGCTCGGGAACCGCGAGCTGGCGCGGGCCACGGCGACGAATGCACTGCGGTTCGCGCTGAAGGCGCGGACGATCGAATCGAACGAACCACCGCCGAAGTTCGCGCCCGATGTGGATGAACTGGTCTCGGTGCTCGGCGAGGAGACGCTGGACGCGGAAATGCGATCGCTGCTCGGCCGGTAGTTCCGCCGCTCACCCGTAGCGGCGAGCCGAGAGCGGCACGGTCGGAACGTTCGGCTCGCTGGTGCTCGCCGCTACGTAGTGGATGCTTGTGGCACGCGTCCTGGGAGCGCGGGCGCCGGTCGATTTCGGATTTCGGATTCGGCAAACCACGACGAATCGCACGGCGTTGTTCCCTTGGGAGAGCGCGGGCGTCTCGCCCGCCCGTTATCCGGTGGTCGGTCGGCGGTGAATCGGCGAGTCGGTTGAAGGACAGATGGTCAGATGGTCGGATGCTCAGGTGGTCGGAGATAAGAAATCGGTGAAGCAGTGAGGCGGTGGGTCGGGCGGAGGAGCGGAGGCGCGGAGGGTCGGATGGTCCGTGGTCCGTGGTCAGTGGTCAGTGGTCCTGTCTCTGGTCTCTGGTCTCTAGTCTCTAGTCTCTGGTCCCTCGTCCTCGGCTGCCGATTGCCCATTTGCCACTCGCCCGTGCCACGACAAACCATGCGGGCGGGACGCCCGCGCTCCCAGAGCGATACAGACGGCAGAGGGCAGAAGCCAGATGCCAGAATTCAGATATCCGGACGCGCCATTCCCCATTCCCCATTTGCCGCCACCGACTCACCCACAACCGATTCACCGCTTCACCGACTCACCGCCCCACCGCTTCACCGCCCCACCGATCGACGTCTCGCGTTCTCGCGTTCTTTCCAAGTCTCGCGTTCTTCAACCGTCTCACCGCTTCACCGCTTCACCGCCCTGCACTGCGCAGGCGATTTTTTTGTCGGCGATCGCACGGCGACCGTGTTCTGTGACCGTGCATTAATCAACTGCGGCCCGGCCCTCCGGACGCCCTTGGCACCATTCTTCTTGTGAACCAAAACCAGTCCGAAGCTCTTTTCGCCCGCGCCCGGCAGCTGATTCCCGGCGGCGTGAACTCGCCCGTTCGTGCCTTCCGCTCCGTCGGCGGCACGCCGTTTTTCGTCAAGGCTGCCCGCGGCGCGATGCTCATCACGGCCGACGATCGCGAGCTAATCGATTTCGTCTGCACCTGGGGCCCGGCGATTCACGGCCACAATCATCCGCGAATCAAAGCCGCGATCGCGACGGCGCTCGAACACGGCACATCGTTCGGCACGCCCAATCCGTATGAAGTCGAGATGGCCGAGCTCATCGTGAAGTTCGTACCGTCGATCCAGAAAGTGCGGATGTGCAACAGCGGCACCGAGGCGACCATGTCGGCGATCCGGCTGGCGCGAGGATTCACGAAACGGGACAAGATCATCAAGTTCGCCGGCTGTTATCACGGCCACTCCGACTCGCTGCTAATCAAGGCCGGCTCCGGGGCGCTCACGCATGGCAATCCCGACAGCGCCGGCGTTCCGGCGTCGTTCGCCAGGGAAACGGTCGTCCTTCCCTACAACGATCGGGCCGCACTCGAGGCGGCGTTCGCGGCCAATCCGAACCAAATCGCGTGCGTCATCCTCGAGCCCTATTGCGGGAACGTCGGGTTCATCATGCCCGATCCCGGCTACCTCCAATACGTGCGGGAGATCACGGCGAAGCACGGCACGGTGCTCATCTTCGACGAGGTGATGACGGGATTCCGGATCGCGAAAGGCGGCGTGCAGGAGCGGGAGAAAATCACGCCCGATCTCACCTGCCTCGGAAAAATCATCGGCGGCGGGCTGCCGGTCGGCGCATTCGGCGGCCGGGCCGACATCATGGACCTGATCGCCCCGCTCGGCCCGGTCTACCAGGCGGGCACCCTCAGCGGGAATCCGCTCGCGATGGCGGCGGGCATTGCGGGTTTGCGGATGCTCGAGGAGCTGAATCCGTATGCTCGACTTGATCAGCTGGGCCGGCAGCTGCGTGATGCCGTGCTCGCAGCGGGCAGGGCAAAGGGAATTCCGGTTCAGGTGCCGCAGTGCGGATCCATGTTCAGCATCTTCTTCACCGCGACGCCGGTGCGTGATTACGACACGGCGCTAAAGGGCGACGCGAAACTGTTCGGCCGGTTTTTCCATGCGTGCCTGGAACGCGGCGTCTATCTGGCCCCCAGCGCCTACGAGGCCGGTTTTCTCAGCACGGCGCATGACGGCGCCGCAATCGACCGGGCGTGCCAGGTATTCGAAGAAGCGGTACGGGGGCTGTAGTTTTCCCTGGGAGCGCGGGCGTCGGTCTGATTTCGGATTGCGGATTTCGGATTGTGGATTGCCTGGGAGCGCGGGCGTCTCGCCCGCCGTTTGTCGGTGAAGCGGTGGTCGGTTGTCGGTGAAGCGGTGAGCTGATGGTCGGATGGTCGGCTCAATGTCCCCCGAAGGGTCCGCCCTGGCCGGCGGCGACGCCGCTCGCCGAGTGGCACCGGCTTCCAGCCGGTGATGTATTCGATCCGTGAATTCGAGGCATCTGCGGCTGGAAGCCGCAGCCACTTTACCGGCAATCGTGAGGGGTGTTGTGATTCTTTCCCAGGGAGCGCGGGCGTCTGTCTGATTTCGGATTGCGGATTTCGGATTGCGGATTGCCTGGGAGCGCGGGCGTCTCGCCCGCAATGGTTGGAATTTCGCAATCGCGAACTGGCCCGCGATAGATTCCGAGTGCTCAACAGTAAAATCTGCGGCTGGAAGCCGCAGCCACTTTACCGGCAACCGTAAGGCGTGTTGTGATTCTTTCCCCTGGGAGCGCGGGCGTCTCGCCCGCAATGCGTTGATTGCGGTAGACTCCCAGCAGAGAGAAAGGGAAAGTTTACCCGCCTTTGGCGGCGCCGCAGGCGACCAGGGATTAAGAGAACGAGGAAGTCGGTCCCGATCTCGCAAGCTTTCCACTCACCCCAACCCCTTCACCTTCCAGCCGTCGCGATAGGAACGGCGGATGAGCGCGTTGGCCTTCGCGTGATTGGTGAACTTCAGGTTCTTCCGATCCCACTCGAGCCATTCGCCGGCGAAACGATCCGCCATCGCTCCGACCAGCACCGTCTCGGTCAGCGGCCCGCCATGCGCAAAGTCGTCGCACGCTTTGCGGCCCTCAACGACGGCGTCGACCCAGTCGTGATAGTGATTCTGGCCCTTGAAATCCCGCGGGTATTTTTCCGGCGGGAAGTTTTCCTCCGGCAGCACGAACGGCCGGCCGCTGCCGTAGATTTTGAAAATCGAGCCGCGCTCACCGATCCAGTAGTTGGCGGACAGCGGCGCCTGTTTGATGCCGTTCGGCAGCTTGATTTTGCTCCAGTCCGGCTGCATGCCGCCGTCATACCACGTCACCGGCACCGTCTTCGCCGCGGTGATGTCGCTGCCCGGGAAAATCATTTCCACCACGCGTTTTTGTCCCCACAACGCGCCCGAGCTGCCCGGCGTGGTCTGCCGCACGCGCAACGGCGCCGTCAACCTCAGCGCGTCGAACGTAATGTCGAAATGGTGACACCCCATGTCGCCCATCTCTCCCACCCCGAAATCGTACCAGGCGCGCCAGGTTTTGGGGTGATAGGTCTGGGCGAGGAATGGGCGCGGCTCACGGACGCCCAGCCACAGATCCCAGTCCAGCGTCGCCGGGATCGGGTCGCCCTCGGCGCGCAGCTCCGTGTTTTTCGGCCACCAGCTCAGGGGTTTGTTTTCCCAGAGCATGACCTCCTTGATTTTCCCGATCGCGCCGCTGCGCAACAGGGCGACGGTCATCCGGCTCTCGATGCTCGAGCGCCCCTGGTTTCCCAGCTGGGTGATGACGCCGGCCTTCGCGGCCTCCTGGGTGATGACGCGACATTCGTGCAGGGTCGTCGCCATCGGCTTCTGGAGATAGACATGCTTCTTCGCGCGAATGGCGGTGACGGCGGCTGCGGCGTGCATGTGATCGGGGGTGCCGATCGTGACGGCGTCGAACTTGCCCGCATGGCGGCTGAGCAGTTCACGCCAGTCCTTGTGCTGCGACGCGTCAGGAAACAACTTGGCCGCCGCGTCGAGGAACCGCTGATCGACATCGCACAACGCGACCATCTTCACCTTCGGGTGGCTCGCCACGCTCTTCATCGTGCCGCCACCCATCCCGCCGACGCCAATGCTCGCGACCTGCAGCAGCGAGTTCGGCGAGGCGCTGCGGAGAATGGCGGGAAATCCGAGGACGGTGACGCCGGCTGCGGCGGTCTGCCGCAGAAAATGGCGGCGACTGAGGGACGATGGGGCGGGGTTGGTGACGTTCGGGGAAGACATGATTTTCAGATTGGTGGGGTGCTTGGCGGGCGGCCGACGACTCCGACGAAAATCGGACGAGGAGAATCTCAACAACGCTCCGCGGCGGGTCGAGTGCAGAGTGTGTGAAGTGCGGCGCGCTTAAACGGGAGTAAACGAGTTCTTGTCAGCTGCGCCGCGGAGCAGGGAGCAGGACCGGACGGAATTGCTGCGCGATCTGACACGTAGCAGCCGAGGTGACGAGGCTGTCATTGAATTCGAAAAGGAACGCGGCCAGCAATGCGGGCGGGACGCCCGCGCTCCCAGGCAATCCGCAATCAGACAGACGCCCGCGCTCCCAGGGTCGATCACTGCCCCGCCGGCGTTTCGTCGATAACGCGCCGGTAGAACGCCCTCGCCTGCTCGTAGGCTTTGGCGGCTTGGTCGCGCTCGGACGCGGCGATTCGGCTGCCCCGGATTCGCCAGAGTTGATCGATGCAACCCAGCGCCCATTCCGCACTGGCCCGCCAGGCACGAATCGGTTTGCCAGCGACGATCACGTTCACCGGGTTCGTATGCAGCTGCGGAAACTGCCGCACGGCGATCCAGCTGCTGCGTTCGATCGGTATTTTGAATTCAATTGCGTGCTCATGTCCATCGGCAGGGACGTCGCGGCTCGCGACCACGGTGCCGTTGACGACGATTTCGACGCGCCGCTCGCCCCGTTGATAAGCGCGGTCGATCGCCTGGGTTTCATACATGACGACGGTGTCGCCAACGTAGCGGCGTCCGCCCACGGGCATCGCCCCGCCGTACATCACCTCGAGCGGTGTCTCGGGCGAAAATGCAACCTCCGCCCGCACGGTGACGTCGCCCGCCGCGCCCAGCCGCACCTCGTCGCCCGCCGGCGTGCCGTTGACGGTGAACTCGAGCGCATGGGCGTAGCCGTCGCTCACGTAGCTTCGGCCGCGGGCGATACCCTCGCACCATTTCACGTAATCGAAACCGTCGCGCTTCCCGAGTTGCACGTAACTCCGTCCCTGCCCCACCCGCGTTCCGCTCATGCACGGAAAATCCGTCTCGCCACTCGCCTTCACCGGCAGCCCGCAGTTCAGCAAATGGTACCAGGCGTTCCATTCACGAACGCGCGCCGTATCCATGGCGCTGATAAAGTCACAGGCGCCGAGCGCCGCCGTGACGAAAATCTCCTGCGCGCCGACGCTGTTGAGCTCCGGGATGGCGAGGTTCGGCAGCTGATCCGCCACGCGGTCGTGACTGGCCGTGAGTTCGGTTTCGCTGATGAGCCCGTTGTGATTCGAATCGGTCATCGTCAACGGCTCCGGCAACAGACCGCGGCCAGCCTCGCCCGCATCGAGCTGACCGTCGCGATTGGCGTCGAGTTGCGCGAGCAGACGTCTCGCCGCGAGAAGCGGCTCGATTTGGAGCCCGCTGCCGGAATGCGCGTAGCCCGTGACGCCGCCCTGCGCTTTCGTCCAGCGGAGAACCGGCAATGTCCAGCTCGGCCAGTTCTTGCTGCCACTCGCGCCCGGATAAATCTGCTCCTTCAGGTTGAGCAGGCAGACGTGACCGAGGGCCTGTGAGCCGAACCCGCTCACCTCGATGTCGTACTTGAACTGCGTCATCGGCTCGCTGAGCGCGTGAACCTTCGTTGCGAAGAACCCCTGCTGATGATCAAAGCCCGGGCCCCACGTCAGCACGCTGCCGACATTCAGCGCCTCGCCTTTCACCTGCCGGAACATCACGACCGGTTCCACGCCCTCGGACGGAACGGTGTAGTGAGCGCAGCCCGACGCATGAATGTGGTGATCGCCGCTGAAGAAACCGCGGGCCGCGGGGTCGACCCAGCGCTCGAGCTTCACACTGATCTCGGGGCCGCGACCGCTTTCACGCGGCGTGGTCGCTGGGATCGTCACCCGCCGCTCGATCCAGCGATACTCGGGGCCGCGGCCATAGGACATCGTGAACTGCCCCGGAGGCAGGAACACCGTCTCGCCGTCCGCGCGATAGATGTGCTTTTGGAAAAAGAGATCCGGCGCAAACCGCTTGGCCTGCGGCGGGAAGACATGGCCCTGCGAATCGACAAACTGAAAGCGTCCCATCGTCAGCGTGCCGTCGTGATCCTGCACGTTCAGCTTCACCGCCACCGCCGGCCGGATTTCGAACAACACGGGCAACTCGGCACGGAATCCGAGATCCTGCGTGCCCTGACCGACATCAAACGTGAGCGTCGCCTCGCGCCGCCCTGCCTCGGCCGAATACAGCAGCGCGATCGCGTACTCGACCTCGAGCCCGCTGAGCTGCGCGGTCATCGGCGGAGCGGAATACATCTCCACCTCGAGGAAACGATCGGTGCGGCCGGTGATGTTTTCGTTTTCGCGCAGGTGCGGCTGCTGCATCCGCTCGCCCGCGAGTTTGCTCATGCCCGCGTAGACCGGCCCGGACTGCGGACTGCCGATACGGAGCCGCTGCGTGCCCCCGCTTTCGTTCATCACCTTCACCAGCACGGGCGTGTAACCCGCCTGCTGGAGCGCAGCGGCCGCGGGGCCACGGCCAACCTTCACGCGGACTTCGGGATTGATATGGACCGCCAGCAACACGCGGGAATCGAGCAGTTGCTGCAACCGCTGCGCGTCGCGGGCCTGACCAGCCTTCGACAATTCCGCCCGCAGTTCCGCCGGAAACGCCGCGCCAAGATAATCAAACGCCTCGGCGACCCGCTGGACGTTCGCGGCGAGTGGCTGGCCATCGACGGCGACGAGAGGCACCGCGGTTGTCACCACCCCAGAACTGGCCGTCGTGGGGCCGTGGGCATGCTCGGCGGGCTGCGCGATCGCGCAAACGCTCGCGACACCCGAAAGCAGAAACGCAGGGGGGATGCGAAGCGGCATGGGAGCGTAATCTTCCAGTTCCCGGGCGAGGTAAAGCCGGATGTCCGCGTGGCGATGGTCAGCGTAGGTTGCGCGCTTGTCGCGCAACGACATTCGGAATGCATGCCGTCGTTGCGACACGAGGTCGCAACCTACAACCGGTCTTCATTACGAATACATGTTGGGGCATTCTCTCGCGCCCGCATGGCGGTCTTGCGAACCCTCACCCGCTCCGCCAAGCCGAGCTTCTGGCCGAGGTTTGAAAACACGGGCTGGTCACTGCACCCAATCCACACGCAAGAAAAGGCCCGGCTCCGCTTTTTCGGATCGCACTGCCGCGCGGTGCTCTCGAATGTCGGCGCCCCCTCCCCGCCAACCTTCCGTCTGCAATCGGAAATTTTTTTCCGCCCCTTGAGCCCCACGCCCCGTGCATTTGGCGCGCCCGTCCCCACCACCCCGGCACCCGCTGCTCCGGCGAGGCTGCGACCGTCGCGGGTGCGTCACACCGTGCTCGGATTTGCCGCCACCCTCGCGATCGTCACGTACGTCGATCGCGTGTGCATCGCGCAGGCGGCGCCGTTCATTCAGGCGGAGCTCAAGCTGTCCGCGACGCAGATGGGTGTGGCATTTTCCGCCTTTTCGCTCGCCTACGCGCTGTTTGAAATTCCCGGCGGCTGGCTCGGCGATCTCATCGGGCCGCGAAAGGTTCTCATGCGCGTGGTCGTCATGTGGTCGGTGTTCACCGCCGCGACGGGCTATGCGTGGAACCTGGCATCGCTGATGGTGGCGCGTTTTCTCTTCGGTGCGGGCGAGGCAGGATGTTTTCCGAATCTCACCAAGGCGTTCATGATCTGGCTGCCGGCCGCCGAACGCACCCGTGCCCAGGCCGTCATGTGGCTCAGCGCCCGCTGGGCCGGAGCGTTTACTCCCCTGCTCGTCATTTGGGTGATGTCATGGCTGTCGTGGCGCAACACGTTCGTCCTTTTCGGCGCGATGGGTGTGGTTTGGGCAATCGTCTTCTATTCCTCGTTTCGCGATCGGCCGCAGGATCATCCCGGCGTGAACAGCGCCGAACTCGAGCTGTTGCGTGGCAATCACGCCGCCGGTCCCACCCAGCCGCGCGTGCCATGGGCAAAACTCGCCCGTTCGCGGACCGTGTGGCTGCTCTGGGTGCAGTACTTCTGCCTGACGTACGGCTGGTACTTTTACGTCACCTGGCTGCCGACCTACCTGCGCGAAACGCGCGGGCTCGAGCTGAACCAGAACGCGTTCATGTTCTGGCTCGAGGGAATCCTGTCCGGCCACCTGGCGCCCGACACGGCGCGGAAAGTTCTCGTCGCCGCGCTCGCCGGGATTCCGCTCTTCTTCGGCGGGCTCGGTTGCATTGTCACCGGTTTCGTTACTCCGCGGCTCACGCGGCTGCTGCGCGATGTGGCCCGAACGCGAAGGCTGCTCGCGCTGGTTGGATTCAGCACCGCGTCCGTGCTGCTCGTGTCATCGTTCTACATTGGCGATCCGCTGCTCGCGATGGTCGCGATGGGACTCGCGAGCCTGGGCAACGACCTGACGATGCCGGGCAGCTGGAGCACCTGCATGGATGTCGGCGGCAGCTATGCCGGCACGCTTTCCGGCAGCATGAACATGATGGGCAGCTTCGGCGCCATGCTCGCGCCGCTCGTGATTGGGATGATCCTCGACTTCACCGGTCGCAGCTGGGCGGTGACGTTCTGGATTTCGGGGACAATCTATTTTCTTGGCGGCATTTGCTGGCTCTTTCTGGATCCGGTGACGCCAATCACGGCGGAGGAAAACCCGACATGAAATCGCGCAAGCAGGACAAGCCTTCGCGGGCGGCCACGGAATATCGTTATGAGAAGCTCACCTGGCCGGAAATCGACGACGCGGTCGAGATGGGCAAGGTCTGCGTCGTGCCCTGTGGCGCGGTCGAGCAGCATGGCGCCCACCTGCCCCTCGACGTCGACATCGTGTGTCCCACCGGCATCGCGTGGGGCGCCGGCAACCTGATCCGTGACCAGATGCTCGTGCTGCCGACGGTGAGTTACGGCTACACCGGGCACGTCATGGATTTTCCGGGCACGATCAACCAGCACTACGAGCACTTCATCGCGCACGTCCTGGACATCACCAAATCGCTCGCGTACCACGGGTTCAAAAAAATCGTCCTGTTCAACGGCCACGGCTCGAACATGCCGAACCTCGACCTCGTCGCGCGCCGCACGAACCTCGATACGGATGCGGAATGCGTCGTCTGTGCGTGGTGGAACCTGCTGACGGTGGACAGGGACTTCCTGCCGTCGTGGCGCCAGAGCAAGTTTCCCGGCGGCTGCTCGCACGCGTGCGAGCTCGAGACATCGCTCTACCTCTACCTCGACAGCGACAATGTCAGGAAAGATCGAATACACAGCGGTGTGATCAGCATGAACGAGGAGAAAAGCCCGTTCAACTGGGTCGACCTGTTCGGCGCCGGACCGGCCACGCTGGTCTCGTGGACGAGCAGCTACAGCGAGAGCGGCGTGCTCGGTGACGCCGAGAAGGCGTCGGTGGAAAAGGGCGAGCGCGCCTATGAGGAGGCGGTGAAGCAGCTCGCGCGATTGATCAAATGGTTCAAGGCCCGGCCCAAGGATCGCCGCCGCGATCGCCACCGGCGAAAGCCGACGATGCCGATGCCGTGGGGTCAGCAATCGATCTAGAGAGGCGCAGCCTCAGACCGTGTGATTTCGGAAATCGTGAAATCGGGCATCGGGCATCTAAAATCTGAGAATTTCCAAACCATTGGCGCTCGATGCGGTTTCCAATTTCAAGATGCCCGATGACAGATGCCCGATTTCAAGATTTCCAAAACCATGCGACCACGGATGACACAGATAAACACGGATAAAACCAATTCGCATCCGTGTTCATCCGTGCGATCCGTGGTTGAATTGGTCTGAGGCCGCGCATCGCTGGCGATATGTTCTGCGAAACGTGCGCTGCGGTAGCGGAAAGCGTGAGCTTTTCGCGGAATTGCACTTTCGTCGCCGCGAGGACTGGCTCGCGTTTATCCGCGTAACCCACGATAAGCACCCTCTCGTTCCCCCATGCACTCACCCGCGTTTCCATTTCGTACCGTTTTGGTCCTTGCCATCGGTCTGCTCACCGACTCGGCCGCGCTCGCCGCCGCCGATTTGGTGGTGACCAATGGCAGGGTGCTCACGCTCGACGGATCTTCGCGCCGGGCGACGGCAGTCGCGATCAAGGACGGCGTGTTCGTCGCCGTCGGGACGGATGCGGAAGTACGGGCGCAGGTGGGCCCGCAAACCCGCACGATCGATGCGAAGGGGCGGACGGTCATTCCGGGGCTGATTGAATCGCATGTGCACGCGACGGGCGCCGCCCGCGGTGAGGCGCGCCAGCCATTCCGGCAGCTGCACTCGATTCGTGAAATTCAGGACTGGGTCAGGGCAAAGGCGAAGCCCCTGCCGGCCGGCACCTGGATTCAGCTGCCCCGCGTAGATGTCACGCGGATACGCGAGCGGCGGATTCCCAGCCGGGCTGATCTGGACGCGGCGGCGCCGGACCACCCGGCCGTCTTCACGTGGCAATACGCCAACAAGACGGTGCAAATCCTGAACTCGCGCGCCCTCGCCGCGGCGCAAATCACGAGTGAGACCAAACCCGCGGGCAACGGAAAGATTCACCTCGGCAGCGACGGCCAGCCGACCGGCGTGATCGAAAACTCCGGCGCGCTCCTGACCAAGTTCGTCAGCGGGCCGTCGATTCCGGAGGAGAAATATCATGCCTCGCTCGCGGAATTGCTGCGGCGGTACACGGAGATCGGCATCACCAGCATCGGCGACCGCAACTCCAACCTCGACGGATTCCGCACCTACGAGAAATTGCGGGATGCAGGGCGGCTGCCGGTGCGCGTCACGGTGACGATCGGGCTCAGCACCGACGGCAGTGTCGAGGGCACGGAGAAGGCGATTCAAAAGCTGCCCTTCAAGACCGGCGACGGTGACGATTGGGTGCGGGTCGGTCCACTCAAGGTAGGCGTCGACGGCGGCGCGCTTTACGGCACCGCGTATTTGCGCGAGCCCTACGGCCCCGCGGCGTTCTCGCTCTACGGCATCTCGGACCCGAACTACCGCGGCGATTTGCGCATCAGCCCGGACAAATTGAAGAACATCATCCGCACCGGCCACAAGATGGGCTGGCAGATGTCGTCGCACGTGACGGGCGATGCCGGCGTCGACGCGGTGCTCGATGCCGTCGAGGCGTCGAACGAGGACAGCCCGGTCGCGCCGCGGCGCTACAACCTCATCCACGCCTATTTTGCCAATGACGAAGCGGCCCGCCGTGCCGCCCGACTCGGCGCGATTGTCGACACCCAGCCCGCGTGGTTCTACAAGGACGGTGACGCGTTGCTCGATGCCCTCGGGAAGAAACGCATGGAGAGTTTCATCGGATTGCAAACGTGGCGGAAAGCGGGCGTGAAGGTCGCGTTGAACGCGGACCACATGCAGGGATTCGATCCGGACACGTCGCTCAATCCCTACAACCCGTTTCTCGCGATGCAGACCGCGATTACGCGGAAGACCGAAGGCGGCAAGGTCATCGGGCCGGGACAGCGCGTCTCACGCGAGGAAGCGCTGCGGATGTTCACGATCGATGCGGCGTGGATCAGTTTCGACGAGAAACGGAAAGGCTCGATCGAACCCGGCAAGTTTGGGGACCTGGCCATCCTCACTGGCGACTTCATGACCCAGCCGGAAGCCCGGTTGAATGAACTCCGGGCGCAAACGACGATCGTCGGCGGCAAGGTCGTGTACGAGCGGAAGTGAATGCCGTGGCAACTCGGGCCGCCGCGATGCTGTCATTCTGAGCGCCAGCGAAGAATCCAGCGAGATACACGCATGCCATCGCGCTGCTGGATTCTTCGCTACGCTCAGAATGACACGCAGGGATGATATTGATGAGTTTCAAGGCAGACCAGCCAGCGAGTGGAAGTTCCGTTGGCTCGCTGGTGCTCGCCGCTACACGAAGGGCGCATAGTGGCTACGAGCGTGAGCGAGTGGAGGTTTGGCCCTCTACCCTTTTTCCGCACCACTCGTGCCGTAAACATCCGACGGACTGCCGGGATTGAGGTTTTCGCCGAGGTGCATGCGCGTAAATCCGCGTTGAACGGCGAAGCCATATTTCTCGACTAGCGCGCAGCCCGCCGAGTTCGGATTCGGCACGTCGACAAAAATCCGCCGGCCGCCGACGCGATGAAACACGGCGCGCATCAACTGCTCGGCGGTCGCCGGGTCATCCGCGAGCCATGGTCCGAGCTGCACCGCCTGCCGGCCTTCCCGCGCGATGACATAACCGCGAATCTTCGAGCCCTCCCGTGCGACATGACAGAACTCCGGGTTGCGCCGGATCATCGACTGCAGCACCGCCTCACGCGAGGCACCGAAGGCCGTCCGGTCGAACGCCGCGACCGCGGTCACATCGGCCGGGCCGAAGGGCTGGAGTGCCGGGTCCGGTTTCGCCACATCGGCCAGCGCGGTGCCCTCGTATCGAGTGACCTCATACTCGTCGGCGAAGCCAAGCGGGACATACACTTTTTTCCCCATCGGCGTGGCGTCGAGCTTGATGCAAACCGTCCCGCGACGCTGGAGGTAGTCGATGGCATGACGCAGCAACCTGGTGCCAATCCCGGACCGTCGCCCCTCGGGGCGCACGAGCACCATCCCAATCCAACCAACCCGATCACCGTAGCTGATCGTGGTCGCGGTGCCCACGGGACGCCCGCCGAGCTCGGCGACAAAGCAGCCCTCGGGTTCGAACTCCAGATAGCCGCGCCAGTCCTTGTCCGTCTGGTTCCAACCGACGATCGCATTGAGCTCGGTCGCGAAGGGAACATCGCCGCTCGTCAGCTGGCGGAGCTTCACCTCGCCCGGGGCGGGCGCCGAAATTTTCCGCGCCATCGCCTCGATGTCCTCGATCGTCCGCAACGCGTTCGCGACGAGTTCATCCATCGCGCGGCGGCCTTTTTCGGCGGAAGCCGCCTCCGGCCAGCCCCAGTGGCCGTGCCGCGTGAGTTCCGTCGTGTCGAAGTAATCCAGATACGGCTGCGGCGGAAACGATTTCTCGGTTTCGGCGCCGGCCGGCATTGGCCGTACGTGCTGGGGATGCAGGTGCAACATCAACGATGTTTCGAATTCGCCTCCGTGCACGTCACCCGCGGGGTGCTCGAAGATTGCCGCGAGCTGCGCCGCCGGCAGGTCGGGTTGAAGCAGGATGGCGCGGAAGTCGGGAAAATCCCGATTCAACTGCCGGATCGTCGGCTTCAGGATCCAGTTGCCGCCGTGAAAATTCGCGAGGATGAGACGGTCGAAGCCGGAGTCGCGCAGTGACGCCACGATGTCACGGATGACCAGCGCGAGCGTGTCGGCGCGCAGGTAGATCGTGCCCTTTGCCTTCCGGTGCTCGATCGATGACGTGATCGCGAGGGGCGGCAGGAGGTAAGCGTCAAGCCGCTCCGCCAGTCGCTCCGCCACGGATTGCGCCAGCAGGATGTCGGTGCCCACTGGAAGATGATGCCCATGCTGCTCCACCGCGCCCACCGGCAGCACGGCGATGGTGCAAGGTAGCCCGGCGAAATCGTCACGGGTGTTCTGGGTGGTCAGCATCGTCGGAAGTGAGAGTGAGAGTGAGAGTGAAAGGGGCCTTTCGGCCGGTTTCGGGTTTTGGGTTTTGGGTTCTGCGTTGGTGCCTGGCCGAATGATCAGCCGAGCATCTGCAGAACCGATCATCCGGTCATCTGACAATCCTGCCGATCGCCGGCAGACTCGCGGCGGCGATGGCCTGGCCGACCCGCTTCTCCTCCTCGCCCGGCATTCGCAGCGATATTCCGGCGTGCGCGGGAAATTCCGTCGTGAGGACATTCCGGGCCCACGTCAGGATGATATCGCCGCCGGGACCCGACGTGACGCGACCCAGCACGAGGATGTGCTTCAGCTCGTAGAAATCGGCGTAGTGGGCAATCGCATACCCGAGATAGGTACCAATCGTCTCGTAGATTGTCAGTGCCCGCGCGTTCCCCTTCGCCATCGCCTGCTGCACTGCGATCAATCGCTCCGGCAGCGGCACGTTTTCGGGAAAATCGAAGCCCGCCGCGGGCGCCAGCCGCCCGACCGCCTGCTGCGACAGATATTGGACCCCACAACCGAGGTCGCCCGACCACTCGTCGCGCGGTGCGCCCGTGCGGTAGTCGATCGGCGCGAACGCCAGTTCGTTCAACCATGGCGTGATGCTGCCATCCGGGGTCACGTACCCGGCCGCCTGGCTCGTACCCATCGAAAGTCCGAGGACGGCGTTGGCGCACATCGACATCGAACCAGCCAGCGCGGTGACTTCGCCGTCGTTGGCCACTTCAAACGGCACGCCGCCCCAGCGTTGCTGGAGGGTGAAAAACATCCGGCGCACGTGCCGGTCGAAGAGCTCGGGCGACACCCCGCGAAACAGCGACGCGACGCGAACCTCGTTGTTCACATACACGCCGGCCGCGCTGCCGCCGATCGCGTCAACCCGCGGCAGATGAGCCGCGGCCCGGGCCAGCGACTGTTGCACGCCCTCGAGGTGGTAACTGGGATCAGGCTCGAAATAAGGATTCCATGGTACTTCTTCTGCAAATACGACCTTGCCTTCAATCAACGCCGCGACCTTGCGATCGCTGCCCCCGAGATCGAAACCGATCCGGCATCCGTCGAGGTGGCGGCCGAGCGGCAGACTGGCATCACGCGATTCCGGCAGCTGATCAAATGCCGTCGCTGCAATCGAAAATGGCTGCCCATAGATGCGCGATCCCATGGACTCGTGATCGAACGCACGCGGTCCGGTCGGGCGGTAACCGCGCGCGAGTTCGGCCGCGACCTCCCCGGCTCCCGCGATCAGCACGCGGTATCCGCCTTTTTGCCACAGCAGGAATTTCAGCAATCGTTCGGCGTAGCGCAGAGTGAGCGCGCTAGCGCGATGATGCGCCGACAGCACGCGGGTTTCGTGCCGCGACACGGTGCCGTCAGTCCGCACGAGCACCATCGCGAACCGGCGCGCGTCGGGATCCTTGGCAACGAGATCCTGATAGCCGCGGTTCCAAAGCACCGCCGGGACGAAGTTCAGATCCAAGGGCGGACGAACCCGGGGCGTGACGGGTATCATGCTGGAGTCGGTGAAAGCCGGCGCGACGTGGCTCATGGAGCGCCAAACATCACTCCGAACGAAAGCAGGTGGAAATCAAAAAGCGCAGCGGGCCTGCTGCTTGGGTCAACGCGCCGGCGGCGAATCTCCGTTGAGCGCGCGATTCATAACCCCCCAGAAGCCATCTCGCTGCCCATTCGTGCATTTTACGGGGAGAAACCGCTGGCCGCGGGGACCTGCGCGCGGTGCGGCTGTTCCATTCAGCTCCAACCAAAGTTCGGCTTGGGGCAGGAACCTCATAGCGGGACCGGCCACTATGCCAGCCATGAAAGCGACTAAAACATTCGCAGCATCCCTCCTCATTGCGGCTCTTGGCGCCGGGTGTAGCACCACGAGCCCGAACACTCAGCGCGGAGCAATCGGCGGCGCCGCCGCCGGCGCCGTTCTTGGCGGCATTGTCGGCCATCAATCGGGTGAAACAAAAGCCGGCGCCGCCATCGGTGCCGCCGCGGGCGGACTCGCCGGCGCCGCGGTAGGCAACCAGGCTGACCGCCGGAACGAGCGGCAGACCGAGGCCGACCGCCGGATAACGTCCACCTCGACGGCGGTGCGGACACCGCCGCCGATGCCGACCTCGGCGCCACGCGAGTCCGTTCCGCCGCAGCCGTCACCCAACTCGGTTTGGGTGGAAGGTTACTGGTCATATCCCGGTTATGGTGACCAATACCAGTGGGTCGCCGGCTATTGGGCAGTCCCGCCTCCGGGCTATCGGACGTGGGCTGCGCCGAGCTGGCAGCGCAACAGTAACGGCACGTACGTTTACATGCAGGGACACTGGCGTTGATTCAGCCCCGGTTTGTCTCATCTCAAGAAACCGCCGGCCGCGTGCCGGCGGTTTTTTCTGGCGATCAAAATCCACATGCTTTCCAGGGCTGGCGCTTGGCCTGCCCGCCCGCGCCTTGGCGAAGGCCGGGTTGCCCAGCCGCAGGGTCGTCCAGCTGCAGTCGCGGGGCGGGGTGGCAGCGAAGTGATGACAAGTCGATGGGCTTCAGAAAACGCGCACGGAATCATGGAACCGAAAGGAAAAGTCGTGAGTCCTCCGTCGATGTGCGCCAGTTTGCCCGCATGTTGGTGACCCGGTTCATCGGCCTGATCCTCACGCTCTCCTGCCTCACTGGCGGAATCGCTCGCGCGGCTGACGGCATCGTGCGTTTTACCCAGGCTCTCTCCGTGCCGGAGCGCGCCGAATGTGGCGTTAACCGGCTGACGTCCGATCAGGCCGCGGTTCTCGACGCCTTGGTTCGGCGCGAAGCGGGTTCACGCGTCGCGGCGTCGGCCGAGAGCACCACGGCGACGAAACCGTTTTCAAAGCGGCTCACGGCCGATGAACGCCGGTTGACCGGAATGAACGGGCTCTCGGCGACCGAGATCACGAAGCTCGATGCGCTGATCGAGCGGCATGCCAACGCGAACGTCGCGCGGACGCTGCTTGCGCCACCGGTCTACATCCGGCGTTCGGCGCCGGTGGAACCGGTGGAGAAGGACGACCGCCGGCAGATCCATGGAACGTTTTCGCTGAGCTACGGTTGGGGCAAGGGCGGCTACAGTGAACGCACCGGCGCGATGATGATGAACTACGACGATCCGGCCGGCCGCTATTCCATCGCCATCGGCTACAGCGAAACGCACGTGAAGCTGCCGGAAGGCCAGGGCGTGTATCTCGAAGGCCCGCCATTCCGGCCGTAAGGCGCGGCGGTCGGCTGCCCGCGCATCGCGCTTCACTGCAACCGCGGCCGAATCGCGAACGCCCGCGCCGGATTCTCGACGGTGAGTTGACGGATTTCGCCATCGGTGAAACCGCGCTCCTTCAGCGCCGGAATGAACGCTCGAAAAAGCAGCTCGTAATCGCGAAACACTCCGCCATCGGGCTCGCCGGGCCGATACCAACCCGCGTCCTGCGACACCAGCACGTGCGACAAACATCCTTGCTCGCGCAACGCGGTGACAAGCTGGACATGTCGCGTCAGCGACCGTGGCGACACGCCGTCAAGCCCGATCCATGCGCCTGCTCGTGCGGAGCTGACGAGTGCTGATTCGTCCACCGCGTTTTGCGCGTGCACCCAAATCCAGGCGTCAGGCCGCAGTCCTTCTTCCCGCAAAAGCTCGAGCTGCTCGCGTGCGGCAACCTGATTGCCCGTGTGGGCGGCGATCGTCAGACCCGAGGCGCGATGCGTCCGCGCCGCCGCCTGCACAACTTTCCTGCCCTCCGCCGTCAATGCGCCGGCGTCGACGCCAATCTTGATGAATCCGGGGCGGACCGCCGTTCCATCGATGCCGTCGTGCCATTCACCCAGCCAGCGCGCGGCCAGCTCGTCCGGCGTTTCCTTCCAAGCGTGCGCGGGCAAAAACTTGTTTTGCCGCGCCGTGTAGTAACCGGTGTTCGTCACGAGATGCAGACCCGACGCCTCGCTCAATCGCACGAGCAGCCGGGGATCGCGGCCGACAAACGCCGGCGTGCACTCGAACATCGTCACGCAGCCAAGTGCCCGAACGCGCTCGAGGAAGGGAACGATCTTTGCAAACGCCGCGTCCGCGTTGTACCGCGCCGGTGATGCGTCGGCTGCACCGATGAAATCGACGAGCACATGCTCGTGCGGCAGAACGCAACCGAGGTCGGTGACCGGTCGACGTCCGCGCACCGTCATCACGCTCGCACCGCTCGCGCCTTCGCCACCGATGGCGCGGCCGGCGGAAACGAGACCGCAGCTGCCGATGGCGAGCTGCAGAAATCTGCGACGCTTCATGCGCCAACGGTACCACCGCGCCTTGACGTCGCAAGCTGTTGCGGTTGCACCCGAACGAGCGCCTCGCCCGCGAAACGAACCGTTGCGGGCCGGCGCTCCACGCTGCGCCCTGTGATCGCAGCAGCCCCGTCATGCGGTGCTTCAGCCCGCACCAGACGCTACGAGGATATTCGTCCCGCCCGCGTAGCGGCGAGCGCGGAGCGAGCCGTTCAACCGGGATTAGATCGCAGCGCCCGACTCGCGCGCAGCTGGCTCCCGGCTCGGCCGCGGCCCCAGCCAGGCTCGCGCCTCGGCTTCGTGCACGAAACAACATGCCTGCACGTCGTGGAGCGGCAGATGTTGCAACGCGGTTTGGGCCATCGTGCGCGCCACCTCGTTCGGGAGAACCAGCGCCCATTTCGCGGCACCGCGACGCGCCGTCCAACCCGAGATGAGCGGCTGGAGATAACGCAGCATCTCGAAAGGCGGAATCGACGCCACGTCGGCGATCGTCACCAGCGCATCGCAGCCGGGGGTGAAGTTGGGATCGCGCATCAGCGCCTGGATGTAATTCGCCACGTCGAGCACGCTGATGCCATGCTGCACGCGGCAAATGACCAGGCCGGCCGCAGCGTCAATCGTGTAGGTGATCATGGGCTCACGAAACGCCAGGGGGGAGGCGACGTTTTCGCCCGCAACGGTTGCACGGGATTTCCAGAACGCAAGAGAGCGAATACTCCTCATGCCACCGGCGTTGCATCGGGAATCGCCGCAACCGAAATCAGAAACCATCCACGACCTCGCGCATGCCATGCGGCATCAAGACCCAGTGGGCCACAAGCGACATCGGTTGATCATAAAGTCCATCCGTCTGCCGTCGCAGCGTGACCGCAAATCGCTGGACCAGAGCCGGCGGCTGGCGGCGGCGTTATTGGCCCGCTCGCGCGCCCGCCAAAAAAACAATCAAGTCCGCCATCGCCTGCTCGGGAATCGCGCCCTCGAGGCCGTCCGGCATCAAAGAACGGCTCGTGCTCGAGAGCGACCTCAGCTCGCTCCGCAGGATGACCTGCTCGGCGCCGTCCAGTCCGAGGAAGGTGATGCTGTTGCCGGATTCGCCCGTCAGCATGCCCGCCAGCGTGCGGCCATCCTGAGTCGAGGCGGAAAACAGCACGTAGCGATCCTCCACCGCGCGATTCGGATCCAGGATGTGTGTCACGAGGTAATCGGGCGTGCGATCCTTCACCGCCGCGATGTCAGGTCCAATCAGCCGGCCCGGGACGTCTCCAAATTTGTGACACGCACTGCATGTCGCCGTGAACACCTCGGCGCCTTTTCTGGGATCGCCATTGAGCGATTTCACGGCGGCGAGATATTGGTCGATGACCTTCTGCCGGTTCGCGTCGACGCCCTGGTTGAAAATCGTGGCCGCCCGTGTGGCCAGCGCGGCGTTGCTGTGCTGGACCAAAGCGAGCCGCCGGCCGGCATCGATCTCCGCGCGCATCGAGGCATCGGACTCGACCTGATCGAGCAGCAGGTTCGCCCAGTTGGCGCGACTCATCACCAGATCCAGCACGGCGGTCCGCACGGCGCGGCCATAGCCGTTCCACCCAGCCAGGAGCCTGGTCGGGATGGTCGGCTTGTTCATCCGGCCGAGCGTGGACACCACCGCGAGTTGAAGTTCGATCGGTGACTGCGGCGTGAGCAGCGCGATCAGCTGCTGCACGTCCTCGGTCTGCCGCGTGCGTCCACGGCCCAGTATTTGTACCGCCGCGATCCGCTCCGACACTGCCCCCGAGCGATCGCCGGCCACTTTCCGCCCCGTGACAAAAACGCCGTCGGCGCCACCGAGCACGTCGTTCGACCCGGCCGTGCCGTCCGGATGAAGCTGGGTGAGCGACGTATTGTTGCGCTGGAGACCGTCGAGCACGCGCGCGAGCGCCTTGAATTGTTTCGTCCATTCCGTGCCCTCCGCCGCCTTCGCGATCGCGCTCAACACGCGGCCGAGCGCCTTCACGTTGTTCGTCGCCACCACGAGATCGATCAGCGCCGGATCATCGGGCGCCGCCGTCGCCCCGAGCTGCGCGATCAGGGCCTCCGCGTGCGGGAGGGCCGAACTCATTGCCGCCGTGCGGATGAAACGATCCTCGTCCGGCCGCAGCAGTTTGGCCAGCGCCGTCGCCGCCGCTGGCTGCCGCCATTCGCCAAGGGTGTACGCGGCCTGCTGTCGCACCATCGCGTCGGGATCCTCCGCCCGCTCCACCACGCCCGCCAGCAATGACGGGGCTGTGCCGGCGAATCGCTCGCTCACCCGCACGGCGTGACGCCGGACTCCGGGATGCGCATCGCGCAACGCGCGCTCGACCACCGCCGGCGTCACTACGCCCATGAGATCCAGGGTGGTCAACGCCTGAAGCCGCGCTTCCGGCCGCTTCGATTCCAACGCCATCAAGGTCAGCGCTGGCACCGCCGATTTGTCGCGCCGCCACACGAGTTGCTGCTGCGCGAGATCGCGCACCGTCCCGTTCGGCGTGTCGAGTGCAGCCACGAGCCCCGCGGCGTCCGCGCGATCGAGTCGCGGCACGGATCGCAATGCGAGGCCCTTGCGCCGCACGCGGTAGATTCGACCCTGGTCGTCGCCGGCCCGCAGGTTGCCCAGCTGCTTCTGCCACGCGTCGGGAATCCACTTCGGGTGCTCGATGACGAGCCGGTACATGTCGACAATGTAAAGCGCGCCGTCAGGTCCGGTCCTCGCCGCGACGAATCGCGACCAGTGGTCGGCGGACGCGAAGAACTCGCTCGTCTGCTCCCCTGGCGCGCGCTGGCTCGCGAACGTCACCCCCGACGGACGCACCACTTCGCGATGCACCAGGTTGTGCACGGGTTCGCACACGAACACGTTGCCGGCGACATCAGGGCCGAGCAGCTCGTCGCGATAAATCATCACGCCGCAGGCTGATGTGATGTGGTTGAAGCCCTGCGGATCATTGAACCGCGCCAGCGTCTGGCTCACCGGATACACCGGCGCCGCTCCCGGAGTGCTCGACACCGTGACGGTGGAACTCGGCGCGACCAGGTGCGGGTTGCGGCGAAGATAGTGTTCCTGCAACGCGTAGTGCCAGATTGGATTCGAGTTGTTGCAGCCGAACCAGTTTCCCCAGTCGTCGCGGTTTCGCCCGACCTGCGATTGTCCCGCGAGCAGTTCGATCCGCCCGTCCTCGATGGAAATCCGGAAGTCACGCTGCCCGATGTCCACGACCGCGGCGGACTTCGACGACGAAACCTTTCCGCCGCTGTTGCCGTTCGCCATGTGCAGCCAGCCGTCGAGCCCCCATTGCAGGCCGTTGACGCGGTGCTGCTGGTTGCCCTCGCCGAAACCCGTGAAGAGTTTTTCGGTCCGGTCCGCGCGACCATCGCCGTCCGTGTCACGAAGAAAGAGCAGGTCGGGCGCGCCCGAGACGAGCACGCCATCGCGCCACGGCACCGCCGAGGTGGGAAAGTTCAATCCGTCCGCGAACAGCGTGGATTTGTCGTAGACGCCGTCCGACTTCGTCGACTCCAGAAAACGGATGCGGCCGCCGGGTTTGCCCTGCCCGTCTATTCCGGCGGGATAATCCGCCATTTCGATGACCCACAACCTGCCATCCGGGCCCCACGCGACATCCGTGGGATCCATGACCATCGGCTCGGCGGCGACGAGTTCCAGTTCGAATCCGGCGGGTATTTTAATCGCAGCCATCGATTCGGCCGGCGATTTTGCCGGCGGCAGCACGACTTTTTCGGGCGGCGGCACCTCCTTGTAGGCGTATGCCGCCGGGGCGGCGCCGAGACCGAGAACGAGAAGCAGGACGAGCGAACGGTTCATGGGGCTGCGCGGGATACGAATGGCGAAAGCCCGCCGATTCGAGCCCGAACTCGCTTTTTGCCGTTGTCGTGCCCGGCGGTGTTTGTTTACCTCCGACTTCCTCCAAACCCGCTACTGCCTTTCGAGCGCTCCGCTCCGCCCCGGGGAAGTTTTCGTCAGCATTCCGGATCCCATCGCCACCATGCGTGCGCTGCGCGACGACTTCGTTTACGCGATAAGGCTGCTGGCCCGGAGCCCCGGCTTCACCGCGGTTGCGGTGCTTTCGCTCGCGCTGGGCATTGCCGCCAACACCGCGATATTCAGCGTGGTCAACGCCGTCCTGCTCCGTCCGCTGCCGTTCCGTAACCCCGAGGAGCTGGTTGATGTGGCCGAAGTCCCGCCCAAGGGCGGCCGGTTTGCCGTGGCGCCCGGGACGTTTCTCGACTGGCGGGCGCAAAATCAGGTCTTCACCGACATGGCCCTGATGTCGACGCGGTCGGTCACGCTGCTCGGTGCCGGCGAGCCGCGGCTCGTCCACAGCGCGCGCGTCTCGGCGAGCTTTTTTCCGCTGCTCAACATCGCTCCCGCGGTCGGACGGACGTTCCGGCCGGAAGAGGATGCCCCCGGTAAATACGGGGTGGTCGTCCTGACGCACGACTTCTGGCAGCGGCAGCTCGCCGGCGATCCGAAGGTCTTGGGCCGCACCCTGGGGATTGACGGCGAATCCTACACGGTGGTCGGCGTGATGCCGCCGGGTTTTCGGCTGGTGCTGCCCTACTGGGGCAAGGCCGAGCTGTGGATGCCGTATCCTTTTTATCGTGACCCGCCAACCCAGCGCGTCGTGCACCGGCTGTCAGCGATTGCGCGGCTGAAGCCCGGAGTGGCCCTGGCGCAGGCGCAGGCCGACATGGATCGGATCGCGCGTGGGCTCGCCGCCGCCTACCCGGCCTCGAACAAGGACTGGGGCGTGAAACTCACGCCGCTGCACACCTACTTGGTTGGAAACGTGCACCGCCAGCTTTGGGTTCTCATGGGTGCGGTGGGACTGGTGCTGCTGATTGCCTGCAGCAACATCGCGAATCTGCTGCTCGCCCGCGCGACGCAGCGGCAGCGCGAAATGGCAGTCCGGGCCGCCTTGGGAGCGAACCGCGGCCGGCTGCTGCGGCAGCTCTGTACCGAGAGCCTGGTGCTCGCGACGGCCGGCGGCGGACTCGGGCTTTTCCTCGCACACGGCGCGACGCGGGCGCTGGTTGCCTTCAGCCCAACCGACATTCCGCGGCTGGACGAAGCGGGCATGGATCTGCGGGTGCTCGCCTTCACCCTCGCCGCCGTTCTGGTTACCGCGCTCTTGTTCGGACTCGTGCCGGCGATCCACGGCTCAAAGCCAAACGTAAACGAATACCTCAAGGACGGCGGCGCCTCCCCGAACTATCGCCGGCAGCGGCTCTGCAGCGCATTTGTCGCCATCGAAATTGCCCTCGCCGTCGCGCTGCTCGCCGGAGCCGGGCTGCTGCTGAACAGTTTCCTCCGCTATCAGGCGCTCGATTCGGGTTATAACGCCGAGAACGTGATCACCATGCGGATTTCGCTGCCGCGAACAAAATACGCCGAGCCGGTCGGAGCGGCCACGGACAAGCAGCGCGACGGCAACTTTGCGGTCGACGGCGTGAAACTCTGGAAGGTCCGGCCGGAGCATGGCGCGTTCGTCGATGGCGTGCTGGGACGAATGCGCACGCTCCCGCAGGTCGAAAGCGCCGCCGTCGTGAATTACCTGCCGTTCGGCCGGATGAGCTGGGGTCTGGGCTTCGCGATCGAGGGCCGGCCACGGCCGGCGGCCGGAACGAACGACCCGGGCATGATGGCGTGGCACCGGCCATGCACGCCGGGCTATCTCGCCGCGATGGGCATCCCGCTGCTGCGGGGTCGCGCCCTTTCGGAGCGCGACACGGAAACCGGCCCGCCGGTCGCGGTGGTGTCCGAGGCGCTCGCGCGGAAACACTGGCCGAACGAAAACCCGCTCGGCCAGCGTCTGCTGTTCAAGGACGGCACACTCGATCAGGAGCGCGCGTTCGAAATCGTCGGCGTCGCCGGCAACACGCGGCAGACCATCGAAAACGCGCTGAGTCCCGGAATGTGGGGCCGGAAGGAAGAGGTCATCTATTATCCGTACCGGCAGCAGGCCGGCTCGTATCTCGATTACCAAATCGGTTTTCGGATGGGCCTGAGCTTTGTCGTACGCACACGGTTGGATCCCGGCCCCCTGGCCAGCGCGCTCCGCGCCGCAGTGCGCGAACTCGATCCCGATCAGCCAATCGAGCAAGTGACCACGTTGAAACAGCTCGTGCGCGACACCGATCGCGGGTACCGTTTTTATGTGGTGGTGCTGGGCCTATTCGCCGTGTTCGCCGCCGCCCTCGCCGGCATCGGCGTTTACGGGCTGATGAATTATGCGGTGACCCAGCGCACGCGCGAGATCGGCGTACGCATCGCGCTGGGCGCGGCACCGCGCGATGTGGTGCGACTCGTGCTTGGGCGCGGACTCGCCCTGACGATCATCGGGATTATCGCGGGGCTCGGCGTCGCGATCGGGCTCACGCGTTTTATCTCAGCTTTCCTCTACGCCGTGAGCCCGGTCGACGCCGCCACGCTGGTCGCGGTCGCGATCGGCACTACGATCGTCGCCCTGCTCGGCTGCTACGTCCCGGTCCGCCGTGCGCTGGCCGTCGATCCCATAGCGGCCGTCCGTTATGAGTGACGATCGCCGCGACCGGCACCCAGGCGCCGGGGCTTTCGCCCGCGATTCGAGCGGAACTCGCCGCGTTCCAACCCGGCCCGTGCCGGGTGGACGGCCGTGCGTGTCTTGACTCCCCCCGGCGCAATGGCGATTGTCACCGCTCCACAACGCGAATGGCGCACTCGCGCCGTTGCGCTCAACCCACCGTTCCCCATGAAGACCCACACGAGATGCCTCGTTTTGTCGCTGCTGGCGTGCGCACTTGGCGCTGCCGGTGCCCACGCCGGAATCACCGCCGGCATGAAGGAGGGCAATCCCGCCCTGAAATCGATCAGCCAGCTCGCCTTCGGACCCGAAGGTGTGCTGTTCATTGCCGACACCAAAGCCGCGGCGATCGTCGCGGTCGCGACCGGCGACACCCAACCCGCGGCGAGTTCCGCGCTGATCAAGGCCACCGCCATCAACCAGAAAATCGCGGCGCTGCTTGGCGCCGCGGCGGACCAAATCGTGATCGAAGATCTCGCGGTGAATCCAATCTCGCGCCAGGCGTATCTCGCGATCTCGCGCGGTCGCGGTCCTGATGCGGCGCCGGTCCTCCTGCGGATCAAGGCCGACGGACAGCCCGAGATCGTGGCGCTCGACCGCGTGAAGTTTTCGCGCGCCGAGCTTCCCGACGCGCCAACCGACGGCATGGTGGGCCAGGCCAACCGGCAGCGCAATCCGCGGCTCGAGGCCATCACCGACATCGCGTATGCCGATGGCCGTGTCGTCGTGGCCGGGCTCTCGAACGAGGAGTTTTCGTCGACTCTGCGTGCGATCGAATTCCCCTTCAAGGACGTCACCCGCGGCACGACGGTGGAAATTTATCACGGCGCCCACGGCGCCTACGAAACGCGCGCACCCGTGCGGACGTTCGTGCCCTACAAGGTCGGCAACCAGTCGCACCTGCTGGCCGCCTACACCTGCACCCCGCTCGTGCAATTCGCGCTCAGCGACCTGAAGCCCGGCGCGAAGATCCAGGGGAAAACGATTGCCGAGTTTGGCAACCGCAACCGTCCGCTCGACATCGTCGTTTACCAGAAGGACGGGAAAGACTACCTCCTGCTGGCGAACAGCGCGCGGGGCGTGATGAAAGTCGCGGCCGAACAAATCACCGGCGCTTCCTCCATCACGAGCAAGGTCGACGGCACGAAGGGCCTGGCTTTCGAGAAAATCGATTGGGACGGAATCAACCAGCTCGACCGCCTGGACAACCGTCATGCCGTGGTCATCCGCGCCGGCGCGGGCGGCATCCAAAATCTGGAGACGCTGGCGCTTCCGTGAGATCGAGGCTCAGGACGGCGCTGGCTGTCCTTTTCCTGGGCGCGGGCTTCACCGCCCGCGCCGAGTACGCGATCCGCTGGATACATGAGCGCGCGGCGGCGATCGAGGTCGACGGGCTGACGCGCGATAACCTGGCGCAACTTGCCGCGGCGAAGCCGCGCGACCTGGCATCGAGCGAGTTGCTCACCGTCCATGTCGAGCAGCCGGTGGAGCGCGGCTCAACCGCGCCGACGATGCCGTCCGTCGCCGGCACCTGGAAGATTGTGGGCGACGCGCTGCGCTTCGAGCCGCGCTTTCCGTTCGCACCGGGCGTCCGATATCGCGCGGAATTCCAGCCCGTCAGGTTACCTGGTCGGCCGGGCGCCCACGGGGAAACCAGCGACCCGAGCGGGGCTGCGCGCACCGACCCGGTAATTTCGTACTTCGAGCTGCCGCGCGCCCCGGCGACGGGCGCCACGGCCGTGGTCCAGGTTTTCCCGAGCGGGGACGTATTGCCGGAGAACCAACTCAAGTTCTACGTGCACTTCTCCGCCCCCATGAGCCGCGGCGGAATCTACGAGCACGTGCAACTCCGCGACCGCGCCGGCAACCTGATCGAGCTGCCCTTTCTCGAGCTCGATGAAGAGCTTTGGGACCCGGCGATGACGCGCGTGACGCTGCTGATCGATCCGGGCCGGATTAAGCGCGGAGTAAAGCCGCTCGAGGATATGGGACCGGTTTTTGAAGAAGGAAAAACCTACACGCTCGCGATCCAGCCGTCCTGGCGCGATGCCGGCGGTACGCCGCTGGCGACGACGTTCGTGAAGACGTTTCGGATCGGCCCGGCGGACCGCACCCCACCGGACCCGAACCGATGGACGATTCAATCCGAGCCGCGGACGGGCACGGCCGAACCGCTCATTGTGGGTTTCGACGAACCGATCGATCGCGCGCTGGCGTTGCGGCTGATTGGAATCGCCCGCGTCGAACCAGGCGGCAGGCCGCTCTCGGCGGTCGAGGGCGAAGTGGCACTCGACGACCACGAGCGTCGCTGGACATTTCGACCCGTTGAGCCTTGGTCGCGAGGTGCCTACCGGCTCGTCGTGGCGACCACGATCGAGGACCTCGCCGGGAATAACATCGGCAAGACCTTCGACGTGGAGCTGGCCGCCGGCGCTCAGCGCCAGCTCGCGACATCGACCATAAGCGTGCCGTTCGACGTGAAGTGAACCTTGTCCGCGCAGCGGACACTGGCGACGCGCAACTTACGGGTGAATTCCAGCGTCGTCACTTCGACCCGCCCTCATGCTGCGCGTCACCTAGAAGAACATCGCCTCGCTCAGTGCATTTTCGGGAGGAAGCAGGCTGACGGCGGCCGAGAGTTTCGTGCGACCAGTGCCAAAATCCGCCTCGAACAAAGCGTGGCCGGTCGCGAGATCGCCGCTCCAGCGGAAGAGATGTCCCGCGTCCCCATAGTCGAACTTCACGGCAAGACTCCCGCCTCCGGGCGCGAGCGGCGCAGTGGACAGCTGCACTCCATCGACGGCCGCGCCACACGCCGCCAGTCGGCGCCGCAGCCAGGCGAGCAGCACCCGGCCTTCAGCAGCGAGTTCCGGGCTGTGGCTCACCGTGACGCCACGCAGGTCGCCCACGATCGTCGCCGGCGGGTAGACGGCCAGGAACTGACCGATGGTTTGCCGCACGGGCAGCAGCCGGCAGTAAACAAGGTCACGCGTCGCGGAGGGATTCGGCCACGGGTACGTCAGCGCATCGGGCGGCGCGATTGCACTGTCGATCAGCACGCGTTTCGCGCGGCTTAAAAGGTATCGGTAGTCGGCGAGCCGGCCGCTTTCCGAGAATCGGTGCGCCCAATAATAAAGCGGCAAATCCGTCGAGAGGCAGATCGACACCTGGTTCTCCAGGAACCGCCGCGCACTGATCGAGTAGCTGAGCATCACGAACTCGACGCAGCGTTTGTCCGACTTCGATTTTCCGAGGAAACACTCACCGAAAATCTTCGCCTTCATCTCGGGCTCGGCCACGTCCGCCCGCAACGGGCACAGGACGACGACGCGACCGGGATAACGGTGCGAGAAATTCACCACCACGTCGAACTGTCGCGCTGCATCCTCCGGCGTGACCTTCATCCCCAAGTGGAGAACGAAATTGACCTGTGTCGCCTTGGCATCGTCGGCCGCGAGCGCGGGACGTCCGTCCGCCGCCGTGTCCGTCCACATGTGCGCCAGCCGTTGGTTGATCTCATCCACCGGCACCTCGATGCCGGGCAGGGCATTGAAAATGGCGGACATGTTAAGAAAGCTCCAAGCACCAAGATCCAAGCTCCAGGGAAACACCAATTATCAATCGTGAATCGGGAATCAAATCGCGTCCTTTTGGAGGTTTGGATCCTGGATTTTTCTGGATCTTGGAGCTTGGTTCTTGGAGTTTCCGCGCGACCGCGCGGCTACGGTTGCCGCCATGCGTGGGCGCTGCGCGCCAGAACGGCGTCGGCGTTCGGGGGTCCCCAGGAACCGGCAGCGTAGGCATCCATGCCGGGCCGGCCGACGCTGCGCCAGTAATCCAGCACGGGCGTATAAAGCTTCCACGACGCCTCGGCCTCGTCACCACGGATGAACAACGTGCCATCACCGATCATTGCGTCCAGCACAAGCCGCTCGTAGGCCTCGGCCGTGTTCGAGCCAAACGTCGTCGCGTAGCGGAAGCTCATCTTCACCGGCTGCGTCCGGGTTTCGAGGCCGGGCACCTTGGTGTTCAGGATCAGGCTCAGCCCCTCGTCGGGCTGGATTTGAAACGACAGCGTGTTGGCCGCGAGGTCGAACCGCGCGGTCTCGCCGGCGAACAGGGTCCCCGGCGGACGGCGGAAATTGATGGCGATTTCCGAAACCCGTCGCGCCATCCGCTTCCCGGAACGGAGGTAGAATGGCACCCCCTGCCAGCGCCAGTTGTTGATGCACAGCCGCAGGGCCGCAAACGTCTCGGTGTTCGACTGCGGTGCGATCCCCTCCTCCTCCCGGTAACCCGGCACCGGCTTGCCGCCGATCATGCCGGCGGAATACTGGGCGCGCGCCACCTCGCCCGCGGGTCCGATGGTCAGCGGCTGAATCGCCTTCAGCACCTTCACTTTTTCGTCGCGGATGGCCTCGGCATCGAGCGAACCCGGGGGCTCCATCGCCGTCAGCGCCAAGAGCTGCATCGTATGATTCTGAATCATGTCCCGCAGCGCGCCACTTTGCTCGTAGTACCCGCCCCGCGAACCGACGCCGACGTCCTCGGCCACGGTGATCTGCACGCTGTCGATGAAATTCCGGTTCCAGAGCGGCTCGAAAATCGCGTTCGCGAATCGCTGCACGAGCAGGTCCTGCACCGTCTCTTTGCCGAGGTAATGATCGATCCGGTAAACCTGATGCTCCTCGAACACCGAGCGGATCGTCGCGTTGAGTTCGCGCGCCGATGTCAGATCCTTTCCGAACGGTTTTTCGATCACGACCTTCGAGTGATGCGGGAGCCCGCGATGCCGCGCCGCCAGCCCGCTCTCGCCGAGCTTTACCACGATCGGGGCGAACACGGATGGCGGCGTCGAGATGTAGAACAACCGCTGCATCTCACGGCCCAGCTTCCGCTCGATTTCATCGATATGGGCGGCGAGCCGGTCGAAAGCGGGTTTTTCATCGTAGCCGCCCGCGACGTAGGTCGTGTGGGCGGCGACACGGTCCCAGACCTCGGCCTTGAGTTCGCGCCGCGAGAATTCCTTCACCGCGTCCGCGGCGAGCGTGCGGAATTCGTCGTCGGGAATCGGCTTCCGGCCGAAGCCGACGAGAAAAAAGTCGGCCGGCAGCAGGTTGTCGACGGCGAGATTGTAGACCGCCGGGATCAACTTGCGCGCCGTGAGATCGCCGGACGCGCCGAAGATCACGACGACCGTCGGCGGTGCACCGCGATGCTTGCTGAGTCCGTGCAGAAACGGATGACGCTGAGGATCGGCCATGGGAACGTGGCAGTTTTCCGGCCCGTGGCGGCAGTCGGCAAGGGAAATGCGGGCGGTTCGGCCGCAGCGACCCAACCTAAAACAGCGGCACGTTCTCGAAATGGAGGACCCGCGGTGCGGCGTCGGAACCCGCCGCGGGGAGCCCAATCTCCACCACGTCGAAGCGAAAGGTCGTCGGCGGCTCGCGAAGCTGGCGCATGTAATTGCGGGCAGCGCGCTGGAGCACACGTTTCTTCCGCGCATTGACCGCGTAGTAGCCGGGCACGAGCGCCGCCGCGGCACGGGCTTTCACCTCCACGAACACCAGCACCTCATGATCGCGGCAGACGAGATCGATCTCCTCCCGCCGGTCACGGGGGTTGCGCCAGTTCCGCGCGACGATCGTGAACGCGCGCTCCCGCCGCAGCCATTCCGCCGCGAGCCGCTCCCCCACGTCCCCTGGGCCGTCCCGGCCAAACCAGCGTTGCAGAAAGGCGAGCATTGTGGTTGCAAATTACAGCACATCCGCCGCTCGCCTTGCCGGCGAGAATTCTCGTTGCCGCCATCCGCGCCGTGCCGACAATCGCCGGACATCACCTTTTCCGGTTCCGATCATGGCTTCCTCCAATCTCGCCAGCACGCTGCGTCGGTCGCTGCTCATCAAGGTAATCTCGAAGCCCGCTCCGAGCCGCGAGGACGTCGCGTCGGTCATCGAGCTCACCGCCTCCAAGGTCGTGGAGGCGCTCCAGGCGCAGTCGATGACCTTTTACCTGGTCGAAGGAAATGAAATCGCGTTCAAGCAAATCTACTACTCGCCGACCCTGTGGGCGGGCGATCCGGTGAAGGAGAAAAAGTTTCAGGAGACGGCGGCCAAGCTCCTCACGCTGAAGGTGCCGGTCGGCAAGGGAATTGTCGGCAAGGTCATTGAGACCGGCGAACCGGTGTTCTTCCGCAACACCGAAAGCCAGGCGCCGTTCATGCAGTCGATGGCGAAGACCACGGGCTTCGAGGTCCGCTCGATGCTCACGGTCCCGCTCAAGACCACGATCACGCTCGGCGCCATCCAGCTCCTGAACAAGGAGCTCGCGGCCGGGACCGATGGCGAGTTCACCGAGAAGGACCTCGAGGTGCTCAAGGAGGTGGCGGAATACTCGGCCACGCTGATTCACCGCATGGTGGATCCGAAATTCGTCCCGAACGCCGACGACACCGCGCGTTTCGTGTCGAAGCTCACCGACCTCCCGCTCATCACGAAGCCCGAGGAAATCGAGATCGACGACAAGTTGATCGAGATCACCGGCGATGCGGTCATCCGCCGTGAAGGCGTCTTCCCGCACAAGCGACTCAGCCCGAGTTCGGTCGCGGTGCTGATGACCAACCCGCTCGATTACGCGAAGCGCGAGTCGTTCACCACGACGACCGACATGTCGATCGAGGAGGTAAGCGTGGTTTCGGCAACGCTGTTCGAGGCGATGCTGAAAAAGTACTTCAAGGATGCCAAGACGACGGCGCCGGGCTCCGATGACGTTGACATCGGCTCCGTCGCCGAGGTCATCAGCACGGCGTACAGCGAGGGTGCCGGCGGCGAGATCAGGGCGGAGGATCTCGAGAGCGAGGACTCGGCGCCCATCGTCCAGCTCGCGAACCGCATCATCGAAGACGCCTACATCTCCGGTGCCTCCGACATCCACATCGAGCCGATGGAAAAGGATCTGCTCGTGCGCTACCGGATTGACGGCCTGTGCCAGGAAAAGCTCCGGCTGCCGAAACAGGTGACGAATTCGCTCACCACCCGGCTGAAGATCATGTGCAACCTGGACATCTCGGAGCGCCGGTTGCCGCAGGACGGCCGCATCGTGTTCAAGAAGTACACGAAGAAGAACATCGACATCGATCTGCGCGTCGCCACCGGTCCGATGAAGGACGGCGAGAAGGTGGTCATGCGTATCCTCGACAAGCAGAAGTCGACGCTGCCGCTGACCGCGCTCGGATTCTCCGAGGAGAACCTGGCCAAATACCGCGAGTGCATCCGCCAGCCCTACGGCATGATCCTGCACTGCGGCCCGACCGGTTCCGGCAAGTCGATGACACTTTACTCGGCGTTGGGCGAAGTGAACACGCCTGATGTCAACATCCAGACGGCCGAGGACCCGATCGAGTACACGCTCGCCGGCATCAACCAGATGCAGATGAACCGGCAGATCGGACTCACGTTTGCCCGCGCGCTGCGGTGCTACCTGCGCATGGACCCGGACATCATCCTCGTCGGCGAAATCCGCGACGAGGAAACTGCCGGCATCGCGGTGGAAGCGGCGCTCACGGGTCACTTGCTGGTCTCGACGCTGCACACGAATGACGCCCCATCGACGGTCGCGCGCATTGGCGAAATGGGCGTCGAGCCCTTCAACATTTCCGCCTCGCTCGTCTGCGTCTGCGCCCAGCGGCTGCTGCGCCGGGTTTGCAAGAACTGCAAGGTGCCCTACGAGGCGCAGGGCCGCGAAAAGCAGATTCTCGAAAAGGCGCTCGGCTGGAGCGGACAGATCTTCAAGGCCAATCCCCAGGGCTGCCCCACGTGCAATGGCACCGGCTACAAGGGCCGCGTGGGTATCCACGAGCTGATGACGAACAGCGAGGAGCTGACCGAGGGCATCAACAAGGAAATCGAGGTCGCGGGGCTGAAGCGCATCGCGATGAAAACGGGGATGAAGACCCTGCACCAGGACTCGATGCTCAAGGTGAAGATGGGCCTGACCACGATCGAGGAGGCCCTGGCCAACGTCCCGCCGGACTTGATCCTGTAGACGGGTAAAGCGGCGCCGCCTTCGTTCTCGTTCCTCTTTTTCGTTTTCTTTCTCCCCGGGTTGCGAGAACGAGAACGATTACGAGAAAGCCAGAGAACGAGACGGAACCATCACGGGCAAGATGCCCGTGCCACTTCCAAGCCATGCGGGCGGGACGCCCGCGCTCCCAGGGAAGGCGGGCCCACCGGGAAAACGGGCCCCGGGCAATTACGCCGGGACGGCGGCCAGCGGTGCCCGGGCGTCGCGGACGGATTCGGCGATGTTCGGCGGCGGCGCTTCGGGTTCGCCCCGCTCGGCGTTGAACTTCATCGACACCGTCTTCGACACACCGCGCTCCTCCATCGTCACGCCGTAGATTGCACTCGCCGCCGCGACGGTGCGCTTGTTGTGCGTGATGATGATGAACTGCGATTCGTCGATGAATTTTTTCAGCAGATCGGTGAACCGGCCGATGTTCGACTCGTCGAGCGGCGCGTCCAATTCGTCGAGCAAACAGAACGGCGACGGCTTCACCATGTAGAGCGCGAACAGCAGCGCCACCGCGGTCAGCGTCTTTTGGCCACCCGAAAGCAGGCTGATGCTTTTCAACTTCGTGCCCGGCGGCTGCGCCACGATTTCGATTCCGCTCTCGAGGATGTCCTCGGCCTGAATCAGGTCCAGCCGGGCGACACCGCCGCCGAAGAGCGTGTTGAAGGTATATTCGAAGTTTTTCCGGATCTGCTCGAACGTCACTTCGAACTGTTTCTGCGACGTCAGGTTGATCTCGTCGATCGCCTTGGTCAGCTCGGCCTTCGCCGTGGTGAGATCGTTGACCTGGTTTTGCAGGAAATCGTGACGCTGCTTTAGCTCGGCGTACTCCTCGATCGCGACAAGGTTGACCGCGCCCATGCTGTTCAGCCGCTGCCGCAGCGCGTCGATTTCCGCCTTGATCGCGGACCAATCCGTCGCATCGAGCGCGGCCAGATCCTGTTCCGTCGGCTCACCGCGCGGCTCCTTTTTTTTCCGCCGCCGCTTCGTCGGCGCGGCAGCGACCTCGGCCGGCTGCGCCGCGCCGTCAGCTGCCGGGATTGGGCTGGCTTCCGGCTTCTGGCCTCTGGCTTCCGATTCCTCGTCCTCGTCTTCATCCAGATCCAGCGGCTTCACGCCCTCGGGTTCGTCCTCCGCGTGCCAAATCTGGTGCTTCCAGTCGATCGTCGCCACCGCGGCCTGAAACTCACGCGTGACCTCCTCGGCGAGGAACTGCGCGCGCTGCCGGTTCTCCGCCAGCTTCACCTCGTGGGCACTTAACAGATCATGCGCCTTGTCCGCCTCGTCGCGCACCGCGTGCTGCGCCGATTCCAAGCCGTTGATCTCGCGCTCCACCTCGACAAGCTCGAGCCGGATCTTTTCGACCTGCTCCTGCGCCACGAGCAGCGTTTCTGCCAGCTGCGCCGCGCGTGAACGTTGCTCCGCGGACTGCTGCTCCAGCTCGGCGGTCTGCTCCGCCCACGTTTCGATCTCGGTCTGCCGCTGGATCAGCAGTTCGCTCACCTGCTGGCGGCGCCGCTCCATCTCGCCCAGGCCGCGGTCGATGACTTCGACCTTCTGCCGACGCTCGGCGAGTTCGAGCCGCGCCTGCGCCAGCGTTTCACGCTTCACGTCGCGATCCGTGCGAATCTCGGTGATGCGCGTCTCCAGCCGTTGAATCTTGTCGCGCTGCGCGTGCGCCGCGGCGTCCGCCTCGGCCAGGCCGACCTGCGCCTTGTCCCAGCGGGCGTGCGCCTCGTTGCGGGCATGCTCCAGCGAGACCAGTTCGTTTTCCATCCGCGCGACCCGGTTGGCCACGTCGCCGGCGTTTCTCTGCGCGTTGCGCTGCTCGGCCTGCACCGCGGCCAGATTTTGCGTCGCAGCCAGCACCTCGTTGCGGCGCTGCTCGAGCGCTTGCTCGGCCACGGCCAGGCGCGCGCTCAACGCATCGATCGCCGCCTTCTGCTCGTCGTGGATTCTCTGGTCCTCCGCGAGCGCCTTGCTCGTTTCGCGCAGGTCGATCTCGCGCTGCACGATGCTGTGCGCCGCGCGCTTGCTGCTGTGGTGGCCGCCGTAAATCAGCCCGCGGCGATCCACGAGGTCACCCTTGCGCGTCGCCACGGCCAGGAACGAGAACGCGCGATTCGCCTTCCAATACTCCAGGAACACAGCGAGGTCGTCGGCAATGTAGCACTCGTTCAACACTCCGAACGCGGGATGCGCCGAATCCATTTCGCCCAGCGCCTGCACCGCGGGCGTCAGGCCGGCCGGCAACTCCGGATGGCCGTTCGCGCCCACGCCCATTTCCGTCACGCGCAGGACTGCCGATCCGATCTGCTCGGTGTCGAGTTGCGCAAGGATCCGCTGCGCCGTCGCGAGATCGCTGACGCTGATCGCCTCGGCCGCAGCGCCCAGGATCGCCTCCACCGCCTTGCCGAACTCCGGCTTCACCGCAAGCCCCTGCGTCATCGGCGCCACCGCCGCCCCATCGAGCGCGGCATTCAGCCGGCCCTGGAGAACCGCCTTCGCACCTTCGCCAAAACCTTCCCAACGCTCCTGCAACTGCTGGAGCAGCCGCAGCCGCGCGGTGCGCTGCGCCAGCTGGCGGTCGATTTCCTGGAGCTTGCGCTGGGCATCGCGAAACTCACGCGTGAGTTCCGTGATGGTTTGCTGCGCGGCGACACTCTCGTTATGCGCGCGGGATTTCTCGGCGAGCGCCTCCTCGACCCGCGCCGCGATTTCGGCCACAAGCTGCGCCGCCGCCGCCCGCTGCTGGCGGACGGCTTCGAGCTCCTGCGCCAGCGACTCATGCCGGTGCGCACTCGTCTTCTGGTCGACTTCATAGCCCGAGCAATCGGTCCGCAACCGCGCGACCGTGCTTTCGAGCTGCAACAAATGAAACTTCGCGTGGTTGAGCTCCTGCTCGATCTTGCTCAACTCGCCCTCGACGATCGCGAGTTCGCGGTTCCGCTGCTGGAAAACCGCGTCGCTGCCGCCGAGCAACTCGAGCTGCATCTGCTTGTCCTGGGCGTTGGTGTCGAACTGCGCCGTGACTTCGCGCAACTGCATCTCGAGCTCCCCGAGATTGTCCCGCGACGACGCCAGCCGATCCTCGAGTCCGCTCCGCTTGATCTGCGCCAGGTTCGCCGCATTTTCGGCCGCCTCCCGTTGCGAGCGCACGTCGAAGACGGCCTGTTGCGCATCCTGCACGCGCTGGTTCAGCCGGCTGCGGTGAGTCTTCTTCTCGTTGAGCCGGGTTTCCTGCTCCTCGAGATTGGCGCGCCGCGTGTCCGCGTCGGCGCGAAAGGCCGCCACCTTCGCCTCGAGCTCGCCCAGCGTGGCGGTCAGCTGCGTGTGGTGGAATCCGCTCCACGCCAGCGCCATGTGACGCAGCCGGTGGCTGAGCCGCTTGAACCGCATCGCCTTGGATGCCTGGCGGCGGAGGCTGCCGATCTGCCGGGCCACTTCACCGATCACGTCGGCCACGCGCGCCAGATTCTGGTCCGTGAGCGCCAGCTTTTGCAGCGCTTCGCGCCGCTGTGACTTGTACTTGGTGATGCCGGCCGCCTCTTCGAAGACGGCACGGCGCTCCTCCGGCTTCGAAGACAGGATCTGGTCGATCTGGCCCTGTGCCATGATCGAGTAACTCGTCCGGCCAATGCCGGTATCCATGAAAAGCTTCTGGATATCCTTCAGCCGGCAGACCTGGCCGTTGAAAAAGTACTCGCTCTGCCCGTCGCGATGGACGCGCCGCATGATCTCGATGTCGTGGAATTGGCTGCCGAGCTGCTTCTCGCAGTCGGTCAAGAGCAGCGAAACCTCGCACATTTGCGCCGGCTTCCGCGTGTCCGCGCCCTCAAAGATGACGTCCTGCATCCTGCCGCCACGCAGCGCCTTGGCGCTTTGTTCGCCGAGCACCCAGCGGATGGAATCCGCGATGTTGGATTTGCCGCAGCCGTTGGGTCCGACGACGGCGGTGACGCCCGGTTCGAAGCGTAGAGTGGTAGGATCTGCGAAGCTTTTAAAGCCATGCAGCTTGAGCGCCTGGAGATACATTCCGTTGAAAGTCGCTCATTGAAGAGCGGGCCCCTTCCCCCGCAATGGAAAAACCCCGAAAGGTTGTTCACAGCGAATTCACCGGGCCGGGCAGAGGAAACTTAACGGCGTAAGTACCCGCGGGTTCGCCGCGACATCGCCGCGTTTTCGCCTGTCGCGATTTGTGGCGGCGGATTGGTCTGTGGGTTCGAACCCGGGAGCGCAGGCGTCTCGCTCGCAACGGTTCGGCCTGCTCGCGAGCGAGCATCCGCGACCAGGCACGCCTACGCAACGGCCATCGCCGGCGGAGATGTGACGGCGTTTCGTCGTACGCGTTGCCGCGTGGTGAATGCCATTTCGATCAATTCCGCGGCCGCCGCCGGCCCGTCAAGCCGCTGCAACCCGGCGGCAAACTGCCGCGCGCGATCGGCGTATGCCGGCGTTCGCAAGATGTGTCGTATCATGCCGGCCAGCGCCGGCGCGGTCGCCTCCCGGATCGGAATGAAGTCGCCCAACCCGAAGTGCCGCAACCGTGCCGCCACCCCGGGCTGATCGTTGGTGATCGGCAGCGCGATCATCGGCACGCCCGCGCGGAGGCTCTCCAGCACCGTGTTCAAACCGCCATGCGTGATGACCAGCGTCGCGCGCCGAAGCAGCGTTACCTGCGGCGCATAATCCACCACGATCGTTCCCGGCGGCACCTCGCCCGGCAGCGAGGCGCCTTCGCGGCCGAGCGCGAGCACCAGTTGCGCATCCTGTCCCGCACACGCATCGACGATCAGCTGAAACGCAAACTGCAGCCGGTTCTGGAGTGTCCCGAGCGAAGCGTAGATGAGCGGCCGGCCATCCAGCCGTCCCCATGGAAAATTCCTGTCGCCGCCTTCCCCTTCTTCGATCCACGGCGCAGTGTAATGAAAATTGTCCGGCAGGCTCCGTCGCGGAAAATCGAATGCGGCCGGCTGCTGGGCCACTTGCACGAGCGCGGGCCGCAGTTCGTTGATGTAGTGATATCCCATCGGCTGCAGCCGGTGCCGGAACCGGTACGGCACGATTTCGCGCGCCACGGCCAGGCCGGTCATGTTCACCGCGAACTGGCCAATCACGTTGGCGAAGCGGAAAGGAAGCGCGGGGCGATATGGCCACGGAAACAGCGGCGGTGGCACGCGCCACTCGATGTGCATCGGCAACGCCGAGCACGCGACGGCCAGTGGCAACCCGAGTACCGCGCACACCCCCTCGGTACCAACGCAGATCTGATCCATCACCAGCCCGTCGAAGCGCTCCCGCGCCGCGATTTCCGAAAGTTCACGCTGGGCTGCGCGCGCCAGCAACGCGATCACTTCGGTCGCCGCCCGCGTGGCGGCGAAACCCGTGAGCTCGCCCGCCCGGCCCGTCAGCCGCGACCACTCGCCGGGAAAAAACTCACGCTCGGCAAACGGAATAAATCTCAACCCCGCCTGCCGCACTTTCGATTCGGCGATTGGCGGCGAGAGCACGGAGATTCGATGTCCCCGCCGCTCGAGCGCGCGCGCGAGGACGAGCATTGGATTGAGGTGGCCGGTGTAGGCCGGCACCAGGAATGCGTAATGGCCCATGGCGCGGCACTCCTGCGTGCGGCCGGCGACGACACTCATTTGGCGAGTGGATCCGGCCGAAGCTGGAATTTCATCACCTTGCTCGGCGTGCCTTTGCCTCCCTCCATGTGAAACGGGGCGCGGGTGCTGATGCAGGCCCACAACCCCCGGCCCTTCCAGCCCGCGTTCGGATTGTCGATTCGGCCGTCCATCCACTTCGTGTAGAATCCCAGCGGATACGGCACGCGCAGAATCACCCATTGCCCGTCCTTCAATGCCAGCAGCCCCTCGGCTCCGTTGCCGGTGTTGATGGGCACATTGCGACCGAGCCCGAACGTGTTGAACTGATCGACCCAGGTGTAGTAGCTGGCCTCGGCGCTGCCGCGGCCCGACACGCCCTGCATTTGTGGCAGCGGCTCCGGATAGAACGTCCAACCTTCGCGCGCGTGCTGCCCCGTGGCCTTGGGCCCGTTGAGCGGACCCTTCACCTTCCGCCGGTCGAATCTCGCCATGTGTCCGCTCGCCAGCGCCACCCACGCCACGCCGTCGCGATCGATATCCATGCCGCGCGGCGAGAAGCCCTCGATCGGTTCTCCCCGTTCGTCCAGCGGCAGCTCGTAGTATTCCGCGAGCGCCGTCTCGGATGGGTTCGCTCCCGGGTTGATCCGGATGATCGCGCCCGGATAACCAAGCGACGATCCCCAGACTGATCCGTCCGGCGCCGGCGCCACGGCATACAAACCCGCCGAGATTCGCTTGTCCTTCGTCGGATCGACCGGCTGGTTCGGCTCGACGTACGCGTCCCGCCGGCCGTTGCCATTCGTGTCGAGCACGAGCGGCGTCCAGCCCTGCGAAGCCACCTCGTCGCTCGTCTCGTCGAATTTTTTCGTGTTCAACCAGCCGACGACCTGCCCGCCGCCGCTGGTCCAGAGGGTGTGATTCGCGTCCTCGGCGAACATCAAATGGTGCGTGCTGAACGCGGTGCCGATGTGGGTGTATTTCCCGGTCCGCGGATCGTACATCCCAAGATGGCGGCTCGCATTGTTGACGGGAAAAACCTTCGCCGATGGATGACTCGATCCTTTCCGGAATTCGGGCGGGTTTTCGGGCGGACGCACCGCCGCAGTGATCCATACGCGCCCGAGATGATCGAACATCGGGTTGTGCACGTTGGCCCTGCTGGTCCAGAGGACCTCGTCACCCCAATACGGAGACGGCCCGGGCATTGCGGATGACGTGGGCTTCGTGTTTGGATCGCGCACCGTGAGCGGCACCCTGCTCGTCACGTGTTTCACCGGATCGAGCACGGGCAGATAATCGGCGCTGAGCTCGAGTGCCCCGTAGATGAGACCATTGGCGTTGACCGATGGATTGCGCCGATCGGTTGTAACCAGGTCGTGGAGGTACGCCTTCGGGTCGGCCCAGTCCCACTGCGTAATGACGACGTTGCGCTCGATCCCTTCCGGCCGTCGCGGCGCCGGCGGCACTTCGCCGGCCGTGATCCGATCCGTCCAATCGGCGAACATCTTCAGCGTCCGCTCGCGGCCGATTTGATGCAGCGTGGTGGTCATGTTGCCGCCGGCCTGTCCCGCTTGCAGCCGGCGTTCCCAAGCCTTCTCGGTCGAATCGAAATGGCGAAATACCTCGGGCAGCTCGCGCGTCGCCTTGTTGCCAAGGCCATGGCACGACATGCAGGCGCCGGATTTAATCAGGCGCAGGTACTGCGCCTGGTTTTTCATTGTGGGAGAAATGCCGTTGCCATTGGGGCCGGTGCCGGGGAACTCGCCCCGCGCCGGCACTCGAAGCAGCGAGAACCAGTGGCCCGCGGGATAATATTGCGCCGCGGCCTGCGAGTTCGGCGCCGCGACCGCCTTTAAGTTGAGCGTCTGGCCGGGTCTGGCCTTCGTTTTGGGTGAATCCACGAGCCCGTATCCACGAACCCACACATCGTAGTTCGCACCCGGCAGTTCCGGGATCACGTAGCGGCCGCGATCATCCGTCACCACGATCTTGGCGAACTTGGTGGGGAGCTCGGTGGTTTCGGCGATGACCCACACGCCTGCTTCCGGTCCACTGGCACCGGTCACGGCGCCTTCCAGGCTGCCGGCGCCCGTCCGGACCGGCTGGGCAAAGCCGGCGCCGGTCGCACCGACGGCGATCGCCAGTGCGCTTGCGATTCGCCAGCCGTGGCGGCGGCCAATGATGCGCGTGGCGATGAAACCAGGGAATGTATTCACGATCATGTTTCGCTTCATGGCACGATTCGGGTGGGTGAGCAGACGCCCAAGGGGTGAGCGCGCTGCCGCCCGAGCGCACACGACTCGCCGCACCGAGGCAACGGAGATCGGCTTTTCATCCTCCGCCTCGTCTTTTTGCCTGCCTCCTTGCAGGCAATGATCGGCTGGGAGCGCGACCGCCCTCGGTCGCAATGATCAAGAGCGACCGGGGGCGGTCGCGCTCCCAGCCAACCCAGTCACCCGCAAGCGAGATCCTACCAAGATGAGACTTTTGTCCCACCTTGATCGCAAAGTAGAATAAATACTCCGTCTGCCCCGATCGACCAACTCGAGCTCAGGACGTTCTCGCCTGCGGTCCAATATTCACCCGCATATGCACAAGCTTTCGCAGCGCCGCTGCCATTGCCGCCAGACAGATGAGCGTGGCAAGACCGAGGACAATCGACGATTGCAGGATTCGCGGAAAGTTTGGAGCGATCGGATAATGGGATGGCTTCGCCGGATCAATCACCCGAAAGAAAATCCGTTTGGAATCGGCGATATCCCGCAGAGCTATTCGGCACTGCTCCACATACCGATTCGCAATGAGCGCGGCTGCCTCGGCGTCCGCGTGGACTACAGATAATCTGACCGCGAGTGACAACCGCATCGATGTCACCCGGAGCGCGCCCAACTGCTCGTCAGCCGGTGGCGTCTCGTCGGAGATGGAGCGTGTCGTGGCGCTGCGCCGAACGATCTTCTGCTCGGCTGGCGTAAGGGATGCAGCGACGCTGGTTCGCAAGCGGTGGCTCGTTAAGAGACGTAGAATCGAATTGAGATCCTCCGCTGACCGAATGTCGTTCCCCGGAATGTTCAGACGCGAATCGACTGACTGAGGCAGGCGCCTCATTATTTGCACCAAGGCGGCGCCCTCATAGAGGGGTGTCGCCAGTGCATTGCGGCAGTAGTATGCTCCCGATACGAGCGCGCTCAAAATCGCGGCGACCCAAAAGGATTTTCGCCGGTCATCCAATACGGCAACAAGTCCCGCGAGGCGCGGCATCTTGTCCGCCCGCAAAAACTCGCGTTTCAGCACACTGGCCTGGCCGACCCGTTCAACGCCCGCCTTGAATGCCTGTTCGACGTCTTCCCCCAGACGCACCTGCTGCGTGACGTGGTCCCGGAGATGGCTTTCCAGTTCGTCAAGCACGGCGGGATCGCCAACACCGCCCGCAGCCATTGCGCGGCGCCATCGCGCGACTTCATGGTCCAGATCAAACATGACGCGCCCTCCTCAGGCCGGCCAGGACATCATGCACCAGCGTCCATTCGGCGTGGTGTTTTTCCAGGATCATTTTGCCGTCCTTGGTGATCGAGTAGTATTTCCGCTTCCGTCCGGTGTCGCTCTCCCCCCAGCGGGATTTAATCCATCCCTTGTGCTCCATGCGGTGCAAAACGGGGTAAAGCATGCCGTCGGTCCATTCGATCTGATTCTGCGAGCGAGCGAGGATCTCCTGGACAATCGCATAGCCATAACTTTCCCCCTTTGAGAGCAGCGCCAAGATCATCGGTTCGGTCGAGGCGGCGACGAGTTCTTTGCGAAGCATAGTGAGTCGATACATAGCCGTGCTATGTATGGCAAGGCAAATGTCGCGCGCATGGTTCACTTTGCCGTCCGGTTTCCGCGTCTCGCGTTCTTCCCGTCTTCCGCATCTCACGTTCTTCCCGTCTTCTGCTGCTCCATCCGGAACGATCGCAGCACCAGCGCCAGCGCCAGCATCACGAATAATGCGCCCTCGAAAAACGGAATTCCCGGCACGTGCCAGCTCCTGCCCTCGGCAATCGCCCAGCCGAAACTCCAGGTGCCAATCAGCGGTCCGGGCATGCCGGCGAGGCTCGCGAGTCCCGAGAATACGCCCTGCACGCCGCCTTGTTCATCCGGTGGCACGTGTTTCGTGATGTACGACTGGACCGCCGGGCCGCTGAGTCCACCCAGCGCACCGATGATGATGATCACGTAGATCATCCATCCCTTCGTCGCCAGGCCGTAGCAGATCAATGCGGTTATCGACATGCTGAAGCCCAGCACCACGGCGCGCGCGTCACCCAGTCTCGCGACCACGCGACGCACCAGCGTGGCCTGCACGAGCGCGGACAACAGCCCGGCCACGCCCAGCGACAGCCCGACTTCCCCCATGCTCCAGCGGTAGCGATAACTCATATACAGCACCCACGTGGAGTACACGATGGTCTGCGAGAGCATGAGGATGAAGTAGGCGTCGGCGAGACTTCGCACGGCAGGGAAGCGCGCCAGGCCGCGCAGCGCGCCCAGCGGATTCGCGCGCGCCCACGAAAATGCACGCCGGTTTTCCGGGCGCAGCGATTCCGGCAGGACGAAAAAACCGTAGAGCCAGTTCAGCGCCGCACACCCCGCGGCAAACCAGAATGGCAGCCGAAGATTGATGCCACCCAGCCATCCACCGATCAGCGGTCCAATGACGAACCCGATGCCGAACGCCGCGCCGAGCAGCCCGAATCCATGCGCCCGTTTTTCCGGCGGCGTCACGTCGGCCACGTACGCATTCGCGGTCGCCATCACACCCGCGGTGAACCCGGAAATCATCCGACCGATGAAAAGCCAGGTCATGTTGGGCGCGTTCGCCATGATTACGTAGTCGACCGCGGCGCCAGCGAGCGCGATGAGGATTACCCGGCGCCGCCCATACCGATCGGAGAGCGAGCCGAGGATCGGCGCGCCGATGAACTGGAGCAGCGCGAACACGCCCACCAGCGTGCCGTACCAGTGTGAGCCGCCCGCCACGCTGCCGCCCTGGAACTCGGTCACGAGCGCGGGCATCACCGGGATCAACAGCCCGAATCCCAGCACCGACAGCACCATGGTGACAAAAATAAATGCCATCGCAGGCTGCCGGGGGGGCGGAGCAGTCATACCGCGACTTTCGCCGTCCACCCGGAAAATGCGAGCCGGCACACCGACCCGGCGTGGCATGGGCGTCTCGCCCGTGAGCATTAACCTAAAGGCCGGGCAATTTTTCTGCCCCCGTTTTTCTGACTGACCCTCTTATCTTGTCAGCGTGACCAACTGAATCGGCGAGGCGCCCATGCCATCCAAATTCCGCTCGGTTTTTCCCCTGCCCTGCCAATGCGCTCGCGGACACGGGCGGTGATCCTGCCAGAGAGCGCGACTATGACGTCCGGCGCATGGCGGGTTTGCATCCGGCGGCTATTCGCGAGATCGTCGGCGCGCCTGAAACGCACGACGAAAAGTCGATTACCGAAACCAACCGCGGAAAAATCCGGGCTCCATCCGCGGAACCGACATCGGCTGGGCTACGACTTTCCGGCGCTGATCCGCTCGAGTCCGGAACTCGCGCGCTTCGGGCGCCGAAATCCGGCGGGAACGGACACGATCGATTTTGCTGATCCGGCGGCGGTCACCGCCCTGAACCGTGCGCTGCTGAAGCATCACTACGGCATCGAGCAGTGGGACATTCCGCCGGGCTATCTTTGTCCACCGATTCCCGGCCGTGCGGATTACATTCACCGGGTCGCTGATTTGCTGGGCGGTGCCGGCCTGGTGATCCCGAGCGGCCCGGCCGTGCGGTTGCTCGACATCGGAGCGGGCGCGAACTGCGTGTATCCGATTCTCGGTGTCGCAGAATACGGCTGGTCCTTTGTTGGCACCGAATCCGACCCGGTGGCCGCGGCCTGGGCCGAGAACCTGATCGCCGCGAACCCGGTGCTGACGGGCAGGGTGGAAATTCGCCGGCAGGAATCACCGGCCCATGTTTTCGAGAGCATCGTAAAACCGGGCGAACGTTTTGCCGCGTCCATCTGCAATCCGCCATTCCATGCCTCCGCGCAGGAAGCCGCCGCCGGCACGCGCCGAAAATTGCGAAATCTCGGCACCGGGAAAACGGCTGCGCCCGTCCTGAATTTCGGCGGCCGCAGCACCGAACTGTGGTGCGAAGGAGGCGAGCCGGCCTTCGTCCGCCGGATGATTGCCGAAAGTGCGGAGCGGCCGGAACTGTGCGGCTGGTTCACCACGCTCGTGTCGAAGCGCGAAAGCCTGCCTTCAATTCATCAGGCGTTGAAAGCCGTTCGTGCGGACGAGGTGCGGACGCTCGAGCTGGCGCAAGGTCAGAAGAAAAGCCGGATCGTGGCATGGCGGTTCAAGCGCCGCGTCATGTTCGCGGCCTGAAGCACACAGAACGCGAAGCCGAAGACGCACCCCGAGTCGGAACGGTGGCGATTACCGACCGTGCGCGGTGAGTCGCGTGTCGGCGGCGGCACGCTTCACGTGGCTCCAGCGCCACGAATGCAGATCCGTCCAGGTCCCAACCGTCAGCCGCACGTCGATTTCGTCGCCCACTGCGAAATCGTCGCGCTCGGTGCGGAGAATCCGAAAACCCCAATGCGGCGCGCGATTCTGATCCACAGGGCTTGAACTCAGCGAGAGATCGTCGTCCACCCACGCGCGGAAGAACACGGCGTAACCATCAAGCCGGCCCGCGTTCACCACCCGGCGCGTGAATGTGACCTCACGCGGCAGGTCGGATTCGTTGAGGGTGTGCAGGTCGATCGACAGCACCGGTTCCGGTTCGCCCAGGAAATGGTCCACGAGGTTCAGGTCGCTGCTGGCGAGGTGATAATAGCCCGTTTCCTGCGGCCGTTCCCGCTCGAGCGACGAGTAGTCGTAGCCGTGCACGTTGAGTTCCCAGATGAAGGGCACGAGCCGGCTGTCGCGGACCTTGATCGGTTCGCAGAAGAACTCGAAAACGCTCGGCAGGATCAGCCCGCCCGGTTTCAGCAGCCGGTCGCGGAGATCAGTCACGTTCGCCACCATCGCCTCATCGAACAGACAGTCGCCCATTTGTTCGTGCAGGATGACGTCGACGGGCTCATCCACGCGAAACTCCGTGCTGTGGGCCGAAACGAATTCGACGTTCTTGATCTGGTTCGCCGCCGCGAGCGTGCGCGCGTGTTTCAGGATATCGGAATGATCGATGGCGTAAACGTGGGCGGCCCCGCGGCGTGCGGCCAGCGCGGCGAGGATGCCCGTGCCCGTTCCGAGATCGATGATGCGATCACCGGGCTGGATGTGCCGCGTGATCGCCGCCTGGTAGAACGCCATCCGCCGCTGATCGGCGAGCATCCGTTCCTGCTCGTGAAAGCCGGCGAACATCCGGCCGTTGTGTTCGCGATAGCGCGCTTCCGGCGACTCGGGCGCGTAAAACCACGCCGCGAGACGCGGCCGATCGTAAATCCAGCCGGCCAGCCGCGTGGCAATCCGCCGGTAATGGGAAAAAACGCGCGATGTGAGCCGTGGCAAAAGGGAGAGTGACATGAGTGTACGGCGCCACCGATGACCCCGAGTTGTTCAATGTGCCGTGCCCCCCGGCGAAGTGCAACCTGCACGATCATTCGACGAAGCGAAGCGGGCGGCTTCGCCGCGTGGCCAACTCTTTAACGTCGGCGCCAGGCCAGCCTCGTTACCTCGGCTGCTACGCTTGCCCTCGGCTCCGTGTATCCGGTTTCCGCAATCCGAAATCCGAAATCGAACGGACCGTCCGCGCGTTTGGCGCTCGCGCTTTGCCGGCGAGCTGAGTTGGTTTCAACGCTCCTGTGCTGACACCAATCACCGGAAACAAATGGTTGAGCTGCCCGCAGCCGGGAATCCCGGCCCCGCTGCGGTTGTGGTGCTTTCCGTTTGCCGGCGGCGGCGCCGCGGCGTGGCACCCCTGGGCGCCGCGGCTGAGTGGCGTTGCGCAGATCGTGGCCTTTCGGTTGCCGGGTCGCGAAAGCCGGCTGGCCGAGCCGCCGATCGCCAGCCCCGTAACGCTGATCGCCGCGCTGGCCGCGGAAATGGCGCCTTATGCGGACGAAACGTATGCGGTTTATGGACACAGTCTCGGTGGCATCCTGGCCTTCGAAACCGCGCGCGAACTCCGCGCCCGCGGACTGCCGGAGCCGCGCGCCGTGGTGATCTCGGGCGTGCGCGCGCCCCACCTGCCGCGAACCGAGCCCGACCTGCATCACCTGCCGGCCGAGGAGTTCGTCTACCAGATTCACCACCGCTACGGAGGAATCCCGGATGAAATTCGCGACGATGCGGAATTCATCGAATTGATGCTGCCGGCGCTGCGCGCGGACCTGTCCGTCTACGAGACGTATCAGTTCCGTAATGGCGCGCCGCTGAACGCGCCCTTGCTGGCGCTCGGTGGGTTCCATGACGCGACCGTGCCGCGCGAACAGATCCTCGGCTGGGCGCGACACACCGCATCGCGGTTCGAGTGCGAGTTTTTCCCGGGCGAACATTTCTTCGTGCAATCGCATCTCGGCGCAGTGACCCAGCGGGTACGGATGTTTCTCAGCCAGGTGTGATCGAGTCGTGAGGTTCAGCGCAGGCGTAGTGAAAAATGCCAGCCTC
>JAUSID010000011.1 GCA_030648295.1 Opitutaceae bacterium | reverse complement strand
CCCCGGTCGCTGTTGATCATTGCGACCGGGGGCGGTCGCGCTCCCATCCCAACCAATCGTTAGGAAAACAACACTTTGAAGGAAGCAGTCCGCTGGTTTAATCCTGCTCCCTGCTCCCTTTTCCCTTCTCCGCGGCGCATCAGTCGAAAATAGGTGCCGCTTTTGTTGCGGCCGCGCCGCCTCCCTCACATCAATCCCTGTTTCGCGCGGAGGATGGCCAGCGCCGCGATCGCCGCCGTTTCGGTTCGCAGTACGCGTGAGCCCAGATGGGCGAAACGGAAACCATGTTCCCGCAGGGCGCGGCGTTCGCGTTCGGACCATCCGCGCTCCGCGCCGAGGGCGACCACGACCGGCGTCTTGGCCAGCACGTGGCACTGGCTCAGCGCCGCGGGCGACTCGTAGTTGTCGAGCGCGATACGCACGGATTCGGCTGGAAGCGTTGCCAGTGCTTCGAGCACGGAGTGGCCGCTCGTGACACGCGGAATCCGGGTGTCGAACGCCTGCTCGGCGCCCGCAATCAACAGCCGGCGCCATTCCCCGGATGACCACAACGTGCTCTGGCCGTAATTGGGATCGCCCTTTTCCGTGCGCACAAAATGGAATTCCGTCACGCCGAGTGACGTGCCATCGCGGAGGAGATCGCGTGCGGTCTGCGGCCGGGGCAGTCCGATAATGACGGAAAGCGCCGGCAGCGGCGTCGGCGGTTCGCCCCAGGCGAATCGCAGCGCCAGCGATTCGGGTGCGATGCCCACCACCGTCGCTTTTCCGCGGGCCCCATTGACGATGCCCACATCGAACGCATCGCCGACCGTCCGGCGAAGGACGTCGATAATGTGGACGGCGCGAGCATCGGTTCGCGGCAGCGGTCGTGCAATTTCGCCGGCTTCGAAGAGAATGAGGTTCAAGGAATGGGGCGCGCGGCAACGTGGCGCGGCAAGCAGACCGGGAGCAACGCGCGCAGACAAGCTGGCGTTTCTCTCCAATTCGTTACCCTAGGTTTTTCGCGTAGCGAAAAACCTCATGACACCTGTTGCCTTCCCCGACATCATGGCCCGGCTCGCCGCCTGGCATTTCCCCCCGGGCCTGGACGGGGTCGTGGGCATCGCCGGCGGTGGCGTGGTGCCGGCGACTCTGGTGGCGCAGCGGCTTGGATTGGACCTGAAAATCATCGCCGTGAATTATCGCGACGAGCACAACGAGCCGCGCTTCCCCGAACCGATACTGGTTTCAGCCGTGCCTGACCTCGATGGCTGGCGTCGCGTGCTGCTGGTCGACGACGTTTATGTCAGCGGGAAGAGCTGGCACGCGGCGCGCAGTTTCCTGCCGGCGGAAGTCGACGTCCTGCCTTTCGTTTTCAAGGGCCAGGCCGAGTTTGCGCTCATCCGCGACATCGACGGGTGCGTCGAGTGGCCGTGGCGGGTGTATCCGCGATAGCCCGCCAGGTGCGATGCGACCGGATGGAGCACGGCGCAGGAGGGCGACGGGCGGGCTCAGAATTCCAGCGTCGCGGTCAGCCGGAAGCTGCGCGGTTCGACGATCAGGTATTTGCTGATCACGCCCCCGGCGGTGTACTGCAGCGGCTCGAGCTCGTAATCGTTCTGGAGCAGATTATCGACGTTGAGCTGGAGCTTGAGCAGCGGGTTGCCGAGAAACCGCAGGCCGGTCCGCGTCTGGTACCCAAACATGACTTTGAGGCGCAGTTCGTCGTCCGACCGGTACCGGATCTCCTGCACCAGCGGGCCAAAGTCGCGCTGCGGCGTCTGGAAGTCGCGGAGCTCCGGCGTCGCGGCGGTGCCGACGTTGTAGGTGAAAAACCGATTCAGATTGCGGCCGTTGCGCCAGCTGAATCCCCCGCCGGTGGTGAAGCCCTTGAGCCGGCCCTCGGTGAACCGGTATGAGGTGAACAGATTCGCCTTCTGGGGGCTGATGCCGATGCTATATCCCTCCACCTCGTCGCGGACGACGGCCATCTCCTGCAAGGCGTAATTATAGACCCGATCGACCGGACTGATCGCCGCATTGCCGAAGTCGGCTTCGGCCAGGAAGCGCTCGTTGAGCCGTGTTTCCTCTGCGCCCAGTGCCGCGATCAGCGCGGTGGCACTGCCGTCGTTGGCGGCAACGTAGGCGTCGTAGATCTTCCTCGCGTCGGCGATCTGGCCGTCCATCCACGGATACGCCTCGCGATAGAGATTGGTTCGTTTGGTCTCCAGCGTCTTGGAGTAGTTGAAAACCAGGCTCCAGTTCGGCGTCAGGTTGGTGATTACGCGAACGTCGAAACCGGAGGATTCCTTGTCCATCAGGGAATTGTTCGCCCCGGTGGCATTGTGAATCTCGTACTCCTCGAGCGAAAACCGGCGGGCGTCGCCGGCGGCGAACCCGAGATCGTTTTGCACCGCCTCGAACGAATTCCACAGCGCCCGGTGCGGCTCCAGCAACACCTCCGCGATTCGCGCGCCATTGCGGACGTTGAGTTGCGTGCTTTCGAAGTACGAGAGGTTCAGCGCGACGCGGTTGTCGAGCAGCCGGAACCGTACGCCGTAGTCGCGCGCTTCGCCCGAGGCGCCCGGAGGCAGCCGCCCGTCGGGCAGCACGAGCGCGAAGAAGTCGGGCTCCTCCTGGTTGTCCCCCTGGTTGTAGGTCAACGCCAGCCAGGGACGCACGCGCAGCACCGCGCCAAACGTCCGGTTGCTGCGCTCGAATTCGGTGGTCTCGGACACGACGTCGGAGACCTTGAACGCCTGGGTCGCCGGGTCGCGGACGCCATTGTACAGGTCCGAAACAAATGCGTTTTTCCGGTAGCCCCACGTCGTGGTCAGCCGGTTCTTGAACCAGTAATTCACCATCGAGAACATCGTGCTATCCACGTCGCTGGTGATGTGCCGCCGTCCTGAAGCGTCGTTGGCCACCCAGATCGAACCGAGCTCGGCGCCGCCCGCATTCATGATCACCGGCTCGTTGTTGCCGGCGCGGATCTCCGAGGAGTCCCCTGGCCGGAAATAATGGCGGCGGAATAGAAGGTTCCGGTTGTCGTTCGGGTTGTTGTAATTCAAGTCCCACGTCGCCCCGTTCACGCCCGCGGCCTGCGCGGCGTAGATATCGATGATCTCGCGGTCCTTGATGATCGAGCGCTCGAACGACTTCTGCTCTCCGGAAAGGGCGAACTGATGCCGGCCCCATTTCTCGCCGAGACCGAGCTCATACGCGAGGCTGGCCCGCAATACCCGGTTGTTGATCGTCGAGGTTTTTTGGACCCAGCTCTGCTCGGAAAAGAACCAATAGTCGCCGCCCGCCGGCGCGAAGGGGTTGGTCACGTTGTCGAGCGGCGAGCCGTTGATCACGCCGTCGAATGACCGCAGGGGATCGGCCTGGATGACCACGTCGCGGCCGTTCGGCGAGATGTCGTACGCGATGTTTTCCGAGTCGAAGAAGGCGAGGTTGAGAAAGAGGTCCTTTCTGATCCGCTGGTCCAGGGTGAGCTTGAAGTTGCGGATGTCCTGCGTGCGGTAGGCGAACGGACCGAAGACCTGGAACTGATCGATCTTCGCCTCCGCGTCGGAAAGCATCCGGCGGGCGGTCAGCGGCTGGGTTTTCGGCAGGTCGCGGAAGGGAAACACGTTTCCGGCGTTCGCGGGCAGCCCGGCGGCGGCCAGGTCCAGGTTGTCGATATGGACTTTCGCGCGGGCATTCTGGCCGCGGATCAGCCCGTTGGCGTCGAGGAGCCCCGGGCTGCCGTTGACCAGCGCCGCGGTCGTCCCGTCGCGGCCAAACGGATACGTGGCGGAGCCGATGCGCTCGACCCACTCGGAGTAGCCGTCCTGGGCGCCCTGGGCGATGCTGAAGCTGCCCTTCGTCCGCGCCTTCTCGAAGGACGCGTTGATGTTCGTGTTCTTCAGCGGCCGGTAGGTGGCGGAAAGCGTGGCGCGCCGCTGGGAGGACCAGCCGTCCTTCCGCCAGCTGTCGGCACCGTCCGCCAGTGCCATCAACCGCACGCCCAGCTTTTGCTTGATGATCGGCCGGTTGGCGTTCAGCTCGAAGCGGCGCTTGCCCCACGAGCCGACGATGCTGCGCAGCCGGAGACTCTCCCGCTGCAGGTTCGCGCTTTCGGTCGTGAAGTTGAGGACGCCGCCGGCGCCGCCGAAGCCGAAGAGGATGGCGTTCGGGCCCTGCGAGAGTTCGGCCCGTGACGTGTTGTAGGTGTCGGCGTCGCCTCCGCTCGCCATGTAGTCCACCGTCACCGAGCCCATCTGGCCGCGGATGTTGCTGCTGCCGTTCGGGCGGAAGCTGATCTCGGAACCGATCTGATTGTTCGAGTCGAGCTTGTCCTCCTCGAGGTAGGGCTCCGAGTTGACGGCGTACAACAGGATGTCGTTGACGTTCTCGGCCCCGATATCCTCCAGGAACTGGGGCGTGAAAACGGCGACCGACTGGGCGACGTCATCGAGGGCCATGTTGAGCCGGCTGCCGGAGAGCGTGCTTTCGGCGGTGTAGCCCTTGTCCCTTGATCCATCCACTTCGAAGGGCGAGAGCTGGACCACCTCGCCGGTCGTCTCGCCGGGCGGCGGGGCGGTCGGCGCTGGCGCCGCGGCGAGCGTGCCAATGAGGAGACCGAGCGAGGCGAACAAAAGACGGCGAATCAGATTTTGGTGCATGGCTTGGACACGCTCAGGTGTGAGTGGTAGTTGGCGCTTCGGAGTGCAGGAGCCGGCGATTGCCACGACTTTGAAGGAATGCGCCGTGAGTGCGTTGGTGACGTCTCGATCACGTCGGAGAGCAGACTATTTGCCGATCCGGCGCAACTTCTCGATCGCCTGGCGCGAGAAGTCGCAAAGACGGTTCCAAGATGCCAAGGTCCATATCGGACAAACTCTACTACGACTTCTCAACGGCATATCGTCGTTCGAAAAACAGACCCAGATTGGCTTCAAACATCCTCAAGCGAGCGTTAATTACGGGACTTCGTAAACTTCGATCAGCGCCACTCCGGGCGTGATGCTCGCACCTGAAACTTGGACGGTGTATGAGCCGGGTTGAAGCGTCGCGAGAATCGCCGAGTCCAGCGAATTCGCTGGCAGCGCAAATGCACCCACGGATGAAGCGGTCGCAGAAATCGTGGCGGGACCGAGATCACCCCAATTGTCGTTCACCGTGATCAGAGTGGTATCGCGCAGCAGTGTCAGCCGCGGATTTGCGAGCACACCGGACACGCCGAACTGCGTTAAGGTTGGACCGATTCCTCGGATCAAAACCGTCACCGGCGTATCACCCTTCACGACAAATCCGGCAATCATCGTGGAGTCGCCAGTGCCGGCAGTCGCACGCGCGGAAATGTTGATGAGGCGTGGGCGCGTGTAACTGAAAATTGGGCTTGCGTCGTAAAGCTCGACCAGGGCGACACCGGTCGCCCCGCCGCCGTCGAGAACTTGCGCGGTGTAGCTCGCCGCAGCCGCTCGCGATCAAAGTCGACACCTACGTCCTGGAGACCGATGTGCACTTTCCCACTGATCTCAACCTGCTGTGAGACGCGGGCCGCAAGTGCGTGGACCTGATCGGAAAATACCGCGACCAGTTCGGCTACGCGCTGCCCGGCTGGCGCAAGGCCAAGGACTGGCGGCGACGCCTCAAAGCCTTGGAACGCACCACCAGCAAAGCCGTGCACGGCGGCGGCACCGGCAAGGAGGCCCGCGTGCGTCAGGCCGTGCGCGAGTATGTTAGCACCGGATACGACCTCGCCACCAAGGTCAACGCGAGCCTGCTCGGCCTGTGCGCGCAAGCGATCGAGCTGCCGCACTGGGAGGCGCTGGCCTATTTTCATGCCATGCTCGTCAAGCACCTCGACCTGGTCGAGCGGCGGCTGCTCCACAACGAGAAGATTCCCGCGCCGGAAAAAGTCTTTTCGCTGTTCGAACCGCACACCGAGTGGATCCAGAAAGGCAAGCAGCGGACCAACGTCGAGCTGGGCCACCGGCTGCTCCTCGCCACCGACCAGCACGAATTGATTCAAGACTACGACGTGCCCGTGGGCGGAGCGGACGTGGACCAGAGCGTGCCGGTGGCCGACCGGCTGCTGCACCGCTACGGCGCGGGCAGCCTCGCCAGCCTGAGCTTTGACAAAGGCTTCACGCGGGCCGAGGACCGGGAGCTGTTGAGCCTCTACGTGCCAACGGTGGTGATGCCCAAGCGCGGCCGTAAGACCGATTCGGATACGGAGCGCGAAAGCGAGAAAAAATTTGCGACCCTGCGCCGGCAGCATAGCGCCGTGGAGAGCGACATCAACGCGCTGGAGCATCATGGGCTGAACCGCTGTTTGGATCTCGGGCTGGCGGGCTACCAACGCTACATCGGCTACGGCGTGCTGGCCTATAATCTGCACGTCATCGGGCGGGAGCTGTTGGCGCGAGCAAGGGCGCGGAGGGACGTCGTGGCGGCCTGAGCGTCCCTACTGATAGCAGCGCAAGTCCGACACGGGAGTGGTGTCGCCGCCGCAGGTGATTTTTGGTCCCGCGCGGCCCATCCCGGCACGCAAACCGGCGCCGACGGCTCGCCCGCGGCGGGCGACATGTCGCGCCGCTCAAGAAAACAGGAGTTTCCGGGCAGACACTATTTAGCAGAACGGCCGATCCAGTTGACCGAAATTCCTAGAGAGCCAGAGGTAGCGTCGGCGAAGTTACGCTTCTTCTTGACAAATGATATCAGTGATAGCATCTAGAAACCATGCCACAACTTCTTGTCCGCGACATCGAAGCCGCTGTCGTGAAAAAGCTGCGTGGTATCGCGGCTGCGCAAGGTGTTTCCGTCGAAGAAGCACATCGCCGGTTGCTTCGTTCTGCCTTGGTCGGTAACAACCCTGGCCCAAAACGAAACTTCATCGAATACCTTCGCAGCATCCCTCAAGGCGACGACGTGGAGTTTCCTCGGACTCGTGATATTCCCCGTCACGTCGAACTCTGATGGGCTACCTGCTGGAGACCTGCATTATTTCAGAGCTTCGGAAGACGCACTGCGATCAGGGCGTTGCAGCTTGGATGACGGGCATCCAACCAGAGGAAGCTTTCCTCAGCGTGCTCACGCTCGGAGAGATCCGCCGGGGCGTTGAGTTGCATCGTGCCAAGGATACAAAGGCCGCCGGCGCACTCGAACGGTGGCTGCTTGGCTTGGAAGCGCATTACGCGGAGCGCATCCTGCCGATCACCGCCGCTATCGCCGACCGCTGGGGTCGCCTGTGCTTAAACCAGCCGCTACCTGTATCTGATGGTCTGATCGCGGCGACGGGACTTGAACACAAGCTTACGGTCGTGACGCGCAATGTCTCCGATTTTCAGCGCTCCGGCGTCAATACGCTCAACCCCTTTTCGTGACCTCCGAAACGGCCAATGCCCTACCAGCGCGAGCTTCCAGTTCTGTGAGTCGCCATCGATCGAGCAGCCGAGGCATTTGCGCAGCTTCATGATGCGACTGGAGAACTCTAAAAACGTATTTTGGGAAAAACCTCCGATCGTTTTCTGGAACGAAATAGTCGACAATCCCCGATCTCCAGCGGAGATGATCTGTTCGCCCCAAGGAGTCGGCGAGCGGTTGCCACCACCAGACCGCTTGCTCAAAAAACGCCATGTCTTGAGGGCCGGAATACCCGGTGAGTCGCCTAATTGATCGAAGGTAGCTACTGCTCAATCCGACGATTTTCCAATCGTTGGAATTTGATCGAGTCATCGTGCTCTCCTTGTCACCGCAACGCGAATGTTCTCTCTTTTAGAGCACGACAGGCGCCATCCAAACCGGGAAACAGGCTTGCGGCGGTAACACCCATATACGCGAGATCGCGTAGCGCCATCAGCCGTTCGGAACTCAGGATGCCAGCGGCGGCTTGATAGTCCGCTGATCATGGCGGTTTGATGTTCGGCATCTACTTCGGGTCGATTTCCTTCCGGGAACTTCCCCAAGAAAGATTTACTTCCGAGGGTCGATTTACTTCCCCACCGAACGCTTTTCTTCAAAGGAATTGAGTGGCTCAGTGGATGGGGGTTGAAGCTGGCGGGCGATGCCCGTCACCGAGCCGCGGAACTGCCTGAACTGTAAACGATTATTCGCTCCGGATTATCGGCACCGCCACGACCAGTTTTACTGTGCAAAACCGGCGTGCAAGAAGGCCCGGCAGGCGGCGAGTCTGCAGCGCTGGCGGGAGCATCCTGAGAACCGGGGTTTTTGGCGCGGGCGATGGAATATCGAACGGGTGCAGGAATGGCGGGCAGCGCACCCTGAGTACTGGAAGCGGGTGAAGAAGAAGCAGGGGGCGGGTCGAGGCGTTGCGTTACAAAACGCGATGAAACCCGTGCAAGCATCGGATTATAAGTTGGATAACAGCAATGGGGTCGGCGATTGCGTTACAAAACGCGTGCTTGGAGACCTGAAGGCGCAAGACCCTGTACTCATTGGACTTATAGCGCAATTGACCGGGGATACGTTACAAAACGCAATCCACCAAACGACGACGAGGCTGTACGAGAAGGGGCAGGCCGTAATGGGCCAGCGACACGAAATCAGCCAATGAAAACACAAAAACGAATCCTCTCGATCCAAAGGCTTCGGCGCGTGCCGGCAGGCTTTGGGTTTATCGATCACCGGTTGGTGCGCGACGGTCACCTGCGGCGCGCCGATGCGAAAGCGTGGGCGCTGTACTTGGTGCTCGTGACGGTGGGCGACGAGTACGGCTTGTCGTATTATGGCGACCAGAGCCTGGGCCGGCTGTTGTCGCTTTCCACCGAGGAGATCGCGGCGGCGCGGCGGCAGTTGATCCTCGCTGAACTGATCGCGTACGAGGAACCGCTGTACCAGGTCCTCGCTTTGGAGGGGGCGGCGTCATGATCGACTACCCCACGTATCATCAGATCCGTTACCTGCGCGACGCGGAGCACCTGTCGGGCACGAAGATCGCCGAGACGCTCCATCTGCACCGGGACACGGTGAGCAAATGGCTCCAGCGGGAAAAATACCAGCGCCGGGCCGCGGCGCCGGAGCGGCGGCGCGAGAGCAAGCTCGATTCGTTCAAAGGCACGATCGCGCGGCTGTTGGCGGCGCACCCCTACACGGGGCAGCAGATTTTCCAGCGGCTCCAAGCGCAGGGCTACGGGGGCCGCTACACGATCGTGAAGGACTATGTGCGGCAGGTGCGGCCGAAAGCGCCGGAGGCGTTCTTGCACCTGTCGTTCGCTCCGGGCCAGTGCGCGCAGGTGGATTTTGGCGAGTGGGGCAGCGTGCGCGTGGGCAACACGCGCCGGAAGCTGAGCTTCTTCGTGATGGTGCTGTGCTGGTCGAGAAAGCTGTTTGTGGAATTTACCCTCGGCCAGAGTCTGGAGTGGTGGCTGTACTGCCACCGCGCCGCGTTTGAATACTTTGGCTGCGTGCCGAGGGAAATCATGCACGATAATCCCAAGGTGGCCGTGCTCGAGCATCCGTACGGCGGGCCGACGATCTTCAACCCGGCCTATCTCGATCTGGCGGGTCACTACGGCTTCCAGCCGAAGGCGTGCGCCCCCCGCAAGGGAAATCAAAAAGGTAGAGTTGAAAATGGTGTGGGCTACGTGAAGAAAAACTTTCTTTCCGGTCTGGAGATCACGGATTTTGCGCCGCTTAACCCGGCGGGGCGCGTCTGGCAGGAGACGGTGGCGAACGTGCGCCTCCACGGCGAAACGAAGCGGCGGCCGGTGGATCTGTTTGCCGAGGAGCAGCCGAAGCTGCAGCCGCTGCCGGCGCACCCGTACGACCTGGGGGTCGTCCGTCCGGCCCCGGTGAGCAACCGGTGCCGCGTCGTCGTGGACACGAACCGTTACTCGGTGCCGCCGCGCCACGCGTCGAGCGAACTCACGCTGAAACTGTACGCGGATCGGCTGCGGCTGTTCGCCGGTGCGGACCTCGTCGCCGAGCACGTGCGCTCGTTCGAACGCCAGCAGGACGTGCTGCATCCCGATCACGAGCAGACGCTCTTGCAGGATCGCGGGGCGGCGCGGGCGCAAAAGATCCTGCTCCGGTTTTTGGCCCTGTGTCCTCAAGCCCAGGCGTATCAAGAGCAATTGGCCGAGCGCCGGTTAAACGTCGGTCATCATCTCCAAAAGATCGTGGCGCTGAGTGAGATCTTTGGGGCCGATAAAACGGCCCGGGCGATCGCCGACGCGCACGAACTTGGGGCCTATAGTTGCGAATATATCACCAACCTGATCGAGCAGCGCGAGCGGTTCCTGCCGGCGCCCGGGGCGCTGCAACTGACCCGCCGCAGCGACCTGCTTGAGCTCGAACTGCCACCGCCCGACCTGTCTCCCTATAATCAAACATGAAACCGTCTCCGCTGCATCAATATCTCGAATACCTGCGTTTGGGCCACATCGCCGAACACTACGAAGCGCTGGCCCGCGAGGCGGCCGAAAAGGGCTGGTCGCTGGTCGACTATCTCCAGCGGCTGCTCGAAGGTGAATACCTCGCCCGCCAGGAGCGGGCGCGGGAGCGCCGGGTGCGATCCGCCCGATTCCCGGTCGTCAAGACCCTGGCCGACTTTCGCTGGGACTGGCCGAAGAAAATCGACGAAATGAAAGTGAAGCACCTCTTCCGTCTCGATTTTGCGGAGAAGAAAGGAAACGTCATCTTCTGCGGAACGGTTGGGACCGGGACTATGCCGGGTCCCCGACTATGCCGGGTGGCGTGACTTCCACGCTCTGAAAGCGACGTCGCGCACCCGGCATAGTCCGGAACATTTTACAGGCTGCGAAGGAAACCGAGTAGACGATCGTTGGGACGGAAACGCGTT
>JAUSID010000009.1 GCA_030648295.1 Opitutaceae bacterium | reverse complement strand
CTATCACCATGCTAACTCTTGTTCAGAGCACTCAAAGGACTAAGCCAATGCCGAAGGCAGCCGAGGAACTCGTCGCCGTCCTGCTTAGGCGAACCCTCATCCGTGGAAATTCAGGCTAGGAACGCTGGGTCGTGGATTGCGAAGCCGTCAACACGCACGTGCCCCGACCACTTCTCCCCGCGGACGATCTCTTTCGAGTTTCTTAATTCGAACTCATACTGCGCAGTGCTCTCATGCTTCACAACTCCCTTCGTCGAAACGGAGCCCGGGAGCGAAACGGGGAAGGGGAATTCTGCTGGTGTTCCTGACCGACCGTGGCACCCGGATAGGATGAGCAGAAGTGCGAGAAATTTGAACTTACTCTCAAGAAACAGCCACTCTCAAGAAACAGCATTTGTAAGACGTTCCTGCGCAACATACGGGTGGTTTCTTCCTGTCACGGCCAAAATCCGATTTTGGGGCGGGGGCTGAAAGGAAACTGGATTTTCAGGGGGCTCGGCCGCCGGTAGAAAACTCCCGCGACGCATGCCGGCCATTTCACGGCGCAACAAGCGCAGGCCGTCGTCGATGCGCAAGGGTCGCTGGCTGGGTTCAACATCAAGCGCAGCGCGTCGAGAAAAACTTCCGTGCTCACATGCCAGCCGCCTTCGCGCACTTTCGCGGCATCGAGCCACGCGCGGCACCGCTCGTGGTCAACATGCGCCTGCCACATGGAGGGAAACAGCACGCTGATGTCCACCAGCGGTTTCACGCTTACACGTCCAGCGCGCGCCGCATATCTTCGTCCGTGACCCGCTCCGCGGCTGAAATCTTATGGATGATGACTCGCCCAGCGCGCGCCGTCTCCTTGCGCCGGGCAGCGCGCGGCGGACGCCCGCCGGAAATCAACCCGCCGAGCAGCTTGCGCTTCTTGCCGTTGCGAACGGTGCGCTTGGGAAGCTCCAGCATCATTTTCATGGATTGATGTGTCTAGGTGCGCCGCCGCCTCAGTCAAGCCACCCGAGCGGTTGCTGCGCAACTACCCGTCTCAATCCTCGAACCCGCCCCCGCTCACCGACTGGCCGTTTTGTTTCGGGCCAAGTTTCAGGATGAAAGGCGCGGCGGTCTTCGCCCACGCTTCCGCTTTCGGATAACTCGCAGCGCCGTCCGCCGCCTCCCAGCCTTGCTCGATGCCAGCCTCCTTCAGGAACAGACGGACTTATACCAAATACGAAATGGTCTTGGACTGTAGGGGCGTCGCTTGCCGACGCCCGCGGGCGCCGACGAGCGGCGCCCCTACGAAAATCTAAAAGCGCGCAGTAAATGGTATTAGGTCCGCACGTGTGCCTCGTCATCGACAATTGGCGCAGGGGGCGGCCGCGGCCTGACGGCATGGTCGGGAAAAATCCCAGCGGTCCAAACCACCCTTCGCCGCAGGCGTGACAATGGAGCGGTGGTGCGCGAGGTTCCGGGCATGACAACTGCCGTCATGTGCCTCCCCGCTCCAGAGTGCGCCCGCGTCGGGCTCGCACTCGCCGCGTTGCGCGCGGCCATTGGACCGATTCCACCGGCATGGCTGCGGCTTCCGCCGGCGGACAACCCCGCGGCTCCGGCGGGGCGGTTCGATGCCAACCGCTTTTTCGGCGTCTTCGACCGGCTCGCCGTCGCCCCGGGCCACACGCTCGACTACGTTTACAATTTTTCCGGCAACGCGGGACGGCCCCTGCTCTACACCCGGCGCACCGGCGCCCGGCCCCTCGCCACGCGGGCCGAACACGAGCAGCACGCGTCGCGCGTGCGGAGCCGGCCGGCATTTCTCGATCAGGTGCAGTTGGCCGCCGGCGACCCCGTGGCCGCGCTGCATCTCGCGTGGTTCGCCCTCGAAGCGCCGAAGTTCTATCTGCACTGGCACGCGCAGTATTTCGACGACGAACTCGTGGTCCTGCCCGGGCAGCTCAAAGCTCTGCTCGCGCGCATTCCCGCTTCCGCTTCCGACCCGCTGGAGGCGCGCCGCGTCATCGCCGAACCCGCGCGCGCCGCGCTGCGCGCCCTCGACTTGCAGCCGCGCGTGGCGTTCGGGCCCGATGATGCCAGCGGGGAAGTGACCGCGCTCGCCTTTGGCCAATGGCAGGGGTTCCATTGGCGCCGCACCCGTTTCCGCCGCGAGCGCTCCTGGCTGCGCCGCGACGCCCTCATCATTGAGCACTCCGTCAAAGTCGTCGCGCCCTACCACTGCGGCATCATTTTCTGAATCTGTGCACCGACACCTTAATACCGTGACATGTCATCTCACACCCGTTGCCGGTGTCGCCCTGCTCGGGAGAGCAGGGACCGGCGGAAGATTCATTGGCAAACGGTCCCGCCTCTCACGAGGCGGGCTACATCGAGCCGGCGGATTTCGCGTTTTCAATGGGTCGTCGCCCTAGTATTGCGACAATGTTATTACGTTACGTCTCGCCGCCTCGTAGCTGCGAGCGAGCGGTGTCCACTCGCTCACGCTCGCGCCTACGTGTCACGAATTTTCTGTGTCGCAATACTAGTTCGCACGGTTCGGCGTCAACCGCGCGATTTCCGCGCGAGCCTTCGCGGCCCACTCGCTGGTCGCGTCGAGCTGCAGGTAGCGCTCGTAACTTTGGAGGGCGAGCGCGGGCTGGCGGAGTTTCGCGTAGCTGTCGCCTGCCGCGAAATACGCGCCCGCATGGTTCGGCTGCATCCACATGACCGCGAGAAACTCGATCAACGCGCGCTGCGGCTGACCCGAGGCACTCAACCCGCCGCCGTTTTGGTAGCGCTGGGCGACCACGTTCGCATCGGCGCGCACGGCTTGGGCGAACTCCGCGCGCGCTTCGTCGTTTCTTCCCTGCGCGAGCAGGAGCGAGCCGCGCCAGGAGCGGGCCCAGGCCGAGCCTAGATTCACGGCGAGTTCGGCGTCGAGCGCGCGGGCGGCGAGAGCGAAGTCGCCTTTCGCCAGCGCCAGCTCGGCGATCCACGTGCGCAGTTGCGGCGGCGGCGCGGCGGTGCGCCCGAGGATTTCGTAGTGCGACAGCGCGGCGTCGATCTCGCCGAGCATGTTTTCGCAGCGCGCGAGGCCCGCGAGCGCCTCCGCAGAATCCGGCTCCCACTTGAGCACGAATTGAAACGCTTCCTTCGCTTCGCGCGGTTTCAGCTGATTGAACAACGCGAGCGCCGCCTGCAAATAGGACGCCGGCAGACCAGCGTCGCTTCCGACCCGCGGCGGTGGCGCCGGTGTGACCGTCGGTGTCACGGGTGCGGGCTCTGGGGGGAGTGGGACCGCAGGCCGCACGGAGGTAGGCGCTGCCGTTGCCACGGGGCTGGGCGGCGTGGGCTCCGCCGGCAGCGCGACCGGATTCGTTGCCACCGCCGGCGCGGCGGGCACCGCTGGCACGGCAGCCGCCTCCGCTGGCGCATCGACGAGCTTGATCGAGCCATCCTTGAATCCGGCGAGAATTTTCCCCGGCGTGTGCGTGGATCTTTTTTCCCGCACGATGGCGTCGGGCGCCGAGGGCGACGGCTCCATGGTGTAGTCGCCGCGCGCATCGATCTCGGCCGGCACCAACTTCGCACCGGTGCCGTCCAGGGAAAAAAACTCCGGCCCGTCAACGAGGTCCTCGTCGAGGAGTTCGCGGAACGAGCCCGGTTTTCGGTCGTCGTGCGCCGCGCCGTAGGCGCGGATGCCGGCGCTGATGCGTTTGAGATTTGCGCGGCTCGCGGCCTCGGCGGACGGCGGGGTTTCGGCGGCCATCGCACGCCAGCACGCGAGCAACGCGAAGCACACGCGGAGAGAAATTTTCATGGGCAACATCGCCACCGGTTCACGCGGCCAGCGCGCGGCTGGCAAGTTCACCCGGCATCCGGCGCGGGGCGGACCACACGCCTGGGCTGCGCGGGGTCACCGGAGCCGGAGTTGCCGGTGCCGCGGCCGGCGGCGCACCCGCCGGCGCCCGCGGTGTGCCCGCGTCGTTCGGCGTCGTGGGCGCGGCCGGCACACGTGGCGTGTCGATGCTGCGCTGCGGCGGGCCGGCGGGCACGCGGGGAGTGCCGGCATCGCT
>JAUSID010000007.1 GCA_030648295.1 Opitutaceae bacterium | reverse complement strand
GCCCGCATGTTTCAAAGCGGGCGAGACGCCCGCGCTCCCAGGAAAATCTGCGGCTGGAAGCCGCAGCCACTGCGACTGCGCCGCGCTACGCCGCCTTGACCGTTTTGCTCCGCGTCCGTGACACTGCCGGCCGATGAAAATCACCGAGATCAGGTGTGCGGGGCTCCGCGGTGCGACGCCGGCAGGCGGCTGGAGCAACGAACTCCGGCCGGAGGATTGTGTGCACACGCTCGTCGTGGTTCACACGGACGAGGGGCTGACCGGGCTCGGGAGTGTTTTTGCCAACGACGGATTGGTGCGCGCGACGCTCGCGTTGCTGGAACCGCTCTATCGCGGGGAAAATCCACTCGAACCGGAACGCGTGAGCGAGAAGCTCCATCAAAACACGTTCTGGCAGGGCCGGGGCGGGTCGGTGACGCACGCCATCAGCGGGATCGACATCGCGCTCTGGGATATCCTGGGGCTGGCGACGCGCCAACCCATCGGCAGGTTGCTCGGCGGCTGCTACCGCGATCGGGTGCGGCCCTATGCTTCGCTGCTGATGCAGGAGCCACGGGCGCTGGCCGAACACCTCCAGCGAGTGAAGGCGCAGGGGTTCCGCGCGTTCAAAATCGGATGGGGCCCGTTTGGCCGCGGCACCGCGGTGGCCGACGAGGCGATCGTGAACGCGGCACGCGAGGCGATCGGCTCCGACGCGTTGCTGATGGTGGACGCCGGCGCGAGCGACGCGTACTGGCCGCAGAACTACAAATGGGCGCTGCGCACGGCCGACATGCTCGCGGCCTACGACGTGCACTGGTTCGAAGAGCCGCTGCCGCCCGATGCCCTCGCGGATTTCGTGCAACTGCGCCGGCGCGTGCGCGTGCCGATTGCCGGGGGCGAGGTGCTCACGCGCCGGCAGTCGTTTCAGCCGTGGCTGGAGGATGGGGCGCTCGACATCGTGCAACCGGATGTGACCAAGGCCGGAGGAATCAGTGAGGTGCGGCGCATCGCGTGGCTGGCACGCGATCATGGAATCCGGTTCATCCCCCATGGTTGGAATACGGCGGTGGGGCTCGCCACCGACCTTCAACTCGCTGCCGCATTTCCGGACACGGACCTTGTCGAGTATCTCACCGGCGCGCCATTCATCGATGAACTCGTCGCGGATGGCTGGCGTATCGATGCCGACGGCATGCTGCCGATTCCGAACTCACCGGGCCTCGGGCTGCGGCTGGATTGGGATCGGGTCTCGAAGTACACCGGCGGCGCGAAGCTGCGGTGAACATCGCGACAAATCCGCGTCGTTGAAGCCCGGCTTTGCCCTCGTACACACACCGCGGGATATATCTTTGGCTCTGGCTCTTTCCTCGTTCTCTTTATCTTTCGTCAGTCTCTGCGGGAATCCAGCAGCGCGCTGGCATGCGTGTATCCCGCTGGATTCTTCGCCGGCGCTCAGATGACAGGCCCCTTCATACAGTCTGTGGCGGTCGCGGCTACACGACGATCCGTGGCGCGGCAACCGCGCCACCTACACTTCACCGCCGGCCGGACTCATCTCGTGCGGCGAGCCACTCGTGGTTAAAGCGCGCGAGCGTGAGCGTGCCATAGGGACTGGGCTTGGCGCCCGGCTTGAGGGCTTCGCGGCCCCGCTCATAAAAACACAGGATCGTTCCGTCTCGAAGCACCGCGAGATCGCTGTAGGCGCTCGGGCCCGGTTCGAGCGACCGGCTCACCGGCCAGGTGCGACCATCGTCCTCGCTCAGCCGCACGGTCAGGTTTCGGCGCTCCCTCGTGCCGCTCGCCGGATTTGAAAACAGGATACGCACTGGCTTATCCGCTTCACGCGCCGGCCAGCGTGCGAGTCCCGCCATGCACACGGGTTCGGTCAGTGGTTCGTGAAACTGCGGCGCAGACCAGCCGGTCGCGCCATCGCGGCTGAACACGCTCAGCCGCCGGCCGGTTGGGCTGTGATTACGGACGTTCAGCATCACGCGGCCATCACCCAGCTCGACGGCGGCGGCCTCGCTCGGTCCCAGCTCCTCCGGAACGGCGATTTCCCCGCGATGCCAGGTGCGACCGTGGTCGTCGCTGTAGATCGTGCTCGAAACCGCCGGGCCATGCGGGCTCGTGCGCGAGGTCGAAAGCCAGACCGGCACAATCAGCCGGCCGTTGCGCAGCTGGATGCCGTGGCCGGGTCCCGTTGCGATTACCTTCCAATCGTACTCCGGTCGAAACTGGTCGAATGTCGCGGTGATTTCCACCGGCTTCGACCACGTGGCGCCGTCGTCATCACTGCGGAGGTAAAAGCACCGCATGTATTCGACGCAGTAGAGGAAGTGGACGATTCCGCTCTGTGCGTCCGCGATTGCGACCGGGTTGTTAACCGTCTGGTCACTGATACCGCCGGACTTTTTGGCGAGCGCCACGGGGTTGCGCGGCAGCCTTGGTCCGAGGTGCCCGATCTGGTGCGGCGGCGCCCACTTCCGGCCACCATCGGTGCTGCGCCGCAGATGCACCTCGATTTCACCCCAGTCGGCCCCGCTGTTCTTGCGTGCCTCGCAATAGGCAAGCACGGAGCCCTTTGCCGTGACCACGATGCCAGGGATGCGATAAAGCGCGAAGCCGCGCTCGCCGGCCACGAACAGGTCCGAGCGTTCGAGCTGCGGTGCGGCGACACTTGCAACGCCGCTGATCAGGAGCAGGCATGCGAGTCGCGCGTGGAAGGGTGCGGTAACAGAACGTCGGCAAATAGGAGATTCCATGTCGCGAAGATTGGGCGAGCGAGGATTCCGATGACGCCGCGCAACGCCAGCCAAACCGCGTTCGCGCGAAGTTTGACAAACAGGCTGTGGATTGGTCACGGGTGAGCATGCCACGTCGCCTGCTTCGCACGTCCGTCATCGATCACCGGGCCTTGTGCCGGCATGCCGCCACGACGTTGCGCCGGCTTGGTCACCGTAACATCGCGTTCATCACGCATTCCCCGAGGCGGCGGGAGACATGAGGAGCGAGACCGGTTCCATGAGGGAACCGTCGGAAATGAGTTTGCGGTCGTGCCCGAACACCGAAGCGTCTGCGGGCGTGGCGACGCGCGCCACCACCACCTTCGAATTCATTGTGCCGACGAGACCCGTCATTCGACCCATCATGAGATTGCTTCTGGCACGCCTGGCGCTGATTGCGCGGCTCATCTCACCTGCCGCCGCCGCGGTTCAGCAGACGGACATTTTCGTGGCCGGCCAGGATGGTTACAGCACCTACCGGATTCCGGCCATCATCCGGGCGCAGAACGGCACGCTGCTCGCGCTCTGCGAGGGTCGCAAAACCAATGCGTCGGATCGCGGTGACATCGACATGCTCATCAAACGGAGCACGGATGGCGGCCGGACCTGGGGCCCACCGCAGCTGGTTTGGGACGACGGGGAGAACACCTGCGGCAATCCATGCCCCGTGGTCGATGAGACGACCGGGACGGTGTGGCTGTTCGGGACCCACAATCTCGGTGCCGACCATGAAACCGACATCATCAACAAACGCGCCAAAGGCACGCGCACGCCGTGGCTGTTGCGTTCGGATGACCATGGGAAAACCTGGTCGCGCGCGCGCGCGATGGCGTCGGCGCTCAAGGATTCATCGTGGGGCTGGTATGCGACGGGCCCGGGCATTGGCATCCAGATCAAGTTCGGACCGCACGCGGGCCGGCTGGTTGTTCCCTGCGATCACAGCTACGACGATCCCAAGGGAACCTTGCGGGCGGGTCCGTACGAATATGGCTCGCACGTCCTCTATTCCGACGATCACGGTCGAACCTGGAAGCTCGGCGGAACGACGCGGCCGAAGACCAACGAATGCCAGGTCGTGGAAGTCACGAGCCCTCCGGGAAAGTTGCTGCTCAATATGCGCTCGTATCGTGAGCAGGGGTGCCGCGCCGAATCGTTCAGTTGGGATGGCGGACTGATCTGGACGGCGCCGCAGGATCAGCCGGCCTTGATTGAGCCGAAGGCCCAGGCGAGCCTGTTGCGGTTTCGCTGGCCGGTGGAGCAGCGCGCCGGAATCCTTCTTTTTTCGAATCCCGCGGATGCCGGTCAGCGCGTGCGGATGACCGTCCGGCTCAGCGCAGACGATGGCCAGACGTGGCCGCGCGCGTTGGTGCTGCACGAGGAGTTCTCGGCCTACTCATCGCTGGTCTCGCTGTCGGACACGGAGGCCGGCTGTTTGTATGAAAGAGGACACGACAGCAAGGCGAAGAAGTATGAGCGAATCACATTCGCGCGATTCAACCTGCAGGATCTGGAGAAAACACCATGACTCGCCGAAAAACCAACGGGCTCATCGCTGCCCCATTCACGCCCATGCACGCCGATGGTGCGCTCAACCTCGAGGCCATCGACGGCTACGCGGGCTGGCTGCACGGCAACGGTGTCGTTGGCGCCTTCATCTGTGGTACGACCGGCGAAGGCACGTCACTCACGCTCGAGGAACGGCGCCAGGTGGCCGCGCGGTGGGTCGCGGTGGCGCCCTCCGGCCTGCGCGTCATCGTTCATGTCGGCGGCAACTCGCTCGCCGATTGCCGCGCGCTGACGGCGCACGCGGCGTCGCTCGGCGCCGACAGCGTGGCGTGCATGGCGCCCTTTTTCTTCAAAATCCGCAACGTGGCTGAATTGGTGGAATGGTGCGCGGAGGTCGCATCCGCCGCCCCCCAACTGCCGTTCTACTATTATCACATCCCTTCGATGACCGGTGCATCTGTGCCGGTGGCGGAGTTCCTGGCCGCGGCCGCGAACCGGATTCCGAACCTCGTCGGCGTGAAATACACGTTCGAGGACCTTGAGGATTACGCCCGATGCCTGCGCTTCGCCGATGGCCGCTACGACGTGCTCTTCGGCCGCGATGAACTGCTCCTGTCTGCCTTATCACTCGGCGCCCGCGGAGCGGTCGGCAGCACGTACAATTTCGCCGCGCCCCAGTACCGCCGGCTGATCGACGCGTTTTCGCGCGGCGATCAGCGGATGGCGGCGGTCTTGCAGGCGCAAGCCGTGCAAATGATCGATGACTGCGTGAAAAGTGGCGCGCACCCCATCGCGGCGTTCAAGTGGCTGATGTCGCGCGTCGGCCTCGATTGCGGACCGACCCGGCTCCCGCTGATGACCATCACCGCGGTTCAGGCAAAAGCGCTGGCGGCGAAACTCGACGCGTTGAAGGACTTTTCGTGGAATTCGCGCGAGGCCGTCGCGACGCGTGCATCCACCTGATCTCACCTTGTCCCACCGCTGGGAGAATCCCCGGGTTTTGAATGTCACGTATTACGTGACATTCCCTCTGGTGAATGTCCGGTTTCCTGGGACGCGGGTGAAGCAACGCCAATGAAGCTGCGCGTTTTCGCCGTCTTTTTCCTCTGCGCGGTGTTCTCACCCGCGGCGCGAGCCGCGGATGCCGGCCCGTTCACCTGGACGGAACTCGCGCCGCTGCCCGATGAACTCGGTTTCGCCGCACCGTTTGCGGGCGTGGCGCAGGGCAGCCTCGTGGTGGCGGGAGGCGCGAATTTTCCGGATGGCCGTCCGTGGGACGGGGCCCGGAAGGTTTGGCATGACCGTGTGTTCATCCTGGATACGCCCGGCGGCGCATGGCGCGAGGCGGGCCGGCTCCCGCGCCCGCTCGGCTACGGCGTGTCGGTTACCGTGCCCGACGGTCTGTTGTGCATCGGCGGAAGCAACGAGCGCGAGCATGTCAGCACCGTCTTCCTGCTGCGGCGCGAGGGGCAGAGCATCCGGTTCGACGACTTTCCGACCCTGCCCAGGCCGCTGGCCAATGCTTCGGGCGCGCTCGTGGGAACGACCGTCTACGTTGCCGGCGGCATCGAGCGGCCGGATGCGGCGCCCGGGCGGCAGTTGTGGGCGCTGGATCTTCTCGCGCCGGCGGCCGCACGCCGCTGGCGCGAACTGCCGCCGTGTCCCGGCCAGCCACGAATGCTGGCGGTCGCAGGAGCGCGAAACGGCGCGTTCTACCTCTTCAGCGGCGTCGATCTTGTGCCGGACGGAAAGGGTGGATTGAAACGCGAGTGCCTGCGGGATGCGTGGTGCTATTCACCGGGCGGTGTTTGGAAACGGCTAGCGGATTTGCCAGAGCCACGAGCGGCCGCGCCCAGCCCGGTCCCGTTCGATCAGATGGGCCGGCTGCTCGTACTCGGCGGCGATGATGGCCGGCTCGCGGACAAGGTGAACGAACTGCGCGACGCCCATCCCGGATTCACCGCCGGCATCCTCGCGTATGATGCCCTCGCGGATACGTGGACGCAGGCGGGCGAGTTGACGAAGGCTCCCGGCGAGGATCCCGTTCGCCACCCGAACCGCAGTCGCTGGCCGCCGGTGACTACGCCGGTGGTGCCGTGGTACGGCGGATATGTGATTGCGAGCGGCGAAATCCGGCCGGCCGTCCGCACGCCGCGCGTATTGATGGTAACCCCCGTCCCCGCTCCCAAAGTGCCGCGTCAGTGAGGCCGGCGTGCGAGACGCCGGAGGAACATGTCACGTAATACGTGACATGTTGTTCGCGCGCCATGCGGAGGGTGCGGCGAAATGGATGGACTGTCCGTTGGATTTCCCGGCTGACAACATCGCGGCGGCGCGGCAGAACGACGGTTCCATGACCTCGGCACAACTGCGGCGCGCGCGTGAAGCGCTTGATCAATTCGTCATCGAAACACCCTCGTGGGGTTATGCCGACACGGGGACGCGTTTCGGGAAATTCTTCCAGGACGCGGCCGCGATCGATCTCGGCGACAAGCTGGCGGACGCGGGCCAGGTGCATGCGCTCACGGGCTGCTGCCCCACCGTGGCGGTGCACGTGTTGTGGGACTTCAAACCGGGCGAGGATCCGAAGGCGGTCGCACGGCGCGCGCGCAAGCACGGCGTAAAGATTGGCTCGATTAATCCGAACCTGTTCCAGGATCAGTGTTACAAGTGGGGGTCGTTTGGCCACAGCGACCCGGCGATTCGGGCGCGGGCATTGCAGCATTGCGTCGACTCGATCGCGATCGGCAAGGCGGTCGGCAGCGACACGGTTTCGCTCTGGTTTGCGGACGGCACGAATTATCCGGGGCAGGGCAGCATCCGCGCGCGCAAGGCGGCGTTCGAGGACTCGCTCCGCGCGTTGCACCGAAAGCTCGGGCCGCGGCAGACGATGCTGGTGGAATACAAACCCTTCGAACCGGCATTCTACGCCACCGACATCGCGGACTGGGGGATGGCGTATCTACTGGCGAAGAAAGCGGGACCGCGTGCCAGGGTTCTCGTCGACACGGGGCACCACTATGCCGCGCAGAACATCGAGCAGATCGTAGCGTGGCTGCTCGACGAGGACATGCTGGGCGGATTCCACTTCAACGATCGCCGCTATGCCGACGACGATCTCACGCTCGGCTCGATCGATCCGTATCAGGTGTTCCGGATTTTCCACGAAATCCATTTCTTCGCCGCCGACCGCGGCCGGGCGCCGCGGATCGCGTACATGATCGATCAATCGCACAACGAGAAACCGAAGATCGAGGCGACGATCCAGACCGTGGTGATGGCGCAGGAGCTTTATGCCAAGGCGGCGCTGGTGGACCATGAGGCGCTGCGCCGCGCGCAGATGAAGAACAACGTGGTCGACGCCGAACTGATCCTGAAGCGCGCATTTTTCACCGAGGTCGGACCCGCGCTCGCCGCGTGGCGAAAATCGCGGCAGCTGCCGGCCGATCCGCTGGCCGAGCATCGACGAACCGGATACGAGAGGAACGCCGCCGCCGATCGGAAACGGCGCCGCAAGGAACTCGGAATCGTCCAGGGCGGAAGCTACGCCTAGCCGGGAAATTTTCACCCTCCACTCTGCGCCGACAACACAGCCTGTTCGTGGGTAACACCCGCCGGTGGAGCCGTTGAGCATTTCCCGTCTTGTGAGGTGCAGTCTCAGACAAGGATTCTATTACATGACGGTATAATTGTTGGCGCATTCCTGGAGGGCCCGGCTCCGTCCGGGCCGCGGCCGACGCGGAGGTCGGCCCTCCATCGTAGGTCTAATTATTTGTGACGCCCGGTTTAGATTTCGGAGGGGGTAATATTCGCTGCCGGGCTGCCGCACGCGGGGGCGAAACGCGCGCAGCGACTCGTCAATTCGATCGGTGAGAAACCATTCGTCCGGCGGCAGCGTGGTCAACCCGCCACCAGTCGCCTGGGCAAGCGCGATCAACCCGGGCAGGTCGGGTTCGCGAATTGGGCGGAGGACAAGCATGGGAACGCGGCGGGCAGCGAAGCCCGGGCAGGCCCAGCCACGCCGGCGCATTCGACCCTATCCCGCGAGCCGGATTTCGCCAGCGGCAACCCGGTGGAGAAACAACGCCGCCACCTGCGCGCGTTGCGCGATCGTAGGCACGATGATGAATTCGCGATCGCTGTGGAGCTGGTCGCCAATCGGCCCGAGGCCGTCGAGGTTTGGCAGTCCGGCCGCGGTGAGCAGATTACCGTCGGAGGCGCCACCGGTGTGGACCCATGTGAACGGGGCGACGCCCACATCGTGCGCGGCGCGCTGCCACTCGGGAAAAACTTTTTCCTCGAGCGGCAGGCATTCCTTCGGCGGCCGGTTGAAACCACCGGAGAGCTCGAGCTTGTAGCCGTCGCGCCGGTTGATCTCGTCGGCGAGCGCATGCAGCCGCGCGAGCAGCGGCTCGCGGTCAGCCACCTTGGTGATGCGGAGGTCGAGTTCGGACCGGGCGAAGTCCGGCACGACGTTGGTGGCCGGGCCGCCACCGCGAATGTTCCCGATGTTGAGGAGCACGCCCGGCTGCTCTGCCGGAATCCTGCTCGCGGCGAGGACGAACTCCGCGAGCGCGAGAATTGCGTTGCGGCCGTCGTTCGGGATTTTTGCCGCATGCGCCGCGCGGCCCCGGCACGTGGCGACGATTCCGCCGGTGCCTTTGCGCGAATGAACAATGTCGCCGTTGGGCCGTGCCGGTTCGAACACCAACCCGAACTGCACCCGCGCTGGCGCCTCGCGAAACAGATGCGCGCTGCCCCGCGAGCCGGTTTCCTCGTCCGGCGTCAACAGGGCGTCCCAGCCGACGTTCGCCGCGTGCGGCGTACCCTCGAAGGTCTGCAACGCCGCGAGCGTGGTGATCAGGCCGCCTTTCATGTCAGTTACGCCCGGTCCGTTGAGCCGCTCCGCGTCGAGCCAGCGACAGCGCTGAAACGGATCATTGGCTTCATACACGGTGTCGAAATGGCCGCTGAGCAGAAAGCGTGTCTTTGCCTCCGGCCGAACGCTGACGCGCAGCGCCGCCAGGGTGCCATGACACGGCAGCTCCTCGAGTTGGGCGCCGGGAATTTTCCCAAATTCGTCGCGCAGTGCGGCACGCATCCTATTGAGTCCGGCCAAATGGCCCGAGCCGGAATTAATCTCGGCCCAGCGAACGAGCAGGGCGCCGAACTCCGTGGTGCGTTCCGGCAGTCGGGCGATGGCAGATGGCAGTGTCATGGCAATGTTGGATACGACGGATCCGATGCCGGCTTGTCGATGGCGGCGTGGAGAACTGCGTGCGCGCGCGCGATCTCTGGCGGCAGCGGTTCAGCCGCAACCCAGCCGCGCTTGGGATAGTCGACGATTCGGTCAATCTCGCCGGCAAGGTGATCGTTGTAATCGATCCCGTGACGCGCGTAGAGCGCCTGTTCCGCATCGAAGGTGAATCGCGGCACTTGCCGGACGACGTGCACGGCCGGTTGCAGCGCCGCCATCGTCAGCCGGACGCGACGCAAGCGCGACGGCGAGGCGACGATGATCGCGGTGTGAATTCCGACCCCGAACCCGCCCGCCGGGTCCGCGCGCTTCAGCAACTCCGCGGTGAAGGTTATGTTCTCCGCCGTATTGGTGGATCGATTCTCCACGAGTACCTCGTCATCCGGGATCTGCGGGTGCGATTTCCGCAACTCGGCCCGCCATGCGTCGGCTTCAGGGCCACCGAGATTGCCCGTGCCCGCGCCAATGCCGCCGCAGAGGATGATCCGCCTCCCCGCTCCGTGGATGAACAGCTCGCCGCAGAATCGCGGCAGCGCGAGATCGAAAACGCCGAAACCGATGATGGCGTCGCAGGCCGCTGGCGGCAGCGGATCGGTCTCGGCGAGGTAGCCCAGCACGGCTTCGGCCGCCCGCCGGAGTCCGGATGCCGTGGGTTCACCGGCGGTCATTTCCGGAAAAATTCATTCGCCGCACAATCCGCGAAAACAACCACGGCACGAAACGCTTCAGGTAGATTCCGGAGACCTCCCAGCCGCCGACATGAACTTCCTCCCGGCGGCGCGCGACGCCGCGCACGATCGCGGCGGCGCAGCGCTCCGGCGCAATTCCGCTCGAGTGCGTGTCGTCGGTCCGGCCGTGCTGTTCGCCGCGCGGCCCGAGGGCGTTGGCCGACACCGCGGTGCGCACGTATCCGGGGCACGCGATCGTCACCTGGATGCCCTCGCGCCAAGTCTCCGCGCGCAGCGAGTCGAAGTATCCATGCAGCGCGTGTTTTGCGGCGGCGTAGGTCGAGCGATTGGGCGTGCCGACGTAGCCCATGACGCTGCTGACGACCACCACATGGCCGGCGCCGCGGACGCGCATCGAAGGGAGTACCGCTTTCGTCAACGCCACCGGGCCGAAATAATCGATCTCCATGAGCAACCGCTCCACCTCCGGCGTTGTATCGCTCGCCAGAGCACGCTGGCTCACGCCGGCGTTGTTGACGAGGACGTCGATTCGGCCGCAGCGCGCGAGCACCTCCGCCACGATCGCCGGGAAGGTGTCGCTGTGGGTCACATCGAGCGGCACCACGACGTGGTTTGCGGGCCGTGCGCACTGAGCGCGCACGCGTTCGAGTTCGGCGACGCGGCGGCTCGAGAGCACCAGTCGCGCTCCTTCGCGCGCGAAGGCATAAGCGAGCGCCTCGCCGATGCCGGAAGAAGCGCCCGTGATCCAAACGATCTGGTTATGAAATTTCACGGTGTGGCGGCTTGTCGACGGCTTGGCGCACCGCGGCCCCATTCAGTGAGTGGTGAACCGTAATACGCATCCTCGTCGCCTCCTCCTTCGCCAAGGCTTCGGCGGACAGGTCGGCGGCTACGAAATGAGATCGAATTCGATTTCCTGGATGTGCTCGGCGCAAAACCACCGCGCGGTTTTGTTTTAGCCCGCACGATCCGCATAGCTGCCGCAGCGAGGGCCATGGACCAAGACGGTGAAGTGCGAAATGGAAGGACGTGGGGTAGGAGTGCGGGCTGGCTACGCGCAATACACGCCTCCGTTGATGTCGAGCGTGGCGCCGGTGATGAACCCGTCGAATTCGCTGGCGAGAAAGACCGCCGCCCGCGCGACATCGTCGGCCGTGCCGCCGCGGCCCAGCGGTATCCCCGCGACGGTCGCACGCGCTGCCTCCGCCGTGGTGTGCGTGTTGTGAAAGGCGGTGCCGAGGATGAATCCTGGTGCGAGCGCGTTCACCCGGATTCCGAGCGGACCCAGTTCCGTGGCGAGGGCCCGCGTAAACGTGAGCATCGCTCCTTTGGCCGTCGCGTAGGCCAGCGAACCGGCATGACCGCCTTTGCGACCGGCGAGCGACGAGAGGTTGACGATGCTGGCGCCGCCGCCGCTTTTCGCCGCGGCCACGAGCTCAGGCAGCGCGTAGCGCGTGACGCGGCGGGCGCTGCCGAGATTGAGCGACATCGTCTCGGCCCAGAAATCGTCGCTCGCATCCGCGAACGTCCGACGCGCGATCAGCGAGCCGGCGTTGTTGATCAACACGTCGAGTCCGCCGAGGAATTTGACGGCTTCGCGGACAAGTTGACCGCACGCGCTCGACTCCGTCAAATCCGCCGTCGCGCTCGCGTATCGCCGGCCCAGTTTCTCGGCTTCGGAGGCCAAAGCCCGCGCCGCGTCAGCGCTGCTGCGGTAATGCACAAAGACGTCACAGCCGGCGTGCAGCAACTGGCGGCTGATCGCGAGACCGATGCCCTGCGCCCCGGCGGTGACGAGCGCGCGTTTGCCCACGAGTTTGCTCATGCCGAGAAATCCGACACGTCGGTGGGTCGCGGTCAATGGCTGGTGCGGGGTCGAAAATCGTCGGCTTGCTGGCGCTCGCCGTCACCAAAGGCTTTGCGCGTAGCGGCGAGCGCGGAGCGAGCCGAAGTGGCTGCGGCTTCCAGCCGCAGTTTTCGTTAGGAACCACGGACGTGTTGCCAGCCTCAGGCATTGCGGGCGGGACGCCCGCGCTCCCAGGAAGCTTCGCCAGAAACTACCAGTGAACGAATTTCACGGGCAGGATGCCGGAACCCTTCGGACCGCTCAATCACCGATGGCTGCCGTGCGTGAAAGCACGGCGATTCGGATACTCAGATACCGGAAACCGGAAATCGGATGGCGGATACCGGATGGCGGAAACCGGATACCGGAAACCGGACAGCGCTTGCGGGCGGTATTCGGTGAGCTCGCCCCGTTCGCTAGGCGCCCTGAATCCGAAATCCGCAATCTGCAATCCGCAATTCGGAATTGGCCCTCCGGTTTCCGGTATCCGAAATCCGGTATCTACCGGTGCCGGCCGGGCCAGTTCTGCGGGCGTTCCCAGAACGCGTCCTCGCGGCCGCCGTAGTAGTCCGACAACACGCGGTCCATCACCTCCGACGTTCGCCGCGCCGATTCCCCGGTGCTCGGACAGGTGCCGCGGCCCAGCAGTTCGTCGACGACGGTCTGTACCAGCGGCTGTGATATATGCGGAGGGTTCGGCAACTCGATCAACTGCTCCCCCGTCCCGGTCATCAGCATGGCTGGTTGCGCGTTCAGCACCGCGACGGAAAGACGACCCTTCGTGCCGGTGAACTCGAGATCGTCCTCCGGTCCGGCGCTGGAAAAATCCCACATCGCGCTGCCTGGGACACCGGCGTGCGTGCGGAACGTCATCGTGACGACGTCCTCCACGTCCGCCTGGCCGGCAAAATGGGCCGCGGAGCCGCGGACGTTTTCGAGCGGACCGAAATAGAAATCCAGCAGATCGAGCACATGCGAACCCACATCGAGGAGGAGCCCGCCACCGGCATCGGTGGCATTCAGCCGCCAGGGGAGTTTTTGTGGATCGAGGTCCGGGCCACGCGGACTGGAGAACCGATAGTTGACACCCATCACCCGGCCGACCGCGCCGCTCTCGAGGAGTTCTTTGATTTTAAGGAATCGCGGCAGCGCACGACGGTAATACGCGACAAACAATTTCTGCTGCGCCGCCGCAAAGGTTTCGATCATCGCCGTGCATTCGGGCGCGTGGCGCGCCATGGGTTTTTCGACGTAGGCCGGCTTGCCCGCGGCCGCTGCCAGCTTCGCCGCCTCGAGGTGGGCACCCGGCGGCGTGGCAACATAAACCGCGTCGACGTCAGGATCGTTCACGAGCGCTGAAGCGTTGTCGTATGAGCGCGCCACGCCGTGACGCCGCGCATAGTCTTCCGCCAGCGCACGGGTGCGGCGCATCACCGCCACGAGCGCGGAGCCGTCTGCCTTCTGAAAGGCGGGTCCGCTTTTCACCTCGGTGACGTCGCCGCACCCGATGATGCCCCAGCGGATGACGGTGCGAGCAGGGACGCTGGATGACGCCATGCCGCAGCAAACAAAAACTCCCGGGCCCGCGCAAGCTTGCGCAGGCCAAGTCGAGTGCCGTGCCTCGGGCTGTCGAACGGTCTGAGGCTGCGCCTCGTTAGTTCATGTTCCAAATCGCCGCATTCAATGCGAACGCATACGTGACCCACGCGGCGTAGAGTGACCAAATCGCGCCCGCGATTCGATCCACACGCCAGAACCAGACCGTCATCATCATGAGGATCGCCCACAAGACGATCATGTCGACGAGCGCCCAATCCGGCCGGCGCAGCCCGAAGAACAGGATCGACCACAGCGCGTTCAGCACGAGCTGCGCGCGAAAAACCCGGAACGTGCGTTTCGCGCCGAGGTCGTCGGTCGCGCGCCACACGCGCCACGCGGCGACCGCCATGCCGACGTAAAGCAGCGTCCACACCGGCGCGAAAATCCAGTTCGGTGGTGTCCACTCCGGCTTGTGCAGGGTGGGGTACCACGTCTTGACGCTCGACAGGGTCGCGGTCGTCGCGAGCAAACCCGCCGCGAACGTGGTGGCGAGAAACAGGAGCAGCGGGTGAAAACGGAGACGTGGTGTCGCGGACATGAGGAGTGGCCAACGTGACATGTTCCGCGCCGCAGGCCAGCCCACGGTAAGTTGGTACTCCGCGTCCGCGGGGAGCGCGCAGGGACGTCGTCCGCAGTTGAACAAACACCCCCCCGTTAGGTTGAAGTTCGTTGTCGATCAGGCGCCGCCCAATACCAGCTGGAGATCGAGTTTCGCGGCGCGGCGCGCGGGGATGACGCTGGCGATTTGGGTGAGCGCCAGCACGAGTAGCGCGACAGCCAGATACGGCCACACCGGCGAGGCGTCGAATCCGGTCAGCTTGGCCGACAGCGCGCGAGCCACGAACCATGCGGCGCCGACGCCAAGGCCCACACCCGCCGCGGCGAGTCGCGCGTTCTGGAGCAGCACCAGCCGCAGCATGCCGGACTGCGTCGCGCCGAGCGCCGCACGAATCGCCATTTCCTTTTGCCGATTGGCGACCAGCTGGCTCATCACGCCGTAGCTGCCGAGCCCGGTGATGCCAATGGCGATGGTGGCGAACACGCCGAGTAGTACGATTTGCAACCGCGAGTTTTTCGCGGCCCCGCCGCGAAAAACTACTCCCCGATGATTTTCACCAGCACGCGTTTTTTCCGCCGGCCGTCGAACTCGCCGTAAAAGATTTGCTCCCACGGGCCGAAATCGAGTTTACCCCCGGTGATCGCAATCACCACCTCGCGGCCCATGATCGTCCGCTTCAGGTGCGCGTCGGCGTTGTCCTCGCCGGTGCGGTTGTGGTCATACACACCGTGCGGTTTCTCGGGCGCGAGTTTCTCCAGCCATCGCTCGTAGTCGGCGTGCAGCCCCGATTCGTCGTCGTTGATGAACACGCTCGCGGTGATGTGCATCGCGTTCACCAGGCACAGACCCTCGCGGATGCCGCTGTCCCGCAGGCACTGGTTGACCTGCGGCGTGAGGTTGAAAAACGCGCGCCGCTGCGGCGCTTCAAACCAGAGTTCCTGGCGGTGGGATTTCATACGCCGTCGATGCTGTCGGCGATCGTTCGGCGTGCAAACGTCGGATGGCGTGGCCGCCGACGTAAGGATGCTGGCTTCGGCCGGCGAATGTTCTAAACGTTCCGCATTCCATGGCACGATTCCTGAGATTGTTGTTTTCTTGCGTTCGTGGGTGGAAGAGCCGTCGGTCGAAATTTCCCCTTCTCCCTGTCGAATCGGCTCGAGGCCCCGAGCCTGCCGAGGGGCTGCGCCGCGCTGTGCCCTCTGTGAAGAATGCGGGCTACTCACTCACCGATGGCAAAGGCATACAGGTTTCCGTCGTAGCCTCCAATATACAACGTGCCGCCGGCAATGACCGGCGAGGACGCGACCGGCACGCCCAGGTCGTACGTGCCGAGCTTCCCGCCGTTCGCGAGCGCCAGCGCGTGCACGCGGCCGTCGCTCGCGCCGACGTAAACCACATCATCGTCAACGGCGGGTGAACTGTTCACATCGCTTCCGCCACGCTGATAGGGTTGCAGCGATGTCAGGCTCGGACCGGTCTGGCTGCTCCACACGATGCTGCCGTCCTTCGCCGAGACCAGGCAGACACGGCCGTCGGACGTGCCGACGACGATCCGGTCACCGACGAGAAGCGGTTTCGATGCGGAGCTGCCGATCTTGTCCTTGCCCGCCCAAAGCTCCTTGCCGCTGCCCACCGCCAGCGCGGCCAGCGTGTTGTTGCGCACGGTATATATCGTATCGCCTTTTACCGCACAGCCGTTGAAAGCGCCCTCAATCTTCCAGGCGGTGGCGCCCGTTCGCACATCCAGTGCAATCGCACCATACCGCAGGTGGAACAGCAGCAGCTTGCCGGCCGCGAGGGTTGGAATGGTGTACGCACTTGGAGACCAATCGCCGTTCTTCAGGAACCGCGATTCCCAGAGTTTTTTTCCACTCTGGGCATCGAAGGCCGCGATGTAGGAATTGCTGCCGACATGCACGACGCCGTTGGCGACGGTCGTCGCGGTCACCTCCCAGCGCTCGCGCTGCCGGTCGAGCCCGGCCTTCCATCGGAGTAGCCCGGTGGCCTCGTCCAGGGCGTAGAGCGTCCCCGCGACGCTCGTCGCGAACAGCCGGCCATCTGCCGCCGCGATGTTGTTTTTGATTCCGCTGTCGGTGTTGAAATGCCAGCGCTTCTTCCCCTGGAGGTCGAACGTCGCGACGCCGCAGCTTTTCAGGTCGCCTTTGTCGTCGACCCCAATGGCGACAAAGTCGGGGCCGACGCGCGGCGATGAAATGCCAATGAACCCGCCCGTGGGCGCGGCCCACTTCAGCCGGAACGGCGCCGGCCCTTTCACCGCGGCCGGTAATTGAAACGTGGATTCAGCCCGCCACGTGTCGCCGTTGGCCGCGCGAATCGTCGCCACCACGCGCTGGGCTCCGCTTTTCCCCGCCGACGCCACCGCTTCGCCCGACCAACTCCACGGACTCGTCTGACGCAGCGCCACGCGCTGGCCGGCCACGTCACACTCGACGCTCGCGACGTTTACGCGCGTGTCGTACGCGTTTACCAGAAGCGGAAGTTTTCCCGCTGCCGCGACGCGCGCGGGCGCGACCACCACGCCGTGGTGTTTGAATCCACCGAGCCGCACCTCGTTGCGCACGTGCCCGCCGGCGATTTCCACGATGCGGAAACTGCGCGGGTGGCGATCGATGCCGCCAAACCGCAGCGGCGGAGTATTCAAGTCGGATATACCCTGGCTCTCGCGCACGCGGTGCCCGTGCCAGTGGCCGCTGAGCACGGCTTTCGCGCCGAGTTCGGCGAAAAATTTCAGGTTCGGTTCGGTGGGCAGCCCGTGCATCCCGATAATCAGCGTCGATCCTTTGGGCGCCGCGGCCACGTCCTTCCTGATCCAGGCCACCACCTCGGGCTCCTTCAACCGCAGGAAATTCAGCAGGACAATGTGGCAGTTGCCGGCGTTGAACGAGTAATTGTCCGGCCCGAGGTAACGATGATAGTGCTCCAATCCCTCCGCGTTGTTCACGTCATGATTCCCCGGCAGGTTGAAGAGCGGCAGCTCGAAGTGCGCGATGCCCTCCACGTAGGCTTCGAACTCCTTCGCGTCCTTGCCCACGTTGACGAGGTCACCCGTGGCGAGGGCGAACGCCGCCTTCGGCTCAAGCGCGTTAATCTCGGCGATGTCGTCCCCAAACCGCCGCACCTCTTCGTCGCCGCGCTTCACATGCGTGTCGCTGATCTGGACCAGCCGGACTGCATCCGCGCGCGACTCCGCCCAGTCGACCAGCGCGAAATCGATCGGCCCGGCGGTTTTTGCGTCGGCGTAGAACCGGTGGGCGTGGGCGCGATAACCGCGGGGCAGCACGACAAACACAAACGGCGCCTTCTCGACCTCAATCTCGTAGTCGCCGCCGGCCGTAGTGACAACGAGGTTACGCCCATCCGACACGACGACTCCGCCCAGTCCCGGCTCCTGCGCACTCCGGATCCCATCGCGGTCGCGATCAATGAACACCCGGCCTTTCACGGTTGCGCCCGAGACCGTCACCGCCAGCCCGAATAAAGTGAGAATTACACCGACCAGCCTCATTCGAGGGAAGAGCCCGTTTTTCATTCGCCGAAATTGATAGGCGGGTCGAGGGCGATTGTCCTCAATATTCGCTGCAGTCATGGAGTGTTTTCGCTCCAGAAACTTTGTGGTGTCATGAGCGGCCCGCGTGGCCTTTCGCCGTGCGGCCCACCAAGTGACCGGGAGATAACCGCGCAGGCCACTGCGCGCCGCGGCGTTTTCGCAGGCGCCGATTATTCTCCTTTGCGTCCAATATGAGACGGATGTTCCGTTTTTGTAGGAGCCTGCTTGCAGGCGATTTCATCGCGCGCCGACGGACAGCGATCCGAATCGCCTGTAAGCAGGCTCCTACATCAATGCCGGTTAGCCCGGAAAATTCATACGCGAGGCGAAGGCCGGGCGCGATTCCTGCTTAAGTTGTTGGTGTGAACAAATCAACTACAGCAGGAGCCGACGCCCGGCCTTCGACAGACTGTCAGCAAGAACCGTTCCTGTTTCCAGAC
>JAUSID010000004.1 GCA_030648295.1 Opitutaceae bacterium | reverse complement strand
AGAGGTCTGGAAACAGGAACGGTTCTTGCTGACAGTCTGTCGAAGGCCGGGCGTCGGCTCCTGCTGTAGTTGATTTGTTCACACCAACAACTTAAGCAGGAATCGCGCCCGGCCTTCGCCTCGCGTATGAATTTTCCGGGCTAGTCCCAGGTTGACCGCGTCGCCGTAGTGGCATCCGTGCCATGAAACTCATTCTGACTCGCAGAACGAATCCCCTGAAAGGTGGAGCGCGTTGTCCTCAACGCGCTGCAGATGGATCGGTCGTATGTCAGCCGCTTGGGGACAAGCGGCTCCACCTCGCATTCCCATGAAAACATCCTCCTCTCGCTCGGAACAACTCTTCGCCGACGCACTCGCCCAGCCGCGCGAGGAGCGTGGGTCGTACTTGGCCGCCGCCTGCGGCGCCGACGTCGATCTGCTCGCGCATCTGGTCGCACTCGTCGCCGCGCACGAAGGTCCGGAAAGTTTGATGGCATCCTCTGCCGCCTCTCCGCTCCTCCGCGCCTCCGCCGCTCCGGACGAAAAGCCCGCCGATGTGATCGGCCGCTATAAGCTCCTCCAGCAACTCGGCGAAGGCGGCTGCGGCGTGGTCTGGATGGCTGAGCAGGAAGAGCCGGTCCGGCGCCGCGTGGCGCTGAAGACCCCGCCGCGCGTGGCATGGGTCTACGCGATCCCGCACCCCAATGGCTCGTTGAGGTCGAGGTCGAGTCCGCTGGCGACCTTTGCGTGCGCTTACTCTTTCGGCATGCCCCACTCGCCAGCGGCGATAAGCCGCCGCTTCATTTCCGGCGTGACCGGCACCGCGCCGAGCGATTTCAGACGGCGCCGCAAAGCCGGCAGTGTGGCCGGCAGCTCCCTGGCCGCGGCAGGCGGCACGCGCACCATCGTCTGCTTAACCCGGGTAGTTTTCGTGGTGCGTTTTGAAATGGTTGATGGCATGGGCGAGTGCTTGATTGAAATTCAGATCCGGCAGCCAACGTTTTTCACGCAGGCTCAGCCAGATGATGTACGATTCGTGTCCCACCTTCAGAACGAGAATCTCGAATGTGTCTCGCTGCCAGCCGATTCTCCTGCGCCATGAATCAAGTGTCTTCGCGTGACGAGCAGATCTTCGCCGAGCCCATCCGCCGGCCGGAACGCGAGCGCGCGGCCTTTCTCGACGGCGCGTGCACCGGCGATCGGCGATACGCGCCCGAATCCTCGCCCTGCTCGCCGCGCACGAGGGCCCGGAGAGCCTGATGGCATCGGCCGTCGCATCTCCGCTCCTCCGCCCCTCCGCGCCTCCGCCACTCCGGAAGAAAAATCGAGCGACTGGATCGGACGCTACAAGCTTCGGACCAGTTCCGTCACGAAGAACGGCCGGCTGGTCATCTTACGCGACGTTTGGCGACGGCTACGTCTTCGCCTTCGGCCAGCCGCTGAAGGATTTTGCCGAGCTCGACGAAGAGGAACCGCTCGTCAAGGCCCTCGGCGCCGCGGGTGCGAACGCGCTCCTGACGAAACTTCGCGCGTGCCACGTGACTACGCGCGTGCTCGGCATCCGCAATGTCGCGGATCTCTCCTGGGATCACGACCAGCCGCTGCCGATGTTTGTCGTCACGCGGCACGAGCTGGCGCCGGGGCGCAAGGCCGAGTGGCTGGCGTTCATGCGCGAACACTTCGTGCCCGCGGTGCGAAAGAGCGGCGTGAAACAATACGTCGTCCAGGAGACCGTGTTCGGTGGCAACGCGAACGAAGTCTATACGCTGCGTTTCATGGAGCGTTACGGTGATTTGGATACGGGCGGGCTGCGGCGGCAGTTGGGAGACGATGCCTATGCGCAGCTCATGGCAAAGCTGCCGGCCGGAGTGGTCACCCAAACGGAGCGGTATGTCGTCCGCACGCGCCCCGACCTGAGCATCCTGCCCGCGGCAAAGTCCAAGGCGACTGAGTAAATCCGGCGCGACCGCACGGCCGCCATCGGTCGTGCGGTAGTCCGTGCCACATCAGCTTTCCCCTGGTTCAGAAATACAGTCATGAAGCGGGAGACGGCACTACACTGCTATCCCTGAGAATGTTGTCGGCCTGCGTACAAATCGTTGCTCGTTCAGCAATCCGGTGGTTTGGTCCTGCTCCTTGCTCCCTGCTCCCTTCTCCGCGGCGCAGCAGACGAAAACAACTATTACTTCGGTTGCGGCTGCGCCGCGCTGGGCTCATTTGCATCCAAATCCCGCCAGGTGCTTCGGATTATGCCCCAAGTCGCGCACGCCGCTGTCCAGCAGCCCGATGGAATGCTTCATCGCGTCGTGCAGTGACGGCTGGTCGGCGGATTTCCGCAGCCTTTCTTCCAGCGCTTCGCGGATGATGGCGGATTTGGAAACCCGCCGCCGCGCGGCCAGTCGTTCGAGCCGCGCCGCGGTTTCCGCCGGAACTTTGAGCGTTAGAATGGGCGTGGCGCACGGGTATTACCCGTTGCAACATCTGGCAATATCGGCGCTGCGTCCGAGCGGGTGCCAGGCGCATCTCCGGGGTTGTCGGTGGTCCGCGGTGGCATGGGCATCCCCACGACTCCGCTCGGGGCCAGTGTTCGTAAGAGGCTCGGGCCTGAGCCTGTCGAAGGCTTGCCCATGAACGGGGAGCATTCCAAATCACGGGCGAGACGCCCGTGCCACTTTTCGAACCGACTCGCATTCGACCGACAACTCGGAGATGCGCCCTCGGATTCCCGGACCGCGGCTTCAGGTTCGTCGGGCGTCGTGTCGACGTCGGTGCAGAAGGCCGGCGAGTGATCGAGAAGCGCCAGAGCGAAACGCATGATTCACATGGCGCGGCAGAGTGCAGGGCGATCGATCCTGAATTCTGACTCGCCAGCCGGTTGCAGTGAGAAAGTTTGCGTTGGCCCGGTCGATGCGATGCCATCCCGGCCGGCTGAGTTACCCCACCCTTTCCAGCCGCGCCTCCAGCCTCTGCCACGCGTCGCTCGCGCGACCGCATTCGTTAGTTCCACCCCAAACAACGTATCCTGCCATGAAATCCATCCTGCTTCGCTTCGCGCTGCCCGTCATCGGCCTGATGACCGCGCCGCTGCAAGGTCAACAGCCCACAACCCCGACGTTAACCCAGACTCTCACCTATGTGAAAGTCGCACCGGGCAAGGCCGCCGATTATGAACAATTGCTCAACGAGAGTTCGCGGAAAGTAGCGGAGGTGCGCGCCAATGCCGGGGAGATTTTGTCGTGGACGCTTCTGCGCACCGTGATGCCGGCGGGTCAGGAGGCGCGCGCCGACTATATCATCTCCGTCATCAGCGAAGGCGCCCCGCCCGTGCCGGCGACACGAGCCTCATTCGAGGAAAACCTGAAGAAGGCTGGTGCAAAAATCACGGCGAGCGAATTCATGGAAGAGCGCAGCGCGATCTCGACACTCGTGGCCAGCGAAATGTGGCGGCCGCGCTCCCGGGTGGGCGCGCCCAAGAAGGGACACTATATCTTCATTGATTATATGAAGGTCCAGGATGCCACCGCGTATTATGAGGCCGAGGAAACCATCTGGCGCGGAATGCACGAAGAGCGGATCAAACGCGGCGAAATGAGCGGCTGGCTGTTCGCCACGAAGATGCTGCCAGCGGGCACCGAAACGCCCTACACGGCCTACACCGCCAATATGTATCCGAGCTGGCAGGCCGCCTTCGCTGCCCGCTCGAGCAATCAGTCGGTGTTCGAGAAGGTGCACCCGGGTAAGAATCTCGAAGAGACGATGGCCAAGGGGCTCAAGCGCGACCTCGCGCGGCGTGAACTGTGGGTCGTCGTGGAACGAGTCGAGAAATCGACGTAAAGCCTTCGGCCCAGCCGGAACGAATCCATTGAGGAGATACCCGGTTGTGCGCTCCGGAAGTGGACTCACGGTGGCTTCGCCCTGTTCAACGGCGTCGCCGCCGCGAGGACGGTGCTGTTTCCCCCCGCGGCGGACACGGCTCCTGGCGTTTCGAATAGGTTGCGCTGCCGTACTCCTATGTCCCCCCGTGACGCTTGCGCAGGATTACGATCTGATCCTGCGTGGCGGCACGATCTATGACGGCAGTGGCGGAAAACCGTTTGTCGCCGACCTCGCGTTGAAGAGTGAACGAATCGCCGCGATCGGCGATCTGAAGAATGCTCGCGCGGCGGCCGTGCTCAATGTCCAGGGCCTCGCGGTCGCGCCGGGGTTCATCAACATGCTGAGCCACTCGCAAATCGCGCTGCTCGTAGACGGTCGCTCGCAAGGCGAGATTCGGCAGGGCGTCACCCTCGAGGTGATGGGCGAAGGAACTTCGATGGGCCCGCTCAACGACGCGATGAAAGCCGAAATGCGGCAGATGCAGGGCGACGTCAAATACGAGATCGAGTGGACCACCCTCGGCGAATTTCTCACCCACCTCGAGAAACGCGGCGTGTCCTGCAATGTCGCGTCGTTCATCGGCGCGGCGACGCCGCGGATTCATGTGATCGGCAAGGCGAATCGCGCGCCCACGCCAGCCGAGCTCGATCAGATGCAGGCACTCGTCCGGGCCGCCATGGAGGAAGGCGCCATGGGCGTGGCGTCGTCGCTGATTTACGCGCCTGCGTTCTACGCGAAGACCGACGAACTCATTGCGCTATGCCGGGCGGCTGCACCGTACGGCGGCCGCTACATCTCACATATTCGCAGCGAGGGAAACCGGTTGCTCGAAGCGTTGGACGAATTGATCACCATCGCACGCGAAGCAGACATCCCGGCGGAGGTATACCACCTGAAGGCGGCCGGTGAGGCCAACTGGCCCAAGCTCGACGCGGCGATTCGCAAGCTCGAGAACGCCCGGAAAGCGGGTCTCTCCATCACGGCCGATATGTACACGTACCCCGCGGCGTCGACGGGGCTGGACGCGGCGATGCCGCCATGGGTGCAGGCGGGCGGCTACCTGGCCTGGGCCGGCCGATTGCGCGACCCGGAGATTCGCGAAAACGTCCGCCGCCAGATGAGCACGCCCAGCGACGATTGGGAAAACGCCCTGCTGCTTTCGGGATCGGCGGAGAAAGTGCTGCTCGTTGCGTTCAAGAATCCCGCGCTCAAACCTCTCACCGGGAAAACGCTCGCCGAAGTCGCCCGGATGCGTGGCAAATCGCCGGAGGATACTGCCATCGACCTCGTCATCGAAGACGGCAGCCGCGTGCAGGTCGTGTATTTCTGGATGAGCGAGGACAACGTGCGGAAACAGATCGCGCTGCCGTGGGTGGCGTTCGGTTCCGACTCGGCTTCGCAGGCGCCCGAGGGCGTGTTTCTGAAGTCGAGCGTCCATCCGCGCGCCTACGGCACGTTTGCGCGGCTGCTCGCGAAATACGTGCGCGACGAACACGTCATTCCACTCGAGGAAGCGATCCGGCGGCTGACCCTGTTTCCCGCGGAGAACCTGAAGATCAAGGAGCGCGGCGCACTGCGAGCGGGATTTTTTGCCGACGTGGTCGTTTTCGATCCGTCAAAAATCCAGGACCACGCCACGTATGAAAAACCGCAGCAATATGCGACGGGCATGGTGCACGTGTTCGTGAATGGCGTGCAGGTGCTGAAGGACGGCGAACACACCGGCGCGAAACCCGGCCGGTTCGTGCGCGGGCCGGGGTGGAAGCCGGCCGCCACCGCATCCGCGGGCACGCAGCAATGAAAAACGGGATGATCCGAAAGCGCACGACACGGCCTGCCCGCCAAGGGCGCGCCGATCCCCGTTTCTCACTTTAAGTAGTGCAGCCGGCTTTCCGCCGGCTTGCACCACCCGATAACCCACCCCACATGAAAAAACGCTCCAGCTACATCGCCGCGGCCGTGCTCTTCACGCACCTCGCCGCGTTTTCCTCCGCCCAGACTCCGACTGTCGTGGCGCTGCTCCCGAGCACGGAAATCCCCGAAGGCGTCGCGGTCGATGCTGCCGGCAACGCCTACCTGAGCCTCGCCACCCGCATCGCGCGCATCTCGCCGGCCGGCGCGGTGTCGACGTTCGCCACGCTGCCCGCTGGCGCGACCGGACGGCCGCTCGGCATGAAGTTCGACGCCGCCGGCAACCTTTATGCCGCGGGTGCCGCCTCCGGCATCGTCTGGCGCATCACTCCCGCCGGACAGATCAGTGCGTTCGCCACGCTCACGGGCAGCAACACCCTAAACGACCTCGCGATTGACGCTGCGGGCAACCTCTACGTCACCGACAGCGGCGCCAACGAGGTCTATCGGGTCACGCCCGCCGGTGCATTCCAAAAATGGAGCACCGACTCGCTGCTCAAGCCGCGCGCCGCGCCCACCCTGTTCCCCAACGCCGCGCTCGGTGCCAACGGCATCGAGGTCACGCCACAGGGCGACGTGCTCGTCGCCATCACCCAGCCCGGCCGCATCGTGCGGATCCGCGTCAACCCCGACGGCACCGCTGGCGCGCACAGCGTCGTGATCGAGAACGAGCTCCTCGCCTCCGTGGACGGCATCGCGCTGGACACCAACGGCGACATCTACGCCGGGCTAAACATCCAGAACCGGATTGCGGTCATCAAGCCCGACGGCCGCATCTCCACGATCGCAGCCGGCGGTCCGCTCGTCACCACCACCACCATCGCCTTCGGTCGCGGCGGCTCGGAGCGCTCGCTCTTCGTGTGCAACAACGGCCACTTCTTCCCGGGCGCCGACGCCACCAAGACCGGCCTCGTCCGCATCGACATCGGCGCACTCGCCGATCCGGCCACGCCGCCCTCGGACAATTTCGCCGCCCGCGGGCGCGTCGGCCCCGGGGCTGATGCGCTGGTCGCCGGATTCTCGGTCAGCGGTCCGCGCAGCAAGACCATGCTCATCCGCGGCGTCGGCGCGGCGCTCGCAGGTCTCGGTGTCACCGGCAACCTCGCCGATCCGCGTCTCGAACTCTACCGCGGCCAGACCGTGATCGACTCGAACGACAACTGGGCCGGCACCGTTAGCCCGGAAAATTCATACGCGAGGCGAAGGCCGGGCGCGATTCCTGCTTAAGTTGTTGGTGTGAACAAATCAACTACAGCAGGAGCCGACGCCCGGCCTTCGACAGACTGTCAGCAAGAACCGTTCCTGTTTCCAGAC
>JAUSID010000003.1 GCA_030648295.1 Opitutaceae bacterium | reverse complement strand
ATCACGGGGGCAGGCGAGGGTTTCGACGGGACCGGTTGGCGGCGACATGGCGATGCGCGGAGCAAATCCGGATCGGCCCTGGGATGACGAATCCTTTTCTCCGGGAGCGCTTCGCCTTGGCGAACGGGTGGCCAGAGGTTACGACTCGTCGCCATGAAACCCCATTTCCGTGATCGCGCCATCGTTTCGAGCCCATGGCCGCTCTCGGGGATGAGGCGGGCACTCGTCGCGATGTTGGGTTTGGTTTCGCTGCCGGTTTTTGCTGCGGCCGCAATGACCCCGAACATCGTCGTGATCCTCGCCGACGATCTCGGATGGTCGGACCTTGGGTGTTATGGCGCGGATCTGCACGAAACGCCGCGGCTGGATCAACTGGCGCGCGAAAGCGTCCGGTTCACGCAGGCGTACGCGATGTCGGTCTGTTCGCCGACGCGCGCAATGTTGCTGACCGGGAAACACGCCGCGCGGCTGGGAATCACGATCTGGATCGAAGGTTCGCTCCAGAAGAACACGAGCCGGCGGATGATCGACGCGGCGTCGCGCCACGACCTGCCGCACACGGAGAAAACGCTGGCCGCGCAGCTGAAGCAGGCGGGGTACTTCACCGCGCTGATTGGCAAATGGCATCTGGGCGATGCGGATCATTTCCCCGAGACGCATGGGTTCGACGTCAACATCGGTGGCACGCATTGGGGCGCGCCGGAAACGTATTGGTGGCCCTATCGCGGCGGCGAACGATTCTCCGAATACCGCTATGTGCCGCACCTGGGGTTCGGCCAGCCGGGCGAGTATCTCACCGATCGACTGACGGATGAGGCGCTGCATGTGATCGATCGTGCCGCGGGGAAACCGTTCTTCCTGTATCTTGCGCACCATGCGCCGCACACGCCGATCGAGGCCAAGCCCGCCGACGTGAAATATTTCGAGGCGAAGCTGCGGCCGGAAATGCGGCACCAGAATCCCGTTTATGCGGCGATGGTGAAATCGATCGACGAAGGTGTCGGCCGCGTGTTGGACCGGCTCCGCGAGCGCGGGCTCGCCGGCAACACGATCGTGGTGTTCACGAGCGACAATGGCGGCTTCATCGGCATCGATCGCAAGGCGGGCCAGACCGTGCCGGTCACGAACAACGCGCCACTGCGTTCCGGCAAGGGCTCGCTTTACGAAGGCGGCATTCGCGTCCCGTTGCTGGTCCGCTGGCCTGGCGTGACGGCCGGTGGCGCGGTCTGCGATGCGCCGGTGTTGCTGGCGGATCTCAATCCGACGCTGCTCCGGGCCGCCGCCCAATCGCCGAATTCGTTGTGCGACGGGCTCGACCTCCAATCGCTTCTGCGCGATCCCCGGGCGCGGCTCGAGCGCGATGCGCTCTTCTTTCACTATCCGCATTACTACGCGACGACGACGCCGGTCAGCGCGGTTCGGGCGGGCGGGTGGAAGCTGCTGGAATATTTCGAGGACGGCCGGCTCGAGTTGTTCAACCTGGACAGCGATCCGGCCGAACAAACGAATCTCGCCGCTCGTGAGCCGCAGCGCGCGGCGGCGTTGCGTACCCGGCTCGAGAACTGGCGCCGGGAAGTGGGCGCGGTGTTGCCAGCGCGCAATCCGGACTTCAAGGGAAAGAAGTGAACTGTACCCACACCACCGTCCATCGTCGCCCCGAAGCCGAAATTGCGGCGGTGAGCAAAGCGGCCGATGCAGCGGGCAAGGCGGTGCCGGCAGGCCGGCCGCGTTTCTGCCGCCGGCATCATCATGGCCGCGCCGCGGCCGCGTTGCTGCTGCTGATGTCATTCGAGACGGTCGACACCGTTGCCGCGACAGCCGAGGTCCCGGACGTCGAACGCAAGCTGCAGCAGCGGTTGGAAAAATTTCCCGAGGCGGATGCGAATGGCGATGGCGTCGTGACCGAGCAGGAAGCGCGGGCACACCAGAAAAAGCAAAAACCGGGAAAGGCCATCGAGCGCGGCGCAACGAGTTCCGGCGAGAGCACGCCCACGCATGCGAATGTCCGCTACGGTCCGCACGAGCGAAACGTACTCGATGGGTGGCGTGCGCCCGGTGACGGGCCGACGCCGGTGCTGGTGTTTTTTCACGGCGGGTCGTTCAAGGCGGGCGACAAATCAGCCGTGCTCGCGCGGCCGATATTCTCGCCGTGCCTCGCCGCCGGCATAACGGTGGTTTCGGCCAATTATCGTTTCAGTTCCGATGCTCCATTTCCCGCGCCGATGCGTGACGGTGCGCGGGTGGTGCAGTTCGTACGCGCCAAGGCTCGTGAATGGAACATCGATCCCAGCCGCATCGCGGTGAGCGGCACTTCGGCCGGCGCCACAATGGCATTGTGGATCGCATTGCACGATGATCTCGCCGACCCGTCCGGCGACGAAATCGCCCGGCAGTCGTCACGGGTCACCTGCGCTTCTCCGCACCGCGGGACCGCCGGGCTCGAGATCGAGTATTTCAAGCAACACGCCGGCGTCACGCGGCTCGGTGGCGCGCTGTTTCAACTTTTCGGCGCGCAGAGCCAGGCCGAATTCGAACAACCGGACAAGCGCGCGCTCGCCCGCGAGGCGTCGCCGCTGATTCACGCCACGCGCGACGATCCGCCGCTGTTTCTCACGTACGCCGGCGACCCGGCCGAGGCGCCGTTCAAGGCGGATGCAGCCCAAAGCGCGTGGATTCACCACGTGGCGCTCGGACTGCCATTGAAATCCCGATATGACGCACTCGGACTCGGGTGCGAATTTTATTACCAGTCGAAACCGGCGGCAACGGACGCCGAGATTGCATTCCTGAAGCGACACCTGCTCAACGCGCCACGAGCGGAGCGTTGAGTTTGTGATCGAAGGGCGGAAAGGGGACGCGTAGCCAACGCGCCCAGTCGACGACCCCGGCGGGGGCGCCGCCGCTCCATGGCACCGTCGAACGGAACGAAACGGCATGGCTGATCTTCCGAACCAAGTTGCACCAGCCTCGCTGCCCGGCTGCTACGAAAGCGAATTCGGCGCGGTGAAATGATCAGTCTGTCGTTCTCGATCCACCGACAGCCGTCAGAAAATCCCCGATAAGCGGTTCGGCGTTGGCGGTGGCCGCGCATCGCAAGACTGGTGCGCCGGCGTACGCCGCACCGGTTCACGCCTGAAGGCGCGCCGCGCGATCATTTATGTCTTTCCTCGCGGCCGGGCCTGGTGCCCGGCCGTTTTTTTCTGGTCAGCGCTCGTGGTATCCGCCGCCGTCCGCGCGCTTGCGGGCATGGTTGATTTCCAGCATGCTGCGACGGTCATGAGGGCGCTGGAGTACGACCGTTACGGCGGCATCAGTGAACTCGTGCTGCGATCGGTACCGGATCCACGCCCGCGAAACGGAGAGATTGCGGTCCGTGTCAGCAGCGCCGCGGTCGCACCGATCGACTGGAAAGTGATGCGCGGCGACTTCCGGTTCCTCACCGGCGGGCGGATGCCGCGCCGAATTGGGTGCGATTTTTCCGGCGTGGTGGCGGAAGTCGGACGCGACGTGCGCGGCGTGGAAGCGGGCCATCGGGTGTTTGGTTGCATCAATTGTTTTCGCGGCGATCGCGGCACCATGGCCGAGGTGGTGATTGCACGACACGGCGAATTCGCGATTTCGCCGCCTGGATTGTCATTCGAGTTCGCGGCGGCGCTCAGCGGTTCGGGTGCATCGGCGTGGCAGTGTCTGGAACTCGCGCGCGCCACGGCCGGCCAGTGCGCGCTCATCTTCGGCGCTTCGGGTGGCGTAGGGTCGTATGCCGTGCAACTCGCGAAAATTCGCGGCCTTTCGGTTTCGGCGGTGTGCAGCTCCCGGAATGTGGCGGCAGTGCGGAATCTGGTCGTCGACCACGTGATGGCGTACGACCAGCAGGACGTCCTCGCGATCGACGAGCGGTTCGATGCGGTGATCGACACCGTGGGTTCATACAGTTTTCCGGCGTGTCGCCGGCTGTTGAAACCGCGCGGCCACTACGTGACCACCGTTCCGAGTGGCAGAGTTTACGGGCAGGTTTGGCGATCCCGGTTGAGTCGCGGCCCGCGCGCGCACGCCTTGATGGTACGGATCGAGCCGGCCGTGCTGAAGGAACTCTCGGAACTCGCAATAGCCGGACGCATCCGGCCGTTGATCGGCGGCATATACGATCTCGACCACGCGCGCGATGCGTTCGCGCAATCCATGACCGGGCACGCCGTGGGCAAGCTGATCGTTAGAGTCGGATCGCCGGGCGGGGACGCTGACCAAACCGAAGCAGGTTGACCGTGCTACGAACGATCCGGTTTCCTGGGAGCGCGGGCGCTTGTCTGATTTCGGATTGCGGATTTCGGATTTCGGATTGCCCGGGAGCGCGGGCGTCTCGCCCGCCCAATCGTTCCGACCTTCGAACGTCTTTCTCCGGACATTGCGGACCTCCAGCCCACTCCAAACCGATGCGGGCGAGACCCGCCTTCGCCAAAGCGCTTCGGCGGGCAGGCTGCCCGCGCTCCCAGGGCCGGACATTTCATCCGCTCAGATTCGCGTGTATTCGCGGGCGGCTGGATCGATAACGTTCATCCTCCCGCCTTACGCCGCGCGGTCGTCGGTCGCGAGTTTGCGCCGGACGAATTGGCGCCGACGAAACTCGGTGAATTCCTTGCTGTACACTTTCGTGGCGAGATCGAGCAGCCCTTTGCGCAACTGGTCCACGCTGAGATGCACTGGCTGGTAGATGACATCGAACAACGTGCACTTTTCCCATGCGCCCGGCTCGATGATTCGGCCGCCGCGCTCCAGCCGCTCGTACAGCGGAGTGCCGGGGAACGGTGTCATCACCGTAAGTTGGATCTCGTACAGCTCGCTCTCCTGGATGAACCGCCACAGCCGGTCGAAGGACGCTTCCGTGTGCGTGTCCAGCCCCAGCACGAAGCAGCCGTTCACCGTGATGCCGTGGTCCTGGATCCGCCGGATGCTGTCGATGTAGCTGCTGCGCTGGCGCGCCTTCCAGTTCGCCTTGAGTTCCATGCCGTCGGTGCCGTTGGCGGAATCCTCCAGACCGATCAGAACCTGCGCGCATCCCGCCCGGCGCATTTTCGCGAGCAGCGCGTCGTCCTGCGCCACCGAAATATCCGTCTCGGTGAACCACCGCACGCGTTCGGCGGCGAGCGCTTCGCAAAGCGCGTGCCCGTGGCGTTTGTCGGCGAAGGTGTTGTCGTCGGCGAATTCGATGAAGGGAACGGGCCAGAGTTCCTTTATCCGGCGCAGCTCGGCGATGATCTTCGGCACCGGCTTCGTCCGGTATTTGGGATTCAGCCGAATCGACGCGGCGCAGAATTCGCAATTCCACGGACAGCCGCGCGCGGTCTGGATGGTCAGCCGGTTGTATTTGCTCACGTCGAGCAGGTCGAACCGCGGCATCGGCGCGTCGGCCAGGTTGAACGGCACCGGGGTGTGATAACGTTTCTTCAGCTGGTTGCGTTCGAGATCCGCGATGACCAGCGGCCAGGAGGGTTCACCCTCGCCGACCACGATTGCATCGGCGTGCGGTTCGGCTTCGTCGGGACACAACGCGACGTGGAGCCCGCCGAGAATCACCTTCGTGCCGAGGGCGCGGTATCGCGCGGCAAGCCGGTAGGCGTCCTTGGCCATGGCGGTGAAACTGGAGATCGCGACCGCGTCGAACGGGCCCGGCAGCCTGGCCAGGATATCCGGCGCATCGACATCAGGGATGTCGACGTAACGGATCTCATGCGTATCGGGCGTCATGCCGGCGAGCGTCAGCAGCCCCAGGCTCGGGAGCGACGCGATGACTTTGCTGCGTTCGACGAAACCCGGCAGATTGAGCCCGGTGGTTTTCAAAACGGGATCAACGACGCGAATGCCCGAGAGGGCGAGGAATCCGATTTTCATGGGAACGAGAACAGGAGGCAGATGATGCCCACGAGCGTTGAGCCCGCGGGGATGACGAAGGCGTGCCGGAAGGGTTTCTTCCAGGCGGTCAGGAAGCAGTTCAGCGGCATCGTAATCATGCCGATGATGAGCAGCAGCGACGCGATGCGAGCGGCCGCGGATTCGGGCGCGGGTAGCGAAGCGGCGGTGAGCGCGAAGAGGATATTGATCAACCCGAGGCCAAAGCACGCGATATGGCCGAGTCGAAGCATCCGCCGCGGAAACGAATCGTAGCCACCAAGCCAGTTGTCGCGGTGGAAGAACAGGCCCATGAGCGCGCCGGTGACGGCACCGGCGAGGAAGCCAATCCAGCCGGCCAGGAGGTTTGCGGGGAAATGCATGATGTCGCGCCTTTCAATGCGTGATGTTGACGGAATATGGATCATTCTCCGAGCGTCCTGACGGTCAGCCGATTGCATCGTGATTGCGCACGGGTCGGTCGCGCCCTAACACGTCAAGGCATGAGCGCGTTTCCCTTCTCCGCCTTCCTCTTGATGGCCGTTGCCTTTTCGGCGGCATCGCATGCCGCGGATGTCATTTCCGCGGGCGCCAAGGGTGACGGCAGCACCGACGACACGGCCGCAATTCAGCGGGCCGTCAATGCCGGCAGCACGGTGCATTTTCCGGCCGGCCGGTATCGACTCACCCGCACCGTCACCATCGCCCTCGAGCAGACGGGATTCGTCGCGTTAACCGCCGATGGCACCGCGCGGATCATCATGGCCGGCGCGGGGCCGGCGTTTGAGTTTGTCGGCACGCACGGCGGCTCGGCGGCGCCGGAACAATTCAAACCCAACGTGTGGGAGCGGCAGCGTACGCCGCGGGTTGACGGACTCGAGATCGTCGGCGCCCACCCCGAGGCCGATGGCGTCGCGGCGAAGGGAACGATGCAGTTCACGTTGACGAACCTCGTCGTGCGCGAAGCCCGGCACGCCGTCCGGCTGTACGATCGCAATCGCAACGTGATGATCAGCGACTGCCATCTGTATCACAATCGCGGGATCGGCATTTTTCTGGATGCGGTGAACCAGCACCAGACGAACATCACGGGCTCGCACATCAGCTACAACGCCGGCGGCGGAGTGGTCGTGCGCGGAGGAAATGTGCGCAACATCCACATCGGAAATTGCGACATCGAGAGCAACATGGCCGCGGGCGCTCCGGCCACGGCGAACGTCCTGCTCGATTCCACCGGCGGAAGCGTCGGCGAAGTGGCGATCACCGGCTGCACGATTCAGCACACGGTCAACGGTCCGGATTCGGCCAACATCCGGGTGCTCGGTCGCGGGACAAATCCGGCGACCGCGCGCGCCGCTGCGACCACAACCCAGGAAGGACATGTCACGATCACCGGCAACGTGCTGAGCGACGTGCAGGTGAACATCCACCTGCAACATGCGCGCGGTGTCACGATCACCGGCAACACATTCTGGATGGGATTTCAGCATGACATTCTCGTCGAGGATTCGAGCCATGTCGTCGTGGGCCCGAACAACCTGGATCGGAATCCGCGGTACGACAGCCAGGCGCGGACCTCGCGCGGCGGCGTGCTGTTCCGGCGCTCGGGCGACTGCACGCTGACGGGCCTGCACATCAGCGGCGTGCACGGGCAACCGGCCGCGGTGCAGTTGGAGGAATGCGCGCGGTTCAATCTGAGCGGATTGTCGATTCTCGATTCAGACGGCGTCGGGCTGGCGCTGAAGAACACGTCGCTGACGCGCGTGGGCGGTTGTGTGATTCGGGACGATCGAGCCGAACCCAATCGCGCCGCGGCGCTGCTCGTATCGGGCGGCGCCGGAAATCACATCAGCGGGAACGTGCTGGATCGGCGGGCCGAGATCGCGGCCGGAGCGGCGATCGCGCGGGACAACGATGTCGTATCGCGCGCAGGTGGCGCCGGCGCGACGAACCGCTGATGTAATTACGCGCCCGTTCCCTGGAGCGCGGGCGTCTCGCCCGCAAGGCTTGTCGAGAGGCTTGTCGAACGGGCAACCAAGCTTCTACCTCAACGCCGATCCGGTTTGGCCGCGATTCCGCGTTCAATCCGAACCACGATCGAGCGGGAGAACGCGGGCAACGGTACCTTTCCAGCAGCGGCCTGCTGCTGGCTCCACTCGTTTCGCCACGGGTCGTACACGTCGACCCTGGTGCTCGCAGTCGTGCCGAGCAGCGGCTGAAGTCCGAGGGTCATCCCGCTGAGCCGGGCCGGCGCGATGCCCTGCTCGAGTTCAGTCTGCCACGTGTTGGCTGGATCACGGCACCAGACCAGGATCGTACGCTCGCCCTTGAGTGCGTACACGCGCAGCCGCGGCTGGTGCAGTTGTACGGGCTGGAAGTTTTCCGCGGGTGGATCGATGCCGCGAACCGCCGCGGCGAATCGGGCGAAGTGGTGCCACAGCCGGTTGCGCGCGACGTATACGTCCCAGTGCCAGATCTGGCCGGAGCCGGCGGCGCCGGAGAAAAATGGCGCGAAAAGCACGTCGTGCAGGAGCATGCCTTCCGTGTCGCGCGCGTAGAGCTTGAACGGGCCGGTATGTTTTGGCTCGACCGCGCCACTCTCCGCCAGGAGCACGGGACGCCGCGGGTCGAAGGTGATCAAATCACGAACGGCGTCACTGGTGAGCACATCCATCGGCGCGTGGCAGATCGGCAGCGACGCGCCGAGATCGAGGTAACGGTGGACCTGCGCGACATCATTGCCGGGCATGAGGCTGTGCTCGCGGTAAAGCATCCGGGCCGCGGCGCGGTCGTAGCTGCCCAGGCTCTGCATCGCGAGATGGTGCGGCATCAACCGGCGTAGCTCCGCCAGCATGAGCTGCGTCCAGGGCATGAAGTACTCGGGCTTGGTTGTGACGGCGTTCACCTCGTTCCAAAGCTCCCAGCCGAAGATCTCCGGGTGCTCGCGATAACGCGCGGCGAACCACGCGAGCTTCTGGCGAAATTGGGCGCGACTCGTCTCGCCCCCGAAAAAATCCGCCATGCCTTCGGCTGGCCCGCCGTTGGCGCGAAGATGAATCGGTTTGTTGGCCCAGCGCTGGCGCGGGTTTTCGTTCATCTCGCGAAAGTGTTCCAGCGTGAGCTTCACCTTCAGCCCATGCTTCTGCGCCAGCTGCAAGAGCGCATCGGTTCGCCGGGCCTTCGTTTCGTCGTACGTGCCGCTGCGCTCGTGCTCCACGTCCCAGAAGGGCGAACTCAGCCAGACGCGGATGAAATTCCCGCCGTTCGCCGCGAGGTGCTGCATCCATTCGTCCATCCGCGCGAGCCCCTCCGCCTCCTCCGGCACGGGTGGTGCGATCACGTTCAATCCGATGGGCACGAACGGCCGGCCATCGGTCAACTCGAAGTAGCGTGAATCACGCGGGCTGACTCGGACGAACGGCTCTGCCGCGGCCAAGAGCGAAGTCGTGCCGGCGGCGGATGCAGCGACAAGCAAGACCACGGCGGCGGAGCGGCACCGGCGAACCAGGAGGGTCATTGGCCGACGAGTGCAGCGAAGAACGCCACGGGCGTAAAACGGAAACGTGAGCCCTGGGAGCGCGGGCGTCGCGCCCGCTCCGAAGAAATGGCGGGCAAGATGCCCGCGCTCCCAGGACAATCACTTTCGCCGAGATCTTTCTCGTGCCCGCAATCTGCGCCGACATCCTCAGCGGCCCAGCGCCATGAACTCCCGTTTTTTTCGTGCCCCAATTCTTCTCCTTGGCTTGCTCGGCATCGCGGCCGCTGCCGCGGCCGCGCCTGAATACTCCCAGCTCTGGGGCGAGCATGGCGAGCGATGGCCGGGGAACGGCCGGCTGCCGGACTTTTCCTACGCGGGGTACCAGCGGGGCGAGCAGCCGGTTCCGGAGGTGCCGCAGGCGGCGAACGTGAAGGATTTCGGCGCGGTGGGCGACGGGATCGCTGACGATACGAAGGCGATTCAGGCGGCAATCGACGCGACCACTCGCGGCGCGGTGTTCGTGCCCGCCGGTCGCTACAAGATCACCGACTACGTTCGCATCACCAAGAGTGGCATCGTGCTGCGCGGCGCCGGACCGGGCCAGACGGTCTTCTGGTTTCCGCACGGGCTGGACGAGGTTCATCCGCGCCAGGGCCGGACCAGCACGGGATCGCCGGCGAGCGGCTACTCGTTCGATGGCGGCTTCGTGTCGGTGCAGGGCGATTACCAGGCGGAAAGACTGGCCGGCATCGTGGCCGTCGCGTCGCGGGGTGCGCGAGAGGTCAAGGTCGATTCCGCGGCCGGGCTTGCCGTGGGCCAGAACGTGCTGGTGAGCGTGCGCGAGGCGCCGGATCACAGCTTGAAAACGCATCTTTATTGCGACGATCCGGGTGACATCCGCCGTGGCAAGAAACTGGATACCAAGATGGTCATGCGCATCCTGGCGGTCGACGGCGACCGGATCCGGTTCGATCGGCCGCTGCGGTTTGCGACCGAGACGGCCTGGCAGCCGGAAATCCGGCGCTTCGCTCCGAGCGTGAGCGAATCGGGCATCGAGCGGATCGGCTTCGAGTTTCCGGGTGCGACCTATCGCGGGCACTTCAAGGAGAACGGCGCGAACGCGATCGAGCTGCGGCAGGTCACGAACTGCTGGATTCGCGACGTCGTCATTCACAACGGCGACCTCGGGATCAATATCGTCGCGTGCGGCAACACTGTCGCGGGTGTGCTGTTCACCGCGGACCCGAGCCGCGGCCGCGCGGATGGCGGCGTCGCCCACTGCACCGGCCACCATGCGATCCAGTGCAAGCGGGCCGAGGATAATTTGATCACGCGCTTCGAGGTGCGCGCGAACTACATTCACGACCTTTCGGTCGAGCATGCCTCGGGCAATGTTTATTCGCAGGGTCGCGGCGCGGACGTGAATTTCGATCACCACAAGGACACGCCGTACGAAAACCTCTACACCGAAATCGACTGCGGCAGCGGTTCCCGGGTGTGGCGGTGCGGCGGCGGTGCCAGCATCGGCCGGCAATGTGCGGGTTGGGGGACGTTTTGGAATATCCGTGCGGCGCGGCCGATCGCACCGCCACCAAAAGGGTGGGGACCCGTGACGATGAACTTCGTTGGGATCGCGTCGAGCCAGCCAGCCATCATCGAGCCGAACGGAACGTGGTGGGAGGTTTTCGCCGGCGACGGCGTGCATCCGCAGGATCTCCATGCGGCGCAACTCGAGCGGCGGATGAAGGCGACGCGGCTTGTGAGCAGAGCCGCGGCGCGCTGAACTGAGGCATTCGTGTGGCACAGGCTTCCGGCACGCGGTTCGAGAGTGGCACCGGCATCCTGCCGGTGATTCTTTTTGGTGGCAGGTTCACGAGCGAGATCCAGCGTTCGCCAGAGGCTTCGGCGAGCAGGCTGCCCGTGCCACGACAATCCCACGGGCGGGACGCCCGTGCCACTCCAGAGCGATCGCACGAGCAGGCCGGCAACCCGCGCCCGCGTGCACCTCCACGCTCGACGTCGGGCCGATTTTCGCGGAGCAATAGCATCCTTCGAGCCTGCCTTTTCAGCGGCTGCCTGTGCCGCCCTTTATCCTATTTCGACCATGAAGACTGATCGCCGCCAGTTCCTGAAAACCGCATCACTGAGCCTGGCGTCACTCGGCGCCCTTTCGTCCGCCGCGCTCGCGGCCCAGTCGAAGGACAAGGGCAAGGAAAAGGCGAAGGCCAAAGGCAGTGAGGAGCCGATGCCCAGTTTCGCGAAAAAATCCCCGATGCACCTCGGCACGGTGACCTATAACATCGCGATGGACTGGGACATTCCGACCCTCATCAAGAATTGCACGGAGGCGAAGTTCGAGGGCGTGGAGTTGCGGACTACGCACAAACACGGCGTCGAGGTGACGCTGGGCAAGTCGGAGCGCGCCGAGGTGAAGAAGCGCTTTGCGGATTCGCCCGTGAAATTGGTGAGCCTCGGCAGCGCTTTTGAATTTCAGACGCCGGATCAGGCGAAGTTGAAGAAGGACATCGCAGCGACGAAAGAATACATCGTGCTCGCCAGGGACGTCGGCGCGACGGGCGTGAAGGTGCGGCCGAACGGGCTGCCGAAGGAGGTGCCGGTGGAGAAAACGCTCGAGCAAATCGGCCATTCATTGCGCGAGTTGGGCGAGTTTGCCGCCGGCCACGGCCTGAAGATTTTCATGGAGGTCCACGGTTCGGGAACGTCGCTGGTGCCAAATGCCCGGAAGATCCTCGATTTCGCCGATCATCCCCAGGTCGGCGCGTGCTGGAACTCGAACCAGACCGACCTTTCGGGTGCCGGATTCGATCACAATTTCAACCTGCTGAAGGGGAAAATCTTCACCGTCCACATGCGTGATCTCTTCCTCGAAAACTACCCGTTCCGCAAACTGCTGAACGGGCTCGTCGAGAGCGGTTTTCGCGGCTTCTGTTTTGCCGAGATTCCCGCGAGCACCGATCCCGTGCGGGTGATGCATTATTACCGGTCGCTCTGGCTCGCCTATCAGGGGCTGCTCTGAAGGAATTTGCCGCCGGGTGGCTGAGGATGGTGGCGATTTCGAATTTTCAGGCGATGGTATCGGCGGCGTCGGCAAATTCCCGGATTACCCATGAACAAGAACCCACTTTTCCGCCGGCTCGGCACCGGTTTGTTGGCATTGCTGGCTTTATTCGTCCTTGGTGCGCTGCGGGCCGCGGATTCTGCGGCTGACGGTGGCGCGATCGACTGGCAACGCGCGCAACAGCTGAGGCAGAAATCGCTCGGCGGCTCCGCGCTTTCGGCGGAGGAACAGGCGTATCTCGAGCGCGCGATGGCCGCACGACAGGGTGGGCAGCGCGGCGACGCGGTTGATCCGAACGATCGCGAGACGATGCGCCGGCTGACGGAAAAACGGCGGAAGGGCGAGCCACTCACGGCCGAGGACGAAGCGGCGTTTCGCCGGCTTCGCGGAAGCAAGGGAGCGACGAAAGGAGAGGCGCCGGCGGCGACCACGGCGGCGGCTCCGCGCGAAAAAACCGGTCTCGTTCCGCTCACGGAGATGACGGCCGACCAACGCCACCAGGGCGAGGATGGCGGGTTATATGGCGGCGGCCGCAACGATCCGCCCTCGGCGCAGCTCGCCGCGGCGATGGCCGCCGCGCGCGAGATCGAACCGCTCGATGCGGCGGGAAAGCCTGCGGCTGACGGCCGCATCGCGCTGTTGTCCGTGGGCATGTCGAACACGACGCAGGAATTTTCGCGTTTCCAGGAAATGGCGGCGCGCGACGCGGCCAAGGGCCGCAACGTGGTGCTGGTCGATGGTGCCCAGGGCGGCCGCACCGCGGCGGAATGGGCGAGGTCGGCGAACAGCGAGGTGTGGCAGACGGTGGATTCGCGGCTGAAGACGGCCGGCGTGAGTCCGGCGCAAATCCAGGTGGTCTGGATGAAGCAGGCCAACGCACGGCCAACCGAGGCATTTCCGGAGCACGCCAGAAAACTGGAGCACGATCTCACCGTGCTCATGCACCGCTTGAAAACGAAATTCCCGAACCTGCGGCTGGTTTATCTCTCGAGCCGGACCTACGCCGGCTACGCCTCCACGGCGCTGAATCCCGAGCCGTATGCTTATGAAGGCGCATTCGCCGTGCGCTGGCTCATCCTCCGCCAGGTCAACGGCGACAAGGAATTGAACCACGATCCGGCGCGCGGCCCGGTGAAGGCGCCGGTATTGCTCTGGGGGCCGTACCTCTGGGCCGACGGACTCACGCCGCGAAAGAACGACGGGTTCACCTGGGCGCGCGACGATTTTCGCGAGGATGGTACGCACCCGAGCGTCACCTCCGGTCGCGACAAGGTGGCCAACCAGCTGCTGACGTTCCTCAAAACCGATCCGACCGCGAAACCCTGGTTCGTGAGCCGATAATCAACCCTCTGCGAGCAGGCCGGATCAAAACCGCGGCGCGGTTTTGCTCTTAGCCCGCATGAGCTTGAGAGCTGCGATGGCCGACATCATGGCCGAAGACAAAGGAATGCTGAATGACACGCAGACGGTGAAGAATGCGGGCTAATCCAGCGTCCGCACGTAAGTCTTGCCGGTCGTATCGATAAAGGTGACACGGCGCGTGGCGCCGTCGATTTTCATCACCAGCAATCCGCGCGCGGCATCGACGATGTCGCCGGTGGCAAAAAGCGTGCCGTCAATCATGACTTGCATGCGGGTGCCGCCGATGGCACCGCCGATCTTCAGCGACGCCACATACGCCGCGTTATCGAGTGCGGCCGTGGACGCTGTTTTCCCGCTCTCCTGTTTTTCGCGGTGGTTTGCCGACCCGTGGCCTGGTGCGCGTTTCAGGTAAACCATCACCGCGACCGTGACACAACCCGCGGCGAAGAGGCACGAAATCCAGAATGCGCCGGGCAGCCCCCGCCGGCGGCCGATTCCGCCTTTGGGTTGGGCGGCGGTTCCGCCGCGTTTGATCCGGTGAAGATATTCCGTACCGAGCCCGATCGGCACGTGGGCCGCTTCGGGCTGGAGCAGGTCCTCCTCGAACTCGCGGAGGAAAAGCTCCCACGCGCGTTTTCGATCCGGATCTTCCACCTCAAAAGCCTCGAGCCAGCTGGCAGCGTGGCGTGGGCCCTCGCCCGTTCGCAGCTCGCGGCCCCAGAACCGCAGCTGCCGTTTTTGCCGGCGGCTCGGGGATTTCTGCGCCAGGAGGCTTTCAATCAGGTCCGATGCTTCGCCCCTCGTCGTGTGGGGCGGCGGGGTGCCACCGAGTGCAGTGATCAGATTGCGCTGCGCTTCGGTGACGGGTTGATCCTGCCAGCGAGAGGCGGTCGTCGGAGTCATGAGCGGGATCTCGGCACCGGTCTTCTTCCCCGCGTCGTCCGCCGCCGGCGGGGTGGGGAGCGGCGGCAACGTGATCGTTGGCGGCGGCGCGCCGGTTGCTGCGGCGCGCGCGATCCCGCGTTCCGTCAGCACCAGGACATTGTCGATAGCCAGCAACAACTCGAGCCGGTCGTCTGCAGTCACCCGGGTGCCCGCCACAATCCGCGCCATGATCTCCGCGAAAAATGGATCCCGGATGCCATCCAGCGAGTGATTGGCCCTGGTCCAGCCGCGCACCTGCTCGATCTGCTTCGCGGTCAATTGCCCGTCGCCCACCACGTCGCTGAGCCAGGCGAGCAGGCTCGCCGCATTGTCCCGTCGCAATTGGACGTTGGGCGAAACAATGGGTGGGTTGGAACTTGCGGGGATCATGGTTCGTTTGTGAGCCGTTGGACGCCGGCTGGCGAGCGGGGTTTGGAGATCGCGTCCGGTTTGGGCAATCCTCCCCCTCCGCCTCTGGAATTTGCGTCCATTCGCGTTCATTCGCGGTTGTCCACTGAATCGATCCGGCTCGAGAGGGGTGTCGCGAAGCCCGTTCGACGGCTCAGAGCCCCGAGCCCTGCCGAGGGGCGACGGGGTGAGTCGCACTTACACGCCGACCTGCGGCTTCACCTTCAGCTCATAGCCCCAACCCGCGCGCTTCGGCCGCGAGAGCATCTTCGCCGCCTCGGCGTCGCCGATGATTTCCTCCTTCTGCGGATCCCACCGAAGTTTGCGGTGAAGAATCATGGCGATGTTGCCGAGGTGGCACAGGCTCGCGGTGCGGTGGCCGATCTCCACCGGTTCCACCGGCTCCTTCCGCGATTTCACGCTGTCGAGAAAGTTCCGGTAATGGTTCGAGCTCACTTCAAGGTGAAGCTCGTTCGCGCCGATCTTTTCCTGCGCGAGCCCCGGCCGGCTCGACTCGATTCCCTTGTTCCCGACCCGCAGCCAGCCATCGCTTCCTTCGAACGTGACGCCGAAGTTGCGCTTGTCCGTCTTGCATTCGAGGACCACGCCGTTGGCGTAACGCGCCCGGAACGCGATCTTGGTCGGCGTGTCGAACAGGTCGCCCTTCGGCGGAAATTCCGCGCCCAGGTCCTCGACCTCGACCGGCCCGCTGCGATCCATGCCCATGCCCCAATGCGCGACGTCGTTCGAGTGGCAGCCGAAGTTCGTCGTCTGGCCGCCGGAATAGACGCGGATGAACCGGAACCGGTAAAAACAGCGGTCGTGGTGGTAGGGCACCTTCGGCGTGGGCCCGAGCCAGGAATCGTAATCGAAACCTTCCGGCACCGGCATCTCCTTCCATCCGGGTCCCGGACCGGTGAAATTGTTCTCCGCCAGGTACGTTTCGACGCGCTGTAGTTTCCCGATCCGGCCGTTGCGCACCAGTTCGCAGGCCTGCCGCATGACAGCGCTGGAACGATACTGGCTTCCGGTTTGGAGGATCCGGTTGTGCCGGCGCACCGCATCGATCATCTCCCGACCCTCGCGGACGGTCACCGTCATCGGCTTCTGGCAATAGATGTCCTTGCCCGCGCGGGCCGCGAGCACGGTCTGTACGGCGTGCCAGTGGTCCGGCGTGATGATCGCGACGGCATCGATGTCGGGACGGGCGAGCACGTCGCGGAAGTCCGAATACATATCGACGCCGCGGTACCGTCCGCTCGTCGTCTTCTGGGCGTAGGCGCGGTTGACGAAGTCGCGCTGCGGCTCGCGCCCCAGGAACTGCTTGTCGTTCTTATAGCCGAAGCTGGCGCGGTTGACATCGCACACGGCGACGATCTGGCAGTCGTCGTTCTTCAGCCATTCCGGCAAATCGACCGTGCTCTGGTTGCCGCAGCCGAGGATGGCGAGCGTGATTCGGTTGCTCGGTGCGTTCGCGCCGAAGATCGAGGACGGCGCTATCAGCGGCGCGGCCCACGCTGCGGCGGTCAGCGTCGCGGACGAGCGAATGAAATCGCGACGACTGGGTGAATGCGGCTTGCGGGCAGAGTTCATGACGAATCCCTCGGTTGAATCTCCAGACCTCCAAAAAACCGAGCCGATCACGTTCCTTCCGCGCACGTGGGTCAACCGCGCGGGCGCGGCGTCACCGTACAAGTAGCGTCGAAGCGAGACCGCTAATCACGACCCTAATGCGCATTTGTTGACCTCCGGACGTCCGCGAATGAGGGACGACCTCCGAAACCAAAAGGGTCCTTGACCAACCCTTTTAACCGCGAATGAACGCGAATGGACGCGAATACAAACTGAGAATCCTGGAGTTCAGGAACCGGGCTCTCGCAACGGTTTTGCTCCGGCTGAATTCGCGTTCATTAGCGTTCATTCGCGGTTAACTCCGTGTTTATTTGTGGTTGGCGGCGGCTTTGCTGGCGCCGACATCGATCATCGTCCCCGCGATGTGCCGCGTTCCATTCTTCAGGTTGAAATAGTACACCACGAGCACGCGTCGTTCATCGAGGACCACTGCCCAGGGATAGCCGATGTCCGACGTGCCCCCGTCGTCGCGCAGGACGATTTCCGTCGCCGTCGCGAAATCGGTGCACTCCGAGTTGAGGATTCGCGCGCGAATTCCGAACGGGGCATGACGATACCCGTAGGTCAGCAAGACGCGATTGTCCGGCAACCGCAGCGCGTGCAGCGGGTGACCCTGGAAGCCCATTGACTGCCACGGTTGAAAGGTTTTCCCGCCATCCGGGGACCGCGCGATACAGGCCTGATCATCGAGCCCCGCGGTCCGCAGGAACGCGACGATGTCGCCCCGTGGCGTCTCGTAAACGGACGTTTCGTTGAACGTGATCTTCGGGTCGACCGCCACCGGGGCCGCGTAATGCCAGCTCGTGCCCTTGTCGGTCGAGGTCAGCAGATGCGTGGACGTCTTGCGTGGCGCGAGTGAGTCGTTCGCGGCGACGACCCACAGAATCCGGCCATCCTTGGCCTCGAAGAGCGCGCCGCGGTTATAAGCCGGGACGGGCCGGCCATAGGGATCGTGGTTAACGTCAACCGGGATGTGCGGCGGATAGATCGGGCCGCGCCATGACGCGCCGCCGTCAGTTGAGCGGACGAGGTAGCCGCCGAGGAAAATCACGCCCGGCTTGTTCTGAAGATAGGGCTGCTTCAGTTTCGCGACGGCGTCGGGGTGGATGAACTGCCAGCCATAACTCGCGCACAGCAGCGTGCCGTCGCGCAACTGGAGCAGGCAGGGATCCTGCGAACCGCCGAATGCGTGCGCATAAATCAACTCGGGCTCGCGCGTCCACGTTTCCCCATTGTCAGGCGAGCGGACCATGACGAGGTAGCTGTTCGGATCGACGTGGCCCTCGCTTTTTTCGCCGAGCACGCGCCGCGAAGGTGCGCGGCGAAAAGCCACGATCAGCTCGCCGTCCGGCCGGCGCACGACCGACGGAAACGCCGAATAGAACGTTTCGTCCTGGTACAGCACGAGGTCACGAACCTTCGTCGCAGCGGCGCCCGACGCCGCTGCTGACGCGGCCGAAATGGCGGCGAACGCGATTAACGCGAGGAGACCCCGCTTGCGACCGAAGGCATGGTACATCCGGAAACGTTTTAGATTTACGCCGGCTACTTTCGCACCAGCTTCCGATCGTGGATCGAGGCGTAGCCGCCGCCTTTGTTGCGCGCGATCCAGTAGCGGTATTCCCGCTCTTCCAATGCGCCTTCGTAACGGAAGGGAATCTCGTTCGCGGCCATCACGACGGTGACGGCGCGGCCACCCTTCGCCGTTGGCGTCGTCAACACGAGCTCGTCACGGAAATCTCCATACAGATCCGCCACCATAATCACGCCGCTCTTCTCAATCGTGTTCGGCGAGACGCCGGGTTTGACCACCACCTCCTTGCCGTCGAAGTCGCCGAGCACGCGGGCATCCGTGCTCATCAGCTCGCGGGTGGGGTCGCCGTCCCACTCGAGCGGCGTCCAGTTGCGCGGGAACGGCTCGAGCAGCAGCTTCCCGCCGGCCGAGAAGAGCAGGAAGTGGTAATCCTGGTGTCCCTGCCGGTTGGTCATGCACTCGAGCCCGGGCGAGCCATCCCAGATGTCGGACGTCCACGCGATGTGGCCATGATTCCAGGCCCGGTCGACCTCGCGGTTCTGGCGCCAGATCACTTTTCCCGTGTTCGCGTCGACCATGTAGATGCCGGCGTGCATCTTCGTCTCGACCACGTAGCACACCTCGAGGCCGGGGCGATCGGGCAGGTAGTCCTGAATCGACACGAGGTCGGGGTGCTGCCGGTAAATCGACCAGCGGACGGTGCCGTCGGGATTGAGACAGGTCGTGCCGTCGAAAATTTCCTGCCGGCCGTCGCCGTCGACGTCGGCCGCCTCGATTTTGTGGCCGCCGCTGCCGCTGGTCTCGGCAAAGCTGTTGAACTGCCACAGTTTTTTCAGGTGGTGATCATGGGCGGTCAACACCTCGTTCTCGTACAGGCCGGATTGCGTGATCACCGCGGGATTTTTGCCATCGAGGCAGACGACCGACAACATGACGCGGGTCGACGACTTCTGGAAGTCCGACGCCAGCGGCGTCCAGGGCGCACTGTATTTGATCTTTCCCGACATGCCGTCGAGGATGGCGACGGTGGATGCGTCGCCCTGCTGGAGGAACGTGATTACCTCGGCCTTCCCGTCGCCATCCATGTCCCAGACGTTGAACGGGGCGTTGTTCGCGCTGCCCCAGCAGTGGTCGTGATTCGAGATGTCCTTCCGCCACAGCGAGCGGCCCCAGCTGGTGAACGCCTCCAGCTGCACCGGCAGGCCCGGATCCTGCGACATCTCGGTGTTGCCGTTGTCGAGCCGGATGACGCAGTCCATCGCGCCGTCGCCGTCGAGATCGCCGAACACCGGCACGAGTCCGCCCTGGCGGTAGAGCGGTTCGAAGGTGACGACGACATTCCTTGGCGCGACGTCGCTCGCGGTGACGCCCGTCCACTCCGAGCGCGGGCCAAGCTTTCCCTGCGGATCGACGGTCCGGACGTAGTAGTGGAAACGCCGGCCGCCATCGGCCGTCCGATCGAGGAACGTCGAACGATCGGCGATGGGCTCGGTCGTGATCCGGAAGCCATCGTGCTCGCGCGAGGCGGCGCGAAACACATGAAAGCCCGGTCCGCGTGCGTCATCGGCGAGCATCGACCAGCCCAGCAGGACGCCGTTCTGTCCCTGGGCGATCGCGGTCAGCCGCCGCGGCCGGACGCGCCAGTCGTCGCCGGCTGGCGCGCGCACGGGGCGGAAGCCCGCATCGGGATAACGAATACCGCCACCCATGCCCTCGACCGCACCGCGTTGCATATACTCGACCGTCCGCGCCCATGATCCGCCCATGAGCGCCGTCTCCAGCAAGTCGGGATCCTCGATGCGATACTTGAACCGGGCGATGGCGGGGTCGGCGCGCACGATTGCCATCTGCCAGACGTTGCCGGCCATGCCGCGGAGCCCGAACGCATTCGGTTCGCCCGACGCGGCGGGTTGCAGGAAATCCTGCCAGCGGTTGAAGGGACGGTCGCCCTTCGGATCGAAGTTGGCGCGGCCGGCCGGGGGCTCACTGCCCCAGGGGAAGGGACGATCGGCGGACCCGCCCGAAGCGGCGTATTCAAATTCCGCGGTCGTCGGCAGCCGGTAGACGCGCCCATCCTGGGCCGACAGCCATCGCAGATACGCCCGCACGTCGGCGCGGTTCACGAAAATGACCGGATGGTTCTCCTTGCCCGCGGGAAATTTGCCCTTGGTCCAATGCAGCGGCGCCGGGTGACGCGCCGACGCGACGAATCGCTGATACTCCGCATTGGTCACCGAATGCTCGAGCATTTCGAAATCGTCGACGCGCAGCTGCGCCCGCTGGCGGCCGGCCGACGGGACACCGCGGTAGAAGGTGCCCCCCTTGATGGAGACGAACGGGCCCACGGCTTCGGCCGCGAGCAGGGTGGCGGCCGAGACCGGCAAGAATGCGAATGCGAGGCGGACCGCGAGGCGGCGAAAAGAGACAGACGTGTGTTGCATGACGGTGGAGGCGCGAGCGCCGGGAGAGATGGAGCGGACGAAAAATATCATCGGCGTCCGGAGCGGACGACGAACACCCAATCGCGGTCGTCGGGCGGGGGCAGCTGGACGCCACGGGCACCGACGCCCAGCGGCACGGTTTCGCGCTCGCCGGTTCGGGGATTGAAACGCCGGGCATTCCAGCGCATGCCGCCGGAGACGCGCAGCGCGAGCGGCTCGCGAAGTCCGCGGGTGTAGACGATGTAGGTGCGGCCCCTTTCCGCGAGGCACCAATACGCCGTTTGCGGCGCACGGATGAGGGTGGCGCCGCGGCCCGACTCCGGTTTGTCAATCCGGTCGGCGCTGCGAGGCGTGGCCGCGGTCAGCCACTCGTCATGCGGCTCCAGCTTCCAATAGTCGAGCGAGGTGAGCAGTTCCTTGACGCGCCCAATTTGGTCGGCCCAGACCGTGTTCCTGGCGTCGTCAGGCAGGAAGGGCGTGGGATGCCGGTTGCCGCCCATGTAGGTGGAACCGAATCCAGTAACCACATACGAACCCGCCATCACGATGTCCCACGTGGCGTGGCGCATGTCGTCCACGGTGTAGCTATGGGGCTTGTCGACGCGGCCGTCGCCGTTCTGGTCGCGGAGGTAGTAACCATATTCCGAGTTGACCACCGGCTTTGGCACCGGGCGCGACGCGAGGGCGCGCGCGTGCAGCTCGTCGTAGTTCTGCTGGTAATCGGCAAAGTCCATCCAGGCCGCGGCGGCGTTGAATTCACGCGTGCTGCCCTGAGCGGTCATGGGGTGGATGCCGATCATCCGCCGCTGTGCATCCGCCGCACGCAGCGCGTCGCCGATTTGCACGAATTCGCGCACGACATCCGCGGCCGCGGCCGGGCGGGACCGGACCTCGCCGTGCCATTCGCCGGAAACGAGGAAGTAAACGTTATAGGCGCCGAATCTCGCGGCGATGTACCGCGCGTAACGGAGACGCGCCGCAATGGTCGGAAACCGCCCCCACGACCACGGCTCCTTGCGCCCCTTGTCGCCCCAGGCAAGGGCGAGGCCGGTGACAAAACCCTGCGCGTTCGCGAACGCGATCCGCTCGTCGGCCTCCTGGAAATACGCCGGGTTGATCTTCTCCACCGCGAGATCGAGCCAGGGTGGACCGCCGCGATTGGGCCAGCCGGCTTCGTTCAGCATCATCGAATGCACGACGTTGAATCCCTGGGCGGCCCGGTTGCGCAGATAACGCTCGGCCGCGGCACGACCGTGTTTTTCCTCCGCGCTGTCGCTCAGCAGCGACCACGCGGTATCGCCCAGAAACCACATGCGCTCGCCATTCTGGTATTGAAAATGCCGGGACGCACCCGCCGCCGGCTGAATGCTGCCGCGACGACTCGACTCGACGCACGAGAAACTCCCCGAGCGGCCATCAAGCCCGCGATCGGCGCTCTTCACGGCCCATTGCCAGTTTCCGGTCTGGTCCGGGGAGAAACGCAGCTTCCAGCGGCTGCCGCCATCCCAGAACAGCGGCAACGTTCGCGTGGTGCCGCCGTCGGGTTCGGTCAGCACCGCATCCGCGGCGCACTCGACGTAAGGGTTCGCATAGGCGCCCGACGCTTCGAACGAGATTTCATGCGGGGTGAACCGCGGCACGGCGGGTTGGGCAACGGCGACGCTGGAGATCCGCAGGAGAATCAAGGCGAGCGACAGGAATCCTGGGAGCGCGGGCCTCCGGCCCGCCTGCTGCTGGTACAATGCACTCAAAGAAGACTTCACTGCGGTGGTACTACACGGTGAGGCGCGTTAACCTCAACGCGGTTCGGTCAGTACGTTCATCGGGTTGACGGCTCGAAAACGACATGGCGGGCGAGACCCACCTTCGCCAATGCGCTTCGGCGGGCAGGCTGCCCGCGCTCCCAGGAATTCACCGGACGATTTTAAGGACGCGATTGTTGTAGCTGTCGACGATGTACAGCGTGCCGTCGCGGTGTACCGTCACGCCGTGCGGACGGCTGAGCTCGCATTGTTCCGGCGGCCCGCCGACGCCCGCGGCGCCTTTCTTTCCGGTGCCGGCCACGCGCACGATTTTCCCAGTGGAGGGAAGGTAGCGGCGAACCAGGTGATTTTCCGCATCGGCGATGATCACCGAGTCATCGTGGTCGATGCACAGATGTTTCGGCCCGTTCATCGTCGCCTGCAATGCGTCGCCCCCGTCGCCCTCGGAGCCCTTTTTTCCCGACGCGTTGACCACGGTGCGGATTTTTCCCGCCCGGTCCACCACCCGCAACGCGTGGCCGCCGCGCTCGAGGATGTATACGTTTCCGTGTCGATCGGTGGCGACGGCGCGGGGATCGAACAGCGGAGCGTCGGTCGCCGTCGTGCCATCGGCCGGAACTCCTTTTTCGCCGTTGCCGGCCACGACCCGCGATCGGCCGGTCTTCAGATCGAGCGCGTGGACGCGCCGGAGGTCGGCGACGAAGAGGCGCGTGCCCGCCGGATCAAGCGTGATGCAATAGGGCCCGTTGCGGCGCGCCTGCTCAGCCGGCACGATAAAGCCCGGCACGCTGGCAATGGTTCGACGAGAAACGTCGACGCGGCGGATGCGGCCGTTCCAGGTATCGGCCACGAGAATGTTGTCATCGGGCAGCACAGCGAGGTTGTGCGGTCCGTGGAATTGCGCCTCCAGCGCCGGGCCGTCGTCACCGGCATAACCCGGCGCCGGCTGGCCGGCGATGTGCGTCAGCGTACCGCGAGCATCCACTTTCAGGAGACGATTGCCGGCCGCCATTTCGACGATGAAAGCATTGCCAGCCCGATCGAACCCGACGCCAAACGGCTCCTTCAGCCGCGCCCGGACGGCGGGTATGTTGGTGGCGTCGTCGTTGCCGCCCGCAACCAGCACGATTTTTTCGGCGCGGAGCGGAAGCGCGCCAAGCAGGATGGCGGCGAATGAAAGGGGAATTAGTCGAGCCATGGGGTGGGGCTGTAATCCTGCCGCGCCGAATGACCGGGGCAAGAAGAGTTGGCAGGTACATCCGTCGCCACGCGATGCCCTCGAGGTGCGATCTCGCCGGGAAAACGAATGCGTTGACGGTGGAGCGGTCTGCTGGCCCGCAGACCTCCTCAACGCGCTTGAACCGTTCGCTCGAAAAAAGCGGCTTGAGGAGTCCCTCGACAGGCTCGGGACCCTGAGCCGGTTCGACAGGCTCACGGCCAAAGGATCTCCGGACTGAAAGGCCTCGAGAGGCTTGTCGAACGGGCAAGCCGCTCCACCGCGACTGCATTGCGCCGGCAAAGAAGACCGGCGACCAGTGGTCGATTCAATCCCAACCTCGTTACCTCGGCTGCTACGAAATCCGATCTGCGAGCGGTTTACTTGACTGTGTCGCCCGGCTTCAGCTCGCGGATCCTGATGTTTTTCCACCGCACCTGATACGGGCCCTTGCTGGCCGGAATCGAGTGGACCTGAAGCCCGATGAAACCGCTCGCGTCCATCGAGTCGCGAAAATCCGCACAGGCGACGCCGTTCACCCAGGAACGGATGCGATCACCCTGGGCGACAATCCGGAAATGGTTCCATTCGCCGTCCTTGAAGGCGGCGCAGGCGCCAGGCTTCTTCGTCAGATCGTCGTGCCACTTCGTCCAGCGCCCTTCGTCCCAGAAATTTCCGGACACGCATTTGTCACTCGTGGTGATCTCGCATTGGTAGCCGTACACCTCGCCCTTCTCACGCATCCGTTTCGGAGCCGACGGCTGCGGCGATTGTTTCTCGTAAACGTGGCTGCGTATCTGAATCCCGGAGTTCAGGTCCTTGTCGCAGAGCACATCGAGTTCGAGTTCGAAGTCGGCGTAATCGCGCTTGGTGCTGAGAAACGTGTTTTTGCTGCCGGCCACCGTGGTGCCGACGATCATGTCCTTCTCGATCTGGTATTTGGCGGTGCCGCCCTTCACGACCCAGTTATCAAGATTCTTGCCGTTGAACAACGGCACCGACCCACCGCCAGAGGGGGCCTTGGCGGCGATGCTGAACAGACCGGCCGCGACACACACGGCGGCAAAGGCGGAAGCGGAGTTTTTCTTCATGAGAGTTGCGAGCAGCCTCGTGCGCGGTGCCCGGCGTGTCGAGCCCGGCGGTGATGGGCGAGGCGGTGGTCGGTGGTCGGTGGTCAGTGGTCGGTGAGGCGGGGAGGCGGTGAGTCGGTCAAACCTTACTCCCTCATTCCCTCACTGCCTCGCTGCTTCACTCTCTCCCCCGCCTCTCACTGCTCATCCGACCGTCTGATCCCCTCATGAAGTTGCGGGCGAGACGCCCGCGCTCCCAGGTGACGCACGCGGTAGATGGTGCTACTTTTTCGCTGCGGCTTTCTTCGGTGGTGCCGGATTCAATTCGATATGCGTGGGCAGCTCGCTGAGCTCGATGTACCGGTGCTCGATTCGATCGTGGCGCACGATCGCGACGCGGATGCCGGATTTTGCACCACCGAGCGGTTTGCCCACCGGGCCGCTGGTGACGTTCTCAATCTCGCCATCGCGTGCCTCGGCGTTGCGGTGGTAGTGTCCACAAAACAGATACCGGACGCCGAATTGCCGGAACAGCGCGAGGTACGCGGCGCGGCGCGCGAGCGGGATGTTGAAGTACTGATCCGGCTCGCCGGCGCTCTTGATGAACCACGGATGATGCTGGAACACCACGATGTGACGCGGGTTTTCCGCGCGCGCCTTCGTGAGTTCCGCGCGGAGCCAGCGCTCCTGCCCGGCCAGTTGTTCGGGCGTTTCCTGCGGCGAATGAATGACGGTCGAGTTGAGCACGATTCCGACCAGGCCGTCGTGCCGGAACGTGTAGCGATCGGGTCCGAAGATGCGGTTGTAGGCCGCGACCGTGCCGGGCGTCGGCACGTTCTCGATATCGTGGTTGCCGGCAATGTTGTATACCGGGATCGAGCGATCGATCTTGGCCACGATCCGCCGGTATTCCGCGATTTGCGCGGGGTCGCCGGGTTTGTTCACCAGGTCGCCCGTGATTACCACGAAGGCCGGCTTCAGCCGGTTTACGGCGGTGACGGTAAACTCGAAGTTGGCGGCGTCCTGCACGAAATCGCGGTTGTCCGTGAACATGCCCAGTTGCGGGTCGCTGAGCTGAATGAAGAAGAACGCCCCGTCGGCGGCGGCCGCGAGCGAGCGCACGGGCAGCGCGACGAACGCGAGCATCAGGCTCGCGAGCGCGAAGAAATGTTTTTTCATCGATGGAGTGAAAGAGGGGATGGGCAGGGCAGCGCGTCAATTCCGCCGGGGCGGCGTGGGGAGCGCAAGTCTTGGCTGGGAGCGTGGGCCTCTGGCCCGCAACCTCTGGCGCTTCTTGTAGGAGACAAGCCTGCTTGCCGGGGGTTCTTGGGAGCGCGACCGCCCCCGGTCGAAATTGACCGCGCGACCGGGGGCGGTCGCGCTCCCATCCAATCCATCGCTCCAACATCGGCTTCGATAACGCTCACCGGGCTCAACCGCGCCACCTTAGAGTCGGATCGCCGTTGCTGTCGTTGCCCTCGTAGTCGAGCCGTTTGCCGGCCGGCGATTCGAGCCAGATGTCGAGAATGCCTTCGCCCGCGCCGAGGTTGAGCGCCGCCTGATTTTTTCCCGCGGCGAGCGGAACCCGGCTCGTTTTGCCCTGCCACGAGACCACGAGCTGCGCCGCGCCACCGTGAACTCCGCGATTGAAGGTCGCATCGTAGATTCCACCGCGCAGAACCTTCACCCGCCAGCCGGTCTTGATCCCGCCGGGATATCCGCCGTCCTGATACCGGCTCAGCTCCGCTTCCGGTTCCGCGGGCGAGCCGATGTGGATCACGCCGGGGAGGAACTGTCGTTCCCGGCGCACGCTCTCGAACCACGCTTCGTACTCGCGGCGCAGCCGGGTCACGACTTCGGGATGTTTGGCGGCGAGGTCGTTCTTTTCCCCCGGATCGCTGGACAAATCGTACAGCTCCAGCGGCGGCGGCACCTTGGCCGGGTCGAGGTCCTCGCGGTTGAACGTGCCGGGATGACCGATGAGCTTGAACTGCTGGGTGACCGCGGCGAAGTGCTGATATTTTTTTGGTTCGAGCCCGCGGTGAACCTGGAGGAACACCGTTCGTTCCGGCCAGCGCTCCGTCGGCGTCGGCCGCGCCAGCAGCGGCAACAGGCTGCGTCCATCGAGCGGCCGGCCGGTCGCGGGCGGGACTCCGGCGACCTCGAGCAGGGTCGGCAGCAGATCGATGTGCGCCGCGACGCGGTCGATCGTGCGCCGGCCGTCGAAGCGCGCGGGCCATTGCCAGAAGCATGGCACGTGGATTCCTCCCTCGTAGACGGTGCCCTTGCGCCCCCGCTGGCCCGCGCTGAAACGCGACTGCTGCGCACCGTTGTCCGTCAGAAAAACGACGACCGTGTTTCGTCGCAGGTCGAGCCGATCGAGCGTTGCCATCAGCCGGCCGAAGTTCTCGTCGATGTTCTCCACCATGGCGTACACCTTCGCGGTCGTGTCATCGAGGCCCATGGCCTTGTAGCGGTCGCTGTACCGCGGGCTGACCTGCAACGGGGTGTGCGGCGCGTTGGTGGGCAGGTACACGAAGAAGGGCTGGTCGCGATTCTGCTCGATGAACTGCAGCGCGGCGGAAAAGAAGACGTCGGTGCAATAGCCGCTCGTCTTCTGCGGCTGGTTGTTGTGCCACAGCCGCGGGTCGAAGTAGCTGTTGGGGTGGTCGGGGCCCTGATCGATTCCGCCGGACTTGTGGATGAGCGACTCCGCGAAGCCCTGGTCGGAGGGCCGCATGGGGATATTGTCACCCAGGTGCCATTTGCCAAAAATCCCCGTGCGATAGCCGGCGTCGCGCAGGAACTCCGCGATCGTGGCCTCGTCCCCATGCATCTTCGCCCCGCCGCGCGAGGTGTGGAGAATCCCGGTTCGGTAATGATACCGCCCGGTCAGCAGACTCGCGCGCGTCGGTGCGCACACCGGCGCCACATAGAACCGCGTGAGCTGGACACCCTCGCGGCCGAAGCGATCGAGATTCGGGGTGCGGATGTGCGGGTTGCCGTGGATGCCGAGGTCGCCGTAGTCCTGATCGTCCGTCATCACGACGACGATGTTCGGTCGCGGGTCGGCCGCGGCGTGGAGTGCGATCGCGACAAGGGCGAGCGCCGCAGTGAGCAGCCAGCGGCGGAATTGCGGGGTCAGCATGCCGCATTGCTGGCGCGGCAAATCGCGGCTGGCAATCGCGCGGTGCGATCGCCGCCGCCTGCGTTTGCCCGGCGGCGCGCGAAATCGTTCGGAAACCACCGGCGGTTCGCGCCGGGTGACTCCAGGTTACTTCAGGATCGCAACGCCCGCGGCGGCGATCTGGCCGTCCTGCGCCGACGTCACACCCGACACGCCAATCGCGCCCACGATCACGCCGTCGCGCACGAGCGGCAGTCCGCCCTCGATCGGGGTTGCACCGGGCAGCTTGAGGGTGCGCAGACCCTCGCCGCCGCCGGCGACACCGTCCTGGAAAACCTTGCTTGGCCGGCGGAACGCGGCTGCGGTTTTCGCCTTTTCCAACGCGACATCGATACTGCCGTACTGCGTCGAATCGTGCCGCTCGAAGGCAACGAGGTGGCCGCCGGAATCGACGACGGCGATGGCGACGTTCCATTTGTTTCTGGCCGCTTCGGCCTGGGCGGCGGCAAGCACGCGTTTCGCGGCTGAGAGCGCGATGGGCGCGCCGTAGGGAGGAACAGGTGCCTGCGCCCGCAGGGCGGAACCGGCGAGACCGAGGGCGAGGATGAGGAGGAGTCGGGGCATAATCATGGGTGGTCGAATTGCGACGTCGCAGGTTGCCGGCTGGCGGTGCGGTTGTCATGGCGAATCGTGCCGCCATTCCGCCGTTGCCATCGGCGCCTGAAATCAGCAAACCGGCGGACTCGATGCAGGCGGGATCCCCGGCTGCACTCGGTGAACATCCCGTATTAATTCCCCTCCACCCATGAAGAAACTCGTAATCACCCTGCTCACTGCCGCCCTGTTGTCGCTCGGCCTCGCCACGGTGTCGGCGCAAACCGAACCGAAGAAGAAAAAGAAGGCGCAAGGCGAACAATCCATGTCGGCGTCGCAAACCGCGCCAAAGTCCATTATCCACGTCGTGACCGTGGCATGGAAGCCAGGCACCACGCCGGAGCAAATCCAGGCGGCGCTCGATGCCGTGAAGGCGATGCCGGCGCAATACAAGGGTCTGAATCGCGTCTGGACGAAGACGGTGAAGATCCAAAATCAAAAGGGCGCCGAGACCAAGGTCACCCATGCCATTGCGATGGAGTTCGCCAATGAGGAAGTGTTCAAGGCGTACACCGACAGTCCGGCGCAACTCGAGTGGTACAAAATCTACCAGCCGATTCGCCAGACGAGCACGACGCACGACATCTCGAACTGAACCGCCGAGTTCAACGATCCTTTCAGACGGCCGCCCGCGGGCGGCCGTTTTTTTTGTGCGCCCTGGTTGCGCGGGCCGCCGGTCCGCCACAGCACATTGCGGGCGAGACGCCCGCGCTCCCGGACAGACCGCCCAATCCCAGCCTCGTTACCTCGGCTGCTACACGGAGCGGTTTTCCTTGGGAGCGCGGGCCTCCGGCCCGCAATGATTGAGAAAGTTGATCGGCGTGATCGAAACGATCGAGCGGGCGAGACGCCCCCGCTCCCAGACGGGCGACAACTTGCACGAAGGCGGATTTGGAGGACCGACATCCAAAAGATCGAACGCGACTCCTCATGGCCTCGTCGAAGAACAGGCCGATGACCTCGCCCGCGCTTCGCAAATTGTCGGCAGGTGCCGGGCTCGCCAAGAACGCCTGTTTTCCACCATCACGGCACATGGCGTATTTCCTGGTGATCGATGATGACAATACGATCCGCCAGATGATGATGGCTGCCCTGGAACATGCGGGCCACCACGTCGTGGAAGCGGCAACGGGAGAGGAAGGCGCGGCCATGTTTCGCGCGTGTCCCACCGACGTGGTGATCACGGACATCTTGATGCCCCACGATGGGATTCAAAGTGTCATCGAACTGCGGCAACAGTTCCCCGCCGTGCCAATCATCGTTGTTTCCGGCCTCTCCGCGCAGTCGGCGCACAGCCAGGAAGTCACGGGATTGCTCGCCCCCCGCCGCACGCTGCCGAAACCATTTCGTTTGCATGATTTTCTCGGCGTCATCGACGCAGTCCTGTCCGAATTGAATATTCCGCTGCCGGCCGCGAAGAAGCAGTAGACGGCGGCCGGCGGCGATACGTTGGCCACCGCCGCGGGCGAACGGGCAGACGAGAGCACGGACCACGGACCAAATCTTCACCGAGGAGACTCCGGCGCGCCGGCTTGCGCTTCGCGGCGCCGCCTAAAACTCGAACTCCACCGCGACGGGTAAATGATCCGAAAGCATCGAACGGACGACTTCGCAGCGGACTTCGCCGCAGTCGGCGGGCAGAAACACGAAATCGAGCGCGCGCCGGGGCATCGGCGAGGGGAAGGTGAGCCCCGCCATCGGAAGCAACCGGTAATCGCCGTAGTCCGACAAATGGCTGAGCAATGATGCCGTGGCGTCATCACGCGTGTTGGGATTGTTGAAGTCGCCGCAGATGATCGGGGGTATCGACCAGGTCGAGGCGTGCAGCCGGTGTTTCTCGCGCAGCCAGACGATGAGAAGGTCGAGCTGTCGCATCCGGTGCTGGCGCGAACCAAAATGGAGATGGAGATTCACCAGCGGCAGGCAGCGGCCGCCAACGTCGAGTTCGACGTAGAGGAAGCCTTTTTCGCCCAGCTGGCGCTGGCCAAACACGACCGTCTCGGCCGAGCGGATGGAATGGCGCGAGAGCACCGCGTTGCCATAGCTGAGATTGAGCAGCCCCGTCCGCCGGTTGTTAATCCCGAATACCGTGTGCGGAAAGCGGGTGTGAACCCGCAGGTAGTCGAGATGATCGAAATTTCCGGCCCAACGCGACCGCTCGTCGATCTCCTGCAACGCGACGACGTCAGGCGCAAGTCGCTCCAGCAGCGCGGCTATCCCGCGGAGATTGGCGCGCAGTTTCCGTTGCGTGGTGAGCCCTTGCAGCGGGTTCAGCCCCCGGCCGTGCGCGATGTTGAACGTGACGAGACGCAGGCGCGGCATGAGTCGACCAGAATTGAGCCGGCGAGAGCCCAAACGCAACTGCCGCGTCCCGGCTGCCATCGGCTCCGGCGCCAACATCCGGAAATGAAAGTCCAACCATGGTCTCGTAGTCCGCCCGCGAAATGTTCAATGCTGGCATCCATGCTGACTCGACCCCTGTTCATCGCGGTCGCTCTCGCCGTGACGGCCGGATCGGCCGGCGCCCTCGCGGCACCGGCAGAGGTTCGCGTTCGGCAGCTCACCCGGGGACCCGCGAATCATTTTTTTGGTTACATCGGACAGTGCCGCACGATTCCGTGGAGTGCCGACGGCCGGTACCTGCTGGCGCTCGAGACGACATTCCAGGACCGGCTGCCCGGCGCCGGCGATGCCGCGGGAGTCTGCCTCCTCGACACGCGGGACGGTTACCGGGTGCGGGTGGTCGATCGCACGCGGGGCTGGAATCCGCAGCAGGGTACGATGTTCTACTGGAACCCCGAGCACCCCGAGACCCAGTTCTTCTTCAACGATCGCGATCCCGTCACCGGGAAGATATTCACGGTGCTGTTCGACGTGAGCCGGGGACGCGGCGGCGAACGCATCCGGGAGTATCGGTTCGCGGATACGCCGGTGGGCAATGGCGGGGTGGCGCAAAACGGCGGTTATTTTCTGGCCATCAATTACGCCCGGCTCGCGCGGCTTCGCGCGGTGACCGGCTACAAGGAGGCGTGGGACTGGACGAACGACGTCGGGGCGCCGGCGAATGATGGCATTTTCCGGATCGAGGTGGCGACCGGCGTGAAGACGCTGATCGTGTCGTTCGCGCAATTAAAGGAGAAGCTGCGCGACATCGATCCGGGGATCGAGGGGCGGCACTTGTTCATCAACCACACGCTGAACAACCGGAACAACGACCGCGTGTACTTCTACTGCCGGGCGGATTTCGATGATCGGGACAAACGGCTCAACGTGCCGTTCACCGTGCGGCCCGACGGCACCGAGTTGACGCGGCACGAGATTTTCATTGGCGGCCATCCCGACTGGGAATGGGGCAACCGGATCATCGGCTCGGCCGACGACAAGCAGGTAATCTACGACACGGCGTCGCGAAAAATCGTAAGTCTGATCGGCGGAAAGGATCTTTTTCCGAACCCGGGCGGTGACATCGCGCTGGCGCCGGATGGCCGTTGGTTCGTGAACAGCCACCGCGACGGCGAGCACAATCATTATACGTTTCTCGATCGGAGCACTGGGCGGGTGGTGCGTTCGCCGCCCGTGTTTCTCGGGCCCTGGAAGTCCGGCGATCTGCGACTCGACCCGGCTCCATGCTGGAACCGCAGCGGCGATGCGATCGTAGTCCCGGGAATCGCCGCTGATGGCTCACGGCAGATGTTCCTCCTCGAACTCGACCGCGCTGCCGGTGTGGCGCAGACGCCGCCAACGTCATCCGCCGGTCCCGCGGCCCGGGATTGATTAATCAGTACGGGTTCACAGCATTGGCCCGACCCCTGCAAGGCACCGCGCGCGTGCCCTTCACCCCCTTCTCCGACCCCGAGTTCTCGCGGCTGACCTTTCCCCCATGAAACCCACCCGCCGGCAATTCATCCGCCGGGGCGCCATTGGCGCCGCCGCCACGTTTTCCTTTCCCGCGTTGCTTCGCTCCGCCTCCGCCCGTCGCGAGCGGCCGAACCTGCTCTTCCTTTGGACCGATCAGCAGCGGGCCGATACGCTGGCGTGCTATGGCAACGCTCGCGTGCAGGCGCCGCACCTAAATGCGCTCGCCGCGCAATCGACGGTATTCGACCGCGCCTACGTCTCCCATCCGGTTTGTACGCCTTCGCGCTCGTCGGTCATGACGGGCCTCTGGCCGCACCAGAGCGGCTGCACCGGCAACAACATCGCGCTGCGACGGGAGACCCCTTGTTTTCCCGAGCTCCTGCGCGACCGCGCCGACTACGCCACCGGCTACATCGGCAAGTGGCATCTCGGCGATGAGCTTTTTGCGCAGCATGGGTTCAACGAGTGGGCCGGCACCGAGGACGGCTACGGGGAGCATTTCAGTGCCGGCCGCGACCGCGAGGCCCGCAGTGCGTACCATCACTGGCTCATCGGCCACGGTCACAAGCCGGACAAGCGCGGCACGTTCAGCCGCGATTACGCGGTGCGTGTGCCCGTCGAGTTCGGCAAACCTTCGTTCCAGGCCGGGCGGGCGTGTGAGTTTCTCGACCGTCACCGGCGCGAGCCGTTCGTGTTGCACGTCAATTATCTCGAGCCTCACACTCCGTACCGCTCGCCCCTCAATGGCATCAATCCGCCCGAGGCACTGCCGATCGATCCGTCGTGCACCCGCGACGACGATCCGGAACAGATTCCCATGCGCTACCGGCTGCGGCAGGGCCCACCGGGAAACGACGAGGCAAAACTGCGGGAAATCCGCACCCACTATCTCGGCAATGTGACCTGTGTCGATCGCAGCGTCGGGCGCATCCTCGCGCGGCTCGAGCAACACGGCCTCACCGACAACACGGTCATCGTCTTCACGAGCGATCACGGGGACCAGCTGGGCGCGCACCAGCTGATGGGGAAATCGGTGCTCTACGAGGAATCCGTGCGCGTGCCCTGCTTCATCAAGGTGCCCGGCGGCCGCGGCCACCGGGTCGCGAGCCCGTGGAGTCACATCGATTTCGTGCCGACCTTGCTGGAACTGATGGGCCAGCCCGTGCCGGAAAACCTGCCGGGACGCAGCCGTGCGCCGGAGGTGCGCGGAGAATCCGCGCCCGCCCGGAACGCCTTTGCCCAATGGAGCTTCAACCGCGCCGGCGATGGCGACCGGACGCCACCCGACACGGCGTCGGCGCGCGCCGTCCGCGAGTCCTCCCGCACGGTGATCACCCCTGACGGGTGGAAGCTTTGCCTCAGTGACGTCGATCGCTGCCTGCTCTTCAACCGGCGCGAGGATCCCTACGAGCAGCGGAACCTCTTCTATCGCGGTGCCCATCGCGAGGTGATCGCCCGGCTGACGAAGGAGATTCACGCCTGGCAGCAGCGTACCGCGGACAAGCTCGCGGTGGGTTGAGCGATGCACCGTCGCCCGTCACTTCATTCGGCCGGAATCGCGTGGCGGCTCCGTCTGCGACTATAACGACCCGTGGGCGCGGGGGTGCCGCCCCGCCCGCCAGCCACTCCTCGACGCCACGAAACCCCCAACGTGTTTCACCCATGAAAATCCAAATTCCCCTGGTCCCCCTCGGGCTCGCCTGGCTTGTTCTACTCTGCGCGCCGCAGTCGGTGATTCTCTCCGCCGAAGCGCCGGCCACCGGTACCATTGAGGGCCGCATCGCCAATCCCGCCAACGGTGAAAACGTCGAACGCGCCCGCGTCAGCATCGAGGGCACCTCCGTGGAGGCGTTCACCGACACCGCTGGATTCTACCGGCTGACCAACGTGCCGGCCGGTACCGCCCAGGTTCGCGCCTTCTACACCGGGTTGATCCCGCAGACTCATCCGGTGGCCGTCGCCGCCGGCCAGACCGCCACGCTCGACTTCAACCTTTCCCCGCTGTCGGATCGCCCGGCCGCCGGCCGGGAGGGCGAAGTCGTCAAGCTGTCGGAATTTCTCGTGAGCACGTCGCGCGAGATGGACAGCGCGGCCATCGCGATCAACGAGCAGCGCTTCGCCTCCAATATCAAGAGCGTCGTTTCGACCGATGAGTTTGGCAACGTGGCCGAGGGTAGCGTCGGCGAGTTCCTGAAGTTTCTTCCCGGCATCGCCATCGAGTACGAAGCCGGCGCGCTCGCCCGCGGCATTTCGATCAACGGCGTGCCATCCGACAACGTTCCGATCATGGTCAACGGTTTCACCCTGGCCAGCGCGGGAGGCAACAATGGCACCGCGCGCGGCGCCCAGATGGACATGACCTCGATCACCGCGACGTCGCGTATCGAGGTCGTGTACTCGCCCACGCCCGAAACGCCGGGCGAGGCGCTCGCCGGCTCGGTCAACATGATTCCACGCAGCGCGTTCGAGCGGTCGAAGCCCCAGTTCAAGGCCAATGCCTATGTGATGATGCGCGACAGCGCGCGCGACTTTGGCAAGACGCCCGGCCCGTTCCAGAGCGATACCCGCAAGGTCAAGCCCGGCTTCGATTTTTCCTACGTCCGGCCGGTCAACCGGAATTTCGGCTTCACCCTGTCGGGCGGACATTCGGAAAACGGCACGACCGAGCAGTTCATCCAGAACAACTGGCGCGGCACCCAGCAGGCGACGAATGGCAATGCGTTTCCGCACACGACGCCGGATCGTCCCTACCTGACCGGCACGGACGTGCGGGACGGCACGAAGAGCGCCGCGCGCACGTCCTTTGGCGCCACGGTCGACTGGCGGTTCTCGCCCAACGACCGGCTCTCGTTCTCGTACCAACACTACTACATCGATTTCCTGGTCCTCAACCACACGATCGGGTTCACCATCAACCGGGTCAGTCCGGGCAATTTCACGCCCACGATGACCCGCAGCGACAACGGGCAGGGGCAGCTGAACATTTCCAACAACTACCGCGACCGTCGCAATTCGACCATGACGCCGTCGCTCATCTGGCGGCACGACGGTCCCGTGTGGAAAATGGAGGCGGGGCTCGGACTCTCGCGTGCCCAGAACACGTTTCGGGCGATCGACAAGGGATACTTCAGCGGCGCGAACGCGCGGCGCTCGGGCGTCACGATCGTGTTCGACGACATCTTCTATCTCCGCCCGGCGACGATCAGCGTCACCGATGCCGCCGGCAATCCGCTCAACCCGTATGATCTGAACAATTACTCCATCATCTCGGTCGAATCCAATCCGGTCACGACGCTGGCCCTGCAAACCGGGCTGCAGGCAAGCGTGCAGCGCGAGTTCGACGGACGGCTGCCGCTGCGGCTGAAGACGGGCGTCGACTTCCGGCGGGATCAACGCGATCAGCAGCAGGCGAATGTCACCTACCCGTTTGTCGGCGCCGACAACCGCGCGAGCACCACGCCGGTGGGCAGCGACGACGGCGCCGGCCGCTTTGTGGGGGAGGGCTATTCGCGCCGCCCGGGTGTGTTCGGCTTTCCGCAATGGCAGCGGATCGACAACGAGGAGCTGTGGGACTACTTCGTCGCGAATCCGTCGCACGTCGATCCCAACGCCAACGCGCATTATCTCTCGCACGTGAACGGCTCCAAGTATGCGGAGGAGCTCGTGTCGGCGGCGTATCTGCGTGGCGACCTGCACTTCCTCGGTCGGCGGCTGAAGCTGGTGGGCGGCCTGCGGGTCGAGCAGACCAACATCGAGGCCGAGGGACCGCTGACGGATCGAACGCGAAACTTTCGGCGCGACGCGAACGGCAGCGTGATTCTCGTCAACGGCCGGCCGACGCCGATCGTAGCGAACACCAACTCGCTGGAGTACTCCCAGCTGACCGTGATCGACCGCGGCACCAAGGCGGAAAAGGAATATCTCCGCTGGTTCCCGAGCCTGAACGCCAGCTTCAACCTGCGCGAGAATCTCGTCGCGCGGGCCGCGTATTATCATTCGGTCGGCCGGCCGAATTTCAACCAGTACGCCGGCGGGCTCACGCTGCCGGACGAGACGCTACCGCCCGATCCGACCAACCGGATTTCCGTCAACAATGCCGCGATCAAGCCGTGGAGCGCGCGCACGGTAAGCGCGCGGCTTGAATACTATTTCGAGGGCGTGGGCCAGGTTTCGGTCGGGGCGTTCCGTCGCGAGTTCGAGAATTTCTTCGGCAACACGACCTTCCCGGCGACGCCGGAGTTCCTCACGCTCTACGGACTCGATGCCGGCACCTATGGCGCCTACGACGTGGCCACGCAGCACAACATCGCGAGCACGGTGCGGATGACCGGCGCCGACGTCAGCTACAAGCAGGCGCTGACGTTTCTGCCGCGCTGGGCGCGGGGCGTGCACGTCTTTGCCAACGCGTCCACCCAGCGGCCCGTCGGTGATGCTTCGGCGAACTTCCAGGGTTATATTCCACGCAAGGCGAGCTGGGGCTTCTCCCTCGTTCGCGAGAAATTCAATTTCCGGATGAACTGGAGCCATCAGGGCCGCAATCGTCTCGGCGAACGAACCGGCAACAGCATCGGGCCCGGTACCTTCACCTTCCAATCCTCCCGCGTGTTCCTCGACATCCTCGGCGAATACTATCTCACGCCGCGCATCGGGGTGTATTTCACGCTGCGCAACGTGGGGGACACGCCCGACCAGCGCGAAGTCGAGGGACCGGAGACACCCGCCCATGCGCAGTTCCGCAGCCGCGAGCAGGCTGGCTCGCTGTGGACGTTCGGGCTCAAGGGTACATTCTAGCGAGGCGCAGCCTCAGACCGTGTGATTTCGGAAATCGTGAAATCTGGCATCGGGCATCTAAAATCTGAGAATCTCCAAACCATTGGCGTTCGATGCGGTTTTCCAATTTCAAGGTGCCCGATGACAGATGCCCGATTTCAAGATTCCCTAGCAGCCTGTCGGACTTAGGCGTCTGAAGGCGTTTATGGATGAATATTTGACCACACGTGAATTTTTTCTCGCGAATAATCGATGCCAGATGGCCTTCATTTTCTAAGTCCGACAGGCTGCTAGCACTTGGAAAACCTGACCTGCTCACAACGAGTTTCGCCGTTCAAGGAGTCTAGCGAGATGCAGCCTCAGACCCGACACAATCCCCGGTTTGTCATTCTGAGGCTTGGCGAAGAATC
>JAUSID010000076.1 GCA_030648295.1 Opitutaceae bacterium | reverse complement strand
GTGAGCCGGTTGTTGGAGCCCGCTTGCGGGCGATCGGTTTGGTTGGGTGGGAGCGCGCCCGCCCCGGGTCGCAACGATCTCCATGCGACCGGGGGGGGGCGCGCTCCCAGCCGATCATCGCCTGCAAATAACTTTCGCGTTTCAAGGATTCCAGCGCGGATGTCGGTAGCCAAAGGGCCAGCCTTTCGCGACGTTTGGGGGCGAAATGCGACGCTCATGCGATCATGGATTCGTCCGTGGTTGCGGTTCCTCCAGTTGAGCGAGTTGTGCCCGCACGAGTCGGATGGAGCGACGGATTGCGTCCGCGGTTTCGCGCTTCGTACGTAACGCGTGGGCAACTGACGGGCGCGGATCGATCGCGGCGCGTCCGAGCAGAACGTTGCGACGGACGGTGAGTTCCTGCAGCGAATCCAGATGCGTGGCGAGTTGCGCACGAAGATAATTCGGCTGTGGTGCAGTGATCATAGACGGTCTGCAAATGAGACGATTGCCACGCCGGCGGAATTCACGGTATCGAACGTTCGTTTCGAAGGCTGCGCCGTTGCAGTCGCTTAAGCTTCGAAGCGACGAACGGCACTATGTCAGCGTCACCGCAACGGCGCACGGCGAGGCCCAGCAACATCAATTATCGGTCACTGGCGCGAACCCGTCCTCGGCGGACGGAATGATCTTCAGGAAACGCTCGGTGCGGGCCTCGATGACGATATTCGGCCGTTCGGCGTCGATTACCTGTCGAAGCATCGCGTGATCAGGCCACTCCCAGAGGCTGGTGAGTCGCTGAAATCGAAGCATCAGCGGAACCCGGGCGAGTTCGCTCAGCGGCACACCGCCGGCTCGGAAAAACGAATCGCAAAAAAGCACCGCGCGGCCAACGCCGGACTCGCATTCCGTCGTGACGGGTTGCTTCCATCCGGGCGCTTCGTTCCACGGTGCGCTTTGCAGAAGTGGGGAAGGGATCGTGCGTAAATCGGACGGAGCTGTGATCCGCAGCTCGATTGCCGGCTGAGACGGCCAATGATGCCGCATTGCCAGGAGCTCGATGCCGTCCTGCGGGCGGTCCGCAGCGGTGAAGCTGAGCAGTGGGGCGATGTCACGACGGTCGGTGGGCACGCCCAGGCTCGCGAGTTTGGCCATGATGGCATCGCACGCGCCGACGAGACCGTGGCCGCTCCAGTGACTGTCGGCCTGCCAATAAACCTGCCGTTCGCGTTTCAAATCGCGCAGCGTCCCGCGTAAATCGAGTATCGGCACGTCGCATTTCGTGGCGGCGAGGTGGTGCAGCAGTTCGTCGCTTTTGCCGGGGCGCAAATTGGCACGCAACAACGCCGGCAGGTGCTCCGGGTAGATCGAAGATTTGTTCGGAACGATGACAAAAAGGTAGCTAATGCCGCGCGCACGAAGCCATGCCCTGCGAGTTTCAAGCGCGGCCTGCCATCGTCCGAGTTCTTCGGCCGTAAACGAATCGCGCCCGACCAGGTCCTCTCCCGTGCGATCGCCGGCGTAGAAGAGCCAGCCATTACGACCCACGATGACACCTGCCGACGGTGCGCCCAGCCAGCGGTGGCGCACGATGCTGTGCGCTCTCAAGAGGTAACCGCGCAACCCGAAATGGTCGTTGAGCCACGCTTCAAATTTCGCGGGCCACTCGCCAGTTGGCGTCGATGCCCACACGGGCCAATCCGCCGGCGTGCGCATCTCCTGTAAATCCGCGGGTGGCCTGATCCGTATCCAACCGCCAAGCACCGGGGCGATGAGCAAACAGCCGAAGCCCATGACCAGGCAAATGCGCGAGGCAGTCAGCGATTTGGCAGCGGCACTCATCGGTCAAAACCGGTAATAGATGAACGGATTATGCGAGCCCGCGCCGACGGCCAACAGCGATAGCGCCAGCACCATTAGCGCGGCCATGGTTGCAACCGGTGGCAGCAACGTTGATCCGATCGAGATGCGCGCGCAGCGCTCCCGTACCCATGAGGAAATCGGCATCGAAAACAGCACGCCGGCGGCGAGCGCCAGCATCACATCGGGCGCAAGGGCCTTCCACGGCAGCATCGTGATGCCGGTCGCGGCCCCGCGCCCGAGCATGGCGTTCCAGACGGAGACAGCCTGCGGCCAGGTGTCGCAGCGGAAAAGCACCCACGCGAACAGCACGACGGCGAGCGTATAGATGCGGCCGAGCGTCCGCACCCAGGCGGTCGGGCGATCCAACGACGTACCAAACAAGCGTTCGAGCGCGAGGAATGCCCCGTGAAACAATCCCCAAAACAAAAAATTCCAGCTCGCCCCGTGCCACAACCCGCAGAGGGCAAAAACGAGCAGGAGGTTGAGCGCGGTCCGTGGTGCACCGGCACGATTTCCACCCAGCGGAATATAGAGGTAGTCGCGGAAGAAGCGCGACAGCGTCATGTGCCATCTTCGCCAAAAGTCGCGCACTGAGGTGGCGACGTAGGGATGGTTGAAGTTCTCGGGAAATTTGAAGCCGAGCATTCGGCCCAGCCCGAGCGCCATGTCCGAATAGCCGGAAAAATCGAAATAGATCTGAAGCGCATACGCAGCCGTGCCGAGCCAGGCCGATGCCGGCGACACGTCGACGGCGGGCAGGGCAAACGCCGCGTCCGCCAGGACTGCCACCTGGTTCGCGATCAGAACCTTCTTGCCCAGCCCAATGATGAATCGCCTGGCGCCATCCGCGACATCTTCGAACGCGACGACCCGGCGTTCGAAGAATTCGGCCACCTCCGAGAATCTCACAATCGGTCCGGCGACGAGTTGCGGAAAGAGCGTGAAGTAACAGGCGAAATCAAGAGGGCGGCGCGTGGCGGCGATCTTTCGCCGGTAAACATCGACGACATAGCTCAGCCCATGAAACGTGAAAAAGCTGATGCCCAGCGGCAGCGCGACACGCGACCACGTGGGATCCGGGGTGGGCGGACGTCCAACAAGGTGGTTCAGCCATGCGAGCAAGTCAGCCGCCAGTGGCGCATATTTGAACCAGGCGAGAAGGGCGAGATTCGCGGCGACAACGCCCGTCAGAACCATGAGCCGCGGGCGGCCTTGAAAACGCTCCACCAGCAGGCCACCCACAAAGCTGAGGAGGCCTGAAAGCCCGAGTATCCAGACCAGCCTGACCTCACCCCAGGCGTAGAACGCGATGCTGGCGAGGAACAGCCACGCGTTGGAAATTTCCAGTGCGATGCCGCGGCCCGCGGCGCGATTGAGCCAGTGCTGCACCAGAAGCGCAACGCCGAGCACCAAGGGGAGAAAATAGAAAAGGAAGATTACCGATGAAAAGACCACAGGGGGAAGATTGGACCGGCTGGCGCAGCTTGAACGTTCACGACGGCGACGTCACTCGCGTTCCCACCAAACGATTCGTCGCGGCGGATTGATCATCAAAAGGTTTGAATAATCCAGGTTTTCGCAGCAGCGAAAACCTCATGAAAATCGTTATTACCGGAGTCACGCGCGGGCTCGGGCGCGCGCTGGTGGAGGAGTTCATTCGCAGCGGCCACACGGTGTTCGGGTGCGGGCGCAGCGGGGATGCGATTTTCGATCTGCGGATGACGCACCAGCCGCCGCACGATTTCTCGGTCGTCGACGTGGCGCAGGACACAAAGGTGGCGATCTGGGCCGCGAAGATCCTCGAGCACGACACGGCGCCGGATCTCCTGATCAACAACGCGGCGGTGATGAACCGGCTCGCGCCCGTGTGGGAGCAGGACGATCGCGAGTTCACCAAGCTCGTGGACGTGAACATCCGCGGCGTGCAGAACGTCATTCGCCACTTCGTACCGGCGATGGTGGCGCAGAAAAAGGGCGTGATCGTGAATATCAGTTCCGGTTGGGGCCGCAGCGTGTCGCCGGAAGTCGGCCCGTATTGCATGTCGAAGTTCGCGATTGAGGGACTCACGAAGACGCTGGCGGAAGAATTGCCGAAGGGCATGGCCGCTGTGCCGCTGAACCCCGGCGTCATCGATACCGACATGCTTCGCTCCGCCTGGGGCGACGGCGCAGGTTCGTATCCGAAAGCTGAAGAGTGGGCGAAGACCGCCGCGCCTTTCATCCTGAAGCTCGGGCCGAAGGACAACGGAAAGTCCGTGAGCGTAGGCGGCGGCGCAGACTAGGTTTGCACGCGGCGCGCAATCCTTGCCCTCGCCCGGCCCACCGTCTTGGAGCTGGATCGTGGCTGGCGTTCCCGAGGAAACGCCTTGCGGCTTTCCCCGCCATCCGCGCTGATGCCGGGTGCGACGAATCCGGCCCTTTCATGCATCATGCCAAGCCCGTGCGGCGACTTCTTCGCGTTCCCCGTCAACCCCTCCCAGCCTGACCCGCAAAGGCAGGTCGGACGGGGAACGGTTGGTCGCGCTTGTCGTCCGGTGACAATCCGGAGCTACCCCATGAAACCATTTTGCCTCCGCATCGCCTTCGTGCTGGCCCTCGGCGGGGATCTGCGCGCGGTGGAGTTTCACGTGGCTCCCGACGGCAACGATACAAATCCCGGACACGCGGAGCGGCCCTTTGCCACGCTCGAGCGCGCCCAAGCCGCGATTCGCACGCTCAAACGCACGGTAGGATTGCCGCCGGGCGGGGTCACCGTGCATGTGCGGGGCGGCACGTACACGCTCCCGGCGCCGCTCACCCTGACGCCGGAGGACTCCGGATCCGCGGAGGCGCCAATCGTATTCACCGGGGATGAGGCGCGACCGCTGCTTTCCGCGGGACGGAAAATCACCGGCTGGCGCCCCATCGGCGACGGGGTGTGGGCGGCCGACTTGCCGGAGGTGAAGGCGGGCCGGTGGTACTTCGAACAGCTATTCATCAATGACCGGCGGGCCACGCGGGCGCGCAGCCCCAACGACGGTTATTTCTACGTGGACCTCAAGGGTGGTTACGGCCCCGAGCCGGAAACGGGAAATCTAGTGGATCTTTCGCGCCGGAGTTTCCGGGTGCTGCGGGACGGCGATTTGTCGGATTACTCCAACCTGAGCGGGGCGGCCCTGCGCGACGTCACGCTCACCGTTCTGTGGAACAACTGGATTTCAACGAAGGTGCGCGTGGCCGCCGTCGAGCCGTCGTTGCGACTCGTCACGCTGACGGGGGCGCCGGGCTCGAGCACCCACAGCGACTTTGATCGCGGCATCCGCTATTTCGTGGAGAATTGCCGCGCGGCCTTTGATGCGCCGGGCGAGTGGTTTCTCGATCGCGGCGGCACCCTGCTTTACCGCCCCCGGCCGCAGGAAGACATGACGACCGCGGAGGTCTTTGCCCCCCGCTGGGAGCAGTTCATCATCATGGCGGGCGACCCGAAGGCGGGACGGTACGTCGAGCATGTGACTTTTCGCGGCCTGCGTTTTCAACACGCTGCCTGCCCCATTCCTCCCGGAGGAATGCCAGAAAAACAGAGCGCGGCGACGGTGCCGGCGGCCATCCTGGCCGACGGGGCGCGGCACGTCCGCCTGGTGGACTGCGAAATCGCCCACATCGGCGGTTACGCCATCCATTTCCGGTATGGGTGCCGAGATTGCACGGTGACCCAATGTTATTTGCACGACCTCGGCGCGGGCGGGGTACACCTCGGTGGCGGCGAACAGAATCAGGTGCCGGCGGAATGGGAGCAATCATCGCACCTTGAGGTGGACAACAACATCCTGCGGGCCGGCGGGCGGGTGTATCCCAGCGGCAGCGCCATCCTGAGCCACCATTGCTCCGACTCACGCTTCACGCACAATTACATCAGCGATTTCTACTACAGCGGCATCTCCGCCGGCTGGACGTGGAGCTATCTGCCCTCGTTGGCGAAGCGGAATGAGATCGCCTTCAATCACATCAGCCACATCGGCCAGGGAATCCTGAGCGACCTCGCCGGTATCTACACCTTGGGAGAATCCCAAGGCACGACGATTGTGGGCAACGTCATCCACGATGTGCACTGTTACTCCTATGGCGCCGCCGGCATCTACAATGATCAGGCCAGCACCGGCATTCGCGTGGCAAACAATCTCACGTACCGCTCCGAGACCTCCGGCTACACGATGAATTTTGGCAAGGATGTCACCATCGAGAACAACATCTTCGCGCTGACCGAGACCCACGTCCTGCACAAAGGCACGGGCCGCGAGGAGAGTTCGGCGAATTTCACCCGCAATATCCTGTGGTTCGATCGCGGGGAACTGCTCGAAGGCGGCTGGCGCGCCCCGGCGATGCGGGTCGCGCGCAACCTCTATTGGGACGCGTCGCGTCGCCCCGTCACGTTCCTGGGCCTGTCCTGGGGCAAGTGGCGGGAATTGGGGAAGGACGAGGGATCGTTCGTTGCCGATCCCCTGTTTGTGAATCCGGCCCGGTGGGACTTTCGTCTGAGGCCCGGAAGTCCCGCAGCGAAAATCGGGTTCGTGCCGTTTGACGAGTCGCAGGCCGGCGTCCGGGGCGAGGGCGCCTGGCGGGCGCTGGCGCGTTCCTTCCCGGCACCGGCGCTTCCGCCGCGCCCGCCCGTCCCGAAACTCACGCCGCTGCGCCTCGACGAGGATTTCGAATCGACTCCGATCGACTGGCCGCCGGCGATCGCCAAAATCGAACCGACCTGGGCCTGGCAGCAATATGGATTGCGCGTGGCCGTGGCCGCCGAGCCCTCCCCATCCGGCCAACGCTGCCTCAAGATGGTCGAGAACAAGCCGGGCCTGCAGACTTGGGCGCCGATGCTGATCTATTATCCGGCCCACCGCGAAGGGCAGACCCGTTTGAGCTTCGACATCAAACTCGATCGCGCCTCCCACCTGACCGTCAGCATGGAGGATCGCACCGGCAAGAACGTCGCGCCGCTGAACGGCCCGTTTCTGGACATTCGCGAGGGACGGCTTTTCGTCGCCGGCCGGCCCCCGGTCACGATTCCGTGGAACCAGTGGATCAAGCTGGAACTCGTGGCCGGCATCGGGTCGCAGGCCACCGGCACTTTTGATCTCGAGGTGACGCTGCCCGACGGCACCAAACACGGTCTGGCCGGCATCAAGTGTCGCTCGCGCAACTGGAATCACCTCCAGTGGCTGGGTTTCAGCAGCGTGGGCGACGGCGACAGCACCATCTTGCTCGACAATATTCACCTGGCGAACCTGCCGGCCGTCCCACGCTGAGTCTGGCGCCCTGAGCCGGACCACTATTCGCGAGGCGCGGATTACTTTCACCCGGTGTGGCGGTCCGCCGGCGCTCCGACTCAGGCGCACGAATTCCCTGGTGACTCGGCTGCCCGCAACTAAACCCCGGCGTGGTAGCACCCGACGCAAGGAGGCTGGCAATCGGTTAGACCGCCCCATGCTCATGGCACCGCATACACCTCGACGATGGCGACACCCGTGCTGTTGTTGGCGCCGCTGACCTGGACGGTGTAGGCGCCGGGCAGCAGCGTGATCAGCATCGCGGAATCCTTGCTGGCATCGGCGAGCTCGAACGCGCCCACGCCCCGCGCGGCGCCGCGAATCTCGTCGGCATTGTTCTGGAGCCCCCACGCCCCCGCGCTCGCCTGGAGGTAGCCGCGACCGTTGTACAATTCGAGCTGCGGCTCGGCCACCGTGCCGGCCAGGTTGAACGGAGCAGCGGCCAGGCCCGGACCGACCGCGCGAATCAAGACGCGTCGTGCCGACGCGCCATCGATCACGAATCCGGCGAACATGCGGTCCTGGCTGGCTCCGACCACGGCGCGAGTCGAAATATTGATCGCGCGCGAACCTTCGTTGCTCATCGCATCCGCATCGTACACCTCGACGATGCTCACGCCGGTGGTGTTGTTGAGCCCGGCGATTTGCGCGGTGTAGGCCCCCGGATCGAGCGTCATCAACAGCGCGGAATCGGCGCTGCCATTATCGTACGGAAATGCACCGACCCGCGCCGCCGCCGTGGCAATCGCCGGGCCGCCATTGCCGCTGCTCCAGCCGGTGTTGGTCGCGACGGGCTGGCCCGCCGCATTGTAGAGCGTCAGCACCGGTGCGCCGAGCGTGCCGCCGACCCCGAAGCGCGCGAGACCCGGCCCGGCGGCGCGCACCAGCACCTGTTTGCGGGCACTGCCCGACACGACGAAGCCGCTGATCATGATGTCGCCGCCCGTGCCGACCTGTCCGCGCGTGGAGATGTTGATCAACCGGCTGGTGAAGAGGAGATCGGACTGCAGGATCGCCTGCTCCTGGCCCACGACGTAAAGCCGGTTGTTGTAGTAAGTGCCGGCGAGCAGATAGCCGGTCGTCCCGGACGGCAGTGTATACCAGGGCCCGCGATCACTCGTCGCAGTGATCACCTTGCCATCGGTACTGGTTGCGAAGAGCGCGCCTGCAGCCTGCACGAGTCCGACGAGGTGCGATGTGGTGCTGGTCTTGTTCGCCTCGGCATTCCACACGACGAGTGACAGGCCGTCCTTCATGACCAGGTCGTTTTTTCGGACCGCCACGGCCACGCCATTCTCGCCGACGGCGACAAAGTTGGCGTAGCTGTCCACCGCCACGACGTGTTGAAGCGCGGCGGAATAACCCGGCACTGCCAACTGCGTCCACGTGACGCCATCCGGAGAGTAGAGGAACACGCCGGCCTCGCCACAGGTGGCGAAATGTTTGATCCCGGCGTGATACGCGAGTCCATGCAGCCACGTGTTCACGGGCGTGGAACGCGGAGTCCAGACGCGGCCGTCCACCGAGGTCACGACCATCCCGTGCTCGCCAACGGCCACGTACTTTCCGTCGGCGAAGATCACGTTGTTCAGCCGCTCGGTGGTGCCGCTCGACAGCGCGCGAGTCCATGTCGCGCCGTCGGCCGACGTGAGGATGATCCCGTCCTCGCCCACGATCACAAATTGGCCGCCGCCATAGGTGACCGCCACCATCCACTTCGTGTTGCCCGACACGCGCGGCGTCCACGTGGCGCCATTGTCGGATGAACTAAGGATCGCGCCCTGGGAGCCGACGGTGACGAGATGGCCGGCGCCGCCGGCGACGCTCCAGAGGAGGTCGGAGCCAGGTCGCGCATGCCGCAGCGAAAGCGTGGTGATCGACGGTGCGGTGACGGCCAGCGTTGCGGGCGCGGAGGTCACGGAGCCGCTCGAGTTTCGAACCGTAACGGTAAACGCGGCGTCGGCGCCACCCTGGATGTCACCGAGTGTGAGCGTGGCATTGGTCGCGCCAGGAATGGGCTCGCCGTTGCGATTCCACTGGTACGATACCCCCACGCCCGTGGCGTCGACGGAGAAGGTGGCGGATCCACCCACCGGCACGGTTTGGTTCGCCGGCGGTGTGGCGATCGCCAGCACCGGACTGAGCTGCCAGTTGAGCACCACGTTGCCACGTGCGCCGCTGGTGCTGCCACCGACGGCAATGAAGTAAGTCGTCGCCCCGGTGGCGGCAAAGCTCACCTGACTCGTGCGGCCGCCACCGCGATCGTCGTCTTGCGTCCGCCGTATCAGCGAGGCCAGATCGGCGCCGGTGTAAACGGCGAGGACGGTGTCGAAATTGGACCCGACGGTGTCCACGGCGGCGAGCCCGCTCGTGGGCGCAGTCCAGCGGTACCACACGGAGCTGGCGCTGCCGTAATAGTTCCAATGCGCCGGTTCACCGGGTTCGCTGCTGGCGTTGACATTCGATCCGGACGTGGAGCCGGTCAGCCCGCCGATGATTTCCGCGCGGGCGAAATTGTCGTTTGGCGGCGGCACGAGGACGGTCAGCGTGACGGTGTTGCTCGTGAGGGTTGCCGCCGCGTTCGTAATCACGACGTGATAGGTGCCGGCGCTGGCCGGCTGGATGTTCGTGAGGATGAGATCGGCGAGCGTCGCTCCAGGAATCGGCGCACCGTTGCGATGCCATTGCATTGAACCCGGCCCGTAGCTGAGCGCGGTTGCGGCAATCGTGACCGACGAACCGAGCGTCACCGTCGGCGTCGTGGTGGCGATTGGCGACGGAGGCATCGTCGCATAGGGCTGTCGCACGATGATCGGTTGCAGTGTCGTCTGCCAGTTGAGTACGACCGTGCTGGTGGAGTAATACGCGCTGCCGACCGCGATACGATAGGTCGTGCCAGCATTGGCGGAAAAGACGACGCGGCTTCGGCCCCGACCGGTTGTTATCACCGGGTTGCTGTTTTGATCCTGTGTGATCCGCGTCAGCGCCTCAACGGAGGCGCCGGTGTAGACGGCGAGAACCGTGTCGAACGCCGAGCCGGCGGTGTCGAAAATGGCCAGGCCACTCTGGGCCGGCGTCCATTGGTACCAGATCGACGTGTTCGTACCGGACGTGCTCCAATGCGTGGGCTCGTTCGGTTCGGCGGTGGCGCCGGTGTTGTTGCCCGAAACCTGCCCGCCACTGCCGCTCAATACCTGCGCCGCGGCGAACAAATCGTTTACCAGCGTCCGCCAGGTGAGCGTGAAGTTCCCGCGCGTGGTGGGTGCATTGCTCCCGACGGCGATAGTGTAGGTCGTTCCCGCCGTGACGAGGAAGCTCATGCGCGACGCATTTCCGGACCACACCGGCTGCAGGTCAGCGAGGGAGTTGCCCGAGTAAACCGCCGCGACGCCCGGGAAATTCTGGGTCTGGAGATCGAATACCGCGGATCCGCTCTCCGGCGCCGTCCAGCGGTACCAAACCGATGAAAGTGTGGCGGCGAACACCAGGTGCGTGGGCTCGGTGGGTTCGCCGGTTGCACCGTTGTTGTGCCCCGAAACCTGGCCCGAAGCGCCGGAAATGGATTGGGCGCCGGTGAAGTTGTCGTTGGGCAACGGGGCGAGAACGGTCAGGATGGTACCGCCGCTGGTCGCGGAGCTGATCGGGTTGGTCACGGTGACGGAATATGTGCCGGAGTCCGACGCCTTCACGTTGGTGAGCGCCAGGGTGCTGGTGGTGGCACCCGCAATCGCTCCGCCGTCCTTGTACCACTGGTAGGTGAGCGGCGCGGCGCCGGTGGCGGTGACGGCGAGCGTTGCCGTTGACCCCGTGGCAACGGAGAGCGGCGGGGGGACGACGACAATCGCAAGCTGATCCGATGGCACGCCGGTCTTGATGCTGTACCCGTCCGCGATGTAGAGCGTGCCGGCGGCGCCGAGAAACAGTCCGCGCAGGTTCGAGAATCGCGCGAAACTGCCGTTGCCGCTGGTGTCGCCACTGGAATTGGGCATGCCGCCAATGGTCGTGACGGCTCCCGTCGACGTGACCTTCCGGATCGTGAAGTTTCCCGAGTCAGCGACGAAAATGTTTCCGCTCGCGTCGACCGCGACCCCTTGCGGCGAATCGAGTCGAGCGGCTCCCGTTCCGTCGACGCTGCCGCGGTTGCCGGGCGAGCCGGCCACGGTGGCCACGAGCCCGGCGGGGGTGATTCGACGAATGACATGGTTGTTCGTATCCGCGATGAACAGATTGCCGGCGGAATCGAACGTGAGGGCGTTGGGGAAGCGAAACCGCGCGTTGGCCCCGCTGTCATCGGCATGTCCGGCCTCACGCAGCTTGCCGGCGAATGTGCTCACCGCCCCGGCCGGCGTGATCTTGCGGATCGCATGATTGTTCGTATCCGCGACGTAGATATTTCCGGCCGCGTCGACCGCCACACCCTGCGGCGTATCGAACCTCGCGTCGGCGGCGAGCGCGGCATCCGCGGCGCCGGGCTGCATTGCGGTACCGGCAATCGTGCTCACATTCCCGTTGGACTGGACGGCCCGGATGGTGGAGTTCTGGGTGTCGGCGACAATCAGGGTGCCGTTGACCAGCCGCGCGAGTCCGCGGGGATAATTGAACCGGGCGTTCATCGCGGCACCATCGTTGCTGCCAGCGATGTACATCCCGCCGGCGAGGGTCGTAATCACGCCCGACGGCGAGACCTTTTGCACGGTATGGAGATTCGAGGTGGTGGCGAAGAGGTTTCCCTCTGCATCCACGACGACACCGCCGACTGAGTTGATCCCGGCGGCGCGGGAAAACGTGTACGTCTGTCCCCGCAAGAGGGGCAGCAGCAGAAGGGGCGTCGCAAAGGCGGCCAGGCGGATCGCATTCATCAAAGGTAGGAGAAGCGTTGGCCGGCGGCGGATCGCCGTGGCCGGAAGTCACAGAGATCCCGCGCGCGGTGACGGCAGCGGCGCGCCGCGCAGCTTGCATTCCATGAAGTGCTGAACCTCGCCGAGGGTGTGCAGCTGCCGCAGTTCCTCATGCGTGATCGAGATGCCGAGCACCTCTTCGGCCAGCAGGACGATTTCCATCATGCTCAATGAATCCAGTCCGAGGTCCTCGCAGAGCCGCAGGGCCGGATCGGGGTTTTGAAATTTCCCACGCAAATCCGGCTCAACGTAACGCTCAATCACGCCGCGAACAATCGGGGCGACGTGGATGATCTCACCGGTGCGGCGAAATTCGCAGGCGGCGGTGTAGGTCGAGGCCGAGCATCGCTTCAGTGCCTCGCGCAATTCCGCCTCGGCCAGCGGCGCCGCCGGGGCTGAAGACTGGCTTGCCGGTATCGTGGAGTCCCGATGCGGATTTTCTGGGATCATGTGGCGGTTGGCTGCTTCACGAGACAGCCGACCGCACGAAACCCGCTATCGTGGTTTTCCGCTGGTTTTCCGCTGCTGGTTTTCCGCTGCTGCGGAAAACCTGGATATCTATCGAAAGGCGGAGATCGCATCGATGTGACATCCTCAAAAGGGTTGAAGGGGTTGGGGCTTCCAGTAATCGACGCGAGTCCGAGATCTCTGGAAACCCAAGTTTTTCGCAGCAGCGGAAAACTGCGAAAAACTCCTAGAACGTGGACGTCAGCGACAGGGAATATACGCGTCCCCGCCAGTCGCCATACGGCTGCACGCCGGCGCCGGAACTCTGATTGACATACTTCGGAAAATCGAAACCGAACACGTTGTTGACGCGCACCTGCACCCTCAACCCCCGGCGCGAATCGATCCACGGCAGCCACCGGCCCACCTCGCTTTGCAGGTAGGCGTCGAACTGCCAGGACGCCTTGATCCGATCCGAGCCCTGCGTCACCCACTCGCTCACCGGCAAGATCCGGGAATGAAAATAGTGTCCGTCCATCCCGAAACCGGCCAGCCGGTTCGACCACCCGGCCCCGAACCGGGACCGGTATCGCAACAATCCGGTGGTCGTCCCTTGCGGGTGCTGCAATTCGTCCGTCATGTACGGCGACGTGATGAACCCCTGCACCCGATACCGCTGGAAATAGAGCAGCCGGCCATAGAGTTCGAGCGTCCCGCCGCCCAAACCGTTCCAGGCGTAATCGAAGGCCACGTTCCAGTTTTGCGAGTGCCGCCAGGTGAGGTTCGCCGTTCCGGTCAGCACCGACTTGACGCGACCCACGGTTTCACCCGGACCCGGCGTCGCGCGTTCGACCCGCTCGGGCACGAGCGGCTCCAGGTTGAGCACGGCTTGCGCGTCGAGGTAAATCAGCTCGTTCGTCTTCTCCGTATCCACAAAATCGATCGCGACTCGCACCCGGTGCGTCCGGCCGCGCCGGAAGATGATGCCGGCCGTCTGCGTCACCGCGCCCTCCGGCAGCAGGTCGGGATTCAGCGCCTCGGTGGTCGGCACGTCGTAGCGCTGTTTCAGCATCGGGTCAGTGGTGCGCACCAGCTCGATGCCGGGGGTCGACGCGGAAATCAGCGCGGGGCGGCTCATCCACGGCGTCGGATAGCGGCTGGCGGTGGTGAGGCTGCCGCGGAGCGTGAAGCCCCCGGCGAAATCGAGCTTGAGGCCATACGTGGGTGCGAGGTTCGCCTCGCGGGCGGTGTCGGCGGCGACGTAGCGCACGGCCAGGTTTCCCTCCGCCTGATGCAGCCAGCGGGGGAGCCGCGACGTCGGCAGCAGCGGTGCTTTCAATTCACCGAAAACGCTGTAGCGCGTGAGCGTACGGCCGTCCCAATGGATGGAGGTGCCCCCCGGCGAGCCATCGCCGTGCCGCGGCTCCTCGGTGAAGCTGGCGAGGTGGTTGCGCCGGTAATCTCCGCCAATGCGCAATGCGCCCCGGCCGGTCGGCAGCGTGATCGACTCGTTCGCCGCCCGCACCGCGAGATCCAGGACGTCGTACGCCCCGAGGGTGACGAACCGGTTCGGACCGCCGCGGAAAAGCAGCACCCGATCGTAGAACTCGGCGGGCGGCGCGAACACCTGGGTGTCGCGGAACGGGTTGTAGCGCCCCGTTTCGATCAGCTGCTGCCATCGCTCCGTATCCACTCCAGCCAGACCGCGATATTTTGTCAGGTTGTGCGCGTATTGCGCGTCGGCGGACAGATGCCAGTCCCGCGGCAGCGTGAGTAGCGCGCCGGCGACCACGGAGGAAAATTGCAGCCGCGCCTCGCTGTAAGTGGGACCGAGCCGCGGCGCGGTTTCATTCAGGGCGAGAAAGATGTCCTGGCCAAACGGGTTGGCCCGCGAGGCGGCGGGGAGCAGGAAGTCGGCACTGATCACCTCATAGCCGCGGTGCACCATCGTGTGGGCGTGGGTGACATCGAGCCCGAGCTGGAGCCGGGGCAGAACATCGTAGGTGACCGAGCCAAAATACGTCTCCCGCTTTTGCTCGCGACCGTACGGGTAATTGACGGAATTCAGCGAACTGGCCAGGCCGGCCGGCGCGCGGAAGAGCTCCAGGTTGGAGATGCCGCTGCGATCGGCAAAGGCCGCGAGTCCGCCGCTGCCATCGGCGCCCGGGGCGACGGACGTGACCGGCGAAGAGCCCAGCCGGACGAGCGGCGTGAGATCACCGCTGGCGTTCAACGTCGCGCTGCGGATATTCGGCGTCGCCCGAAAAATGGTCTCCCCCGGCCAGGCGGGCGGGCGCGTGTGTGCGCGCAGGTATCCCAGTTCCTCCTCGGTGGGCGGCGTGGCGCGCGTCGCGCTGGCATTCAGCCGCAGCCACAACGCGCCACCGAGGAGGCTCTGGCTGTGGAGCAGTGACACGGAGGACTGTGGCGCATCGAAGCTCCGCAGCGCATTGGTGTACGTCGTGGTCAGCTCCGTGGCCGTGGCGTCCGCGCCCGTTCGCAGCACGATGTTGATCACGCCGCCCACCGCATTCCCGCTGTAGAGGGCCGCGGCGGACACGGGCAGGACTTCCACCTGCTGGACGAGGCTGAGCGGGATGAAATTGACGTCGGGCGGCAGCGCCTCGGACAGGCCGGTGGTGAGGATTTCCGGCAGCCGGCGGCCGTTCACGAGGATCACGGTCTGGTCGGCCGTGTAACCGCGCAGGCTAAGATTGTTGCTGCCCACGCGGTACGCGGGCGTGCTGGCGTCCTGCTCGGGCGGGCGCGTGGAAGCATCGCTGTCGAGCAGTTCGCGCTGGAGAAACTCGTTCAGGTTGACGACGCCGCTGCGCTGGATCTGGTCGCGATCGTAAATCGAGTAAGGGAGCGCGTCGTTTTCCGTACGCGCGCGATCGAGATTGCCGGTGGCGGTGCGCGGCGCGAACGGTGTTTCGCTGCGCTGAAACGCACGGTTTCGGGTCGTGGTGCCCTCGACGACGACGGCGGCGAGTTGCGAAGGCTCGCCGGCTGGGCGCAGCACGCGTTCGACCGTGAGTGACTGATCTGGTTCTACCGCCACCGAGTCGACCGTGAGGGTTTCGTACCCGCTGCCCGTCGCGACGAGCCGGTAAATGCCGGGCCGGACGGATCCAAAATGAAACTGTCCGGCTGGATCGGTGGTCGTCGCGAACCGCGCGCCGGAAATCACCACCCGAATTCCCGGTGCGCCGGAGCCATCGGGAGCGAGCAGCCGGCCGTGGAGCGAACCGTTCGCCGGCGTCGCGGCGGTGACGACAAATTTTCCGTTGCCCTGGCGGCGGGCGACAAAACCGGTGCCCTTGAGCAGGAGATTGATCGCACTCTCGGGATCGTAGGTGCCGGTGACCGGCGTCGAGCGAGCCTTCCGCAGATCGTCAAACGAAAACAGTACCTCGACTTTCGCCTGTTTCGAAAATGCGAGGAGCGCGGTATCGGCCGGTTGCGCGGGCAAATCGAACCGGACCGCTTCGGCGGCTGCGAGCGACGGCCACAGCGCCGTCAGGGCGCAGAGCCGGAGAAAAATGCGGAGAGTGCGCCCCACGGTTCAGCGGTTTGGGCGGAGACGGACCGTGATGGTGCCACTCAGCCCGCGTGTGACCTCGACCGGAAAACCCTGGTCGAGAAAGCTCACGAAGCCATTGAGGTCGTCGATGCTGTGGCGACCACTGATCCGATGCGCCGCCACGCCTTCGCGGACGTCGATGCCGATGCCGTGGTGATGCGCGAATTGAGCGAGGGCGACATCGAGCGGCACGCCGTCGAACACCACCACGCCCTGCCGCCACGCGAGCGCGCTCTCGATCGCATCGTCGGAGAGACGGTCAATCGACACACCGGCGGGACCGGCAGTCAGCCGTTCGCCCGGACGAAGCGATACCGGGCTCACCGAGCCGGACGCGGCCGCTTCGCGGGGCCGGACCAGGACGGAGCCCTCGACCACTGTAACGACGAGTTGTGATGCCGCCGCCGCATGCACATCGAACGCGGTTCCGGTCACCTGGACCGAGCCTGCCGGGGTCTCGACGATGAATGGCCGCGAGGAATCCTTCGTCACGGCAAAGAAAGCCTGGCCTTCGGCCAGCCGGACGCGCCGCTCGGACGCAGTCTGTTCGACGCGAATGGTGGTGCGGGCGTTCATTTCAACGCGCGTGCCATCCGCGAGCGTCATGGTTTGCCGCTGCGCAACGGAGGTGGCCACATCCTGAAATTGCGTGGAGGGCCGGCCGATCCACATGACCAGCGCGACGGCGGCGACAGCGGCGAACGCAAATCCCGCGAACCATTTCAGTCCCGGCAGCCCGCGCTGCGGCTTCTCCGACGCCGGCATTTTCAACGTGCCGCGTTGGACGAGTGCCGGCAGGTCGGCCTCGAGGTCGGTCGAAAACTGGCAGTATTCCGAGAGCAGCGCGCGGTGGTTCGAGTTCGCCGCGAGCCAGGCATCGAGTTCGTTGCGATCTGCGGTCGTGAGCGACGACCCATCGAGCCGGGCGGCCCACAGTGCGGCCTGCTCGTCGGCGGCCGAATCGTGGGTGGAGTGACGCGTGTTCATGAGCGGGCCTCCTGGTCGGAAGTGGACGCGCCGGAATCGGCGACGTCCAGCGTTGAGGATAACGCCTGGCGCAGCAGTCGCAGCGCGCGGGCGTGTTGTTTTTCCACCGTGCTGATCGCGATGCGGAGCCGGTCGGCGATCTCGCGATGCGAAAGCAGTTCCACTTTGCGCAGGAGCAGGACGGTGCGGCAGCCTTCCGGCAGTTGCGCGATCGCCTGTTCGAGAAAATCGAGTTCCTGTCGCGCCATCACCTGTTGCGCAACACCGGGCGCGGTGGAGGCGGCCGTTTCGTCGTTCAACTCCGCGCCGCTGATGGGCGAAATGCTGCGGCGCTTGAGCCGGTTGATGGCGAGCCGGCGCGCCGTGGTGTAGAGCAAAGCCTCCGGGTGTTCGGGCGCCTGCTGGCTGACGGTCGGGTACACGCGAATGTATGCGTCATGCGCGATGTCCTGCGCTTCGGCCGAATTGCCGAGCATCCGCGCGAGATAACGCCGCAACGGCGCCACCGTGGAACGATAGAGGGCGGTGAAGTCCCGCGGTTTGAGCGGCTCGTCAGACATTTGCAGACAGAGCACTGGAGCGACCACGGCCGTGTCGGCCGGAGTCGCGAATCGGGTAAACGGCACTGGGGAACTGGATTTCACGCCTGCGCATGATGACAACCCGTGGGCGGGAATCCGCTACTGTGCCCAAAAAAAACTTTATTTCCATGCGTCCACAGGCGACGCAGGCCCGGCGGCGGGGTTACCGGTGCCGGAACCTTGGCCGTCAGGCGCGTCGTTTCCGGTGCAACGGCTTGTTGATCCGCAGTTCGGCGACGCTGAAAACCGCCTCGAGAACGCAAAAAGCAGTGGCGACGAGCAGGCGAACGAGTTCGCGCGTCATCCGACTGCCGGCGACAATGACCGCCGGCGCCGATGTGTGCGCGTCACCCAGCGGTCGGTCGTGGACCGAAGGCTCGTGGGCGCCAAATACATCGTTGCTGCTCGGGGTCTGCATGAGCCCTTGGTTTCGCACGCGACGTGCCAACCGCGCCAACCCGTGTTTTACTTCTGTCGTTCAAGTGCTAAGGCGTCGCGTCGGGTGATTCGGTGCACTCCTTCTGCGGGAAAAATTCCCCAATCTGCACGCTGCGAGCGTGGCTCTATACCCAAAAGATTGGCATTAGTGGGAGTGCGACCGCCCCCGGTCGCTTCCGAAAAGGCGACCGAGGGCGGTCGCGTTCCCAGCTCAATCGGGCCGAAGCTCCCGATTGAAGAATTCGATGATCCGCTGCTGCTGGCGCAGCCGGACCACAGGATCCGAAACCATGTGCGTCCCGAGCATCGGCAACAGCTCGAACGGCTTTCCGGCAAGATAGAGTTTGTCCGCCAGCTGGAGCGTGTGTTGGAAGTAAACGTTGTCATCGGTCAGTCCATGGATGAGCAACAGCGGCCGGGTGAGATCCGCGGCGTAGGTGGTAACGTCGCTCCGCCGATACGCCTCCGGTGCCATCTGCGGCAGCCCGAGATATCGCTCGGTGTAGTGCGTGTCGTAATTCTCCCACGTCACAACCGGCGCACCGGCGACGGCGCATCGAAAGATGTCGGGACGCCGCGCGACGGCCATGGCGGCGAAATAACCGCCGAACGACCAGCCGGTCACACCGACGCGCGACAAATCCATCTCGCGATAACGCGTCCCGAGCGCCTGGAGACCGGCGACCTGATCCTCGAGCGCGACATCGATGAAATTGCCCTTGAAAACGCGCTCCCATTCGCGGCCGTGCCCCGGCGTGCCGCGGCCATCGATTCGCACGACGACATACCCGCGGTCCGCCATCCATTGATCGGTGAGAAATGTCCGCGGCTCCGCCACCACGCGTTTGCTGGCCGGTCCGGCATACACGACCAGAATCACCGGATATTTCCGGCCCGCCGCGAAAGCGCGCGGTCGCGTGACCGCGGCGTCGAATGCCCTCGCACCGCTCGTGCGCAGCAACTCCGGCCGCGGCCATTGCGCCGGCGCTTCCGCGACCGAAGGAAGCGTCGCGATCACGCGCGCGTCGCTGGCGGACAGGATTTCGCTGCGGTAGCTGCCATCGAGATGATCGAGCGTGCGAACCAGCAGCCGAGGTTCCGGAAAAAACGTGGCACGGTGGTGACCGGGAGCGCCGGTCAGCCGCACCCCCGGCCCGCCAGCGAGCGGAAATTTCCAGACATGGGTTTCGCGTGGATCGTCGCCGCCGCGGACGTAGAAACCGTTACCTTCTTCATCGAGACCGACAAATCCGCGATAACCCCATGTCACCGGCGTGAGCTCGCGCACGAGCGCGCCGGTGATGTCACGTAGTTCAACCTGCCACGCGCCCCGCCGCTCGGTAGTCCAGACAAACTGCCGCCCATCATTCAACCAGAACGGTGGACGTTGGGTGCCAAGCGAGCCCGCGGCGTTGTCGTCCAGGTTCAGCCACATCGAATCCGTTTCCCTCCATAGCTCGCGCGTCGCGCCACTGGTTGGGTCGATCACCAGCAGCCGTTCCTCGGTCTGCTCCCGGTTTTGCACCAGCATGGTGAGCGGTCCGGCCCGGTCCCATGCGACGTGCGCGAGGTAAGGAAACGCGATGTGGTTCCACGCGACCGGCAACGGCTGACCGCCGCCACGCGGGACAAGGAACAACTTCACCACCGCGTTGGCCGTTCCCGCGCGCGGGTAAAAGAACTTCGATGGTTTCTGCTCCGGATGGAGTGGATCCGCGACGTAACGCACCTCGACGCCCGATTCGTCGGTTTGCTGATAGAGCAGGGTGGCCGAATCGGGCGACCACCAATAGCCGTGAAAGCGACTCATCTCCTCCTGGGCGACGAATTCGGCCGAGCCATGAGAGAGGGTTTCGGTCGCGCCATGCGTGAGGGCACGCTCCGTTGCACTCGCCAAGTCGATCACGTGCAGTTCGCGATCGGCGCCGGTGGCGGCGGCGAATTTTCCGTCGGGTGAAAACTGCGGATCGATCCAGCCCGCGCCGGGGAGTTCGGTAATCTTCAGCGTGGCACGGTCCACGAGGTAGAGCTTGCCGGAGAGGGTGACGAGCAGACGGCCTCCGTCCTTCGACATTTGGAACGACGTGAAGCCTTTCAGACTCTGGCGCTGGCGCTCGCGCCGTGCCTTTTCCTCGACGCTCAGCGACTCGGCGGCGCCGCCGAGCAATTGCGCGGGCGTCAGCAGTTCGCGCTCAGCGCCACTGGCGAGATCGAGTTCGAAAAGCCGCAGCGTTGGATCGCGCGGAGCCGAGCGGAGAAAAAACGCGTACCTGCCGTCGGGGGTAATCTTCGGCGCGATGGGCCGGCCGAGCGTGTAATTCCGCGTTTCCGCGACGTCACGGAAGTACTGCAAATCCGGGTCGGCAGAGGTGGCCGCGCCAACCCAAGCTGCACTCAGCCCCAGCGCGACGACCGGCAACAATTGACGGCTCAACATGCGCGTCAGAAAACTCCGCCGAGCCGCCGAAGTCGAGTGGATGCGCCGCGGAACCGGCGCAGCCACTTTCCCTCGGAGCGCGGGCGTCCTCGCCCGCAACATCGTGCGGTCACAACTCGCTATTCGCGGACGCGCGAATCGATGATGAGCGTGACCGGGCCGTCGTTCACGAGCGCCACCTGCATCAGCGCGGCGAAGCGGCCGGTGGCGACCGGCCGGCCGAGCGCGGCCGCGGCGAAACGGCTGAACGCCTCATAGAGTGGGATCGCGTGCTCGGGTTTCGCGGCATCGTTGAACGATGGCCTCGTGCCTTTGCGCGTGCTCGCGAACAGCGTGAACTGGCTCACCACCAGCACGCCACCGGCAGCGTCGACGACGGAGCGATTCATTTTGCCATCCGCGTCCTCGAAAATCCGCAGCGCGACGATCTTCCCGGCCAGCCACTGCGCGTCCGCGTCCGTGTCGGACGGCGCCACGGCGAGCAGCACCAGCAGCCCCGAGCCGATTTCGCCGGTCACCTCATCGCCAATTGCAACCCGGGCGGATGAGACACGCTGGATGATTGCGCGCATGACGGTCGCTTCGCTCCCGTTTTGGGTTCTGGGTTTAGGGTTTTAAGTTCGTAACCGGGTTTCACGTTTCGGGTTTCGCGTTTTCGTTTCGCTAACGCGAACTATACCCAGCGCCGTAATTCTTCACGTTTCAATGGAGGGCCGACCTCCGCGTCGGCCGCGGCCCGGGCGGAGCCGGGCCCTCCAGGAATGCGCAAACAATTATGTCGTCATGTATGGTCTTCGGCAATCGCCCGATCGTGGCGTTGAAGATTGGATGTTGGATCTTGGTTCTTGGATCTTCCGATGCTTTAGCCGCGGCGCGGCTAAAGCATCGGCCGGTGCGGCTCGGTGTCGGCTTCGTAGTTCACGCCGGGCAGGTCGAACCCGAACAGTTTCAGGAATTCCGTCCGGTAGCCGGCGATGTCGGTTTCGGCGGCGAGATTTTCGGTCGTGATCCGTGGCCAGATATCGCGCACCGCATCCTGAATCTCCGGCCGCATCTCCCAATCATCGATCCGCACGCGGCCGGCTTCATCGAATTTCGGCGTCCGGCCATTGTACATGTGCGTCGCGAAGAGCCGCTGAATCTGCTCGATGCAGCCTTCATGCGTGCCCGCCGCCTTCATCACCTTGTAGAGAATTGAAATGTAAAGCGGCACGATGGGGATCGCGGAACTCGCCTGCGTCACGAGCGCCTTGTTTACCGAGATGAAGGCGCGGCCGCCGCCATTGAGCTTCAGCAGCGAGTCGATGTTCTTGCCCGCGCGCTCCAGGTCGTTCTTCGCCAGCCCGATCGTGCCGTTCTTGTAGATCGGCCAGGTGACATCAGGCCCGATATACGAATACGCGACGGACTGCGCGCCCGGCGCGAGCAGCTTCCCTTCGGAGAGCGCGTTCATCCACATCTCCCAATCCTCGCCGCCCATGACCGCCACCGTGTCGGTGAACTCCGCCTCGGTCGCGGGCTCAATCGTGACGTCGCTCACGATCCCCTTGTCGGTGTCCACCGTCTTGTTCGTGTAGGGGGCGCCGACCGGTTTGAGCACGGACTTGTGCACCGCGCCGGTCTTCGGGTGCGTGCGGCGCGGCGATGCGAGTGAATAGACGACGAGATCGACCTGCCCGAGATCGGTGCGAATTGCATCGAGCGCCTGCTGCTTGATCTCGCCCGAGAAAGCGTCGCCGTTGAGGTTGCGCGCATAGAGACCCGCCGCCCGCGCGGCCTGCGTGAACGCGATGCTGTTATACCATCCCGGGGTCGCCGGCCGGCCTTCCTCCGAGGGCCGCTCGAAAAAGATTCCGAGCGTCGCGGCCTTCGAGCCGAAGGCGGCTGCGATCCTGGACGCGAGCCCGTAGCCAGTCGAAGCGCCAATCACCAGGACCTTGCGCGGTCCGTTCTTGATCGGGCCGGCCGCCTTCACGTGGTTGATCCACTCGTGTACATGCGCGGCGCATCCCTCCGGATGAGCTGTAACGCACACAAATCCGCGGACCCTCGGTTTGATGATCATGCGCGGCGAAGTGTTCGGGCGGGTCGCCGCGTGGCAAGGGGGTTTTGCGCATGGGTTTGGCCGGGGCGGTGAAGCGGTGCGCGCGTGGGCAGGCGGCTTCTCGGCGGACAGGGTGGCCGCGCCACGGCCAAACCCAGATCACGGGCGCGACGCCCGTGCCACTCTCGGCGGATCACAGCACGGCCATCCCGATCAATCCGAGCACGATCAACACCGCGAGGACGGTGATGATCTTGGCTTCGAGTTTCGTGATCGGAAGGGGCATGGGTGTCGTCACAGACCCAGCGTGGCGGTGCGACGGAAGAAATCCACGATCAGCGGCTCACCGGCGATTTCCTTCCAAGCGCGGTTGCTCGAGAGCCGGACAAACAGCTGGTCGCCTTCATGTCGGAAGCCGAAGCGCAGCGCGATGCGCAGGAGCTCCGTCGCCGAATAGGGATCGCGATATGAAATCGGGCTGCCGTCGTAGAGATGCCAGAACCACACGTGCTGCGGATGCTCGCCGGCTTTGAACACACGGTGTTCAGCGGGAAACAGCTGGCGGTCGCCGGCGGTGAGGACGGTCCGGGGTTCCGAGGTGCCGAGTTGCGTCCAGCCTGCCCCGGGCCAGCAGGCATCCGGCGTGTGCGAAGCGACGAGGCTGACCGGCGCCTGACCCGGACGCCAATACGCGACATAAATTGTGACCTCGACGGGTCCGTCCGGCCCCGCCCGGGCATAACGCCGCTGCGCCAGGTGCTCGGTATGCAATGTTCCCCTGAACTCGTAAAGATCGGTGGTCGTGGCCTGCCATCCTTCCGCCGAGGCGGGCAGGAGCGCGAGGAGGTCGGGCGCCGGCAGGTCGCGGCGGACCGATGGCCGCGTGTTGACGGTGAAGAGCGCAATCAGGCCGGCGGCCAGGACAACCCCGACCGTGAGCGCGTGCTGCATGCCGGGCCGGCCGGCGACGCTCGTCGTGGCTTCGGGGGCCGGCGGATCGGGTTTCGCGCCGCGTTCGAGCAGGACGGCAAGCCCGCCGAGCAGCGCGGCCGTGACGCCGAGCACCGCGAAACCCGTCGCGTCGTGCCACGTACCCGAGATGTCGATACCGTTGTTCGCGAGCAGGGTCAGCGTGAGCGAACGCACGAAGTTCATGACCAGCGCGAGCGGGGCCGAAAGCCCGATGATCAACGCTCGCGCCCACGGCCGGCGAACGAGAGTCGCGGAAAAGAAAACCCCGGCGAAGACGCACGAGATGAGGCTGCGCACGCCGCTGCACGCCTCTTCCACGCCGACGGTCGCATGCGCGAGCTTGATGATGTTGCCCTGGCGAATTGCGGCCACGCCCAGCAGGTGCAACGACTGCAGGACGGTTTCGCTGACCAGCAGCTGGAGGTTGATGGTCAGCCGCGTGTAGGTTCCCGGCGGAATGGGCGCGCACAGCATCCACAGCGCGACGGCCGCCACTGCGCTCCAGTTGAACCCGATGAATCGCACCCGCGCCGACGAATAGGCGACAAGGGCCGAAGCGAGCAGGAATACGAGCGAGGCCGTGAGGACAAAATTCACCAGCGCATGCGACCAGCCGACGGCCGCCGCGTAGAGGCCGGCCGCACTCAGGGCGGCAAGTGCCGCCACGAGCAAGGCGGAAAAGAGGGCGTAGACCCAGCCGGCGCGCGGCAGGTAGCGCGCGGCGCCCGTGCTGCGGCTCTCGTGTAACAACAGGAGGAATACGACGGGCATGAACAGCCCGTGCGAAAGATCCGGATTCGATCGCCATTCCGGCCACAACCGGATGCTGAATGCCGTCAGCGCCGCCGCGAGGGCAATCAGGTTGATCTTTGCGCAGAGCGGCAGCCGGGTGAAGGCCTGGAAAAACGGCAGGACCGGGCTCATGCGTTCTTCGTCACGACGACCGGCGCCGATCCATACCGTTCGAGCAGCGCGTATGTCACCTCGAGCGGCAGCGGCAGGATCGGCAGAAAGGTGGTGACGCGCCGCTCGACGGTCTCACCCCGGAAAAAAGCCTCCACCATTCCAAGTACGACGAACGGGGTGCTGGAGGCGGTTTTCAGTTTCTGGGTGAACTCATGCAACCGGACCCGATCGCCCACTGCGCCCGCGGTGCAGAGGAGCGAAAACCAGATCCCGGCGGTCTCGGTGTTGAGCGCGAGCGGCTCGCGCTCCAGCTTCGTGCAGATGCGATCGAAAACGGCGGCATTGGGATGCCGGATGAGGTGCGCGCAGATGATGACCAGGCGTGGCGGATCGAGCCGGGGGGCGAGGAGCGCGTCCATCATGGCCTGCCAAAGATTGTTCGCTCCCGCCTGGAAATAAGCCTCGAGGCGCAGCGTTGCCTCGGCATCGCCGTCGAGCACGTTGGGATGGCGGACGAGGACGTCGAGCGCCGCGGCGGGTTCGCGCAACGCGATGAGACGATCCACCCGATAAAACAGCGCGTAAGGCGGGGCGCCGGCCCACGTCGCTTCGAGGGCGGCGCGAGCCTCGGTCTTGCGGCCGGCGCGCAGCAGCAATTCCGTTTCAAGCAGCCGGTGCCACGCCGCGGCGGCGGGCCGGCGATCGGTGAGCAGTTCGCGCAGCGGCGTGTCGGCGCGGGTCTGTCGCGTTGCAAACAAGAGGGCGCGCATCCAGGCGTTCGCATGCGGCCCGCCGGCGAGCAATCGTTCGCGGGCGAGGCGAGTGATCTTCTCGTTGTCTCCGCGGGCCAGCAGCGCCCGCAACCAGTCCTGCGCCGTCGCGGCGGTCTTGTCCGGATGATCGCGAAGCAGCTCTTTGTATACGTCGTCCGAAAGGCCGGGCTGTCCCGCCTGGTAGTACTTGGCCAGCCTGAGCCCGGCGGAGTAGTTCGACGGGTCGAACTGGTAGGCGTTGTCGAGGTACAGCAGCCCCTCGGTGGTCTTGCCCGCCGCAAAGGCGCGATTCGACCGGTCGAGGAAGTACCAGCCGCGCGCCTCGCCGACGCGGTGCCAGAGCGGCGGCACCGCGACATGCACGATGCTGACCGGATAGCCGACCGTGCGCAGGAAGGCGAACACGCTGACGACGACCAGGACGTAGACCGTGAGCGCGGCGGCGCCATAGTATCGTGCCGTGATGCCCCAGAACGGCCGGACGTCGGCGGTTGCGACCGAACAGCGCAGCCCCTCCGTCGTGTCCACCAGCAGCGGGCAGACCCGCTTGAACCGGGCGCGGCGGTTCCAGCTCAGGCACGCTTCACATTGCGTTTCGAACGGGCGTCCCGAGTCGCTCAGGCTCTGGCACGGGCACGGGCTCTGGCCACGGCGAAGCCGGAACCATGTTTTGCGCGCGTTCCAGTAAAGCAGGCCCCAGGCGAGGCGAAAAAGGTCGGCAACCCAGCCAATCACGGGCGGACGGTAGAGTCGGCCGGAGGTCCCGCAAACCTCAATTCGCACGGGCAGGTTCCGACTGCGCCGGAGCCTAAGGTTTTTGCACCGCAAAAACCTCGGGATGCATCGTGCCTTCGGCCACTTTGTTGACCGTGCCGGTCATCATGATCGAGAAGCCGTCGCCGATTTCGATCCCGATCTGACCGCCCGGCATGTGGACGGTGACGCTGCGATCGACGAGCCCGAGCTTGTGCGCCACCGCGGCTGACGCGCTGGAACTGCTGCCCGACGCGAGTGTGTAGCCGGCGCCCCGTTCCCAGATTTCGATCTGGATGTTGGCGCGATCCCGGACGCTTAGGAACTGCACGTTCGTCTTCCGCGGAAAATTCGGGTGCGTCTCGAGGTGCGGTCCATAGCGATGGGCGAGTTCGGGTGAGATTTCCGCGAGCGGAATCACGCAATGGGGATTGCCAATCGTGGCGGCACAAAATGTGAACTCACGGTCGAGGATTTTGATCTTTTCGTTCAACACCTCGCGCGGTACGCCAACCACGGGAATCTTCTGGCTGTCGAAGCTCACCTTACCCATCGCGACGGTGATGAGCCGGCCGGCGTCCTTGATCACGGACTGCACCTGGCCGCCGGGCGTTTCGACCGTGAACGCGGGATTCTTCACCAGCCCCTGATCCCAGAGAAAGCGGGAGAAAATCCGCAGCCCATTGCCCGACTTCTCCGCTTCGGATCCGTCCGGGTTGAAAATCCGCAGGCCGAATTCGCTCTGCGAGGACGGCAGCGGTCCCCAGAGGATGCCATCGGAGCCAACGCCGAAGTTGCGGTGACAGATGAGCCGGATTTGCTCGACCGTGGGCTGGCCGCCCCAGCTTTTGAAATCGGCCGGGTTGAGGACGATGTAGTCGTTACCCAGGGCGTGATACTTGTAGAAGCGCATAAGTCGGATGGACTGCGAACCACGAAAGGCCGCAAAAGACACGAAAATTTCGCGGGGCTGACCGGTCCGTGGCTTGACGGATGCGCTGCCACGGAAGAACTGGTCAGGCGCCGCGGACGTATTTGCTTCCGACGCGGATGAAGGATTAACTCGCGGTCTTCAGCGGCACCGGTCCGCGGTGGCCGAAGAGCTGCCGCTGCTTGATCGCGGTCGCAACGGTCTTCGGTACCATCGTTTCCCAAGACGCATCCTGATCGTGGATGCGGCGTGCGACGTCGTCCGGGGCGATGCCGAGCAGATCGTGATCGAACCCCACGAGGGACGTGATGTAATGATTTTCGAGCAAATGCGCATAGAGATTGCGGAGGTGTTCCTCGATTTGGACGTTCTTCGCCGAGATCATCACGTTGGAGGCGAAGCTCTGGCCGGAGGAACCGCCGACGGGGATCGCGCCGGTGGCGACATGCCGGTTATACGTGTCCTGCCGCATGGGATACACGTAGAGCTTCACCGCGTGGCGGAACATCCGGCCGAACGACTCGAGGATCCCGCCCTCGAGATGCTCGTAATATTTCTCGTTGAAAATCTGGAGCAGGTTGTGGATGCCGAGCGTCATCCCGATCATCTCCTTCGTGTATCGCCGGAAATACGCCGTGAGCCGGTAATACTCGGAGTAACTCGCGTAGTTTGAAATCAAGCTGGTGAATCCGAGCCCGCCGAGCAGATCCACGCGCGCGAGCACGTCGCCGAGATCGATCGTGTCGCGCTCCGCCGGGTCATTGATCGTGATCTCCATCAACACCGCGACCTCCTTTCCCTTTACCGGCGGCTCCTGCACGAATTGGGCCGTGGCGCAGCTGACCATGTCCACGTTAACGTGCGTCACCGGCCGGAACTGGCCGCGCGCGAACAGCACCGCTTTCTTGTAGAGCGCCTCGGAAGGCTGGAGCACTTCGCCGTCGGGACCGAACATCACGCCGTTGGTGATCCCGTGCTGCACGAGGTATAGCGCCATCAGCCGGTTGTCGATATGGGCGAAGGCCGGACCGGAAAACTTCAGCATGTCGACTTCGACGCGGTTCGCGCCGAGATGATCGACGAGCGACTCGATGAAACGCCGCGGGTCGTCGCGATAATAGAAGGCCGCGTAGATCAGGTTGGTGCCGGCGATGCCAAGCGCGTCCTGCTGGAGCACGTTTTCCTTGTCCCACATCCGGACATGAAGCACCACTTCGCTCGGTTCGCCCGCCGGGTCCGGCTGGAAACGAATGCCCATCCAGCCCTGCGCCTCGTTCGTGCCCTTGTAGCCCTTGGTGGCGACGGTGTCGGCAAAGACGAAAAACGCGGTGCGGTCGCCGCGCTGGCCGGCGAGCCGCTCGATGAGCAGCTGGTATTCGTGCTGGAGCATCAGCGCCAGCCGCTCGCGCGAGACGTAACGCGGCGACTTGCCGTAAATCGCGTCGCTGAACGTCATATCGTAGGCGGAAATCGTCTTCGCCACCGTGCGCGACGCCCCGCCGGCCTGGAAAAAGACGCGTGCCACCTCCTGGCCCGCGCCGATTTCGGCGAACGTGCCGTATTTGCTCTCGTCGAGATTGATCGTGAGCGCCTTCCGGTTGGTGGTGAGCAGTTCCTTCTTCTCACTCATGGCCGGGCACTATGGGGCGGACGCGTGGGCGCGCAACTGCCCGGTGCGACCCAGGCAGCACGTCGGGGACGGCAGGTGAGACGCTCCGTCATTGTGGTGGCTGCTCTCCGGTCGCCGCCGCCCCTCCCGGCGGGCAGCCCTCGGCATCCGTTTCCACTGGAGGAACGGATGAAACCGGATAGGGTGCGCCTCAACTGCATGAAGAACTTCGTTACTTCGATGATGGGTGCGTTGGCCGCATTGGTAATCTTTGCCGGCGGATGCGTCCTCCTTTTCATCGGCTTCCTGGCGGCCGTCGCGGCGATGGGCGGCCGCGAGACGCCGCACGAATTCGAGCGCGGCTCCTTTCTGGTGTTCGACCTGGCCACGAAGATTTCGGAGGCGCCGCCACCGATCGACTGGTCATCGCTCGGCACCCGCTCCGACACGATGCAGCTGCGCACCGTCACGCGGGCGTTGCGCGCGGCCGCGAAGGATGACCGGATTGCCGGCGTTTTCATTACCGGCGACTTGTCCACCACGTCATTTGCTTCCGGATACGCCGCGCTGCGCGAAGTCCGGCAGGCATTGGAGGCGGTGAAGGCGGCGGGGAAACCGGTCAACGCGTATCTCACCTTCGCCACGACGAAGAGCTACTATCTCGCGTCGGTGGCCGACGACCTCGTGATGGACCCGTACGGCGTCATCCTGATGCCCGGGCTCGCCAGCGAACCGATGTTTTTTGCCGGTGCGTTCGAGAAGTACGGCGTCAACGTGCAGGTGACGCGGGTGGGGAAGTACAAATCGGCGGTCGAACCCTTCACGCGCCGTGACATGAGCCCGGAGAATCGGGAGGAAATCCAGAAGCTGCTGAACGATCTTTGGGGCGCGTTGCTCGCGGATATCGGACCGAGCCGGGACCTCTCGCCGGAAAAAATCCAGGCCACCGTCGACCGCGAGGGGCTCATTCGCGCGGATGTCGCGCAGGAGAGCGGTTTCGTCGATCGCGTGGCGTATCGGGACGAAGTATACGATGCGCTGAAGGCGAAAACGGGCCGGGCGGGTACGAAGGAGCCCTTCAAGCAGGTGACGCTGGAGCGCTACGCGAAAGTCGCCAAGGACGTGGTGGAAGCGCCGAAAAAATCCGCCGATGCCGTCGCCAGCAAACCGACGGGCCGCGGACGCATTGCGCTGGTGTATGCCGAGGGCGAGATTGTCGACGGCGAAGGTGACGATGACCAGGTGGGCAGCACGAAATTTTCCCGGACCCTCCGGAAGCTGCGCCAGGACGAGGACGTGAAAGCGGTGGTGTTGCGGGTGAACAGTCCCGGCGGCAGCGCCTCGGCGTCGGAGGTCATCCAGCGGGAGATCCGGCTGATGAAGAAAGCGAAGCCAATCGTCGTCTCGATGGGCAGCTACGCGGCATCGGGTGGGTACTGGATTGCCACCTACGGCGACCGGATTTTCGCCGAGCCGACGACGATCACCGGATCGATCGGCGTGTTCGGGCTGCAGATGGACGTGCAGCGGATGGCGAACAATTTCGGCATCACCTTCGACAGCGTGAAGACGGGAAAATTCGCCGACACGCTGACGATTTCGCGTCCAAAGACCCCCGAGGAACTCGCGGTTTTCCAGCGGATGGTTGACTGGATCTACGCTGAGTTTGTCGCGAAGGTGGCCGAGTCCCGGAAACTCGACCGCGCGGTGGTCGAGGAAATCGCCCAAGGTCGCGTCTGGTCCGGCACGGAGGCGAAGAACCTCGGACTGGTGGACGAAATCGGCGGCCTCGACACGGCGATCGCGTACGCCGCGCAAAAGGCCGGGTTGGGATCCAATTACCGGCTCGTCGAATTTCCGCGGCACAAGGAGCTGATGGAGGTGATTCAGGAACTGATCGAAAAGAACGTACCGGGAGTGGCGCGCTCAATGAGCGTCAGCGCAAAGATTGCCGAGCGGATTGAGAGCGAGCTGAAATTGCTCCGCTCGTTCAACGATCCGCAGGGAGTGTACGCGCGGCTGCCGCTCAATCTTTCGCTTCGTTAAGCTTTCTCGTTGTCCCGGCCCGCGCCGGCGCGAGCATCCCACATGTCGAATACACACACGCTCGTCCACGATTGTCCCGCCACCGCGATTCCGGCGGGTGACGTCCTCACCCTGCCGGCGGGCACGGAAGTGTTCATTGCCCAGACCTTGGGCGGCAACGTGACCGTGAGGACGGATCGGGGCCTATTTCGAATCGCGCGGGAAAACGCGCCGGCGATTTCCGGGTACGTCCCGACGGAGGCCGCAACGGCGCAAGGGAGCGCGGACGCGTTCAGCGAAAAAGCGGTGTGGGAGGCGTTGAGGACCTGCTTCGATCCGGAGATCCCGGTAAACATCGTCGACCTCGGGCTCGTGTACGATCTCTCGATTGAGCCGACGCCGGCGGGCGGTCACGCCGTCGACGTGAAGATGACGCTCACGGCGCCGGGCTGCGGCATGGGTCCGGTGATCGCCGAGGACGCGCGGCAGAAGATCGCCGCACTGCCCGCGGTCGAATCGGCCAACGTTCACATCGTCTGGGATCCGCAGTGGACCCCGCAGATGATCTCCGCCGAGGGCCGGAAGATTTTGGGGCTGGAGTAGGAAGACGGGAAGACGCGGAAGACATGGAAGACATGTGAGACGCGAAAGACGGGAAAGACGCCGAAAAGAAGAAACGGCAAAAAGAAGAAAGAGGAAATTGTCGATCGTCGCCATGTTTGGGAGATCGGAGTCTCCCGAGTCTTCCAAGTCTTACACGTCTTCCCGTCTTCTATGTCTTCCCGTCTTCCCAGTCTTCCGCATCTTCAGCCTGAGATCGTCTCCAGCGAGCAGCCGTCGGCTTCGGCGGGGGTTTCGCAGTTGGGGCGCGCGATGATGCCGGGGTAGGGCTCGGGCGAAAATTCGCGCTGGGGCTCGGCGAGCAGATGGCGATCACAAATGGCGAAAAGCTCGGCCTCCGATTGCGCGCGACGCATGTCGTGGAGGAACGCCCCGGTCGAATCCACGCTCTGGCCGACGAAATTGAGATACTTCTTCATCTTGTTCACGTGCGCGCGCTCGGGAAAATCCGGCGACAGCGTCGCCTGATAGAGCCGTTCGACGTAATTCCGCACGTCGCCGAGCGTGATGCGCATGAGCGGCCGGCCGGCGAAATGCTCGCGGCATTGCCGGAAGATCCACGGATTGCGGATCGCGTGACGGCCAATCATCACGCCGGCCGCGCGCGTTTCACGCAGGATTTCACCCGCCCGGACCGCTGATGTGACGTTGCCGTTCGCCAGTACCGGGCAACGAACCCGGGCCACCGCACGCGCGATGAAGTCGTAGTGAACCTCGCTGCGGTACATCTCCTTCACGGTCCGGCCGTGCACGCTCAGCAGGTCCACGCGATGTTCGTTCATCAGATCGAGCAGTCGATCAAAATGGCCGGTATCCTCGAACCCGATTCGCAGCTTCACCGTGAACAACCCGGGCACGGCCGCGCGCAACATGGACAAAATTTCCGCGACCCTGGCCGGTTCGCGGAGCAGCCCGCCGCCGACGTTCTTCCGGTAAATCTTCGGTGCGGGGCAGCCCAGATTCAGATCGATCCCCGCCACGTTGTGGTGGAGCAAGTCCTCGACCGTCCGCTGCAAATGGCCGAGATCCTCGCCGATGAGCTGCGCGAAAATGGGCCGGCCGGTCGTGTTCTCGTCAATCGACCGCAGGATGTGCTTCTCCAGCCGCGATTGTGAATGAACCCGAAAGAACTCGGTGAAAAAATAGTCGGGCGCGCCGAAGTGCGCCATGACCCGCATGAACGCGAGGTCGGTGACGTCCTGCATCGGCGCGAGCGCCGTCAGCGGCTGGCCGGGTGCCACCGCGGGCGGCAGCGTGGATAGGGGAATCGGGAGCGAGGCCAAGGTGATCGTGGAGCAGTGGCGACGCGGCGGACTATCCGCCGCGACGCAAGCCAGGTTCAGGTTTTTGCATCGCAAAAACCTACGTCTGCTCCTCTTCCTCGTCGGATTCCTCCGACTGCTGCTTGAGCACGCGTTCGAGAATCTCGGTCATGTCCTCGACCGAATCGAACACGCCACGCGCCACGTAGATCGGGCGCTTCTGCTGCAACGCCAGCACGATCGAATCACTGGGACGGGCGTCCAGTTCGACGATCTTCTTGCCCAGCTCGTTTTCCATGCGCAGTAGAATCCGGGCGAAGAAAGTACCTTCGCGCGCATCGTTGACCACGATGTGATCGAGTTGCGCTCCGAGCCCGAGGAAGATGCTGCCGATCAGATCATGAGTCAGCGGCCGGTCTTTTTTCACCCCGCTCAGCGTCATCTGGATCGCGTTGCCGACCGAATGATCGACGTAAATGACGAACGTCTTTTCGTCATTGCCCAGGAAGACGGCACACCCATTGGCCGTGGGCATGACCCCCTTGATGGTGGTGGTGACGACGTCATTTTGCATGGCGCGATACAGTGGAGTCATCTGCTTCCCTGCGCAAGTGGCGGATACTCGGGAAACGCTTGCGACATCGTGGCAGACGTTATTCGAAGCCGAAGAGGTCGATGCCCCAGGCGCGCGCCCGCTCGAGCACGGCCGGTTTTTCCAAAATCAGCACCTTGCCGGCCTCGAGGGCCGCCGCGGCGAGACCTGCCTCGCGCATGGTTTCGAGGCTGCGGAGCCCGAAACAAGGCACGTCGAACCGCCAGTCCTGCCGGCTCTTCACGGTCTTCACGAAAAGCGCGTCGTCGGTCTTGAACGTGCCGGCGCGCCGAAGCATTTCGTCCGTGCCTTCGAACGCCTCGACCGCGAGCACGGTGCCATGCCGGACGACGCAGCCCTGGCCGATATCGAGCCGGGCGCATTCGCGGGCGATGTGCACGCCGTGCGTCACGTATTCCGGGTCCATGGGGAAGCGGCCTGCGGTCATGCAGCCGGACGAGGCGATCTGATCATCGAGGAACGAGCGCGCATCCAGCAGCGTGACGCCAAGTTTCTCAATCTCCTGTGCAATCGCGCCAAAGATCGTCTCGGCATTGCGGCGTTTCAGCGACAAGAGAATACGCGCTGCCTTGATGTCTGGATGCAGGCCCTTGAACAGGCGGCGCGGCGTGATTTGCCCGGCCATGAGCGCGTAGCCCGCGCTGAAGTCCTGCAGCGCATCGAGCATGTGACCCAGCTGGCCGACCTTCAGCCTGCGCACGTCGGCGGGCGCAAAAGAACCCACGAGATCAGGCCGCGTCTCCTCGTCGAACGCGATCAGCCGGAGCGGAATGCCGGCGGCCCGAACCGCGCGCTCGATCAGAATCGGATAAACACCCTGGCCGGCGATCAACGCCAGCGGGCGGCGCGGATCAAAACTGGCGGGAAGAAACGCGGAAAGCGGCACGAATCCAAGGGAGCAGGCGGCAGGGTGCAGGGGGCAAGGAGAAACCAGCCGGGTGCAGTCAGGGACGGGTCACGCTATCGATTGGGCGAGCGATGAGCCGGAGAGATGCCCGTGGACCAATGGACATGAAACGCAGGTCGAGGGTGGAAAATGCGGGCTACGCCTGCGCGCCGTAATATTTCTTGTAGCTGCGGTAGTAGCGGTAATTCGAATAATATTCGATCCGCCGCGGCGACAGGCCGTTCAGCACGATGCCGAGAACCTCGTTCTTGCCGCTGCGAAGCGCGCGCATGTAAAGCCGGATGTGTTTCCGATAGGCGCGATTGAACCGGCAGACGTAGACCACCTCGTCGATTCGTTCCGCGATCAGCAGCGAATCGGTCACGGCGCCGAGCGGCGGTGAGTCGACGATGATGAGATCGAATTCGCGCTTCAGCCGCTCGAGCAACTGGCCAAACAGAGGGTTCTCCAGTAACTCCGTCGGGCTCTTCGAGCGCCCGCCCGAGCAAAGCAGGAAAAGATTCTCGCTCAGCTTGATGATGCCGAGGACGGGATTCGTGGTGAGGTCGCCTTCCATGGCGCCGCCACTATCGAACCAGGCGAGCAGCCCCGCGTTGTTCTGCTGCTTGAAGTGCCGGTGCAGCATCGGCCGACGGAGGTCGCAGTCGACGAGCAGCGTTTTCTTGCCGTGGCGCGCGAAGCTGCCGGCGACGTTGCAGGAGATCAGGGTCTTGCCTTCTCCGGGAATGGTGCTGGTGACCAGGATCGATTTCGGGAAGTCGAGCCGCGAGTTGATCTTGATTGAACTGTAGACGCTGAGGAACGCCTCCGTGCCGGGCGCCTGCTTGTTGTCAAGCAGGAGGGTGTACTTTTCCTCGTCCTTCATCGAGGCGAGATCGGGAATGATTCCCAGCAGGTTCGCGCCGATGAAAGACTCGATGTCCCAGGAGCTCTTCACGCGGTCGTCGATGAAGCTCAGGCCGACGGCGACCCCGAAGAACACCAGGACACCGATGCCGATGCACGTGCGCGTGATCGACGTCTTGTTGGGCGAAATCGGACCAAAGCTGGGCATCGCGCGATCGAGCGGATGCACCGGGACCTTCTCGATTCCCTTCAGCGTCCGCGTCTCGTTCAGCCGCTTCAGGATCGTCATGTAGTTTTCCTTGTTCACGTCGGCCTGGCGCTGAAGGCTGCGGAACTGGACCGCGAGATCCCCGAGGTTCATCGAGGCCTTCTCGCGCTTGTCGAATTCTTCCTGATACGCCGTGTACTGTTTCTTCACCTCGGCCTGGCGGGCGCGCAGCTCCGCAATCGCGAGGGACTTGGCGCGTTCGAGGTCGGTCTCGGTGACCGCAATCTCGTTCGCCTTCTTGATCATCTCCGGGTGGCGCTCGAGGTAACGTTCGGAAAGGAGATTCTGTTCCTGCTGCAGTTTCGAAAGCTGTGCCTTGAGCGAAGGCACCGCGCCGTGGCCCGCGATTTCGGGAATCTCGAGGAGATTCTTGCCCTGCGCCTGATACTCCTCGATCTGGCGCATCTTGGCCTCGATGCCCATCAGGCTGAGGCGCGCTTCATCCCGCAGCATCCCCGCCTTGCGCAACGCATCCCCGACGAGGTTCTGCGAGCTGTCGAGCGACAGCAGATTGTGCTGCTTCATGTAGCTCTGCAGTTCGTTCTCGGCCGCCTCTGACTCGCGCTGCAAGCGTAGTGCCTGCTCGCTGAGATAGCGGATCGCATCCTTGTTCGCTCCGCCCGCGTTCTCGAACAGATAACCCATGAACGACTCGACGTAGCGGTTGGCCACGAGCGCGGCGGCCTCTGGATCCTCGTGGGTGACGTTGATGTCGATGACGTAGCTATTGCGGGACGAAAAGGGCTGCACCCAACCGAGCGAGGGCGGCACGCTTCCCGGCGCGGTGCCGGGAGGGCTGCGCTTTAACGCGGCGCGACGGAGGAGGTCGAGTTCGGCGGGCTTGAACGACTCGAGCACGCGCGTCCGCAACGTCTGGCTGCCGAGAATCGTGATGTAGGTGTTCAGGTCGATGTCCGATCGCACCGCCTGGTCCACCACGCCTTGAGCGGTGACCACCGTTTCCGGCTTTTCAAACTGCATCGTGGCCCTCGCCCCGTAGATCGGGATGGCCTGCATTTTGTGATACCCGTAGCCGACCGAAATGAGCAGCGCGAGCGGCAGGGCGATCCACAGCCGCTCCCGCAGGATGATGTAGTAGTCACGCAGGGTGCGACGTTCCACGATGTCGTCTTCACGTTCAGCGGCACGCGGGGAGCCTTTGCCGGGCATTTCAGCCATCGCGTTGGCAGGCTCGTTGTTCAAATAATCTTCTCCTGCACGTAGACCACGTCGTCCGGCTGAACCACGAAGCTGCCGTCACCGGTTGATTTTCCCCTGGCTTTGATCGCCGCTTCGACGTCGAGGGTGAAAAGTTTTTCCGTGCCGTCCGGCATGGTGCGGGTGACGCGAATCGCGGACGCGCGCGCGGTTTCGGCCAGCCCGTTGGCTTTGAAGATGAGCTCGATGATCGTCATTTCCGTATCCGGCGGGATGTGAATCTGGCCCGGCGAGTTGACCTTGCCGCTGATGCGAACAATGCGCGGGGCGTATTCGTCGACCGTGACGGTCACCTGGGGATTGCGCAAGAAACGCCCGTCGCGATACGCCGTGGCAATCGCCTCCTGCGCTTCGGCGATCGTGAGCCCCACGACCCGAATATCATTTATCAGCAGCATGTTGATCGTGCCGGTCGCTTCGACCCGCCGCTGGCCCACCGTCAGATCCGGTTCGCCCACGACGGAAATTGAAAGCCGGTCGCCGCGCGTGATCCGGTACGCCACGAATTTCTTCTCCGGGTTTTTGGCCAGCGCGGGCGGCTGGGCGGACAGACAATCAACCGGCACGAAACCACCGGCAAGGAGGACCAAAAGCAGCTGAAGGAAGGCGCGGATATTTTTCATGGCGTGTTACCAGCGGGATGAGACGCTCGCGCTCCAAGAGGTGCGGACAAAATCCGCATACGACAGGGCGGACCAGTTCTTGAACCAGCTGTATCCGGCCGAGAAGTTGATGTGTTCGTTCAACGAATAACCCAGCCCGGCATTCCAGCTGAGGAAGGAATCGTCGCGCTGGGGCCCGAGAACAAGCGGTGGCCCCAGGGTCACGACCACGCGACCGCGATCGCCGAGAAAGCGGCTGTAGCCCCAGCCGCCCGATGCCGAGAGCGACCAGCGCGAACTGTACGCATACCTCGCGCTAATCGAGGCGGAGGTCACATCGACCGACGAATCCGTGGCGGTGATCGACAAATCCTTCGAGATTTGCGCGCTCAGGCTCATCTTCTTGCTGATCGCGTACGAGACGGAGCCGCTCGCCGTCCACGAGCTGAACGCGTCTTCGCCGGCCGCCGCGCCGGCGAAAGTTCGCACCTGATAACCCGCGCGCAATGCGCCCGTCAAACCGCGGATCAATCTGCCGTTCAATCCCACCGTGAACGAGTGATCGGTGGTCGAGGTGTTAAACGACGTGTCGTTAAAACGGTAGCGGTAACCCAGCATCAGATCGCGCTCGCTGCCGAGCATCCGGAGCAGGTCGGCCGACGCGCTATACGTCTCGAGATTGGCGAATACGGTCTTGTCGACGTAATCTCGCGCGTTGTATCCGAGCTGCGCCGACAGGGTGTACATCCCGACGATGGGATACTTCACGTTCAACCCGGTGCCGTAATTCCAGGAGGTGCTGCGGAGGTTCACGGCCGCATCGGCGCGGCTTTCGCGTGCCGCGTTCAATATCAGCGATCCCGTGGTGCGGCCGGACTGTTTCGTGAACTCGAGACTGTAGCTGGGATTGGTGTAGTTCTCCTCTTTCAGTTCCGCGAATTCAGCCGAGCTGACGGCAACGCTCGCGTTCACCCCGATCCAGCCCGCGCGCCGCGTGTAATCCGCCGTCACGCTCGTGGAGTAGAGTACATCGCTCCGTTCGTCGCTGTTCGCGTAAACGTTGGAGTCACCGGAGACGGACAGCGCGCCCGCGACGTAGATCCGATCATGGCCATCGTTGAGCGCAACCAGACCGTGCACGGGACGGCACGCCAGCGTGAATGCCGCTGTTAACGCCAGCAGCAAGCGAAGCTCTCGCCAAAGTTTCCTCATCCGAATGCGCGAATCAATGGCTCGAGAGCTTGGCGGGACTTATCGTAAATGTCACGGGCAGGGTTTCGGGCACAACCGCGACGGGCACGATCTCCCGCACCGCATTGTTGCCGATCGGCGCGGCGCTGTTGCCGTCGAACGCCGTAACCGTTCCCGGGAACGTGGATCCCGTTTCTTCGCCCCCGCTCGTGGCCGCTGTCTCCGCGCTGCCGGCGGTCGGCGATGAGAGGTCGACGGGCCGTTCGCGGACTTCGAAATACACCGTCCGCTTCGCCATGCACGCCATCGACACCTTGTCATCGAGGCCGGATGACTCTGCCGCGGGGATGCGGCTGATTTCGATACTGTTCGGCTGGCCTGCCGTACCGCGGCGGATTATGGCCTGCTGCCCCGCCCGGACCGAATGCCCGCCGGTGTCTTGCGGCCCGGCGCGCACCGTGCCCTCACCTTCGAGCATGGAAATCTTCGTTTCATTGCTGCCCGTCTCGATCACGACTTTGCGACCACGGATGTGCACGGCACCATGCGGCGTTTGATACACCATGCTGCTGCCGGCAACGAGCTTGCTGGTGCAGAGCCCGACTGAACCGCGAGAGAGGAAGGCCTGCGTTTGCGAGATCGACGGTTCGACATCCATGTCGGTGCGCATCGGTGTGAACGGCTCTTGATTGAAGCGCTTCATCTCGACGCGGGTATCCGCGTCGAAAAAAGCACCGGTGCCGTTCGAGTACACCATGGTCGAGTACGTCTTCTTTCGCGGCCGGTCAGATGGCGTGCTCTTCGTTTCGATGATCGCACCCTCGGCGTTATAAACCGACCGCTTGCCCAAGTCCTGCACCAATTCGCCGTTGTCGATTAGCGCGTCGCCACTGACATCCGAGACGTACACCTTGCTCGCCGGGTTTTTCCTCTTGGCTTGGGCGTTGAGCGCGAGCGGCGGAAGACCCAAAACACCGGCAATCGCGACTCGAAGGAGCAGCCGGTGAAAATGTGGGGTAAAGGATAAGCTCATGGGCGTTAATTAACGACGGCACCGTTGGGATGCGACCGTGCGAAAATGAGGTAAAGACCCTAGACAACGCAAGAGCGGAGTTTCTTTTAAACTAGTCCACGACAATGTTTAGAATTTTTCCCGGCACAAAGACGACCCGCTTAACGACCTTGCCTTCCAGGTACGGACTGACGCGTGAATTTGCCCGTGCCAGGTCCAATGCCACCTCCTGGGTCGTGCCGACGGGAACGAACTGGTCGCCACGGTGCTTTCCATTGACCTGAAACACGAGTTTCACCTCGGAAGACGCCAGTTTGCCGGCGTCGAAAGTCGGCCAGGTCGCAGCCATGACGGATCCTGAGTTCCCGAGCCGCTCCCACAATTCCTCCGCGATGTGCGGCGCGAAAGGCGCGAGCAACTGCAGAAACTTGGCCGCAGTGTCGCGGCCGAAACGCGGCGCTTTCTGGAGCGCGTTCACGAAGATCATCATCTGCGAGATCGCGGTGTTGAACCGGAGATTCTCGATGTCGTCGCCGACTTTCTTGATCGTTTCGTGCAGCAGCTTTGAAACCTCGGGTGTATCCGTTCCGGTCGCGGAGATCTTGGCGCTGACGCTGCCGTCGGCTGCGATCATTTCGCGCCAGACCTTTTGGAGGAAGCGGTGGACGCCTTCGATCCCGCGCGGATTCCACGGTTTCATCGCCTCGAGCGGTCCGAGGAACATCAGATACAACCGCAGCGTATCGGTACCGTGCGAAGCAATGATGCTGTCGGGGTTCACGACATTTCCGCGGCTCTTCGACATCTTCTCGCCGTCCTCGCCGAGGATGATGCCCTGATGGAAAAGTTTCTTGAACGGCTCGCTTGGCGGGACAACGCCGAGATCGAACAGGACCTTGTGCCAGAAGCGCGCATACAGCAGGTGAAGAACGGCGTGTTCGGCGCCGCCGACATACAGATCCGGCGTGCCCCAGTATTGCAGGGCCGCACTCGAGGCCAGCGCGCGATCGTTGCGCGGGTCGAGAAAGCGAAGGTAGTACCAGCATGAGCCCGCCCATTGCGGCATCGTGTTGGTTTCGCGGCGCGCGCGCACCCAGCGATCGCCCATGGGTTTCGGTGCGGATGCGGGCACGGCCTTGCCCGTCTTGAAATCGAGCCACACTTCGAGCCAGGTGGTCTCGTTCGCCAGCGGACTCTCACCCGTGCCGCTCGGCAGATACGATTGCACCTCGGGCAGCACGAGCGGCAACGCCTCGTCCGGCAGCGGCAGCGCGAAATGGATCACGCCCCCCTGCACAAACGTCACCGGCTCGGCCGGCAGATCGCTGCGGCCCAACTTGGCCTTCGCGTAGTCAGCCTCGCTCACCCACGCGATGGGGAACGGTTCGCCCCAGTAACGCTGGCGCGAAAACAGCCAGTCCCGAAGCTTGTAGTTTACGCGGCGGGTGCCGAATCCCTTGCGCTCGAGCCAGCCAATGATGGTCGATTTCGCGGCATCGATGTGCAGTCCGTTAAGTGAGACCTCGGCGTTGGCGCTGTTGAGCGCGGGGCCATCCTCGAGGAACGCCTTGCCCCTGAAATCCGCCGGCGGCTGCACCGTGCGAACAATCGGGAGCTGATACAACTCGGCGAATTCCCAGTCGCGTTCGTCCTGGCCGGGCACCGCCATGATCGCACCGGTGCCGTAACCCATCAGCACGTAGTCCGCGATCCATACTGGCACACGCTGGCCGTTCACCGGATTGATCGCGAACGAGCCGGTGAAGACACCGGATTTTTCCTTCGCCAGATCGGTGCGCTCGAGATCGCTCTTGGCCGACGCCTTCTTGCGATACGCTTCCACGGCCGGTGCCTGGGCCTTCGACGTCAGCGTGTCCACGAGCGGATGTTCCGGCGCGATCACCATGTAGGTGCAGCCGAAAAGCGTGTCCGGCCGCGTGGTGAAAATCTTCAGCGTGCCCGCCGTTGGATGTTCGAGGGGGAAAAGAATCTCGGCGCCCTCGCTCCGGCCGATCCACGCCTCCTGCATCCGTTTCGTGGATTCGGGCCAGTCGACCTCCTTCAGGTCGGCCAGCAGCCGTTCCGCATACGCCGTGATCCGCAGGACCCACTGCCGGAGGTTGCGCCGCTCGACCGGAAAACCGCCGACTTCGCTGCGGCCCTCGATGACCTCCTCGTTCGCGAGCACGGTGCGCAGTTCAGGGCACCACCACACGGGCCGTTCGTCCACATACGCGAGCCCGCGCTTGAACAGCTGGAGGAAAATCCACTGCGTCCACCGGAAATATTTCGGGTCCGTCGTGTCGATCTCGCGCTCCCAGTCGTACGAAAATCCCAGCGCTTTGATCTGCCGTTTGAAATTGACGATGTTGTTCTGGGTGTTCGACGCCGGATGCGTGCCGGTCTTGACCGCGTGCTGCTCGGCCGGCAGCCCGAATGCGTCCCAACCGATTGGATGCAGCACATTGAAACCCCGGGCGCGCTTGTATCGCGCGATGATGTCGGTGGCGGTGTAGCCCTCGGGGTGACCGATGTGCAGCCCCGAGCCCGACGGGTAGGGGAACATGTCGAGCACGTAATACTTTGGCCTCGCCGAATCGTTCTCGGCGCAAAACGAACGATTTTTCTCCCAGAACGTTTGCCAGTGCGGCTCTATGTCATGGAAGTTGTAGTCTGTGCTCTTGGTAGCCATCGTGTGAAACTCGCCACTGTGAAACCTTTCCCCTGCCGGTCAATCATGGCGCACGGGCGCGCCGAAACCGCCGGTACGGTGGTGGGAGCAGGAACATTCGCTGCACGCGTCCGCCATGCCGTTTGCCTCGTCCTTGCCTCCTGCGCCCTGCTCCTTGCGCCGCCGCCATCGATGGCGGCGGGTATGAGCCGCGGATTCAACGTCCTGCTCGATGCGGTGGTGCGCATCGATGTCCGGGAGATTGCCTTTGAAGCCGGCGCCCGCCGGTACACCGCGAGTCTCGGTTCGGGCGTGATCGTGTCCAACGATGGACGCGTACTCACGAACGCCCACGTCGTCAGCCCGCGCGCGGTGGAAATCAACCTGACGCTGGCCAACCTCGAACGCGTCGGTGCCAGGCTCGTCGGCTGGGATCATTGGACGGATCTCGCCGTGTTGCAGCTCGACATGGACGAGGTGAAGCGCCGCGGGTGGAAGCTCGTGCAGGCCGAGTTCGGCGACAGTGAATCGCTCCATCCCGGCCAGGTCGTGTATGCGGTGGGCACGCCGCATGGACTGACCCGCACCGTGACCCGCGGCATCGTTTCGAACCCGAGTCGGTATTTCGAGGACAACCGCGGCGTGAACGGTTACGAGACCGGGACGTTCAACACGTGGCTGCAAACCGATGCGGCGATCAATCCCGGCAACTCCGGCGGACCGCTCGTGACCGAGGACGGCCAGGTCGTCGGGATCACGTCCCGTGGTTATCTCGGCGCGAACAACCTGGGTTTCGCGATTCCCGCTGCGATCGCGCGATCGGTGCTGGAACGTTTGGGCGACGATGGCCGGATTGTGCGCAGCTACATCGGAATCGTTCCCGGCGCGCTCCAGGATCTGGAAAACTTTTACGCGCTCGAGGTTCGCACCGGCATGTTGATCACGAGCGTCGACTCGGGTTCGCCGGCGGCGAAGGCGGGACTGCGCGGCGGAGACATCGTGCTTTCGATCAACGGCGCGAAGGTGGATGGCAGGTTTCCCGAGCAGCTGCCGCCCATCCAAAACATGATCGCCACGCAGCTGGTCGGCGCGACCCTCACTTTCAGTGTCAAACGTGGCGGCGAGATTCGCGATTTCTCGGTCGAGACCGAGAAGCTCGAGAGCCGCGTGGGCGAGGAGTGGGCGTTCGAGAAATGGGGCCTGAGCGTACGGAAGGTTTCACGGGCCTATGCGCGCGAGAACCAGCTCGACGATACGACGGGCGTCGTCGTGATCGGAGTGCAGCCCGGGTTTCCGGCGGAGGTTGCCGGAATTTCGCGCGGCGACATCATCGCCAAAATCAACCAGCAGACGATCGATTCGCTCGATGTGATCAAGGCGGCTCATGCCGCGTATGAGGCGAAGCCGGCGCCGACCTTGTTTGAGACGCAGCGCAACCGCCGCGTGTCGCTGTATATCGTCAAACCATGATTCACTCGTTCTCCGGAAGAAGACCGCATTCGCGCGGCGGACCGCGCCGGTTCGCCCGGCGTGGGCTGCTGCTCACGTTCACGGCATTGACGTGGACGTCGCTGCCCGCGGCGAACACAGCCGATCTGCCGGCATTGTGGGCCGAGCGGGTGAAGTCAGTCGTCGCCGTCGAGTACATGACGGTGACGGAGGTCGAGCGGCAGCCCAGCGTTTCCATGGGCACAGTGATCGATGGCAACGGAACAATCATTCTGCCGTCCGGCGCCGTCGATCCCCGGACGGCCCTCTGGGAGCTGAAGGATTTCAAAGTCTATCTTCCCGGCGATGCCGCCAGCACCCCGGGCGAATATCTCGGGCAGGATGCCTTCACTGGCTGGCATTTTGTGCGCGCGAGCGAGAAAATCCGCGGCCAGCTGACGCCGATCTCGGCATTCGCGCCGAAGACGCCGCCGCGTGCGCCGGCGCTGGCGGATTTCGTCTGGGGGATCGGCTTGCGCAACAAGGACGAGGATTTCGCGCCTTACATCCTGCAGAGCAATCTCGCCCTCGTGCAGTCGCTGCCGCAGCGCACCGGCATCGCGCAGCAGGAAGTGGCGGCACCCGGGCTGCCCGTTTTCAACCGCGACGGCGTGCTCGTCGGTCTCGCGCAGGCGTCGTTCGGCCAGAGTTTCCTGCAAATTTCGCGCGCAAACCGCGGCTCCGGTGTGATTTTGATCAATGTGGAGGAAAGCAGCGCCTTCATCCTCGCGGAGGAAATGCTGCCGCATTTCGGCCGGATCCCAAAGCAGCCGTCGGGACGGCCCCTGGCATGGCTCGGCACGTACGGCCTGCAGCCGATGGATCGCGAGGTCGCCCGATTTCTCAACCTCAGCGCGCAGTCCGCGGTGGTGGTGAGCGAAGTGCTCGAAGGCAGCCCGGCGGAAAAAGCCGGGTTGAAGGATCGCGACATCATCCTGCAACTCGACGGCCGGCCCTTGCCGCAATTCAAACCCGACCGTGTCATCGTGAGCCATGTCGAGCGCGAGATCGACCGTCATGCTCCGGGTGATACGCTCGCGCTGACGGTGCTCCGCGGCACCGAGCGGATCGAATTGAAGGCCGTCCTGGGGGAGCAGCCAAAGGTGATGCGCGAAGCGGAACGGAAGTTTTTCGACCGCTTGGGGTTCACCGCGCGCGAATTCGTTTACGGCGACGGCATCGAGCGGCGCGTCAAACCCACGGAGCCCACCGGCATCATCGTGCACCATGTGAAATCGAGCAGCCCGGTCGCAATCGCGGGCCTCCGGCAGGAGGACTGGGTGAAGGAAATCGACGGCGTCGAGATCAAGACGTTCAAGGATGCGGTGGTGAAGCTCGACGAGATTGAGCGCGACCAGGCCCGTCCCGAGTTCGTGCTGCTGGTTTCACGCGGGGGCGATACGGCGGTACTGCGGGTGAAGCTAAGGTAGCCGGGGAATTTTGACGAGGATTTGGGGAAAATCTTGAAATTGGGCATCGAGCATCGGTCATCTGAGGATTTGGGTTCGGATTTCCAAATGACCGATTCTCGATTTCACGATTTTTGGCGGCCCCCCAATGGACGCCCGCGTTTGGATTTCAACGGAAGCCCGCTGCCGGAACCGCTACAGCCGCGCCGGGCCGTCGCTCGCCATCACGACAAGCCAGCCGCTCTTCTCATCCACAAAAACGACCGTCGATGCGTTGCGATTTGGCACCTCGACGTATTCGGCCCGCGCGACCTCGCGTGACGCGCGGTGAACCGGCGCGCCCGAATCCGCGCGCGGAGTGTTCACATAAAACGCGACCGCGATCGCCGCGGCGGCCGCGAGCGGTGCGCCCACCCACGCGAGCCAGTGACGATTCGTCGCTGGTGCGCGCGCTTGCCGCAGCTCGCGGCGCAGATCCTGCCAGGCGCGTTCCGAGTCGGGAACCGGCGCGGCCTGCGACTCCGAGCGCCAGAGAGCAATCGCGGCCTCGAGTCCGTCGCGCGTCCGCCGGCACGTCGCACATCCCGCGACATGCTGCGCGAGGGCAGCGCGCTGGTCGGTTCCCAGCGCGCCGTCTCGCTCGGCGAAAATCTGACGTTCGGCCTCGTGACAATTCATGACGGGCAGGGTCGATCTTGTTTCGGTCTAGCGGCGATAACCGTAGCCACCGCGGTAGTCGTTAGCCTGACCATAACGGTTGTTACCATGACCATAACCATCGCGTCCATCAACCCAGACGCGCTCGGTGCGGTACGCGAAGTACCCGGGTTCACAGGTGCGGACCGGCCGGCCCCAGCGGTTGTGGCTGACCGACCAGCGTTCCGGCACCCAGGTCTTCACGACCATGTCCTTCCAGTAACCGCGCGTCGGCACGTAATGGACGGGCGGCGGCGGGTAATAGGCTGGGGCGGCGTAAACGGGGGCGGGCGCGCCAAGATGAACATGGCCGCTGACGATGACGCGGCTGTCATGGTCAGCGCGGGCGGAACTGATGGCGAGGCCGGCGGCGGCGAGCAGGGCAGTGGTAAAGGCTTTCATGGTGTTCCTTGGTTGGGATTCAACCGTGAGACGGACTCCAGGCAGCCGATATTCACTTTTCCCGTTAACCACGTTCAGTTCGCGATCATCAGCACGACCGGCACTTCCGCCTGATCACCGCGCCGCCCGAGAACCGCCGGGACGCCGGGCTGGAGCACCAACGCGGTGGTCATCAATTCGCGCCCATCATCGGTCCAGCGCACCTTCACGCGAATGCCGCGACCGCCGCCTTTTTCGCTGTCGAGTTCCAGGCGGTGTCCGCGGCCGAGCGAGAGCTTCGCCTGGCCGCCGGCACTGACGCTGGCCGAGCCCTCGCCGGCATAACGGAAACTCTCGAACGGCAGGTTGCGCCGCAGTGTCGCTTCGTACGGCGCGAGCTTCGGATCGGACGCGCCTTTCGCATTCGAGGCGATGATCAGGATCGCGCGGACGGATACGCCGTCGGCGGCGTGTGCCACCGGACCGGAAATCGCGAGCGCGCACAGCGCGGAAAAAAGCAGGGATATGAATCTCATGTGAAGTCTCCTATTTTTTGGGCCAGCAATCGGCGGGCGTGGAACAAACGCGACATGACCGTGCCCCGGCGGATGCCGACGGCCGTCGCGATTTCGTCGTACGAAAGTCCGTTGATTTCGCGCAGAGCCAGCACCGCGCGATGTTTGGGCGGCAGCGAAGCGATCGCACGTTCAAACCGGTTCATCCGTTCGCTGCGTTCGAGATCGTCCCGCGGATTGCCGACACCGGCCGGTTCCGGTCCGGGACGCCCCTGGTCGTCCGCGTGCTCGGGCAGGAAGGGCAGGAAGCGATTGAGCCACCGCTTGCGGCTGCGGAGTTGATCGATCGCGCGCCGCACCGCGATGGGATGAATCCACGTGGAGAATTTGGCCTCGCCGCGAAACGATTTCAGGTTTCGCCACACCGTGAGCCAGACTTCCTGGCAGACATCACGCGCGGCGTGTTCGTCGCGGATGATCGAGTTCACCAGCCGGAATGTCGGCTCGTAATGGCTGCGCATCAAACGGCCAAACGCGTCCTCATCGCCGCCCTGCGCCAACTGGATCAGTTCGCGTTCGGATTCGGGAGAGATGAGTTCGGCGACGTCGGCCACGGAAAAGGGGGACAGACTCCACTGACAGTGGTTGCTACAAAAGATGCCGGCCCCCTGATCGCAAGCGCCGGCGAGAACGAGTGCCCGGCGTTTGCGGCTTGGCGGGCCGGCGGATCGCGGTTTGCCTCGGGTACTTTATGTTCACCGGCATCGTCGAGGAAACGGGCAAGGTGCTGGCTTTCGAGCCTGGGCCGAAGGCGTGGGCCTTGTCCATCCGAGCGCGTGCGGCGCTCCAGGATATGACGCTGGGTGACAGCATCGCGGTGAACGGCTGCTGCCTGACCGCGATCAAATTCGATGCGACGTCCCTTCATTTTGATGTGCTCGAGGAATCGCGCCGGCTGACGAATTTCTCGACCTTGCGACCGGGTGCACTGGTGAACCTGGAGCGCAGCCTGCGGTTTGGCGGCAAGGTCGGCGGGCATTTCGTCACCGGCCACATCGATGCGCTCGGCACGATCGAAATTTTCGAGCCGCGCGGAAATGATCATTACCTGCGCGTGCGCGTGCCGGCCGCAATCACGCGCTATATCGTCCACAAGGGCAGCATCGCGATCGATGGAATCTCGCTCACAATTGCCGAGGTGAGCGACACCAGCTTTGCCGTTTGGCTGATTCCGCACACGCTCGACGTCACGAACCTGCGGGAAAAGAAGGCGGGCGATCTCGTCAATTTGGAATTCGACCTGCTCGGCAAGCATGTCGAGAAGCTCCTGCTGTTGCGAACAAACTGACTCCCTTCATGCGTGCCTCCCTGCAAGCCCTGACCGATGAGCTTCGCCGGCTCAAGAGCACCGGGGTGAGGACAATTGCGGTTTCCGATGAATCCATTGCAGCACTACGCAAGGTGATCGCGGCTGGGCCGGCCGCCGCCGCCGCCGTGGCGGCCAGCGCGAGATTTACACCGCACGAACCAGTACCGAGCGCGACACGTGAACCCGCGGCCTCCGAGCCGCCGGCGCGCGAAAACGCCACCCCTGCCGCCGCGCCAACGTTCGTGAAGCCGGCATCTGCCCCCGCGGGCGCGAAACTGCCGCCGGCTCCAACGGTGCAGTTGCCCGCCGGAGACAAGCAGACGCGCTGGACGGTGCTGCACGAACTCGTGGTGAAGGATGCGACATGTTGCGCGCGGGTTCGGCCGGGCAAGAAAGTCGTACTGGGCGTTGGTTCGCTTGAGGCGAAGATCATGTTCGTCGGGGAGGCGCCCGGCGCCGAGGAGGAGATAAAGGGCGAGCCCTTCGTCGGACCGGCGGGCCAGCTGCTCACGCGGATGATCCAGGCGATGGGCCTCAAGCGCGAAGACGTCTACATCGGCAACATCATGAACTGGCGGCCGGACATGCCGACCGCGCCGGGCGGCGAACAAATCGGCAACCGTCCGCCAAACGAGGACGAGATGCGTTACTGCCTGCCGTATTTGCGGGCGCAAATCGAGGTCGTGAATCCGGAACTGCTCGTGGCTCTCGGCTCGACCGCTGCGCAGGGACTGCTCGGCTTTGGCAGCTTCAAGGCGCTCGGTGACATCCGCGGCAAATGGCACGAATTCTCCGGGAAGCCGCTAATGGTGACTTACCATCCGAGTTACATCCTTCGCAACCAGTCAAACCGCTCGAAGCGGATGATCTGGGAAGACCTGCTGAAGGTCATGGAGCGCTCCGGACTCCCCATTTCCGAAAAGCAGCGCGGATATTTTCTCGGCTGATCAACGGTTGATGAGGCCGCGAACAGTCGGCTTTTGTCGCCCAAAGCCCGCACCACTGCCATTAATCTGGCGGCCGGCCGCAGCCGGGCGCCCCGCTATTTCGCCACCAGCGCGTTCAGTTCGCTCTGGGCGCGGGCGAACTCGACCTTAACTTGGGCGATGAGGGCTTCGACATTGGTCAGCCCCGTGTTGCGCGATTGCTGCTCGAGTTTTTCCGCCGTTGTTCGCAACGCCATCGCACCAAGGTTCGCCGAACTGCCCTTGATGCTGTGTGCCGCCCGCGTAAACCGCGGCAGGTCCCCGGCGACGAGACTCTGCTCGAGTTCGGTTATCCGCAGCGGCGTGTCCTCCAGGAAGATGGTCGTGATCTCGCGCAGGAATTCATCGCTGTCCCCTGGATTAAGGGCACGAAGATTTTCTATCGCCTTGGGATCGATGACGAGGTCGGCCATGAGCTGAATCGGCCTTCGATGTCACATAACCTGCATCCGGGCAATGCGTATTCCATGTGGTTTCCGATGTACCAGCTCGGCCGGGTCGCGGCCGCGCCAGATACGCATGGCCACACCCAGTCGGGCTCGGATCGGCGGGTAGGTGGTATGCCTCTCGCGTTTGCCCGGGGAAAATCTGCCGATGGTTCCGCAGGTGGAAAACAACGACAATCAAGCGGGTCCACGAGCGACGCATCACGACATCAGAATATGTTGATATTTGCTTGCGCCGCCTTTTCGGCCGAGCTTCTCTGCCGTCTCCAATTCCCCTCACTCTCATGGCTAAATCATTCGTGTTTTCTTCCGAGTCGGTTGGCGAAGGTCACCCGGACAAAGTTGCCGACTTTATTTCCGACAGCGTGCTCGACGCCTGCCTCGCGCAGGACCCCAAGAGCCGCGTCGCCTGCGAAACCCTCGTGAAGAGCAACCACGTCGTGCTGGCCGGCGAGATCACGACCAGTGCGAAGCTTAATTACGAGACCATCGTCCGCGACGCGATCCGTGAGATCGGCTACCTTAACGACGACGACGTGTTTCACGCCGACAAGGTTTTCATCACCAACCTGCTCACGCGCCAGTCGCCCGACATCGCGCAGGGTGTCGACGACCGCGCGGCGGACGGCAAGGAGACGGCGGAGCAGGGCGCCGGCGACCAGGGGCTGATGTTCGGTTACGCCTGCAACGAAACCCCCGAGATGATGCCGACGGCGATCATGTTCGCCCATCGGCTCGGCCGTGAATTGACGAAGCTGCGCAAGGCCGGCGTCGTCACGTGGCTGCGGCCGGACGCCAAGTCGCAGGTCTCGATCCGTTACGACAACGACCGGCCGACCAAGGTCGAGAACGTCGTCATCTCGACCCAGCACGCCGCCAGCGTGCAGCACAGCGCGATTCGCGATTTCCTGGTCGAGAACGTGATCAAGAAGGTGATCCCTTCCAACCTGATCGATGCGCAGACGAAGTTCCTGATCAACCCGACGGGCCGGTTCGTGGTCGGCGGACCCGAGGGCGATTCGGGGCTGACGGGCCGTAAAATCATTGTGGATACGTATGGCGGGTGGGGCCGCCACGGTGGCGGCGCCTTCTCGGGCAAGGATCCCTCCAAGGTCGATCGCTCGGCCGCCTACATGTGCCGCTGGGTCGCGAAGAACATCGTGGCCGCGGGGCTGGCCGACATCTGCGAACTCCAGGTTGCGTATGCCATCGGGCATCCGGAACCGGTGTCGATCTGGGTCGACGCGATGGGCACCGCGAAAGTCTCCGAGGAAAAGATTTCGGCCGCGGTGCGCCAGGTTTTCAGCTTCAAGCCCGCCGCCATCATCAAGCAGCTCGATTTGCTGCGGCCGATTTATCGCAGCACGACCAACTACGGTCATTTCGGCAAAGCCGATCTGCCATGGGAGCAGACCAACAAAGTCGCCGAGTTGCGCGCGGCCGCCGGGCTAACCGGTGCCAAACCGACGCGCGAAACCGTCAACGCCTGAATTACCATGTCAAACACAGTCACCGCGCCGCAAGGGCGCGAAGCCCGCGATTACCAGGTCAAGGACATCTCCCTCGCCGAATGGGGCCGCAAGGAAATCGGCATTGCCGAGCATGAGATGCCCGGCTTGATGGCGGTGCGGAAAAAATTCGGCCCGCAAAAAACGCTGGCCGGCGTCCGCATCACCGGATCGCTGCACATGACGATCCAGACGGCCGTCCTGATCGAGACGCTGAATGAACTCGGGGCCGACGTGCGCTGGGCGTCCTGCAACATCTTCTCGACGCAGGATCATGCCGCCGCGGCAATCGCCCAGGCCGGCACGCCGGTGTTCGCCTGGAAGGGCGAGACGCTGGAGGAATATTGGGAATGCACGCTCAAGGCGATCGCGTTTCCCGGCGGCAAGGGCCCGCAGCTCGTGGTCGACGACGGCGGCGACGTCACCCTGCTCATCCACAAGGGCTGCGAGCTGGAAGAGGGTAGCGATTGGGTGAATACGGCATCCGCGTCCCACGAGGAGCAGGTGATCAAGAACCTGCTGAAGCGGGTGCACAAGGAGGACCCGCTGCGCTGGACCACGCTCGCCAAGGACTGGCGCGGCGTGTCGGAGGAGACGACCACCGGGGTGCACCGGCTTTACCAGATGCTGGAGAAGGGCAAGCTCCGGGTCCCGGCCATCAACGTCAACGACTCGGTCACGAAGTCGAAGTTCGACAATCTCTACGGCTGCCGCGAGTCACTCGCCGACGGGCTCAAGCGCGCGACGGACGTCATGATCGCGGGCAAGGTCGCCTGCGTCTGCGGTTACGGCGATGTTGGCAAGGGGTCGGCGCATTCGCTGCGCGGATTCGGCGCCCGCGTTGTCGTCACCGAGATCGATCCGATCAACGCGCTGCAGGCCGCGATGGAGGGCTTCGAGGTCAACACCATCGAGTCGACGCTCGGCACGGCGGACATCTACGTCACCACCACGGGCAACCGGGACATCATCACGCTGGAGCACATGCGGCAGATGAAGGACCAGGCGATCGTCTGCAACATCGGTCACTTCGACAACGAGATCCAGGTCGACCGGCTGAACGAATCCGACGCCAAGCGGATAAACGTGAAGCCGCAGTACGATATGTACACGTTCCCCAGCGGCCGGACCATTTACCTGCTGGCGGAGGGGCGGCTGGTGAATCTCGGCTGCGCGACGGGTCATCCGTCGTTCGTGATGTCGAACAGCTTCACCAACCAGACGCTCGCGCAGATCGACCTCTGGAAGAATCGCGACACCTACGCGGTGGGCGTGTATCGACTGCCCAAGCACCTCGACGAGGAGGTTGCCCGGCTGCACCTGGACAAGATCGGCGCGAAGCTGACGAAGCTGACCGCGGATCAGGCGGCGTATCTCGGCGTGTCGGTCGAGGGACCGTACAAGCCGGAGCATTACCGCTACTGAGCGAATCCCGAAGTTCGTTTTCGCCCGGCTCATTCGTGAGCCGGGCCTTTTTTTGGGCAACGCGCGTCACGCGTTTAAAATCGTTGCCTGTGGCGGGCGAGACGCCCGCGCTCCCAGGCCGAACCGTGCTGGACAGATTTTCAGCGCGGGTAAGGCACCCGGCGACGACGTCGCCGACCGTCAGCCGACCGTGTGCCCGTGCCGGACGGCGAATGGCGCCATCGTATCGCCCTTCTCGTAATCCGAGAGGACGGAGAATCGGAAAGTGGTGCCTTCGCCGGGCTTGCTGTCGACCGAGATCGAACCCCCCATCAATTCGCACAGCCGTTTCGAAATAATCAGCCCGAGCCCCGTGCCGCTGCGACGGCGTTCGGACGAGGTGTCCACCTGACTGAAGGGCTTGAAAAGCTTGGACATCTTTTCCGGCGGGATGCCGATGCCGGTGTCGGCGACGGAGAAGAACAGCCGCAGGGCCCGGCGCGTGTCGCGCATGCTCACCGGCTCGCCGCGCATGCACGAGACATTCATCGTAATGCTGCCGCGCTCGGTGAACTTGATCGCATTGCCAATGAGGTTGGTGAGAATCTGCCGGAGCCGGGCCTCGTCGCTGTTCACGATCGCCGGCACGTCGGGATCAATCGTCGCCGTGAGGGTGAGGGCCGCCGCGCGTGCCTTCGGCTGGAAGAAGGCGATGACATCCTCGACGCATTTGTGCAGGCCGAAGGGCGAGGATTCGATTTCGATCCTGCCCGCCTCGATTTTCGAAAGGTCCAGAATGTCGGCGATTAGTTTCTCCAGCGCCTGCCCGCTCGACTTGATGATTGCAACCTGCTCGCGCTGCTCGGGGGAAAGCGGCGAATCGGCGAGGATCTGCGCAAATCCAATCACGCCATTGATCGGCGTCCGGATTTCGTGGCTGACGATGGCGAGGAACTCGCTCTTCGCGCGGTCGGCCGCCTCCGCCGCCTCCTTCGCATGCAGCAACGCGGCCTCCGCTTCCTTGCGCAAGGTGATGTCGTGCCCGACCGCCTGATACTCGAGCGCGTTGTTGCTGTCGTCGCGGATCGCGCGTTGCGTCCACATCAGCCAGCGGTGGCGGCCATCGGGGAAATCCAGTTCCCGTTCAAAGGTATACGGCTCGTTGCCAATGGCGGCGCCGGGCGTGTAGAGCGGGAATGGCTGCCCCACCAGTTCATTGCGCTTCCGGCCGAATGCCTGCGCATACGCGCTGTTCACGAATGTCAGTTTTCCGTCGAGCCGGTAGCGGCAAATCAAGTCGACCTGATCCTCGACGATGCCCCGGTAGCTCGCCTCGGTTTTCTGGAGCGACTGCGCCATCCGTTCGATTTTTCGCGCCAGCCCGATGATTTCGTCGTGCTCCGATTCGTCGTTAAATGGTTGGTCCGACAAATCGGCAACCGGCACGGTGGAGCGCAGCGTCTTGAGCCGCTGCATGATGGTGCTGTCCCAGACGTAACCGGCGAGCACGAGCAGGACGCAGCCGATGATCGACAGGCCGAGCACGTACCAGATCGAGCCAAGACGTTCGCGGAGTTCCTCGTCGTTGATGACTGCCCAGACGACAGAGGAGAACGCCACCACCAGGCTCAATGCGAGCGCGAGGATGAAAAACGTTTTGCGTGTCGTGGTCTCTGCCATTCCGCGCTAAGCAATGCCGGCCGGCTCCGTCGAAGTCTAACGAAAAAACCGGGACTCGCTACGTAACTTTACCCCTCCGCTTTCAACGTATGCAATGCCGGCAGTCGCCGCAATGCGGGGACGGCGCAAGCCACGGCCGCCGTCACCATTATGGTACCGATCCCGCGCCAGACGACGGCGCCGACGGGCCCAATCAGCGCCGACATGAGGCCGGCGCGAAGCGCGCCAATCTCGTTGGAGGAACCGATGAAAATTTGGTTGACCGCCGTCACGCGGCCCCGCAACTCGTCCGGCGTCAGCAGTTGAACCAGCGATTGCCGCACCACGACACTGATGTTGTCGAACGCGCCGCTGAGGAAAAGCGCTGCGAGCGAAAGCCAGAACCACGAATAGCTTTGAACCGCCGGGGCGGCATTCTACACCAGCGGTCCGGTCATGCGTATCCAAGACGTCTTTCGCTTTTCCCAACGCGGCGAGGTGTCGCCCCGCGCGGGGACGATGGCGGGAGCGATTCCACCCACCGCTTCCCCGATGTCATGACCGCTCCGCTGCGACTGGTTTTTCTCGGCTCGGACGCGATCGCCCTGCCGCTGCTCGAGTGGCTGGCCGGGCAGGGGAGCGGCGTCGCGCAGGTTGTCGCTGTGTTCACGCCGCCGGATCGCCCGGCGGGACGCGGGCAAAAAATTCAGCCCAACGCGATCAAGACCTGGGCGCTGGAGCGCTCGCTGCCGGTGCATCAGCCGGAAAAAGTGACGGACGAAGTTCGCGCCCAGCTCGGCACGTTGGCGGCCGATGTCGCACTGGTGATGGCGTACGGCCACATCCTGCGCGACGAGTTCATCAACACGCCCCGGCTCGGTACGTTGAATCTGCACACCTCGCTGCTGCCGAAGTACCGCGGCGCGTCGCCCATTCAGACGGCGGTCGCGAGCGGTGAGCGCGAGACGGGCGTGACGTTGATGCGGATGGTGCGGAAGCTCGACGCTGGTCCGGTGGCGGACGTGGAGCGCGCTGCAATTGAGACTCTGGATACGGCGGCGGACGTGGAGCGGAAACTCGCGTTGGCCGGCGTGCCCTTGCTGCGGCGTGCGCTGCCGCGGCTCGCGCACGGCACGCTGACCTTCACGCCGCAGGACGACGCGGCGGCGACGTATTGTCGCAAGCTGGAAAAGGGCGACGGCGCGCTGGATTATTCCGCTTCCGCGTCGGCGCTCGCGGCGCGAATCAACGGGCTGTTCCCCTGGCCGGGCTGCACGGCCGAAATCAACGGCGCAGTCCTGAAACTCGGCCTGGCCGATGTGGCGGGGGCACCGCCACCGGCGGCCGACGCGCCCGACCGCCATCAACCCGGTGCCGTGCTCGGACACGACGCCCATGGCGTGATCGTGCAGACGGGCGAGGGAGTGCTGCGCTTGCGTCAGTTGCAGCGGCCGGGCGCCCGAATGCTGCCGGCGGCAGAGTTCCTCCGCGGGTTTCCGATTGCGAGTGGAGCCGTGATTCCGTCGCGGCCAATGCCACCCCTGGTCACGGTGCGCTGATCGTAGTTACGAGCCGGTGCTTTCACGGCGGCCGCCCGCCGCCGGCTTGCTCGCGCGCAGCTTCTGCTCCGCTTCGTACGGAATATCGATTTTGCTCACGGGCAGATAGGTGAGGACCACGATGCGTTGCTCGCTGATGGGCACTTGCACGCGCGCCCGCGTCACGGGTCTCGTTGCTTCAATCTTGATTTCGTAGTCGCGAATCACGCCGCCACGCAGGTTCATCGTGATGGTGACGTGGGTCGGCGGCTGTGAATCTTCCTCCTTGGCCTTGCCCGAACCGGCGGGGCGGATGACCGCGCTGACCGTGTAGCTGTCGCCCGCGGCCGTGAACGGGCCCGGCGTTTTCAGGAGCGGCGCCAGTTCCTGGTCCGGCCGGCGCAGGTCCGGCCGATCGGCCCGGCGCAGCCAAATCGCGCGCGCCGTCAATCCCTGGGCGCTCACGCGTTCCGCCGCCTGCGCGGTGAGAATTTCGCGGTCCGTCATCCAGCCCTCGGGCGTTTTCGTGAGCGTGGTGCCATCCGCCATGATGATCGTTTCCAACCGCAATCCATCCGTCCACTCGCGCCGAATCAGCATGTTGCCATTGCGGTCGACCGAGCCCTTGACATTCGGGGCCGTGCTCTGCTGGACCGTGGTCACGGTGCCGCGCCGCGTTTCGAATTGTTGCGCGACCGGGCCGGGGTCGGCGTTGATCACCTCCCAGGAATAACTCTTCTGATCACGCAAATACTCGAGCGCGCTCACGAGCGGTGCCGGCGGTGCGGCGCGGCAGAACGCGAACGAAAGAAAAGCGATCAGGAGAAAGCGAGATGGCACGGGAAAAACGGACGCGGGGGGCGGAATCGTGCGCCCGCCATAACGTCGTCGCTGTTACTACGACGTCAATTCCGCAGGTGCATTCGTCGCGGTTCACATGTCGCTTGTTTTCACGAATGCTTTCCGCAAGCTGGCCCTCCATGTGGAAAAGTCTGCTGCTCGCTGGCGCAATCGCGGCCACGGCGTGTGCCCAAACCGGGCCTTCGCCGGTGGAGATCGCGAATTTGCGCGAAGACGTCCGCGGCCTCAGCCAGCGGGTCGGAGAGTTGTCGTTGCGGGTCGAGCAGTTGGAACGGGAAAACGCCGATCTGCGCCAGCGACTGAGTGCGGCGGACAAATCGTCGGTCTCACTGGCCCAGCTCAACGACGCCGTCTCGGATTTGAAGGCCAACATCCGCGCCGCGGCCGCGGGGGCAAAAACCGAAACGTTGCAGCAGGTGAGTGCGCAGATGGAAAAGCTCGCCAAGCAGACGAATGCCGCGCTGGACTCCCTGGCAAAGGCGCAGGCCACGCGGCCGGCCGTCCAGACCAGGTTCAGCGAAGAGTACGCGAGGGAAGGAGTCAGCTACACCGTCCAGAAAGGTGATACCATCGCGCTGATTGCGAAGAAGACGGGTGCGAAGCAGCAGGACATCGTCAACGCGAACAAGATTTCCGATCCTTCGCGGATTACCGTCGGCCAGACCCTTTTCATTCCTGGAGGCAAATAAGCAATGTCGGCAGCACCCAAATCCCGTCTCGGCCGTGGACTCGGCGGCTTGATCGCCGCCGCGAAACCGGCTTCCGCGCCCGCGGCGCACGCGCCGGCGAGCGGCGCCCATCCCATGACTGCGGCGACCGGGCACACTGCAGCACCGGTGGCCGGCGCTGCTGGTTACCAGGAGATTGCGGTCCACCTGATCGAGCCGAGTCCGCACCAGTTCCGCCGCGAGATTCCGGCGGAGCAGCTCGGCGAGCTGGCGGACAGCATCCGTTCCGAGGGTTTGCTCCAGCCAATCGTCGTGCGGAAGACGGGGGACAAGTTTCAGCTCATTGCGGGCGAACGTCGCTGGCGCGCGTTTCAGCTCCTGAAAATCAAGACCATCCCGGCGCGCATCGTCGAGGCGAGCAATGCCTCCTCCGCGGCGCTCGGATTGATCGAGAACCTGCAACGCGAGGGGCTGAACCCGATTGAGGAGGCCCACGGTTACGCGAGCCTGATTCGGGATTTCGATCTCACGCAGGAAAGCGCCGCCGAGCGGGTGGGCAGGGGTCGTGCCACGGTGGCGAATGCGCTGCGGCTGCTCTCGCTCGACCCGGACTTGCAGGCATTCGTGGCGAAGAACCTCCTGACCGTCGGCCATGCGAAGGTTCTCCTCGGCGTCGAGGACACGGCGCAACGTTCGCTGCTCGCCCGGCGGATCATCGAGCAGGGGTTGAGCGTTCGGGCCACTGAAAAATTTGCGCAGCATGCGAAGTCGAATGGCGCGGCGCCGACGGCACGCGCGCCGAAGGCCGGCTTGTCCGCCAAGGATTCCGCGACCGTCACCGGAATCGAACAGAAGCTGACTTCGCACCTGGGTGCGCGGGTTGCGATTTTGCACACGCCAAAGAAGGGCAAGATCGTGATCGAGTATCGCGGCAACGAGGACTTGCAGCGGCTGCTCGAAAAGCTGGGCGTCGAGGCTTGAGCCGAACGGTTCACGCGGCGTTCAATCGTTCGCTCCGTCTGCGATTCAAGATCAGCGCGGAGCGCAACGACGTGAATGAAGGAACCGCACGCTGACCGGCGGGAAGTCCGCCATTCTGAGCGACCTGCGGAGCCTGGTGGTGGCGGCGAAAACCGGCCATTACACCGTCGTTGACAACCTTCGCCCGGAAATGCAGTCCTGACCCTTTCTCATGAGCTTTCTCTCGGTTTTCATCTGGATTCTCACCTTCGTGCTGATCCTCGTTTCGTTCTTTCTCGTCATGGTTGTGCTGATGCAGAAGTCGAAGGACGGCGGTATCGGCGCGGCGCTGGGTGGTGGTGCGGCGGAAGCGGCGTTCGGCGCTGAAACGGCCAACGTGCTCACGCGAGCGACCAAGTACTCTGCCATCGTCTTCTTCGTCCTGGCGTTCGCGCTTTACCTGGGCCGCATCTATGAACGCAAACACGCCGGCTCGGGTGGCGCGACGCTGCCAAACATTGCCGCTCCCGCCGCGGCTGCGCCGGCTGCTCCCGCGACCGGCGCCAACCCGGGCGCTCCCGGAGTGAGCCTCCCGGCTGCGAATACGGCGCCGGCGACGGCAACGACCCCGGAGAGTGCGACGACCGCTCCGGCGTCAACGCCGGTTCCCGCGCCGAAGAAGGAGTAACCTCGCGATGTCGCGGGTCGGAAGAATTGCGCCCGTCCGTTTTCGGCGGGCGTTTTTTGTTTTGGTGCTCGCGGTGTCGGCGGGAATTGCCGCCCCAAGTCCGAAGGCGCCGGACCTTGCCCAAGTGGGCCTGCCGGACGCGGCGGAAACGGCGAAGATACTGGAGCAGTTTCGACAGGCCGGGATTCCGGGCGAATACTACCTCGAGTTCCAGCTCGTGGCCATGCCCCGCCGCGGTGAGACGAAGACTTTCAACGGCCGGCTGTGGGGTTCGCGCAACGAGCAGGGGGCGATCTCGCGGGTCGAAGTCACCGACGCGCAGGGCGGGCAAAGCCGGCTGCTGATTCAAAACGGCGAGCGCGCCACCGTGTGGCGTTTCCGCGACGGCAAAGTGACCAAGCTCGACGCCGCCGCGGTGTTCGCGCCGCTCATCCCCGGCATCGAAATCACGGCGTTCGATTTGCAGATGCCGTATGTCTACTGGCCCGACGCAAAGGTGCAGGCGGTGAAGCGGGTGCTCGGCCGGCCGGCGCATGCGTTTCTTTTCCGCGCCCCGGGCCCGATCGCACAGCAGGGCAAGGTCGGCGCCGTCCGGGCTTACCTGGATACGGTCTATAATGCGATGACCCAAACCGAACTGCTCGACGCCTCGGGGCGAATCGTGAAGACGTTTTCCCTCGTGAGCTTGAAGACGGTGGATCACCAGGCACTGCCGAAATCAGTCGATTTCCGGAACGACGTGACCCGCGACAAAACCCGGATGACGCTCACGGCGGCGGCACTGCGACTGGACCTCGGTCCAGCGCCTTTTTCGCCGGAAGCGCTGGCGGAGGAGATTCGCCCGCCGGCCACACGAATCATCCAAATCGATTGATGCCGGACTCCTTTTCTCCCCGGGCGGTCGTGTTCGATCTCGACGGCACGCTGCTCGACAGCCTGACGCTGGTGCTCGAAGCGATTGCCCATGCCATCGAGCCGTTTGGCGCGCGACCGACCGCCGAGATTTTCGCCCAACTCGGCGGACCGCCGGAGCGATTTCTCGCCGCCCTCGTGCCGCACGAGCGTCACATCGGGCCGGCGGTGCGGCGGATGGAAGCGTTTCATCGTGAGCACGGTCATTTGATCCAGCCATTCCCCGGGGCGGAGCCATTGCTGGCGGAGCTGCACGCCGCCGGAATTGCGCTTGGCATCTGGACCGGGCGGGATCGTGAATCCACCGCCTACCTCCTGCGGGAACACCGGCTCGACCATTTTTTTCGCGACGTGGTTTGCGGCGATGATCTGCCGACGCACAAGCCGGATCCGGCGGGCCTGCAGGAGCTGCTTCGGCGAATGGGCACCAGCGCGACGGATACACTCTTTGTCGGCGATGCTGACGTGGATGTGATGGGCGGAGTCAGCGCCGGCGTAAGGACACTTCTGATTCGTCACTCGCGGCGTATCGACGCAGGCATTATGGAGCAGGCGTGGCGCACGGCCGCGGCGTCCAGCGAGGCATTCTCCGCGGTGCGGACGTGTGTGGGGGCGCGTATCAGAAATCTCCCCTCTCGTGGAACCGCCACCCCCGGGGGGGCGGCGAATTCTTTGTAAGATTCCGGAAGAATAGTAACTTCCTGAAAATTTTCATTGCGGCGGAGGCCTTGCCGGTGCTGCTATGCAGTGCGTCAGTTTCAGCCCTCATCTCGTATGGCCAAATCATCCCGCAAGGCGTCCGCTCCGCTCACGTTTGATCTGCCTGAGTCTCTCATCGAAAGAATCGAGTCATGCCGTCGCGGGCATGGGTTCAAGACCGCTAGCGAGGTCGTCCGTACCGCGATTGCCGGATACGACTTCGAAACCTGCAAACCCTCGCGCGACCCGCATCGGCAGATTTCGGTCCGCATCACTCCTGATCAGCGTTCGACGCTGAAGCGCTATTCGCGCACCAAGGACGCAAGCGTCGGAGAACTCCTGCGCCTCGCGCTCGAGAATCTGCCAACGCGGCCGGGCAAGAAAAAGAAGTAAGGGCGCCGCGGCGCACCCAAGGTCGACGGCGGTCGCGCACCGCCGTCTTTTCTTTTGCCAACCCTGCAGCGCTTCGATCGGCAAGCGTGCCACGCCATTGTCGTCACGCCGTCGCCTAATCGTCAGGCCGTCGCCAAGGCCGGCAGCTGGAATGCACCTGGCACTTTGGCCCGGGTGGCCGACATGAAGCGCAATGAGCGTTTCGCCTGACGAATCGCGCCGGGCGATCAACGATCCTCGCTCGTCGCGAGACGCTCGGCGTTTCTCCGGCGCTCGCGCGGTGTTTGTGGGCGGGCTTGCCTTTCGCCACCGCGAGGCCTTTGGTCTCGCCATTTGCTCATGAGCCAAACTCCAGCGCCACTATCGACGTGGGCCCGCAATGTCTCGCCATCACCGACGCTCGCCGTCGACGGCAAGGCCAAGGCCCTTCAGGCAGCCGGTGAAGACGTCTGTGGATTCGCCGCCGGCGAACCCGACTTCGACACCCCCGACCACATCAAGGAAGCGTGCATTGTCGCGCTTCGCGCCGGAAAAACGAAATACGCGCCCACGCCCGGCATCGAGCCGCTGCGGCAGGCGATCGCGGATCGCTACGCCGCCGAGTATGGGCTGAAGGTCACGAGTGGCCAGGTGGTGGTGAGCCCGGGCGGGAAATACTCGTGCTATCTCGCGGTAATGGCCACGTGTTCTCCCGGTGACGAGGTCATCATCCCGGCGCCGTTTTGGGTGAGCTATCCGGAGATGGTAAAACTCGCCGGGGCCACGCCAAAGCTCGTGTCGACCGACGACACGACGGGCTTCAAACTCACGCCCGCGGTGCTCGAGGCGGCGATCACGCCGAAAACGCGACTGCTCATCATCAATTCGCCCTCGAACCCGACCGGCGCCGTCTATACCCGCAGTGAACTCGAGGCTCTCGCGGCGGTCGCGCTCAAGCACAACCTCTACATTCTCTCGGACGAGATGTACGAACATCTCATGTATGACGGGGTGACGCCGACGTGCGTCGCGACTTTCAGCAAGGAAGTGGAAGCGCGCACCATGGTGGTGGCGGGCTTCTCCAAGACGTACTCGATGACGGGATGGCGGCTCGGCACGCTGGTCGCGCCGCCGCCGATTGCCAAGGCGTGCTCCGAATTGCAGAGCCAGATGTCGTCCAACGCGACGACCTTTGCGCAGTACGGGGCCCTGGCCGCGTTGAAGGAGAAGGAAAAGACCAAGGCGTCGGTGCACGCCATGCTGGCCGCCTTCGATCGTCGGCGGAAATTCCTGCACGCCGAGTTAAACCAGATCCCCGGCATCAAATGCCTGCTCGCGCAGGGCGCCTTCTATCTGTTCCCCAACATCGCGAGCTTCGGCCTCAAGGATCAGGACTTCTGCACGCGGCTGCTCGACACGGAAAAAGTGGCGGCCGTGCCCGGCAGCGCATTCGGCGCCGAGGGGTATTTGCGTCTCAGTTACGCGACCAGTGATGAAGTCATCCAAAAGGGTGTCACGCGTCTCGCGCGTTTCTGTTCCACGTTAAAACGCTGAGGTTCGGTTTTTCGCTCATCCACCGCGGATGGTCTCGACCATCCGCGCTCGCGCTTTGAGTGGCGGTGCGCGGCAGGACGTCCGGTCAGCGAAGCGCACGGATTCGGATGTTACGCCACCTGATCACGAGTGGTTCGCTCACGCTCAGTCCGTGCTCCTTGAAACCGGGCTCGCGTCCGTTCAACCCGTGGATCTGCAGTCCGATGAAGCCGCGTCGATGGGTTTGGAAGGCCTCTTTGAGCACGACATCCTCGACGGGCTGGTCGTTGACCCAGGTCTGGATGCGCGGTCCGCGTGCAACAATCCGGAGCTTGTTCCAGCCTTCCGGCTGAAAATGGCGATGGCCCTTCGCCTGTTTCTCCGCCGAGGACAGCCATCCCGTGCCCATCGCTTCGCCGTAGAGCAGTCCGGTGGTTGGCTGGCCGGGATAATAGCGGCGAATCTCGACCTGCGGACCGTTGACGCGGCCGGCGCGGGCCTGCGCGCCGCGGAAATCCGGATGGGTGCCGTCTCCGGTTTGTGTGACCGGTTTGACCGTACTTCGAATCTGGATGCCCGAGTTCGTCACGCGATCAATCATCGTGTCCAACTCCAGCTCGAAATCGCCAAATTCGCGCGTCGTGCAAAGGAACGAGTTCTCGCTGCCCTCAACCGTGCGTCCGACAATCGCTCCATCCTCGACGGTGTAGGTGTGCGCGCCATTGAGGTGAACCCAGCCGTCGAGCGTGCGGCCATCGAATAGATCGATCCACGTCTGCTCATCACCACCGGACGCGGCGACGCCCGGCGGGCCGTCCGGTTCGCGGCGTTCGGGCAGCGCAAAGGCGAGGACCGCATCACCTGACTTCGTCGCGTTCTTGCCGCCGCCGCCGGCGGCGATGATCACGTACTGCCGCCCGTCGAGCAGGTGGACCGAGGGAGTCGCGTAGCCGCCGGCGGGCAACCGGTGTTCCCAGAGGACCCGGCCGGAATGCTTCTCGAAGGCGCGGATTTTTTCGTCGGCGGTTGCGGCGATGAAAATCAACCCGCCGGCCGTGGCGACGGCGCCGCCGAAATTCGGCGTGCCCGTATTCCGGATACCCCGGGCCGCGAGTTCCGGGTACTCGCCGAGCGGCACCTTCCAGAGAATCTCGCCTTTCGCGAGGTCGACGGCCGACAACGCGCCCCACGGTGGCGCGATCGCGGGATAACCCTGGCGATCCCGAAATGTCGGATAACCGTCGATCGTATAGCGGGGCGGGCCCGATTCCGTGGTCGGGGTCACCGGCTCGGCGGCGGGCGGAGTCTTCAGGAATGCGGCGATGGCATTCAATTCCGGCGCCCGCAGTTGATTGAACCCCGGCATGCTGTTGCGCCCCTGGAGCACGACCGTGCGGATTTCCTCGTCGGTCCGCGCCAGCGGCGCCAGCGCGGGTACCTGCGGCGGCGTGCCGCGGCGCTCCGCACCGTGACATGACACGCACAGTCGTTCGTAGATGAAGCGACCCAACTGCGCCGGCGTGGATCGCGAATCGGGTCGCTGCCAGTGCACGGGCCGCAGCCGGTTGATCGTGGGCAGTTCGTTCGTGTTCACGTACAGAACATTCAACGTCGGGTCGAATGCCCCACCGTGCCATTCGCTGCCGCCGAGATGGCCGGGCAGGGTGATGGTCCCTTGCAGTGTCGGTGGCGTGTAGAGCGGGCCCGATCGAAAGCGGCGAAACTGCTCCAACACGGACCGTCGCGCCTCCGGCGTGATGTTGGTCAGATCCGCTTCCGTCATTCCCTGGCGGACGAGCGCGGGCGGTCGCAACGGTACCGGCTGCGTCGGATGCGCGTCCTCGCCCGCCACGTTGGAGGCGGGTACGGGCACCTCCTGTACCGGGAACACCGGCTCGCCGGTGTCGCGATCCAACACGAAGATGAAGCCCATTTTCGTCAGCTGCACGACGACGTCCCGCTTTGCGCGCGGCGTGCTCACCGTGACGAGAATCGGCGCCGGCGGGTTGTCGTAATCCCATAGGTCGTGGTGCACCGTCTGGTAGTGCCATTTCCGCTCCCCCGTGAGTGCGTCGAGCGCGATGACACAGTTGCCGAACAGGTTCTTTCCTTTGCGAAACCCGCCGTAGAAATCGTCGGTCGGCGAGCCGGTCGCGACGAACGCCCAGCCCCGCTTCTCGTCGATCGTCACTCCGCCCCAGGCATTCGCGCCGCCATAGTTCTCGCCCTTGACCCACTGCCACGTGTCATGGCCGAATTCGCCCGGCCGCGGAATCGTGTGAAAGATCCATTTCATCGCGCCCGTCACAGCATCGTAGGCGCGGATATGACCGGGCGAGGCATCGTAAGTCTCGTTCACTCGCGAGCCGAGGATCAGTAGGTTCTTGAACACCGCGCCGGGCGAAGTCATCTCGACAAACACGGCCGCGGGATCGACGCCGAGATTCTCCCGCAGGTCGATGAAGCCATTCCGGCCGAACGATTCGATCAGCACGCCGGTGCGGGCGTCGAGGCCGTACACGCGTTCACGCACGAAATGAAAAACTCGCGCGCCGTCCTCGCCCCGCCAATACGCCACGCCACGATTCCGCAGCCGGATCACCGTGCCATGGTTGTGCCGCGCGGGATCGAAGGACCAGAGCTCACGCCCCGTGCGGGCGTCGAGCGCCACGGCTTTCATGCTCGCGGTGGTGAGATACACCACGCCATCGATCACGAGGGGATTGGCGTGCATGTTCGAGCGCTCGGTCGCGTCGCCGGTGTGGTACTCCCAGGCTGGTTGCAGCCGATGCACATTCGCCGCATGGATCTGGGCGAGCGGGGCAAACTGCGTTCCCGAAGGATTGCCGCGATACACCGGCCAGTCGGCGCGCGCTGCATCGGCCGCAATCGCTGACAGCGCTGGTACGGCCACGAACGAAAACGAAAGCAAACGCAGTAACTTCATGAACCGGATGGGGCAGGGGCGCGGTCGGATTTGGACTCCGTCCTCACGCGGGGAGACGTTCCTCGCGCTGACGTGCCCCCGGCAATCGAAATCCTGCGTCCCTTTTCACCTTTCCCCGTCAGCAGGGTTAAGATGAAAGATATACTCGATCCTGAAACTGTCCGTCAGCACGTCCTCGAGCGTTATGGCGATATCGCCGCCAACAGCAGCAGTTGTTGCAACCAGACGAGTTCGTCGTGTTGTGGCGGCGAAAAGACCTATGACCAGCAATTCGGCTACTCGGCCGGCGAAGTCGCTTCCGTGCCGGAAGGATCGAATCTTGGGCTCGGATGCGGAAACCCCACGGCCATCGCGTCAATCCGCCCCGGTGAGACCATCCTCGACCTGGGATCCGGCGCGGGCTTCGACTGCTTTCTCGCGGCGCGACAACTCCAGGGCACCGGCCAGGTGATCGGTGTCGACATGACGCCGGCGATGATCGCCAAGGCCCGCGACAACGCGCGGAAGGGCGGTTATGGCAATGTCGAGTTCCGACTCGGCGAAATCGAGGCCCTGCCCGTCCGGGATAACACCGTTGACCTCGTGATTTCGAACTGCGTCATCAATCTTTCACCGGAAAAGCGGCGCGTTTTTGGCGAAACATTCCGGGTGCTCAAATCCGGGGGACGGCTCGCGATCGCCGATGTCGTCGCGACAAAACCGCTGCCGGACGCGGTGCGCAACCGGTTGAACGCCGTGGGCGCCTGCATCGGCGGCGCGGCGCTGGTCGATGAGATGAAGCACATGCTCGACGACGCCGGGTTCAGTCGGATCGAGATCACCACCCGCGAGGAAACCCGCGTATTGATCAACCAGTGGACGGACGATGAAAATGCCGGCAGTTTTGTCGTGAGCGCGTTCATCACCGCCATTAAGCCCTGATCACGCCCTTGAACTCGACGTCCATCCTCGCCGAAAAAATCGAGCCCGCCCGTGACGGCGCCGCCGCGGCCATCGCGGCATTGCTCGGCGCCGCGGATCTGCCGAACGGCGACATCGAGGCGCACCTCGGTAATTTTTTGGTCTGGCACGGCAATGGTGCCCCGATGGGAGCGGTTGGTCTCGAATTCTACGGACCGGATGCCTTGTTGCGTTCGCTTGTGGTCGCTCCGACGCAGCGCGGGGGTGGCGCGGGCCGCGCGCTGCTCCGTGCCATCGTTGAGCTCGCGAGGACACGCGGCGCCGTCCGGCTCTACCTGCTGACCACCACGGCAGCATCATTCTTTGAGCGGTTGGGATTCGTTCGCACGAACCGCGGCGAGGTGCCGCCTGGCATTGCGGGCTCGACGCAGTTCAACGGACTGTGCCCCGTCTCCGCAACCTGCATGACGGCACGGATCGCTGACATCGCCGCATGAGCACGGCGCAGTTTGATCAGGAACTCGGGGAGTTCTTCGCCAAACTGCGCGCGTTTATTCGACGTCGCGTGCCGGACGATTCAACCGCCGACGATCTCACCCAGGAGACCTTGCTCAAGGTGTACCGTTCGCGCGCGGCGTTACGTGCGGAGGATCGGCTCGAGGCCTGGCTGTACCGGATCGCGCGCCGCACGCTGATCGATTATTACCGCAAACGCCGGCCGAGCGTCGAGATCCCCGAGGACTTGAAGAGCGAATCGAAGGATGAAATCGCCACGATCCGTGACGCCGTGATGAAGTCGACGGTCTGCTTCATGCAGGAACTGCCGGAAATCTATCGCGTCGCGCTCCAGCTTTCCGACCTGGAGGGGCTGCCGATGCCCAAGATCGCGCTGCGCACGGGGCTGACCCTCACCGCCGTGAAGTCGCGCGTGCGCCGCGGCCGCGTCATGCTCAAACAGAAACTCCAGGACTGCTGCCATTTTGAATTCGACCAGCATGGCAGGGTGATCGACTGGCAGCGTCGCGAGACGCATTGTTGCGACTAAACCGAGCGTCACAAATAACCAGACCTGCGATGGAGGGACGACCTCCGTCGCGCTTCCGGGTCAACACCCGTTGCGACTTTTCCGAATGGAATGTTCTTCGGCATGCGACCGGCCCGCGCGGCGGCGGGACCTCCATCCATGTCCGTGCGGCCAATAAAAAACGGCGTCCAGTCATGGCCGCCGTTGAAGCTGAAAAAAGTGAATGAGCGCTCAGCCCTTCTTCTTCTTCTTCATGCCCGCCGAGAACTCTTCCTGGCTGAGGGACTTGTCGCCGTCCTTGTCGAGTTCCTTGAACCGCGCCATGATTTCTTCGTCCTTCTTGTCGGCGCCGCTTTTCGACGCTTTGACGTAAGCGACGTACTCTTTCGAGTCGAGTTTGCCGTCGCTGTTCTTATCCGCAGCGGTGAATCCGCCGCCCTTCTTCTTTTCCGCAGCGGTGACCGCGAGCGGGATACTGAGCAATGCGGCGATAGCCGCGATTATGAATCGTTTTTGCATAGGTTTATTGTGGCAGTGGATTAGACGGTGTTGTGCGGAGAATTTCAATCCAAGTTTTACAACATCTTCATCCACTGGGTTGATACGGGCGATTAAAGGCTGAATACGAGCTTTATTCGATGGCCGGATGACGTTTGTTTACCCGGGGCCTGGCCAATTCCCACGCGGAAAACGCATGACGACCGTCCTGGGCCCTGGCCCTATTTGATTCTGGCCGGCGCGGTATTTTTTTCTTTAATATCGCTGACGATCATACGGCGGCCATTTCCCCAACGGCCTGCAATCCCGAGGCTTCGGCCCCGCCGCTCACAGAACGTTATACCCAACCCTCATGCATGTCTCATCTCGTTTGCTGCTTCCGATCTTTGGCACGTTGGCCGGCATGGTTGCCAGCGGGTTTGCCGCCGCAGCCGACAGCGGCAAACGGCCGAACATCCTGTTCATTTTCGCGGACGACCAATCGTACAAAACCCTGGGCTGTTACGGTGCCGCGCCCACGTGGGCGAAGACTCCAAACATAGATCGGCTTGCCTCCCGCGGCGTCCGGTTCGAGCGCACCTATCTCGGAGCCTGGTGCATGCCGTCCCGCGCGTCACTGCTCACCGGCCGGCTGCAGCATGCGGTGATGAGCATGACCATGGCGGGCGAGTACCCGGGAAGCCGATACGATCCGGCGCAGACCCCGTTCGTACCGGCGCAGTTCCGGCGCCAGGGCTATCACACGGCGCAGATTGGCAAATGGCACACCGGCACCGACACGGGCTTCGGCCGCGATTGGGATTACCAGATCGTCTGGAATCGTCCCGCTCATCCGGAGAACGCGGGCAATTATTATGTCGATCAAATCCTGACGTTCAACGGCCAGGATCGGCTCACGAAGGGCTACTCGACCGACAATTATACCGGCTGGGCCATCGACTATATCAAAGGCGCGCATCGGGAGGCGGCCAAACCGTGGTATCTGTGGCTCTGTTACGGCGCGATTCACGGCCCCACGACTCCGGCCGATCGCCACCGCGGTTCGCTCGCCGGCAAGCAGGCGCCGGTGCCCGCTGACATTGTTGGACCGTGGCCCGACAAACCTGCGTACCTCGAAAACACCAAGGCATGGATGATGGCGTCGAACGGACGTCCCGCGATGGCGAAGAAGAACCGGCGTGCCGGCAATTTCGACACGCTCGTACCCGGCAAGTCATACGACGACTGGATTCAGCAGGTGAACGAGTGCATGGCAGCCGTGGACGAAGGTGTCGGCCGTGTGCTGGCGGCACTCGACGCCTCGGGGCAACGGGAAAACACGCTTGTCGTTTATGCGGCGGACCAGGGCTACGGCCTGGGGGAGCACGGATTCAATCAAAAGGTTGCGCCCTACGACGCGACCGTTTCGTCGCCCCTGATCATTTCGTGGGCGGGCAAGATCCCCGAGGGCCGGGTCTGCAAGCAGCCCATCAACGCTCCCGACTTGGTCGATTTCTTCTGTCGCACCGCGTCGGTCACGGTGCCGTGGAAAACTCACGGCCGTGACATTCGCCCGCTCCTCGCGCAGCCGGAGACCGCGGAGTGGAACTCCACGATGCTGATGACGCACACATCGCGCAATTACGGGTCCGAAACCGATGTGATTCCAACGGACGAAAGTCTCACGTCGTCGAGTGGCGTTCCCTGGTATGCGCTGCTGCGTGACGGCCGCTACAAATACATCCGCAACCTGGTCGCGGGTGAAACCGAGGAGTTATACGATCTCCAAGCCGATCCCGAGGAACTGAAGAACCTGGCGGTGCGGCCGGAACACGCGACGCGACTGCGGGAGTTGCGCGCAAAAGCGATCGCCGAACTGCGCCGCACGGACGCAAAATTTGTCGACCGGATGCCGCCGACAAAGGCGGAATCGCGGCGGTAGTGTCTCGGCTTGCACCGCGAAACCGCCTTCGCCGAAGGATCCTGGCCGGTTGCGATGCTTTCGGCTGTGCCCGGACGTGCGCGGCGAGGGGAACAGCCGCGTCTTTGCGAGCGATTGTTGCGCAACATTGTCGATCCGGCCGGTGCCGTCGCCTGTTGAACGGCGCCTCCGCCACGTCCCGCCGAAGTTAAGGTCTTGCCGCGACCGACGCGCCGCGAAGCGAGGTCAGGGTCGCCGCGAGGCTTCGCGTGAAGAGGTGATCTTGGATGAGGGACGATGAAAAAGCGCCCGGCAGCCGCATACTCTGAATTGAGTAGTCGCGATGCTGGTATCGCAAAAAACGCTGGCAAGCGTGTGCGGCAGCTTCTCCTGCGCATGAACAAAATTATTTCCGTCGCTTCCATGGAAAATCGTTTCCGACTCTGCCGCGGCTGGTGGGTCCTGCTCGATTCCGACGTCGCGTTTTTTTTCGGACTGACAACCCAGGCGCTGCTCGAGCGCGTGCATCGACACGAACCCCTGGCCGGCGAACTCGGATTTTACGTCGATGGCGCGGAACTCGACCACCCGCATCACGGTCGCTGCCCGCATTACGCTTTCACTGAGCACGGTGTCATCGCGGTCGGCTTCATGATCGGCACCAAGACTGCCATCACGCGCAGTGTGGAGCTGATTCACGCGTTTCGGCGGGTGCGGCGAGCGGATACGGCGGATGAGACCCAGGTGATGGAGCCGCGGGAAGCCGAGAGTCTCGCCTGACCGCGAACGGGGTCGAACGCGAAGCCATCGCACCTCGCACGATTTTCGCCGCCGCGGATCGCGCTCAGCCGAGAATCGTCAGAATGATGCCCGCAAGCACCCCGAGAATGGCGGGAAGTTTTTTCCGGGCGTTGACTTCACCAAAGAACAGCATCCCGCCGGCGAAAGCGACCAGGATGCTGCCGCGCCGGAAACTCGCCACCAGCGCCACCATCGCATCAGGATCACGCAGCGCCGTGAAGTAGATGAAATCCGCCACCAGCAGTACGCCGGAAACAAGTGGAATGCTCCAGCGCCACTCGAATTCATGCCGCGACCACCAGCGCAGCTTCCACCCGATCGCCAGCGGGAGAAAAAGCGCCGCCAGATAGATCGAGAACCACGCCTGCACACTCGACGCCGTGAATCCGGAGTAGCCGAGGAGGAAGCGATCGTAGAGCCCGCTGATGGCGCCGATCAGCGTCCCGATTAGCAGCCAGCCGATCCATTTGTTGCGGTGAAAATGAATGCCTTCCTCGCGACCCGCGAGCGAAAGAGCCACGAACGAACCGAGCGTCGTTCCGATTCCGACCAACTCGAGCCAGCTTGGCCGTTCGGCCAGTACCAACAACGCGCCCGTAAGCGTCCATACCGGACCCGTCGCGCGAATCGGCGATGCAATCGAAACCGGCAGGTGTTTGACCGCGAAATACGAACACACCCACGAGGACGCCACGATAGCCGACTTGAGCAGCAACTGCGTGTGCTGCGTCAACGTGAGCGGCGGGACGGTGAAGCTGGATGGCAGCACGCCCGGCGACAAGGCGTCGAAAACAATGAGGAGTGTCCACCCTGACGCGCTGCACACATTGGCGAGGAACAGCACCGGGAGCACCGCATTGCCGCGGACGGCGTGCTTGGTGCACAGATCGTAGCAGCCGAGGAAGAAGGCGGAAACAAGGCTCGCGGTTACCCAATGCATCAAAACCGGACAGCCTGCCCGACCGCCGGTCGGCCGCGCAAGCGCGGAGCGGGGATGGGCCCACGCCCGGCGTTTGCCCCTGAAGGCCGCACCGCGCCGTCGCGAATGGGCAGCCGCCACACATCAGTCGTCGGGGCACGACATCAGACGTCGGAAGTCAGGTGTTGCACGTCAAAGTTGCCGGCGCGTGAGATTCATCTGTGCCGACGAGTGCAATCGCCGCGCCAATCATCAGCGGCTTTATCACGCTAAAAAAACCCTCAGCCCGCCGGTTTCTTCGCCTTGGCGAGCAGTTGATTTCGTTCGTCGGCCGTCTTGATCGCGTATTCTACAGCGCGCTCAAAGGTGTCGGGTTTGAAATCGTGCTTCGTCATGAAGTCCGCCGCCCCGCTTTCCATCGCCGCCAGATCAATTTCTTCGCGCTCGTCGCCGGTGAGCAGGATTATCGGCGTGGCACATTGGCGCGCCTTCGCTTCGCGCAACAACTGCAGGCCATCGCCGTCGCCCAGCCGGTAATCCAGCAGGCACAGCGCGTAGCCGCCGGTGAGCAGCCGCTTCAGTCCGCCAGCGTAATCCGGACAATGTTCAAAGGCGTAAGGGACGCCGCGAAAGCTGCCGACAAGCATGCCGATCAATTGAGCCACCAGGGGATCGTCGTCGATCAACAGAATTTTTTGTGGCGGTTGCACGACGGGACTTTGGCGGGGCCGGGCGCGTGCGGCAATGTCTCTTTGGCGGAAAAAACTACGCTCCGACGAACTCGATCCCATGCATTCGGGCGCATCTGCAATTTGGCGATGAACGTGGCACGGGCGTCCCGCCCATGTTGGGGAGGGACGCGGCAGGCTTCATCACGGGCGAGACGCCCGTGCCACGCGAAGCCCCGCAACTCGCGAAGTAAAGGAACATCGCCTGACCTCTGACCTCTGACCTCTACCCCTGGCCGCGCCTCACGGGCGGCTCCGGCCGGCATGCTCCAGCGCGGCGAGTTGCTGTTTCAACCGGGCAACGATTTCGGGCTTGTCGGCATAGAGATTCTTCGTCTCGCCGATGTCATCATCGAGGTTATACAACTGGCCTTCGGGTTCACCCGGGCCGGGCGTGACACGCGCTGGTTTCGAGAATCCGCCCGATCCAAGGCCGGCGATGAGTTTCCACGGGCCGGAGCGAATCATCGGCAGCCCGGTCTTCACGATCAACGAATCTCGCATCGCGCGATTTCCAGCCGGCCGGCCGAGTAATACCGGAAGAAAGCTGTAACTGTCCGGCCCGGCGTCGTTCGGCAGGGGAGTGTCCACCACATCGGCAAACGTCGCCATCAAGTCCGTGAAACACACCAACTGCCGGCTCGACGTGCCGGCGTTCACCTTGCCCGGCCAGCGCACGATGAACGGCATTCGGTGACCGCCTTCCCAGGCATCCGCCTTCATCCCGCGAAGCCCGCCGGTGGCGTCATGGCCGAGTCGCTTGACGTCCTCCGGATACCACACCGGGCCATTGTCCGAGGTGAAAATCACAAGCGTGTTCGCGCTGAGTTTCGTGTCATCGAGCGTTTTCAAGACGCGGCCGATCATCGCATCCACCATCATCGCGAAATCCCCGTACATGCCCGCCTTGCTTCGTCCGACAAACTCGTCTGCCGGCAGCCACGGCGTGTGCGGACCGGTGAGCGCGAAGTAGAGCATGAGCGGCGCGCCTGCGGCTTCGCGCGTGTGATTCTGGATTACCGCGACCGCCTCGTCAGTCAGCCGCGGCAGCACGTCCTTCAACTCGAGGTCGGGCGCAATCAATCCCTCGCGCCAGAATGCGCCCTGAATCGGCGACCAGCCAGTCGTGTTGTTCGCGGCGATCGGTTTCGTCGGCGGCGCCACGGCGCGATTTCCGCGAACGAAAAAATACGGCGGAATATCCGTCGACGCTCGAAAACCGTAGAAACTGTGAAACCCGCGATCGATCGGTCCCCCCGGCAGTGGTTTATCGTAGCCGCCCTCCTGGAACCCGAGATGCCATTTTCCGACCATCGCGGTGCGATAGCCCTGGCCGCGCAACAACGACGCGATGGTCATCTGGCCGTCCTTGATCACGGGGCGCCCCGGCCAGACGTTCGTGTCGGTCCGAGATGGATACTGGCCGGTCAGCAGTCCGTAACGCGACGGGTGGCACAGCGCGCCCGGCGCATGGGCATCGGTGAACCGCATGCCGTCGCGCGCCAGCCGGTCGATGTTGGGCGTCGCGATCTTCGACTTCGGATTGAAACAACCGGGATCGCCGTAGCCCATGTCGTCCGCGAGAATGACCACGATGTTCGGCTTTGCGACCGCGCCGAAGGACGTGAAGGCCCCGAATAGCAGGGCGAGTGATGCAAACGCGGCAGGCTTCGATTTCATCCGGGAAGTTCGCCACCGCCGGCTCGCCGGCGTCAACACCGGAGCACCAACTCCGGACATATTGTGCGAATTCCATTGGCCAATTTCGCCGCGCCGAAAAGGATGTTGCCGGCTTTGCCAAGGACAGGGTGGCTTCCCTGCCGAAACGAAAGTGACCATTTTCATCGCCCGCTCCTGGATGGCGTAGCCGCCGGGGTCGCGAGGCCGGGGCGACCATTCTACTTTCGGTCGATCCGTTTGTTCTCGAGATAGTCGATGTGCAGCTTCCCGCCGGCGCCGTTCCACGGGAGCCCGCGCCACGGTTTTGAGCAGATGTCGATATCGCCATCGAAATCCGCCACACCGAGCGAGTGCAGCGAACCGAAACGCGCTGAGATATGAATCGTGTCGATGCTGCTTTTGAGCCAGACCGGGCCTGTGCCCTGGGATCCCCTGATAAATCGCTTGCCCTCATGAATTCGTTTTTCCGCTTGCTGAGTTGTCTGTTGCTTCCTCTCACGACGCTCGCGGCCGAGCGTTCCGCGCCGCCACGGGGCGGGCCCGTCGTCCCGTCCGCCGACAAAATACTGGCCACGTTACGCGCCGGGCATCCACGCGTCATGGCCACGCCACAGACCTTCGCCGCGCTCAAGGCAACCGTCGCGCGGGGCGGTCTGCCGGCGCGAATATATACCGACCTTAGGACGTCCGCTGACGAAATCCTCGCCGCGCCGGTTTCGAAATACGAAAAGCCGGACGGCAAGCGTCTGCTGAGTGTCAGTCGCCGCGTGCTGGATCGCGTCCGCACGCTCGCGTTGGTGTACCAGCTCGAGGGGGACGCTCGCTGCGCCGAGCGCGCGTGGCAGGAACTCGCCGCCGCGGCGCGTTTCCCCGACTGGAATCCCGCGCACTTCCTCGACACCGCGGAGATGACCCACGCCTTCGCGCTCGGTTATGACTGGCTGTATGATCGCTGGACGGACGAGCAGCGGCGCGTCCTCCGCGAAGCGATTGTGACGAAAGGGCTGCGCGAAGGCATGAAAGTATATGAAAGCGGCAAAGGCTGGGCGAAGAACGAGAACAACTGGAACCAGGTCTGCAACGGCGGCCTGATCAGCGGCGCGCTGGCCATTGCCGACCACGAGCCAAAACTCGCGGCGCGCATCGTTCGCGAGGCGGTGCAAAGTGTCCCGCTGGCGATGGAGCATTATGCGCCGGATGGCGCCGGCACCGAAGGCGCGACGTACTGGGGCTATGGCTCGCGCTATAACATCGTGCTGCTGTCCTCGCTCGAAACAGCGCTGGGGACGGACTTCGGACTCAAACGCGTCGGCGCCTTCGGTGAGAGCGGTTATTATCAAATCTATATGAGCGGCGCCGGCCGGGTCGCGTTCGATTTTGCGGATTGCGGGCGCGCGAAGGTTTCCGAAGCGCAGCATTTGTGGCTCGCCCGCGCCTACGATGTACCGGCGTTCAGCTGGTATCGAGTCGACGCCTTGGAAAGCGGCGGGCAGCGCGGCGGGGCGCTGGATTTGCTCTGGCTCGATGAGCGAGGACGGGGCATGGATTTCAAATCACTGCCACTCGATCGGTACTTTCGCGGGGCCGAATGCGCCTCGATGCGCAGCTCCTGGGAGCCGGACGCGATCATGCTCGGTATCCAGGCCGGCGATTCGATGAACCTCGGCGGACATCGTCACCTCGATCTGGGCAGCTTCGTCCTCGATGCGCTGGGCGAGCGGTGGATCATGGATTCCGGTGTGGAGCACGAAACGTACATGGCGCACCGCCACAAAAATCCGCGGCATGCGTATTATCGGGTGCGGGCCGAAGGGCACAACGTCCCGGTCCTCAATCCCGCGCCGGGCCCCGACCAGAATCCGAAAGCCGTGGCGAAGATCGTAAGGTTCGATTCCACGCCGCAACAGGCGGTCGCGGTGGTCGATCTCACCCAGGCGTATGATGCGAACGCGAGTCGTGCGCTGCGGACGTTCGCGCTCGCCGATCGAAAACGTCTCGTCATCACGGACGAACTGGAGGCGCGGCAGCCCGCCGAGCTGTGGTGGTTTCTGCACACGGAAGCGCAGGTGAAGCTCAGCGACGGCGGACGCACTGCCACGCTCGGCCAGCGCGGGAAGAGCTTCAAGGTGCGGTTGCAGGAACCGGCGGGAGCGGCGTTTACCGTCATGGATGCCGCGCCGTTGCCCTCATCGCCGAATCCGAGTCCGCAGGCGGATAATCGCGGCCGGCGCAAACTCGCGCTGCACCTTTCCGGGGTGCAGGCGACGCGGATCAAAGTCGTGCTGGAACCGTGATGTGCCGGCGAGCCGTTCGCCCGCTCCTCCCACCGCTCCCTCCCGTGGTGCAGTCCAGCAAACGCCGCCCGCTACACCCGCGATGCGGTTGAGTCCGCCAGCAGATCGTTGACGAGCCGGCGGAGGGTCGCGGCCCGGAATGGTTTGGCGAGCACGTTCGAACCGGCCAGTCGCTGGGCGAGGCTTGCCGGCTCCGGACTGTCCAGCGCGCCCGATATGACGATGATGTGCGGCGCATCGGCGCCCCGACGGATGCGCAAGAGCTCCTCCAGTGCCGCACTATTCGGCACCACCAGGTCGGTTATTACCATCTCCGCCGGCCACTGCTCGCATTTGGTGACGCCCGCGCTCGCATCGCGAGTCGACCAGACAGAATGACCGGCGGAAACGAGCGAATCCGCGAGCAGGTTCCGCAAATCGCGGTTGTCTTCGATGAGAACGATGCGGGCCATGAAGGAGGTTTCACGTGCAGGATATTGGCAATCGCACGTTGCACGAAACGCATTGGATGCCGTAAGCCGCGCAGTTATTGCGCTGTCGCGGGATCCTGACCCTCGGGCGGCCGCCTGCGGCGGCGAGTGCCTGGGGTCCGCGCCCCACGTGCCCGACGCTGTCCCGGCGTTTCGAGCTCTGCCATCCCATCCCGGGTGCCAAGAACCGCTGCATGGTGCGGCGGCCGCCGCGCGGGGAACAACGTTGCGTGTGGATCCTCCCGCGGATAAATCGCACGCCACCCCCCCCCGATGAACATTCATCACCTCGAGCTATTTTATTATGTGGCGCGGCACGGCGGGATCAGCACGGCGGTGCGCCACATGCCGTATGGAATTCAGCAACCGGCGGTGAGCAGCCAGATTCGCCAGCTCGAGACGGCACTCAGGGTGAGGCTGTTCGACCGAAAGCCGTTCAAGCTTACGCCCGAGGGCGACAAGCTGCTCGCTTTCGCCCGGCCTTTTTTCGACCACGTCGATGCCGTCGGCGCCGCGCTCGGCAAACCTGAGCCCGAGCAGGTTCGGATTGGAGGTTCGGAAGCGCTGCTGCGCGATCACATGCCCGCCGTCATGCAACGGGTGAAGAAACATCATCCGGGACTGCGGCTGGCGATGCACGCCGGATTCCAACCGCAGCTCGAAACGGAGTTGCGCAATCGCGAACTCGATCTCGCGTTTGTCACGGCGTTGCAGCCGCGCGTCGGGCCGGGGCTGCGCCGGAGCGTGTTGCTGCGGATGCCGCTCGTTTTGATCGTACATCGCAAATCCCGAATCAAATCGGCGGCCGAACTTTGGTCGCGCGAGCGAATCGACGAACCGCTGGTGAGCAGCGTGCCGGCTCCGGACAACATTTTCCAAAAAGGATTGAAGCGCATGGGCGTCGAATGGCGGCCCTCAATCGAGGCCACGTCGCTCCAGCTCGTGACGTGGTATGTCGCCCATGGCCACGGCATCGGCGTGAACCTCAACCTCCCCGAATTGGTGCGCCATCCCCAGGTCCGCGTGTTGCCGCTGGAGGGATTCGATCCGGTCGAGATTGTCGCCATCTGGCGCGGTGAGCCGACGCCGATGATTCGCGCCATCGTCAACGAATCGCGACGCTACGCTCACGAAAAATTTCCGGAAATCGCCGGGGACAAGCCCGTGGAGTAGGGCGGCGTGGTCGTTGCATCAGGTGGGACTCGTTTTGTGCGGCGATCCGTTTCCCCGACGCCGGCCGGAAATCCCCGCTCGCGTGGCGCGATCTCACCTGACACCGGGCTGAAGCGTGGGTACGAACCGCCGGAGTACGCGGTCGAGTTCCGCCAGCCGTACGGGCTTGGCGATGAAGTCGTTCATCCCGGCGTCGAGGCAGCGCTGGCGCTCTTCCGGCAGCGCGGCGGCCGTCAGGGCGATCACGATGGTCGCGGCGGCACGCCGGCGGGACTCGTCGGACTCGCCCGACCAGGAGCGGAGCCGACGCGTGGTCTCCCAGCCATCGAGATTCGGCATGTGGCAATCCATCAGGATCACATCGGGCGCGGCGCCGCCCGCTAGTGCGGCCAGCGCCTCCTCGCCATCGTGGGTGAGGGTGTGCCGGCAGCCGAGCTGCGTCAGCTGCGCGGCCAGGATGCTGCGATTGACCGCGTTGTCCTCGGCGACGAAGACGTGCAACCCGAGATTTCCCGCCACGGGCGCCGGCGCCGCCGCATCAGCGGCATGCTCGGCGACCCGCGGAAACGAAAGGGTGAAGAAAAACGTCGAGCCGAGGCCGGGTGCGCTCTCGACCTCGAGCTTGCCGCCCATGAGCCGGACCAGATGGGCGCTGATGGCGAGTCCCAGTCCGCTGCCACCGAACCGGCGCGTCGTCGAGGAGTCGGCCTGGGTGAACCGCTCGAATATCCGGCTGAGCGTCGTCGCATGCATGCCAATACCCGTGTCGCGCACCTCGAAGCGAACCGGCACCGGGTCAGCGCGGGCGGCGTGACTGCTGACCACGATATTCACGCGGCCACCGGCGGGCGTGAACTTGACCGCATTGGCGGCGAGATTGAGCAGCACCTGGCTCAGCCGGTAGCTGTCGCCGATGACATGCCGCGGCAAATCGGGAGCAAGCGAACTTTCGATCCTCACGCCGCCGGCGGCAGCCGTGCTGGCGTGCAGCGTAACCGTGTCCCCGACGGTGACCGCAAGGTCGAAGGGGTGCGGTTCGATTTCGAGCTGGCCGGCCTCGATCTTGGAAAAATCGAGGATGTCGCCGAGCAGCTTCAGCAGAAGATTCCCCGAGTCGGCCACGATTCGGACATGCTCGGCGGCGACCGGCGGCAAGTCCCGGCGCTGGCGGAGCAGATCCGCGCCGGCAATGATGCCGTTGAGCGGCGTGCGAATCTCGTGGCTCATGTTGGCCAGAAACTCACCCTTCGCCCGCGAGGAATCCTGCGCCTGCTGGGTCGCGACCGCCAGGGCGCGGGTGCGCTCGGCGACGAGCGCCTCCAGGTTTTCGTTCATCGCCTTTGTCGCGGGCAACGCCAGCTCGCTGCGGCGGTTTGCCGAATCGATCATCCGGACCACCGTGTGCCCGAGGCAAAAGATGAACCCGAGCGCGACGAGCCCGTCGCGCACCAGGGTGTTCGCCGCGAACGCGAGCGAGCCCGCGATGTGATCCTGGTGCAGCGTGCCCAGGTAAAATGACGCGAACGTGGCGACAATCACCGCCAGCACTCCGAGCGCGACCGCGCGCGAAGCGAAGAGCACGGTCAGGAGCAGGAACACGAGGTCGAACGCGAGCAGTTGCACCGCCACGCTCAACGGCTCCAGGTAGTCCGGCGCCAGAAAAAGCAGCGCGTGCGTCGGGAGGATGAGTCCGAGCGCCAGCCCGTTGCCCGCGCGGCCGATATTTCCGCGGCGCACCCAATAAAGGGACAGCACCGCGGCGAGCAGGACGCAGCCGTTCATCAGCAATCGGAGCGTGATGAACGGCGGCTGGATCCAGGCGAGTTTCGCCACGTTGAGTGGCACCCACACGATGATCAGCAAACCGAACGCGGCGAGAAGCCGCGCTTTCAGCCGGGTGAAAAAGAATTGTTCCGCGTAGACGGAATCCAGGTTCGTGAAGAACGAGACAAAGGACCGAAACATGTGGGTGCCGGTGGGACGGCGGAACGACGAAAGCAGAATCGCCGCCGCGAGCCGAGCAAAAGTGCGCCGAGCGGGGGCGCGCTTTACCTCCGAGGAAATGCGATCGCAAGGTGCGAGGGCGGGCGTCCTGCCCGCAACGACTTTGGAGAAAGCAGAGCCTGCCAATATCCCCGGCTTCCTTCTCCTGTCCGCCGGTTCAATTCAATTTCACCGCGAATGGATGCGAATGAATACGAATGAGGGACCAACCATTCACGCTTGCGCCAGCTGGGCGCGGTGCGACCACACTTTCTCGAATGCCTTCGCGTATTGGTCGAGCAGCGGCGGCGCCTCGCCGTAAAACACCGGCAGGAAAATGTGGTTCGCGTTCACGTGCGCGTTGCCGGGCATCGACGCCGGAATCGCCGGCGGGTGATGCCACCACTTCGCCTCCGAATAGATCTTCAGTTTGTGCTGCTCGGGATAGTCCCAGAACGTGGCGCGCACGCCCTCGGCCTTCAGCGCCTTGAGCAACGTGTCGCGCGAGCATTCCCAGCGGGCCCAGTCGACGAAGAGCAGGTTGCCGTTGTAGTACGCGCGCTGCTGGTCGGGCCGGCAGCGTGGTTCGCTGATGCCCGGCAGCTGGAGCAGCCGGTCGTTCAGCGCGCGGACGTTTCGCGCCACGAGGGCATTGCGCTCGTCGAGTCCGGCCAGCTGTTGCCGCGCGAGCGCGGCGGCGAACGGATGCATCCGGTACTTCTGGCCGAATCCGGTACCTTCATACGCCCGCACCGGGCTGTCGGCGGCGAACTTCACGGGATCCTCGTAATGGCCAAAGGCCGCGGCGCGTTCGTAGTAGGACCGCGATCGATACATCCCCATGCCGCCTTCGATTGCCGGCATCACCTTGGAAGCCTGGAAACTCAGGATCGCCATCTCGCCCCAGGTGCCGACCTTCCGTCCCTGCATCGACGCGCCATGCGCGTGCGCGGCGTCCTCCAGCGGGATGAGGCCCTTTTCCCGGCACCACTCCCAGATCCGATCCATCTCGCAGGGCAGCCCCCACGAGTGCATCGCGACCACGGCCTTGGTGCGCGGCGTGAGCTTTCGTTTCGCATCCTCGAGCGAGAAGCACGCTGTCTTGGGATCGATGTCGATGAAGACCGGCACGAGGTTCGAGAACCGCAGCGCGAGGCACGCGGTGACGAACGTGTACGACGGCACCATCACCTCGCTCCCCGGCGGCAGATCGAGCGCGAAGTACATGCTCGTGAGCGCGCTCGAACCGTTCATGTGCGCCTTCACGAATGGCGCGCCCGTGTAGTCCTTCCACTCCTTTTCGAACCGCGGCAGCTCGTCGTAGAACCGGTTGTTGTCGATCAGCTCGTGCAGCCGCTTTTTCTCCGGCTCGCCATAGCGCGGCCAGCGCGTCAGCGCGACCACGCTGGCCGCCGGAAACGTGACCGCCTTGGGACCGCCGTTGATCGCGAGCGTCTCGGTTCGCGTCGCCGCCACCGCGTTGCCGGCGGCGAGACCGGCGACGAGCGTGCCACCGGCCTTGATGAAATTTCGACGCGTGTAATCCGAAATCGAATTGGCGAGCTGGTTTTTCATAGGCGAAGGCGGGGCCCGGGTGTGATTACGTTTTTCGAGCGTTGGGCTCGGGATGAAAAGTGAAGACCTGCGATGCCCGCGTGAGCACCGGCCGGCCTTTGTGCCGGGGCGGCTCAAAACGCCACGTTCTCACCGCGGCGACGGAGGCAGCCCCGAGGAATTCATCCGCTTTGCCCACCACGCGCGGGAGTCGCACGGCGCCCGTTTCGTCGATGAAAAACTCCACCGTGACTGCGCCGGTTCTTCCCTCATCAATCCACTGCCGCGGATAAATCGGGCCGTCTCGCTGCAACGCGGCCGGCACGTGATCCAGCGCCGCCGTCGCGATCGGCTGGTAGGCGAACTGATCGCCCGTTGCGTTTTCTTCCTCCGAGGCCGCGATCGGCTTCACATACGCGAGGACTCCCGTGACCTCGAACATCACGGTCAGCGTGATCATGGATCCGACCGGTTCGCCGCCGCTCCGGCCAGGCGTGAACCGCCAGTGTTTCACCGCGTCCAGGGCGGAGTCGGCAAACTCCCGGCGCGTGTAGGCAAACGCGAGCACGTCGACGACCCGGCCGGTGTGGTCCACGTCCATCATCAACGACGCCTCGCCGCGGAGGATTCCCAGGTTGAGCGCGCGGATGGGAAACTGCACTTTCGCCCGCTGGTGAACCTTGATCGGGATGTTGTCGGTGTCTGTCGCAGCCGCTGGCGCGGCGCCGATCGATGACATCAGCGCCAGGACTGCCAGCCCGCGGACATATTGGCCGAAGCGGATTTTCATGCCGCACCCGGATAGGACAGCTAACCTAGACCCTCGCCGCGCCCGCGCTCCGCATCGGTTGGTTTTCATATGGCACAATTTGCATATTCATCGCGCGGCTGGCGACGTCGATCGGCGTCACGGAACGCGGAAGCGATTCGCTTCCCGAATGGCCCGCCGTGAAACGCTCAGTACGGTTTGACCCGCCAATTCAGTTGACCGCGAATGGACACGAATGGACGCGAATAGAAGCCCGCGCTGGAGAGGCGGGGCGACTCACTGAAGCAATCGCACAAGACTCCTTGAAATCCGAAACTCGTTGTGAACAGGTCAAGCTTGCCCGCCTTCGGCGGCGCCGTAGGCGGCCAGGGTTTTCCAAACCCATGCGACCACGGATGACACAGATAAACACGGATTAAACCAATTCGCATCCGTGTTCATCCGTGTTCTGCTGGCCAGCAGAATGGTTGAATTGGTCTGAGGCCGCGCCTCGCTGGGTTGTCCTCCGCTGCTTGAATTGGCGTTCATTCGCGTCCATTCGCGGTTCCGCTTCGGCGGAGCCCCGTGCTCGAACGGCTCTTCGTCTTGCTCCACCGGGCATCTTCTCGTCTGCTCCGATTCACCGGTATGAAATCGTTCGTTGCGCTGACTGCATTCCTCCTCGCTGCCACCTCACTCGCGCTCGCGGCCGCTCCCGCCAGCCGGCCCAATATCGTCGTCATCATGGCCGACGACATGGGCTACTCCGACATCGGGTGCTTCGGCTCCGAAATCCCGACGCCGAACCTGGATGCGCTCGCCGCCGGCGGCGTGCGATTCACCCAGTTCTACAACACGGGCCGGTGCTGCCCGACGCGCGCGTCGCTCACAACCGGATTGTATCCGCACCAGGCCGGCATCGGCCACATGACCGCGGATCAGGGGCTGCCCGGCTATCGCGGGACGCTCAGCGAGAACGCGGTATCGATTGCCGAGGTGCTGCGGCCGGCGGGCTACTTTACCGCCATGACGGGGAAATGGCACATGAGCTCGAAGGAAGGCTCGACCCCATGGACGCGCGGGTTCGATCGCAGTTTGAGCGGCGTGGCGGGCGGAGTTTATTTCCCGCAAAAAAACGGAGTGCTGTTCCTCGATGGGAAGTCGATCCCCCACACGAGTCCCGAACTCCCGGCCGGCTGGTATTCAACCGATCTCTGGACCGATTTCGGGCTGAGGTTTATCGATGAGGCGAGGGCCGCGAAGAAACCGTTTTTCCTGTATGTCGCGCATAACGCGCCGCATTTCCCGCTTCAGGCTCCCGAGGCCGACATCGCGCGTTTCCGCGGCAAGTATCGCGCCGGCTGGGACAAGCTTGCGGCCGAGCGGCATCAGCGGCAGCTGGCATCGGGATTGGTGGATCGCGCCTGGAAACGGGCGCCGCGCCCGGAGCGCGTCCAGGCATGGGACAGCCTTTCGGAGGCCGAGCGCGATCGTTTTGACACGATCATGGCGGTGTACGCCGCGTGCGTGTCGCACATCGACACCGCGGTCGGCCGGCTGGTCGCAGGGCTGAAGCAGCGCGGCGAACTGGACAATACGCTGATCCTCTTCTTCTCCGACAATGGCGGAAATCCCGAGGCGGGTCCCAACGGCCGGCTGGAGGGCCCGGGCGCACCGGGCTCGGCCGAGTCGACGCTCTTCTGCGGCGAATCGTGGGCCTGGATGCAGAACACACCATTGCGCCGCTACAAACATTTCAACGACGAGGGCGGCATCTCGGCGCCGTTCATCGCCCACTGGCCGTCCGGCATCAAGGCCCGCGGCGAGTTCCGCCGGGATCCGGCGCATCTGATCGACGTGATGGCGACCTGCATCGATCTCGGCGGAGCGAAGTATCCGTCGAGCCGTGACGGCAAACCCGTCCAGAGTTTCGAGGGCGTGAGCCTCGCACCGGCGTTTGCGGGCCGGCCGCTCGGCCGCCCAACGCCGCTGTTCGGCGAACACGAGGGCAATGCCTGCGTCCGCGACGGCGACTGGAAGCTCGTGCGGGTCGGCTATGACGCGGCATGGGAGCTCTACCACATTGGCCGCGATCGCGGGGAGCAGAACAATCTCGCGACCAGCCAGCCGGAGCGCGTCCGCACGATGGCGGCGCAATGGGACTCCTGGGCGAAACGCGCAAACGTGACGCCGCATCCAAAAGGCAATGACGCTGGTTCGCTGCGAATCCTGGGTCGCGAGCCGCCCGCGGAGGGAAAGGCGAAAGCGGGCAAGAAGAAGAAGAAGGGGTGAACGCCGCACACGCGGGTTCATTCTCTTTCACCGGATTGCCTCCATGCACCCGCACAACCGGAATTACGCAGCAGCCGGGGTGACGAGGCGGTCGTGGAGCGGCCCGGCTTGTTTTCGGCACCACACTCCAGCTTCCAGGAAACAGCGTGCGTCACCTGGGAGCGTGGGCCTCCGGCCCGCTCCGCGTCCGTTGCGGGCGAGACGCCCGCGCTCCCAGGAAACCGCCTTCCGCCAGGAGCGAGGCGTGGCGCGGTGGGCGGGACTCGAACCCACGACCGACGGATTAGAAATCCGTTGCTCTATCCGGCTGAGCTACCACCGCAATGATGACGCCTGTATGGGGAGAATTTTGCCGGGAGCGAAGCCCATTCTTGCACATTGTCCAATGGAGTCGGTATGGCGAAAGCCTCACGGCTTCCGCTACACCGGCCTCGGGGTTTGAAGATACTTTCTAAAAAGTTGCCGGCCTCGGCCGGCGACGGACGTGGCGGGCGGGGGCGCCCGCGCTCCCAGGGAAGTCATTTCATGTGATGCGTGCCGATCGCATCCACGGGTGGGACACCCGTGCCATGACTTACGCCGGGAGCGGAACCTCGCGAACTCTGGCCGCCAAATCGTCGACCTCGGACAGGTTTTCGCAGCCGACGTTCAGGACGTCGACACAACCGAGACCGAGCACGTAGCGCACCGATTCGCTTCGCTTTTCCGGATCGTTTCGCAGCCGGCCTTCACCGACGATCTTCATGCCGACGACGCCCTTGCCGTTGGCGTGCATCCGCCGCAGCACCGGCACGACCAGATCGGGCGGGCCGTCCATGCTCATCCCAAATGGATTGATTCGCGTGTGCACCGAGTCGACCCACGGCTCATCGGCGGCCACGTTCAGCGCGACGAGCGAGTGACACGAAACGCCGTGGGCGCGAACGATGCCCTTTTGCTTCAGTCCGGCGATGATGTCCATCTGGCGGCGCAACTCTTCCGGCCATTTCACCGACACCACACAGTGCAGCAGCAGTAGATCGATGTAATCGGTGCCGATCTCCTTCAGGAAACGATCGACGACCACATTCGCATCGGGACGCTCCGCCTCGGGAATACCGCCGGGCCGAAACCAGATTTTGGTTACAAGCTTGTATTGCTCGCGCGGGATGCCCTTGAGCGCCGAAATTACATACGGATGCGTGCCGTAGAGATCGGCGAGATCGAACATCCGAACACCGCGCTCGAAGGAACCATGAATGAGCCCCTCGAGTTTCTGGCGCCCCATGCGCGTGTGATTCGACTCGCGTTTGCCGCCCTTCATCCCGGTGCCGAGGCAGAAGCGCGACACATTGAGCTTCGACTTGCCCAGCGGAACGGTCGCGAAGGGATCGAAGTGCCCGCTTTTCGGAGCCGCCGCCGGAGCGAGATGGCCACCGAGCAGGAGCCCGCCGACACCGACGGCAGATTGTTGGATGAACTTGCGGCGTTGGATTTTCACGAGATGGGTTGGTTGGATGCCCGGGCCCCGCAATGGGGCGGGGAGGAACTGGCGCGGATTCGCGCAGCGTCGGGTTGAGTTTCAGATTTCGACTAGGGCGACTCGCCGACGACAAGGGATGGGTCGCGAGTTCGGCTGACAATGAAGGCGAGGGAGTCGTGTTTGTCCATTCCGCGATGGCGTGAAACGCCTGGGAGCGCGGGCCTCCGGCCCGCCCAGTGGCTGCGGCTTCCCCGTTCGGCAGGCCTCTCGACAAGCTCGAGGCCTCGCTGTCGATGCAGTAGTTGGCCGTGAGCCTGTCGAACCGGCTCAGGGCCCCGAGCACTGTCGAGGGGCAGCCGCAGATCACAGGGAAAACCCGTTCGGCCAACCAGCGCCGGCAATTACATCCCGTCCAGACGCCTGGAGTGTCGCCAGAAAAACTGCGGGCGAGACGCCCGCGCTCCCAGGTGACGCCGCTGTTTCTTATTGACCGCCCCTCAGTTCGCCGCCGCCGCCGGCGGTTGCGTCACGGTGGTCGACCGCGTCGGAACCATTTTTTGGCTGGGATAACCGGCGACCTTTTCGCCGCGTTTCCGCAGCGCATCGGCCAGCGCGAACTTGAAGTCCTCCGGTGCGCTCGCGAAGGCCGATTTGATGGCCGCGGTTGATTTCCGCCCCGGCAGTCGCATCAACGTCGCGACCGCATCGGCACGGACATCCTTGTCCGACAAGAGCGCCGCGACGGCCGCGATTGCGTCATCGCCGGCAATCTCCGACAGCATCCACAAAACTTCGCGGCGTGTCGCCGCCGGTGCGGTCGGAAGCAGCGCGACGAGTTCCTTCGCGACGGCGGTTGCCTCTTTCGCGGCCCCGGGCCGACCGGCGTGGCGCACGATGACCCACAAGGCTCGCTTGGCCGAGCGGGCGGTCTCGAAATCTTCATCGGGCATGACGCCGGCGAGCCGTTTGACCGCGGCGGCGCCATACGGCGCTGCGCCCTGCCAGGCGGGACCGCGGACGGCGTTGTCCTTGGTGGTGATTTTGGCGATGAGGTCATCGACGGATGTGCTGCCGGCAGCGTGGCTGACGGCCGCGAGCCCGGCGGCGGCGGCGGCGATGACAGCGGCGTTGGAAGTGGTGTCGCTCATGGTGGTGTGTGTGGCGGGGGATGGCGGCTGGTTCATGGCGCGGGCGTTCAAACGACGTAAGGGTAACGTTGCGGCCGGCTCATCATCCGGCGCGCCTGCTCGTCGCCGATGATCTCCTGTTTCACCGGATCCCAGGTCAGCTTGCGGCCGAGGATGAGCGAGAGGTTGCCGAGCACGGTCAGATAAGCCGCGGCCACTCCCGCCTCGATGTTCATCACCGGTTCGGTGCCGGTGCGAATGGCATGGAGCCAGTCCGACGTGTGATCGAAATCCGGACTCCGATGCACGTCCTTCGCGCCCGGGCCTGGCGTCCAGTCGACGGCCTTCAGTTCCGTGTAAACCTGGCCGTCGCCCACCCAGACCACGAGCTTGTCACTGGAACCATGATACGTCGCGCCGTAGGTGTCGCGGATGCCGAGTTTCTTCCGTTTCTCCTCGTCGAAGTACGGAATCTTCTCGCCCGGTTGCGACCAGACCATGGTCCAGTCCGGATTCCGGAACTGATAGGTCACGTCCATCGTCACGGCCGTGTCCCACAGTCCCGACATCGGCAAGGTTCCCTTCGCGTCGATGGTCACGGGGGGCGCGGGGTTTTTCGGCGACGCGAACATCTTCCGGTCTGCGTTCATGATCCAGAGCGCGTTGCTCATGACGTGCGCGCCGCGATCGCGAATCTGGCCGCCGCCGGATTCCATGATCCAGCGGAATGTGCCCGGGCAGTATTTGGCGTTGTAAGGCCGCCACGGTAGCGGGCCGAGCCAGAGGTCCCAATCGAGATCCGGCGGTGGCGCGGAGTCGGGCACCGGCTTGCTGTCGACCGGGCTTTCGTAGTGCCAGCAAATCACCTTGTTTACGGTGCCGATGTTGCCGTTGGCGATGTAGCGGTTTGCCTTGTAGCACTCGGCTTGCGAGCGGCCCTGCGAGCCGACCTGGATGCAAACCTTGTTTTCGCGGCCGGCGCGGACCATCGCCTTGCCCTCGTCAATCGTGCAGCACGCGGGTTTCTCGACGTAGATGTGCTTTCTGCTTTCGGCCGCGTGGACGACGCCGACGGCGTGCCAGTGGTCAGGCGTGCCGATGACCACGGCGTCGATATCCTTCCGCTCGAGCAGATATCGGTAATCCCGATACGCCGTCGCGTTCGGTCCCACCCGGATGAGGGCCTTGCGCAGCCGCGCCTCGTCCACGTCGCACACCGCCGCGACCGCCACCTTGCCGGATTCGACTCGGCTCAGGCTGTAGCCGAGCAGCCCGTTGCCCCGGCCGCCGATACCGATGTGGCCGATGACGATGCGGTCGTTGGCACCGGGCCGGCCGGGCGCGGCGAGCGCGCGGGCGGGGATGATATCGGGAAACCCGATGGCGGCGGTGCCGAGGGCGGCCACGCTGGTCTTGAGGAAACGGCGGCGGTCGATGCCTTGCGGTTGGTCGATCATGACGGGGACGTGTATTGATTCTGCCGCGACAAGCGGCGGGAGCGATTTCGATGACAGGGCACCAGCGGGAACATCGCGCCACGTGTCGGCCGCCCGTGCCTTGACCAGGCGGTGAGACGCACGACGCGCTGGGGGCGGATTATCGAAGCGCGTCGCCGACGCACAACGCCAATCGCACCGGCACCCCGACCACCCGCCGATAGAAGCAACTCCGCAGCGGGTTATCAGCGGTGCTCGCTTGGGGCGGCGCAGCCGCAACCGAAGTGGCGCGTGTTTTCGACCAAGTGCCGCCGGAGCAGGGAGCAGGAACAAACCGTTGATTGCTGTACGGGCGGAGGTTTGCACGCAGACCGATAACACTCTCACGAATAATGAACGGAGTGAGTGTTCTGCCGCGGCAGATCGTCCTGGGAGCACGGGCCTCTGGCCCGCAAGTGGCACGACCGTCCTGTCGTGATCCGCGTTTTTGAATTTCGTTTATGGCGGGACACCCATGCGACGCCAAAACCATCCGCGGTCCCGGCATTTGACCCGGCAAATTTGTGACAAGCGGGTGTGAGTGCGACGCTTCTCCGCGATCACGGAAAAGATGCCCGTGCCGCTTCAACCAAGCGGGCGAGACGCCCGCGCTCCCAGGATCGCCGCGTTCCGAGTTGCGGTGGTGGCCGGCTTCCCGAAAGTCGTCGCATGGTCACGATCACCGGCGAATATCAGGGAGAGTTGCACTGCATCGCGCGACACGAGCCCTCGGAAAGCACGCTCGCCACCGATGCGCCAAAGGACAATCAGGGCCGCGGCGAGGCGTTTTCACCCACCGACCTCGTCGCCACCGCGTTCGGCACGTGCATCGTCACCACCATGGCAATCGCGGCGCGAAAGCACGGCGTAGACCTGCTTGGTCTGCGGTTCAAGACCACCAAGGAGATGTCAACCGATTCGCCGCGCCGGATTGTCCGGCTCGCGACCGAAGTGTGGATGCCGATTCCGGAAAATCACCCGGCGGCCAAGCCGCTCGTCGGCGCCGCGAACGCGTGCCCCGTACACCAAAGCCTGCATCCCAGCGTGGAGAAACCGATCGCGTTCCACTGGGCTGCGGGGTGATCCCGCGAACCCACCCCGGCGCTTCGCGCCACCCCTCTCGAGCCGAGTCATGCAGTTGAGGGCGATCGACTTCGTAGCCGCCGAGGTAACGAGGCTGGAATTTCACTCCATCCCTCACCGCGCGCTCCCACCTTCGAATCGATAGGTGGTGTTGAATATCAGCTCGGTTCGCTTCGACACGAACACCCGCACCTTGAGCTTGCCGCTTTTCGCATCCGCCGGCGTCGCGCGACCCTCCACGCGCCGCTGTGCGCCGTCAGTCCGGACCGCCACGCCCTTCAGGTCAACCGGCTCGCCGCGCTCCAGTTTCCGCAACGACTCGTCCGGCATCTCGATCGTCAGCGTGCCCTGCTCGTTGTAGAAGAAAAAAGGAAACACCTTCGCGGTATAGGCGGTGGAATACGTCCCGTTCGCGCGGACGAAGGGCGGCATCGTCATGGTCACGGTACCGATATAGATGGATGTCTTCGCCGGGGGCACGACGACCCGTCGAAAGGCGTCGAGCGGCAACTCGGCCGCTTGCGCCGTCGCGACGCACGCGATCAGGAAGACAGTGGCCGCACGAACCATCGCGCCACTGTGATGGCCGGCGCGGTACCGGCAAACGCGAAGTGGGCTGATTGCGCCTTTGATCAGGCCGCAGCACGCTCCGTGTGGGCGGGCGGCGCAATCAGAGGGTTCGGTCGTCCAATGATAAACCACCACTCGCTCACGCTCGTAGCCACGACTGCGGCCAGCAACAACCGCGGCGTCTCGGAAAATCACATTGCGCGGGCCGTCCGTCGGGCGTCATGTTTTTTGGCTATGGCGAAAGCGTCGCAGGCGACATGGGGTGGAAGATTCTCCGCCGGCCCCGCGGAGTTGATGCTCCGGTTCAGCGAGTCCGTCTCGTTCGACCGGCGGCTCGCGGTTTTCGACATCGCCGGCAGCAAGGCGCACTCGGCCATGCTCGCGCACGTTGGTCTCATCACGAGCCGCGAGCGCGACGCGATTCACGCCGGGCTCGACGAGCTTCGCGCCGAGATCGAAGCCGGCCGGTTCAGGTGGGACACGAAGCTCGAGGACGTGCACATGAACATCGAGCAGGCGCTGACGAAGCGCGTGCCGGCTGCGGCCAAGCTGCACACCGCGCGCAGCCGCAACGACCAAATCGCGACGGACATGCGGCTGTTCTTCAAGCACGCCTGCGCGTTGCTGCGCGAAAAGATCCTCGGTGCCGAACGCGCGCTGCTCGCGGTCGCCGCCGCGAATCGCGCGGTGCTCATTCCCGGCTACACCCACCTCCAGCGCGCCCAGCCGGTGTTCCTCGCGCACCATCTCTTCGCCTGGCTCGAGATGCTCGAGCGCGACCGGTCGCGGTTTGTCGATGTGGCCGATCACGCGAACTGGTGTCCGCTTGGCTCGGGCGCGCTCGCGGGCACGACGCTGCCGATCGATCGTGAATTCACGGCGAAGGCACTCGGCTTCGTCGACGCGAAAGGCCGGCCGCGGGTGACGCAAAACTCGATGGACACCGTGGCTGACCGCGACGTGTTCATCGAATTCGCCGCCGCTTGCGCGCTCTTCGGCGTGCACATTTCGCGAATCGCCGAGGACCTGATTCTCTGGAGCAGCGCGGAGTTCAAGTTCGTCGAACTGCCCGATACGTTCTGCACGGGCTCGTCGCTGATGCCGCAGAAGAAGAATCCGGATTCGTGCGAACTGCTCCGCGGCAAATCCGCCCGCTTGCAGGGCAACCTGCACACGCTGCTCACGCTGACGAAGGGCCTGCCGCTGACGTACAATCGCGATCTCCAGGAGGACAAGCCGCCGGTGTTCGACAGTTTCGACCAGACCGCGCTCTGCGCCGACGTTCTCGCCGGCACGCTCGGCGGCATGACGCTCAACGCGGAGCGCTGCGCGGCGGCGGTGAATGATCCCGCTTTGCTGGCCACTGATCTCGCGGATTATCTCGTCGGTCGCGGCGTGGCATTCCGCGATGCCCATCACGCGGTTGGCGCGGTGGTGCGGCTGGCCGAACAAAATCACGTGGCGCTCAACCAACTCTCGACCGCGGACGTCCAGGGCGTGAATCCGGCGTTCCGCGACGACTGGGTGCAGGTTTTCGATCTGAAGCGCGCGATGGCCAGGCGCGCCGGCACCGGCATGCCCGGGCCGAAACAGGTCGCCCGGCAGTTCGAGCGCTGGAGGAAACTGCTGAAGTAGCCAGGCGCTTGTTGGGAGCGCGGGCGTCTCGCCCGCATCGATTGTCTGATGGCGGGCGGGACGCCCGCGCTCCCTCCTGACAATGCTCTCCCTTTTCCCGACCACCAAGTCCGATCCCGAACTGGCACCATTCCGGCCGGCGCTGACGTTCTCGTTTTTCAATGCGCTCGCCTGGCAGATCGGGATCGGCACGCCCATGGTGCTCTTCGCCGAGCAACTCGGCGCGAGCCCTTTCCAGGTGGGTCTGGCGTACTCGTTCGTCTTCATCCTGACGCCGATCCAGATCGTATCCACGGTCCTGTTGCCGCGATACGGGTTCAAGGCCGTGATGCTCGGGGGCTGGCGGACGCGCAGCTTTTTCCTTTCCGTGCCGTTCCTGCTCGCGTTCGTCGCCCTGACGATGAATGGCGAGCAGCCGTGGATGGTGCACGCGCTCGTCGGCAGCGTTTTCTGCTTCTGTCTCTTTCGTTCGATCGGCGCCGCGTCCGGCATCTCGTGGTTTTATGCGATTCTTCCCGCGTCCGTCCGCGGCCGGTATTTCGCCAGCGACCAGTTTATCTCGGCCCTCGCCGGCGTCGGCACGCTGCTGACCTGCGCGTTGAGCTTCGCGCTGCTGCCGGTGTATGTCGCGCTGCTCCTGCAATACTTCATCGCCCTGGTCGGTTCGACCATCAGCTACTACTCGCTCAAGAAACTGCCCGACCCGGATCGGCCGGTGGCAATCAGCCTCGGCACCGTCCTGCGCGACACTCCACGGCATCTGTTTCGCCGGTCTCCATTTCGCCACTACGTGTGGCTGGCGGTGGTTTATGCGGTGATCTCGACGCCGATTCCGCCGTTCGTCGCCTACTTCCTGAAAGTCGGTCCCGGGTTTTCCGCCGGCCAGATCATGCTCTTCGAGGTGCTGCGCTATTCCGGCGTGATGACGGCGGCGTGGCTGATTCGGCGGCACATCGACCTGCGGGGCGCGAAACCGTTTTTCCTGCTTGCCCTCGGCGTGCAGGCCGGAGTGGCGATCTATTGGTGGCTCTTCCTCGGCAACGGATTCGGCGGCGCGCCCGGGATTTCGGCCGCCTATTTTTTCGTCGGGCTGGCGGCCGCCACCTGGGGCATTGCCGGCCTGAACTTCCTGCCGAAAACGATGAACGCCGAGGATCGAACGCTCGCCGTTTCCATCCACGGCGCCGTGACCTCGTTCATCGGCGGGCTTTCCCCGATCGTCTGGGGCTTGTTTCTGAAAACCGGCGATGGCGCCTCGCGGGCAATCGACATCCCGGTCTTCCGCTGGTTTTTCGTCAGCGTCTTCGCCGGCGCGATCGCGCTGCTGTTCCTGATGTCACGGCTGGTGGAGGATACGAAAACGCCGGTCACGCCCGTGTTGATCGGCAACGCCATTCTGCGTCCGTTCCGCGCCGTCACGGACCTCGTAAACCTGATCGACCTCCGCCACCTGAACCGCGCCAAGCCGGACGAACCGAAGCCTTCTGACCAGCAGTCTGATCGGTGAGCGATGTTGCTCGGCGGTCCTGCGGCCGGTTCGCGATGCACACTGTAGGGCTGCCGCTTGCGGCATGCCGCAGGGTGATTTTCGGGTGCGTGTCGAGACACGGAGCCGGATTCGACAAGCTCACCGCAGGGAGTGCCGGCTGAACGGGAATGAGCGCATTGCGACGCCATTTTCCCGCGCGCATGGGGCGCCGGACCACACGCAAGGTGGGTCTATTCCCAATTTCGGAACGCTCCAGCTCCGGCCGGTCAAAGATCGGCAGGTAGTAAACCGTATGTTGTCCGCGGCCGTGTTTCTCGTGGTTGATGACCACCCGGAGAGCAGATATCTCCTGGTCCGGACCTTGCTGCGCAAATTCCCCGAAGCGATCATCGAGGAGTTCGACTCCGCGGAGCCGGCGCTTGCGCGCGTGCGGCAGGGCGAGGTGACGGCGATCATCACGCACCGCACCTACGATGTCACCGGCATCGAATTGGTCCGGATGTTTCGTGCCGCCGATCCGCGCGTTCCGTGACCCTCGTGATTTCGCACCGCACGTTCGAGTTCGATGGGATTTCCCTGATTCGCGAATTCCGCAGCCGGAATCCTTCCGTTCCCATCCTGATGATGTCCGGAGTCGATCGACGGGACGCCGCGCGTGCGGCGGGCGCGAATGCATTCCTGACCTACGACGAGTGGCTGATGGTGGGAAACCACGTGGCCACGATGCTCGCGCACCCCGTGAAACAGAGTGCACCGGATGATGGGATGAAGGCGCTGAGCCGGGTTTGACGAACCGTGCACTCGAAAAAAGCGGCTTGAGGAGCCTCTCGACCGGCTCGAGGCCTCGTCATTGTTGCGAGCTGGCCGTGAGCCTGTCGAACGGCAAGCCGCTCCACCTCGGCTGCACGGAGCCGGCTGGGCCCGCTGGCATTCAGCACCGCGCGCATTCCGCGCTTCCTTCCGCTCGGGTTTCCATGCTTGCCTGAGCGCAATGGCCAAGGTTCGCATTCTTCCGGATCGGGTTGCCAATCAGATCGCCGCCGGCGAGGTGATCGAACGGCCGGCGGCGGTCGTGAAGGAACTGGTGGAGAACGCGCTCGACGCCGGCGCGACCCGCGTCGAGGTGGAATTCCGGCACGGCGGTCGTTCGCTCATGCGGGTGGAGGACAACGGCTCGGGCATGTCGCGCGACGATGCGCTCCTCGCGCTCGAGCGCCATGCCACGAGCAAGATCGTCGAAGCCGCGGATCTCGATCACCTGACAAGCTATGGGTTTCGCGGCGAGGCGCTGCCGTCGATCGCGAGTGTCTCGCGTTTCCTCCTCCAGACGCGCGAGGAAACGAGCGACGTCGGAACCGAGATCCTCGTCAACGGCGGCAAATTCGTGCACGTACGCGACTGCGGCCGGCCGGTCGGCACGCGAATCGAGGTGACGTACCTTTTCAACTCGGTCCCCGCGCGCCGCAAATTCCTGAAGACCGATCAGACCGAGGCGGCGCATATCGTGCATTGCGTGCGGCTTTACGCGCTCGCGTGCCCGCGCACGGCGTTCACGTTGATCGAGGATGGCCGCGTCGTGTTTCGTTCGCCCGAATCACCGACGCTGGAAGGCCGCGTGGCGGAAATTTTCGGCCGGCAAATCGCGGAGGCCCTCGTCTCGATTGAGGCGTTGGAGCCGGGCTTCCGGCTCAGCGGACTCGTGGGACGGCCCGGGGTTGGGCGCGCGACGCGGCACGAGTTGATCGTGTTCGTCAACGGCCGGCCCGTGGACAGCCGTACGCTCAACTATTCGCTGATCGAAAGCTACCACGAGTCGCTGCCGAAGGGCCGGTATCCGCTGGCGTTCGTGTTTTTCGAATGCGACCCCGCGGCGGTGGACGTGAACGTGCACCCGGCGAAACGCGAGGTGCGGTTCCGGAGCGAGACGCAGGTGCGGAGCTTCGTGATTCGGGCCGTGCTGCAGCGCTTGAGGGAGCTGGCGGCGCCGGCGCAGGGGATTTCGGATTTCGGATCGCGGAGCGCGACGATACCGGAAACCGGAAATCGGATACCGGAGGGTCCAATTTCGGATACCGGAAACCGGATACCGGATCGACTGGTTCCCGATATTGGCGGCCACAACGTGCAGGGCCCGGCACCGATCCATCGCGCCGATCTCGCCGGTTTGCACGCGCCAGGAAGCTTTCCGGTTTCCGGTATCCGCAATCCGGTATCGGCCAATCCGCAATCCGAAATCCGCAATCCGCAATCAACCGCGCCCACGCCCTCCTGGCGCTATGTCGGCCTCGCCCACGGAAACTTCGCTCTCTTCGAGACGCCATCGGGCCTCGTGCTGCTCGATCGCCGCGCGGCGCACGAGCGTGTCTGGTTCGAGCGGCTGCGGGAGCAGTTTCGCTCCGGGGCGGTGCCGAGCCAGCGGCTGCTGCTGCCGGTTCCAGTCGAACTCGATTCGATTGCGGCGGCGATGCTGCTCGATCGTTTGAAATTCCTGAACGGGCACGGCTTCGAGATTGGCGAATTCGGCCGCAATTTCTTCCGCATCGAGGCGATCCCGACCTGGATGGAACCCGCGGATGCGGAAGCCTTCCTCCGCGACCTGCTCGGCGCGTTTCGCGAGGGAATCATCCCGGACCACAACACCGAGCTGGCCCGCGAGGAACTCGCCCGGCTCGCGGCGGCCAAGGCCGTCCGGCTGCGCGAGGGCTCGGGCGAAGCGGAGTTGCGCGCTCTCGTGGCCCAGCTGTTCGCCACCCGCACGCCGCTCACCAATCCCGCCGGGCGCCCGACGTACATCGAGCTCAACCACGGCGAACTCGCGCGACGGTTTCAGCGTTAGTCCGCAGCCCGCAACTCTCATGTCGGTCGATTGACCACCGGCGTTGGGTTTTCGATGCGATGTTGCGGGCTATTGATGTCGTGGCGCATAAAAATCACGAATTTCTGCGGCGCGGCCGGCGGTTTAAAAATCGTAACGCGCGCTCGCGCTCGCTCCGATCCTGTCCTAGCGTTCCGGCCTTTCCCATGCCGCCCGTCGTCAAACCGAGCACTCCACGTGTCTCCGAGCCGGCCCAACCCTCCCGGCTTCCGCTGCCCGCCGCCAACCCCGCCGAGCTTGCCAGCACCGCCCCGTTCGCACCCCTGATCTACACGGCGATTCACCATCCCAAAGGCTCCACCGACAATCCCACCGAAGTAATGCGTTCGCTGATTCAACGCCATCTCGTCTCCACGCTCGCCCGCCACACCGGGTCCGCCACCCCGCGCGACTGGTGGGTCGCCACCTCCCTCGCGGTGCGCGACGGGATTCACGAGCGGATGATCGCGACGCAGGCGGTGCACAACATCCACAACGTCCGGCGCGTGTACTACTTTTCGCTCGAGTACCTCATCGGCCGCCTGTTCGGCAACAACCTGCTCGCGACCGGCCAGTACGAGGCGGCGAAGGAGGCGCTCGAATCGCTGGGCCAGGACTTCGAGCATATCCGCGACGCCGAGGTCGACATGGGTCTGGGCAATGGCGGCCTCGGCCGGCTCGCCGCCTGCTTCCTCGATTCGCTCGCGACCCTCGACTATCCAGCGCTCGGATACGGCATCTACTACGAGTTCGGGCTCTTCAAGCAGGCGTTCATCAACGGCCACCAGATGGAGCATCCCGACAACTGGATCCTCTTCGGCGATCCGTGGGAGGTCGTCCGCCCGGAGTACACCCAGCAGGTGCAGCTCTACGGCCGGGTCGAGAACGTGTTCGACGATCGCGGCAATTACCGGCCGCGCTGGGTCGATACCAAGACCCTCCTCGGCGTGCCGCATGACATTCCGATCGCCGGCTACGGCACCGAGACGGTGAACCTGCTGCGGCTCTGGTCCTCGAAGGCGACGGAGGACTTCGACCTCGCCGCGTTCAACAGCGGTGGTTACGTCGAGGCCGTGCGCGAAAAGGCCGTCGGCGAGACGGTCTCGAAGGTACTTTACCCGAACGACAAGACCGAAAACGGCAAGGAGCTGCGGCTGGTGCAGCAGTACTTCTTCGTGGCCTGTTCGCTGCGCGACATCCTGCGGCGGCATTTCCGGACGCCCGGCAACTCGTGGGACAATTTCGCCGAGAAGGTCTCGGTCCAGCTGAACGACACGCATCCGGCGGTCGCGATCCTCGAGCTGATGCGAATCCTGCTCGATGAGCAGAACATCGCGTGGGAGACCGCATGGGACGTCACGACCCGCACCTTCGCGTACACGAATCATACGTTGCTGCCCGAGGCGCTGGAGAAATGGAGCGTCGCGCTCTTCCAGCGCGTGCTGCCGCGGCATCTCCAGATCATCTACGACATCAACGCGCGCGTGATGCACGCGGTGGAGATTCAATGGCCGGGCGACAACGAAAAGAAGCGCGTGTGTTCGCTGATCGACGAAAGCGGCGGCAAGGGCGTGCGGATGGCGAACCTCGCCGTCGTGGGATGTCACGCCGTCAACGGCGTCGCGGAGCTGCACACGGCGCTGCTGAAGAAACACCTCTTCCCGGAGTTCGACCTGCTCTATCCGGGGAAATTCCAGAACAAGACCAATGGGATCACGCCGCGGCGCTGGCTGCTGAAGTCGAATCCGCGGCTCTCGGCCATGATCACCGGCCGGATTGGCGACGGCTGGATTCGCGACCTCGATCTCTTGCGCGGCCTGGAGAAATTTGCCGGCGACGCGGAATTCCAGAGCGAGTTCATGGCGATCAAGCGCGCGAACAAGGCCGATCTCGCCGCCGTGATCAAGAGCGAGTGCGGCGTTGACGTTTCGCCCGACGCGCTCTTCGACGTGCAGATTAAGCGGCTGCACGAGTACAAGCGGCAGCATTTGAACCTGCTGCACATCATGGCGCTCTACCGCCGGCTGCTCCAGAACCCGGGGCTCGATGTCGTGCCGCGGGTGTTCATTTTCGCGGCCAAGGCGGCGCCCGGTTACGACCTGGCGAAGAACATCATTCGCGCGATCAACGTAATTGGCGCGCGCATCAACACCGACGCCCGCATCGGCGGAAAACTCAAGGTGGCGTTCCTGCCGAACTACCGCGTGTCGCTGGCCGAGAAGATCATTCCGGCGGCCGATTTGTCGGAGCAGATTTCAACCGCGGGCAAGGAGGCGTCCGGCACCGGGAACATGAAGCTCGCGCTCAACGGCGCGCTCACTATCGGCACGCTCGACGGCGCCAACGTCGAAATCCGCGAGGAGGTCGGCGACGAGAACATCTTCATCTTCGGCATGACGGTCGACGAGGTGGAGGCGCTCCGTGCGAAGGGCTACAAGCCGTGGGACCTTTACCATCACGACGAGGAGCTACGCGCGATCGTCGACTGGCTGGGCAGCGATTATTTCACGCCGGGCGAGCACGGCGCGTTTGGCGCGCTGCATGGCAGCCTGCTGCACGGCGGGGATCCGTTCATGGTGCTGGCGGATTTCCGCGCGTACTGCGATTGCCAGGCGAAGGTCGATCGCGCGTATCGCGACACCGCCGGCTGGGCCCGGATGGCAATTCTGAATACCGCGCGGGTCGGCAAGTTCTCGAGCGACCGCACGATTCGCGAATACGCGAACGACATCTGGAAGCTCTCCCCGGTGCCGATTCGGTAGGACGTCTTCAGAAACCCCACCGTCGGCGGATTTCCTCTTTTCGATCCGGTGGCAGCATCGTCTGGTCGAGCCACGCTTCGGCTTCGGCACGGCTGATTGGCAGCCAGCGTTGCGCGACTTTTTCCACCAGGTCCTCGCGATAGGCGGCACCCGGCACGGTGTTCAACCAGCTCGCCGCCTGCTGCGGTGATTGCTGCAACAGCTGATCGAGGAACGTCGTCACGGCCAGGTCACGCGAACCGCTCGGCGGCAGCCCGGCCACCCAGATTCCGGCCGCCGCCGGGTTGCGCGCACTCCATTCGCGGAGCAACTCCTCAATCTCGCGCTGGCGCTCCGGCGTCTCGGGCTGGCTGGCGAGGAACGCGGCGCGCGACGCTAGATCCGTTGGTAGCGCTCCGGCCATGCTCGTCCCACCCGCGCGGCGGCTGGCCACGTTCTGCGCCACACGCACGTTTCGGCGGCCGAGGTTGCCGCTGACCCCGAGTCCGGCCTCGTATCCGGCGATTGCGGCGTCGCGTTGCTCACCCGCCGGCAGCTTGAACGCCCATTCCGCGGCCGCCCTCGAATCGAGCGCGGCCCAGGTTTGCGCCACGGCGTGAAGCAGCAGCGAACGATCGCGGCCGGCGGGCATCGCCTCCGCGATCTGCAGCGCCGCATTCGGATCCATCTGCGCCACTTCGAATCCGATCGCGGTTGTCATCCGCTGCTTCTGCCCGGCGTCCGTCAGCCCCTGGGCCCAGCTCAGCGCGCCGACCCGATCCTTGCGTGCCCAATGCGCCGCCGTCCGGGCGAGCGCCTGATCGCGCGCCGCCGATGCCGGCTGGTCCAGCACGATCGCGATCGCCTGCGAGGGGTTCAGCGCCACGAGTTCCGCCGTGATGCCATCGATCGCCGTCGCACGCGCGGAGGCATCCGACAAACCGCCCGCCCAAGTGAGTGCCTGACGTGCGTCTTTCCGAACCCACGGTCGTGACGCCGCGGCGATCGCCGTCGCCCGTGCCGTGCCCATCGGCAGTGTCGCGGCAAACGTCGCTGCGCGCTGCGGATCCGATTCCGCGACGGTCGCGGCCACGCGCTCGACGAGTCGGGCACGCTCCAAATCAGATGTGACAGAGTAGGCGAGTCGGACCGCGTTTGCATCGTCGCCGCTTTTCACGGCCTCGAGAGTCTTCGCAAAAAGTTCTTCCGGGCCCGGTGCGGGTGTCGGCGCCGCCGCCGGTGTGCTCTTGGGCATCCGCGGTACTGTCGTCGCCGGCGGAGTGAGCGGCAGCGGGCCGGACGCGCAGCCGGACAGGGACAGCACGCACGCTGCGATCGCCACGCCCCCCGCGCTCACGACATCTCGCTTCATTCGAATGCGTGACGAATGAACGCCCAAACGGATGCGCGGAGATTCTCGGCGTGCCCATCGGCACCGTCATGTCGCGGCTGTCGCGCGGCAAGGCGCAGCTGCGCGTCCGGCTGGCGGCGAAGGCGGTGGACGGCAGGGTGGTGGAATTTCCGCAAACGAAGGCCCGCGCATGAACAACCAGGAAGCGAAGTTAGTCCTCTCCAGTTATCGGTCGAACGGGCGCGATGCGATCGACCCGCGGTTCACCGATCCGCTCGCGCAGGCATCCACCGATCCGACGCTGCGCTCGTGGTTCGAGCGCGAACAGGCGTTCGACCGGGACCTGGTTTCACGTGTACGTCGCGCGCCGCGGCGATTTCCCCGGCGCCGGCAGCGATGCGGGCGCGGCCGTTTTTTCGCGCGGCCGATACGCCGCCACTGCGTGGAGTGATCCGCAGAATGTGTACGCGCTGGTGACGAGCGCCGGCAGCGAGGCGTTGCGGCGGGTGCTATAGGCGGCGCGGAGCAGGAGCAGGGGCCAGATGGCAGATGGCAGACGGCAGATGGCAGATGGCAGATGGCAGACGGCAGACGGCAGATGTCAGATGTCAGAGATCAGAGATCAGCGACCACTGACCACCGACCACGGACCACTGACCACGGACCACCGACCACCGACCACTGACCACTGACCACCGACCACTGACCACTGACCACCGACCACGGACCACCGACCCCGGACGGGAATGAACCGTGGTTTCCTGGGAGCGCGGGCGTCCCGCCCGCACAGATTGCGTGGCTGCGGCTTCTCCATGCGGTGGGCTCAGCGCCGCGAGGCTGTCGCGGGGCGACCGCAGATTCGGTGGGATTGGCGATCTACAATGTCTCTGCGGGCGAAGTTGGCGGCGCTCCCGGCATCACGGACAGGTTTACCCGCCTCTGGCGGCGCCGTAGGCGACCAGGGTTTACCCGCCTCTGGCGGCGCCGAAGGCGACCAGGGTTTACCCGCCTCTGGCGGCGCCGAAGGCGACCAGGGTTTACCCGCCTCTGGCGGCGGGATGCCCGTACCCCTTCAATCCATGCGGGCGAGACGCCCGCGCTCCCAGGTGAGGTGCAGATGTTGCCGTCTTGTAGGCGTCCGCTTGTCGGGGACCGTGAGCTTGTCGAACCGGCGGACGTCGTGTAATCGATTCCGACGTGGCGGACGCCGTCCGCACGAGGACCGCGGTCACGTCATTGCGTATTGAGATCTTCATGACGGCGTAAGCCGTGCGACGGAACCACGTCCGCGGCGCGGAGCCATGCCTCGATTGATTTCCCGCCACCGGCGGATCGGCGCTGCTCGGAGCGCCGATCCGGTATACTCAATTTTGAGTAGTCAGAGCACTGGCATGTCGGTTCGCGGCCGTTGGAATCCGGAACTTGGGCGGAAGATCCGCTCGTCCACTTCCAGCAATTCCTCGTTCAACGCGCACACCCGGCTCCGGCCGGAACCGCCGCTCCCGCCATGCACGCTCGCCCTATCCGCTGTCTCCTTCTCGCTGTTTGCGTTCTCACGAGCATCGCCGAACCGCTGCGGGGCCAGACCGGCACGGGACTCGTCCGCCACGCACCAACGATTGACGGCAAACTCGATGGCTCGGTGCAGCAGATGCTCCCGGAGCCGTTCGCGCTGACCGGCACCGCAACGGTTACCGGCAACGCATTCGTCCCCGGCACGCCGGCGATCCGCGTCAACGGCTCGCCGCACTACGGCGGAATGATCGACGGCGCCGGAGCGGCCGCGCCCTCCGACTACGAAATCACTCTCGGCGGCCATTCCTCCCTCTCGCGAATCGTTCGTCGCACCGATCCGGTGGCGCTACCGATTGTAACCGCACCGGCACTACCGGCCGGCACGCGCAGCGTCGTGCTTTCATCTTCCGCACGCGATCCCGGTCCGTTCGCCACGCTTCGTGACCTGACGCTGGATGGAAACATCGGCCAGGTCGCGGTTCCAGCTGGCGCCTATGGCGACTTCGTCGCGAATGGCGGCAGCGGATTCACGCTGGGGACTGCGGGTTCGATTCAGCCGGCCGTTTACGAGTTACAGCGGCTCACGCTGCACGCGGGGTCGAAACTGAACGTTCTCGGGCCGGTGACGCTTCGGGTCGCCAACGGGTTCAGCGTCAGCGGCACCCTCGGCGCTGAGTTGATGCCCGGCTGGCTGGCGCTGAATTTATATTCCGGCGGCCTGACGGTGCACGGCGGCGGTGCCGTGTACGCGTTTGTCAACGCGCCCGACGGAATCGTGACGGTCGTCGGCGCCGCGCAACTCGTCGGCGGACTTTCCGCCGACCGTATCGTGATTCGTGGCGGCGGATTGCTGCGGCTCACCAATCGTCCACCTGTCGCCGAGAGTTCCACCATTGCGGTGACGGAGGACACGAGCGCGCGCGTGGTTCTCAATGGCACGGATCCAGACCGCGACGCATTAAGGTTTACTCTCACCACCCCGCCCGCGCACGGCGCTCTGTCCGGCTCTCCGCCGGTGCTCACCTACACCCCGGCGGCGAATTACGCCGGATCGGACACGTTTGCTTTCAAGGCGAACGATGGTCACGTGGATTCCGACATCGTGAGTATTCAGCTGACGGTGACGCCGGTGAACGATCCACCGACGGCCGCGCCGAAGTCGGTGATCATTGCGGAGGACGTCGCCGCGACGGTGTCACTCTCCGGCAGCGACGTGGACGGTGACCCGCTGAGCTTCAGGATCGTGGCAGCGCCAGTGCACGGTGTGCTGAGCGGCGACGGCGCGGTGCGCACATATCAGCCGTCGGCGAATTACCACGGCGCGGATGCCTTCATCTATGTGGCAACCGATGGCGAATTGTCTTCGGAGATCGCGACGGCAAACATCGTGATCACGCCGGTCAACGATCCCCCGGTGGCCACAAACGCGAGTTACGCGGTGAACGAGGGCGCGACCGTCGCAATCACGCTCACCGGTAGCGATGCCGACAGCGATCCGCTGGCGTTTCGGCAGCTGACTGCGCCCACACATGGGACGCTGAGCGGCGCGGCCCCGAACATCGTTTACCGGCCGAGTGCGAACTTCGATGGCGTCGATTCATTCACGTTTGCGGCGCTGGACGCGCAGGCCACTTCGGCTCCGGGCACGATTTCAATCAAGGTCACCAACCTGGATTTCGCGCCGGTCGCGGCGCTCACCAGCGGCAGCACGGACGAGGACTCGCCGCTCGCCATCGTATTGACGGCGAACGATGCGGATGGCGACGCACTGACTTTCTCGATTGTGAATCCACCGCAGCATGGCGTTTTGGGCGCGGTCGTAGCGGGCGCGACCAACAACAGTGCTTCGGTCATCTACACGCCGGACGCGAACTATGGCGGGACTGATGGCTTTTCGTTCAAGGCGCGCGATGTCGCGCTGGCGGATTCGAACGTAGCGATTGTTTCGCTGACCGTCCGCGCGGTGAACGATCCGCCGGTGGCGGTGGCGCAGTCGATTTCGGTGAACGCCGGCACGACGAAAACGGTGACGCTCTCGGCGACCGACATCGAAGGTGATGCGTTGAGCTACGCGATCGTGTCGGGTCCGACCTCCGGCAGTCTCAGCGGAACTCCACCCAACGTCACCTACGTCGCGAACGCGACTTACTCCGGCACCGATCAATTCACGTTCAAGGCCAATGACGGCCGCGCCGATTCCGTGGTGGCGGCCATCGTCATCGAAGTACTGCCACCGCTGAACCGGCCGCCACGGTTTACGAGCGTGCCGCCCGCCAGCATGGAGTTGCGAGCGGTTCTGGGCGGCCCCGGACTGCTCCGCGGCACGATTCGGGATTTCTCGAAAGCTCACTCGAACTTCGAGGAAAACCTCAATCAGACGTCGACCTTCGTGGTGCCGGGACTGGTCGCGCCTTTTATCGGCGGCGACCGGAAGCCCATTCCCCTGAACCTCGGGCAGGGCGGAAGCAGCACGGATACCGCGGCGAACTTCAACCAGTGGTACCGCGACGTTCCCGGGGTGAACTTCTCCCGCGTGCTCGAACTGCCGATCGCGGAGACGACGCCGGGTTCCGGCGTGTATTCATATCGCTCGGACAGCTTCTTCCCCATCGACAACGAATTCTACGGTAATGAGGGGCTGAGTGACGGGCAGACGCTGCATAACTTCAATTTCACGTGCGAGTATCACACCCGGTTCGTTTATCAGCCGGGCCAGACGATCACGTTTGGGGGCGACGATGCGCTGTGGGTTTTCGTGGACGATCGGCTGGTGATCGATCTGGGCGGCGTTCACCTTTCCAGCGAAGCAACCGCGAGTCTCGATGGGCTCGGGCTCATCCCGGGCCGGTCGTATCCGATCGATATTTTCCACGCCGAGCAGCACACGGGCGGGTCGTCGTTCCGGTTGCGCACGAGCATGGCGTTCGAGACGACTGAAACGTACCGATACGCGGTAAGCGCGACGGATCCGGATGGCGATGCACTTGTCTTTTCGCTGACGCAGGCGCCGCCTGGAATGACGATTGATGCCGCGACAGGGGTGTTGACGTGGATCGTCGATCGCGCGAAGGCGGGCACATATCCGCTCACGATCCAGGCGAGGGATCCCGGCGGGCTCCTCGATACGCAGAGTTACACGCTCGGCGTCTACGTGAACTCGCCAACCACGATTGCGTGGGCCGCACGATATGGTGTCGGTCGCGTGGGTGAGCCGGTGTCGCTGGTCGCGACGGTGGGGGACGACGGATTTCCCGCTTCTGGCGCGGTCACGCTGCAATGGAGCAAGGCGAGCGGGCCGGGCACGGTGACGTTCTCCTCGCCCAATGCCGCTGCGACGACGGCCGTGTTTTCGAGTACCGGCATCTACGTCCTGAAACTTGCGGCTGGCGACGGATCCATGACCACCAATTCCACGTGTGAGGTCCGAATCGAAATCCCGAGCGACGTGACCACCGCACGCCAGGCGACTTCGTGGTGGCCGGGGAACGACACGCCGGAGGACGTGATTGGCGGCCGTCATGCCGAGCCGCTCTTTGGCGCGAGCTACACGACGGGCAAGGCCGGCAGCGCGTTCAACCTGGATGGGGTGAATGACATCGTGCGCGTGCGCGCGAACCCCGACCTCGATCTGGGTGCGTCGGCGGCGGGTTTCTCGATCGGTTTTTGGATGCGTTGCGAAATCGATGCGCCGATGGGCGACATGCTGGCGTGGCGATCCGAAACCAACCAGTTGGGTTTCTCGATCAGCCTCGACAACTATCTCGGGTCCCGGCGGCTCGGGGTGCATCTCCGCCGCGCCGACAGCACCGACACCGCGCTCGGAGCCGAGATGATGTGGCTGCTGAACGATTGGGTGCACATCGGGTTCACGTACGATCGCGCGACCGGCATCGCACGGCTCTACCGCAACGGCGTACTGAAGCTGGAGCAGACCGCCGGAAACATCCGCGTGCACACCGTGGCCGATCTGTGGTGGGGCGCCGTCAGCGGCTTCAACAACAACTATTTTCGCGGACGGCTCGACGAGCTGATGTTGTTTCGCCGGCCACTTTCGAGCGTCGAGGTATTTGGGCTTTTCGCCGCCGGTAGCAGCGGCGCATTGCCGCCATCCGGGAATCAACCGCCCGTGGTCAACGCCGGTGCGGACATCGCGCTGCGCTCAACGATCCAGTCCGTGCAGCTCGGCGGCAACGTGTCCGACGATGGCCGGCCGGCCGGCGGACGGATGACGTCGACGTGGTCGGTGCTGAGCGGGCCGGGGATTCCGGTGTTTGCCGACGCAAGCCTCGCCAACACCACGGTGACATTCCCGGCTGCGGGTTCATACGTCCTCAAACTTGGAGCCAATGATGGTGAAGCGAGCGCGGCCGACACGGTGGAGGTGCGCGTCGGACAGATCTCCAACGCGCGCCCGCCGGGGTTGATCGCGTGGTGGCCGGGCAATGATTCCGGCGATGAAGTGATTTCGGGGTTGAACGCGTCGTGGATCAGCGGCCCTGCCTATTCAGCGGGCGTGGTGTCGGACGCCTTCAGCTTTGATGGAACGCGGCAGTTGCGAGTGCCGGCGTCGGCGAGGTTGGACTCCACAAACTCGGACGGACTCTCGATCGAGTTCTGGTGGCGAATCGCCGCGAACTCCGGCAATTGCACGGTCCTGCAGTGGCGGAACCCGGCCGGCGCCGGCGGCGTGTCGCTCGGGCTGTGGTACTATTATGGCTGGCGGTTCGTGGTGGATCTGAACGACACGAGCGGCGGACCCCATGCATTTTCGGCCGATGGGGCGCTCGTAGCCGACACCTGGCAGCATGTCGTCGTCAGCTATGATCGGCCGTCCGGCGTCGTCCGTGTGTATCGCAACGGAGCGCAGGTTTACCAGTCGGTGATTGGCTCGTTCACGCCGCAAACCAGCTACGATCTTTATTGGGGCAACGTGTTGGACGACCGGTTCCGGGGCGGAATCGACGAACTCTCGCTGTATGGCCGCGCGCTCACGAGCGAGGAGGTGTATGGGCTCTACGCGGCGAGCGCGGCCGGTAAGGCGCTGCCCGGACCAAACCTCGTTCCGGCGGTCGACGCGGGTCCGGACAAGTTTGCACAATCCGTCGCCGATCCGGTGACGCTGGGCGGTACGGTCAACGACGACGGACTCCCCGCCGGCAATGGATTGGTCACGCAGTGGACCGCACTGTCCAGACCTGGAGTTGTCAACTTCGCCAGCGCCACGACAGCGGCGACCACCGCCACATTCACCAAGCCAGGCGTGTATGTGCTGCAACTCGTGGCCGACGACGGGAGTGTTCGCACCGCGGATACAGTCGAGGTGCGGGTCGGTCCGTTTGGAGCGGCGGACGTACTTTCAGACCTCGTCGCCTGGTGGAGCGCGAATAACACGCCGCTCGATGTGGTCGGATCCCAGCACGCGCTGTGGGTGGGCGGCGCTAAATATGCCCCGGGCGCCATCGGCGCGGCGTTTGGTTTTGATGGTGCGCGGCACCTGCACGCCCCCGCGTCGCCGCCCATGAACGCGAGCACCTGGCCGGGTTTGTCGATCGAGCTTTGGGTAAGGCCGAGTGGGATGCCACAAACGGGATACGCCGCACCGCTGTTGCAGTGGCGACACCCCAACGGCGCCACCGGCGTGTCACTGGACATGGGGTACCGGTATGGCTGGAATCTCGGAATCTATCTGACGGATACGTCGAATCAGTCACACTCGCTGGCAGTGGGTGGGGCGCTGATGGACGATGCATGGCAGCATCTTGTCATCGCGTACGATCGCGCAACGGGGCGGGCGCAGGTTTTTCGAAACGGATCACTGTTGTCGGAAAGTAACCTCGGATTTTTCACGCCGCAGATCGGCTACGACCTGCTGATCGGCAGCGCCGCGGACGCGAGGTTTGCCGGTGCGATGGATGAAATCGCAGTTTACCGGCGCGCGTTGTCCCCCACGCAGGTGGCCGCGATTTTCGGATCCGGCGTGATCGGCAAATCGCGTCCGGTCGACGGCGTCGCACCAATCGTGAATGCGGGCCCTGATGTCATGCTGCCCGGAATCTCGTCTGCCGCTCCGCTGAACGGAAGTTTCACGGATGACGGCCGGCCGTTTGGCACGGCGTCGGTCGCGTGGTCCGTGGCCAGTGCGCCAGCGGGCGCGACGGTCACTTTCTCGGATTCAATGCATCCGATGACGACCGCCATGTTCAGCGCAGCGGGAATATATCTGCTCCGGCTGACGGCGAACGATGGCTACACGCTCTCGCCGTCGGACGTCATGGAGGTTCGCATCGCGCCGGGCAGCGCTGCGGATTCGCCCTCCGGAATTGCGGCTTGGTGGCCCGGCAATGGCACGCCCACGGATGTCGTGAACCGACATGATCTCTCGCTATTCAACGGGGCGAGTTATGCGGCTGGGCGGGTGTTGCAGGGTTTCGCATTCGATGGCGTGGCAAATTTCGCCCGGGTCGACGGCCATGCCGATCTCGATCTCGGCAGCTCGGCCGAAGGATTGTCGATCGAGTTCTGGGCGCGTTGGGACCTGGATGCGGATCGGCCGCTGTTCGCCTGGATGAACGCGGACACCCAGACCGAATACAGCCGCGCGTGGCTGTTGTCCGCTGGCCGTTCGGTGGGCGTCTGGCTGCGCGGCACCGATGGGCAGGACCGCGGGCTCTTTGGCCCGGCCACGCTGGCGTCGGGCAGGTTCACGCACATCGCCGTCACCTACGACAAGGGGAGCGGCAAGGGGCGGCTTTACTACGATGGTCTGATGGTCGATGAGCGCAGCTTTGGCAGCTTCACCGCGGACACCGGCCCGACCCGCACGCTGTGGATTGGAACGAAGCCCGGGGATGCCCGCCTCTACAAAGGCGTGCTCGACGAAATCACTTTATACAAACGCGCGCTCACCGATGTCGAAATCGCCGGCATCGCGGCCGCGGCGCAAAACGGCAAGTCGCCGCCCGATGACAACACCGCCGCGACGGCCGATGCGGGACCCGATGTGGCGGTCGCCAGTAGTGCCGATCTAATTCCGCTCGCCGGCACGGTCGTGGACGACCACCGGCCGTTCGGGCCGCCTTCGGCCCAGTGGCGGATTGTGGCCGGCCCGGGCAGCGTCACGTTCGGGGACGCGGCCGCCGCGAGCACCACGGCAATCGTCAGCGCCAACGGCACGTATCGGTTCGAGTTGACGGGTTCCGATGGTTTGCTCGCGCCGGTCACCGATTCGGTGGAGGCGCGCGTGGGAGTGGTGACGGCAGAAGTGCCCGTTGGGATCTCGGCCTGGTGGCCCTCAAACCTGGACGGCCGCGAGCGGGTGAGCGGCAATGCTCCCGTCGTGTTGTGGAATGGCGCCGGTTACAGCTCCGGCCGGGTCCTCAGCGGGTTCAGCTTCGACGGCGTGGATGATTTTGGCCGCGTGGCACCGCACCCGGATATCGATCTCGGCGCGTCGGCGGCGGGCTTCACCGTCGAGTTTTGGATGAAACCCGCGCAAGAGCGGATCTCCATGATCATGTCGTGGGGCGAGCCGAATGCGGCCGGGCTCGCAATCTACCACTATCCGGCACGCGAACTCTCGGTGAATTTCCGCGAGCGCGCCACGGGCGCGGATCACGGGATGGGCACGACGGGCAGTGTGCTCACGGCGGGGCAGTGGACGCATGTTGCCGTGACGCAGGATCGCGGGACCGGTGAGATGCGAATCTACATCAACGGCCAGTTGCGACGTACGGACGCGATGGGCGGATTTGCGGTGCGGACGCAATCGGGGCTGATCTTCGGCCGCCACGCTTGGGATACGGATTGGCCCTGGCAGGGTGTGATCGATGAACCCGCGCTCTATCGTCGCGCGCTGACGGCGGCTGAAATTGCGCGCATTTACGACGCGGGCGCCGCCGGCAAGTGCCCCGACCTCGCGAATCGCACTCCTGTTGTTGTCGCGGGCGAGGATCGCGAACTCACCGCGCTGGCCGCGGTGCCGATTTCGGGACAGGGGACCGACGATGGGCGGGCGCTGCCGTTGCGCTATCAATGGACCAAGGTATCAGGGCCCGGCGCGGCGCAGTTCACCAATGCGGCGGCGCCATCGACGACGGTGAGCTTCGATGCGACCGGCCGCTACGAGTTGCGGCTCGAGGCGTATGACGGATTGCTCGTCGGGGCGGACACCGTTGCCCTCTGGGCCGGAATGCCGCGGGCGGCGGACGGGATCGCGGTTTGGTGGCCGGCTGACAGCCATCCGCGTGAGGTGATTCGCGGCAATCATGATGTCACGCTGCGGAATGGGGCGACCTATGGGCCGGGTCGAGTCGCGGACGCCTTTCAATTCGACGGGATCGATGATTATGCGACGGTGGAGGCGCATTCCGATCTCGATGTCGGCGCATCACCGGCCGGCTGGACGATCGAGTGGTGGGCGAAAAACCGCGGCAGCGGGACCATGCTGTATTGGTACACGGGCGGAGTGTACTTCCAGGCTGGAGCAGCATTGAGCGGAAACCTGCGTGCCGTGAACGGCGCGAACTATTCGTTCGATTCCAATGGCTGGGCGGCGAGTGAGAGGATCCTGTTGCCGCTCGAGACCTGGACCCACCTCGCCGTCAGTTTCGACCGTCCAACAGGCACCTTGCGTTATTACGCGAATGGTGTGCTCAAGCGCACCGAAATCCCGGGACCGAACTCCGCGCTGAGCACGAGCGGGCTCGGAACGACGGGCCTGTTCCACCTTGGCGTCGCGTCGAGTTTCTTCAAGGGGCTGCTCGATGAAATCGCACTCTATACGCGTCCATTAAGCGGTGCAGAGGTCCTCGACATCTATCAGGCGACGAACGGCGGCAAAGCACGGCCGCTCAATCAGCCGCCGACGATCGCGATCACCTCACCGGGGAACAACGCCAGTGTCGCCGCGGAGATGGCGTTCACGATCATCGCCTCGGCGACCGATGCCGACGGTACGATCAGCCGGGTGGAATTCTTCCGCGGCAACGAAAGCCTCGGGCTCGGTGTGGCGACCACGCCTGGGGTCTACGAAGCGACCGTCGGTGGGCTGCCGATTGGCCAATACACGCTGACCGCGCGCGCGACCGACGATGATGGCACCATCACCACTTCGGCGGCGGTTTCAATATCGGTGGTTCTGGCCGGTCCGCCATTCGCGGAGATCAGCACGCCGGATGAGGACGTCCGGATCAGCGCGCCGAGGGCGATTACCGGCGTCGCTGCGAGTCCGATTCTCGCCAACTGGACACTTGAGCAGCGGCTGATAGCGCCGGACGGCGCGGCCGCGGAACCTTGGATCGTTTTCGCCAGCGGCACGACGTCGGTCGGCACGGCGCCGACGGGCTCATCGGGAGGGGTGCCGGGAGCGCTGGGTACGTTCGATCCCACGCGACTCATCAATGGAATCTACGAGTTGCGCCTCCGTGCCGTGGATACGACGGGCCGTATCCAGGTGGCGGGGCCGATCACCGTCGTGGTTGAAGGCAACATGAAGATCGGCGCGTTCACGCTCGCGTTCGAGGATCTGAAGGTGCCGCTCACCGGCATTCCGATTACCATCACGCGAACGTACGACAGCCGTGATCCGCGGGTGGGGGACTTCGGGCCCGGCTGGCGGATGGCGTTGAACAATATCCGCGTGCAGAAGAACCGGCACCTGGGCACCGGCTGGTGGCAGACGCCGCAGCAGGGCAGCGGGTTTCAGTTCTACACTATCGAGCCAGTGCGTGAACGGATCGTCACGGTCGTCATGCCCGACGGTGAAACGCATCGGTTCCGCGCCGGCGCGCTGGTGAAGCTCCGCGAGGGCGATCCCGACAACGCTTCGTTCGCTGTTGTCGTGACGCACGGAAAATACCGCTTCTACCCGGTTGGCGACACGACCTCCAAACTCGAGCCACTCAACTCGAGCAATCAGCTCGCCGAGGATTTCTGGATTGGCGGCACGGGCGATCAGGATTTGCGCGCGGGTGATCCTGCGGGCGATCCGTTTGCGGCAATTTTCAACACCACCCGGTTTCGACTGACCACCAGCGACGGCACGGTTTTCATCCTCGATGAGGTGCTTGGGCTCCTTGAAATGCGCGACTTGAATGGTAACACGCTCACGTTGAATCGTGACGCGCAGCAACGTGTCACCTCGGTCGTTTCGACTCCTTCTCCCTCCTCCCTTCTCCCTTCTCCAACCACGATAGTGGTCTACCGCGACGCCACCGGCCGCGTGGACTACGTACGCGACGCCGCCGGAAAGGACCTCGATTACCTCTACGACGCCCAGGGGAGGCTCGCGTCGTTTACGAATCGGGAGACGAATATCACCCAATTCCGCTATGAGCTGAGCGACGTTCCCACTCACGCGCAGTTTCACTACCTCACTCGCGTCATCGATCCGCGCGGCGTCGCCGCGTTGCGCAGCGAGTACGATCCCGTCACCGGCCGGCTGCTCAAGCAGATCGACGCCGATGGCAAGGAGACGGTTTTCAACGGCGGCATCGATTCCACCGGCCGGTTCGAAAGGGTGAGGGACCGGCTGGGCAACGAGACCACGTTCTATTACGACGACCGTGGCAACGTGACTCTCAGGATCGATCCGCTTGGCGCGCGGGCGACGTTCAGCTACTGGCCGGACAGTGACCGGGTGAAATTCGAGACCGATCATTACGGCAACGCGAAGTCGATGGCCTACGACGCGCAGGGCAACGTCACCGTCCAGACAATCGGCGCGTCGATCACCGAAGATCCGGCGACACCAGCAACCGGATACACCACGCGAACCAGCTACAACGCCCGCAGCGCGCCGACGCAGATTACCGATCCCGACGGTCGCGCGCAGACGTTCGGGTACGATCCCGTTAGGAACAATCTGGTCACCCACACCACGGGTGCAGGCGGCGCATCGCCGGCGACTACATCCTACACGTACAAATCCGACGGCACGCTCGCGACAATCACCGATGCACTCGGGAACCTCACCAGCCATAGTTACAACTACGGTTTCAGCGATCCCGCGTATCCTGGGGCGGTGAAACAGATCGCGGTAACGGTCACCGACCCTGCTGGCGCGGGCGGGTCCGATCCGTCCAATCGGTCAGACACTCTCCTGCGGAGCACGCGCACGCTGTTCGACGCGCAGGAGAACCAGCTTGCGCAAATCACCACGCGCACGCTGCCGAATGGGGCCAGCGAGGACATCGTCACACGCTACGTCTACGACGCGGAGAACCGGCTCACAGCGACGATCATGCCCGATGGCCGGATCAGCGAGACGCGCTACACCTCGTTCGGGAAGCAGGACAAATCGGCGCTTTGGAAATCCGTGGCTGATTACCAGACCCGCAATGATGCCGATGCGCGGATCACCAGCTACGGCTTCGATTCGCGCGGCAACCAAACAAGCATCATCTACCCGGATGGCGCCTCCGAGCTTATGTTTTTCGATGCGGAGAATCGAAAAACATGGGCACAGGATCGGCGCGGCTATCGGACATTCTTCGTCTACGATGCTGTCGGGCGGCCGAGGTTCACGATCCAGCCGGACGCGAACGATGGTATTGGCGCCGCGGCCCCAGTCTCGGTCGCCGATTCGCGACTCGCGGATAACGCGCGCACCGAAACGGTCTACGATCTCGCGGGCCGCGTGACCGACAGCTACGACGAACTGCGTCATCGCGCGCAGACGGTGTACTTCCCGGATGGCACGCCTGACGCCTCGCGCCGAAAGCAAACGATCGCGGTACGCAGCGCCGGCAACCTCGTCACGAGTTACCAGTATGACCACGCCGGCAATGTCCGGTTTGTGACTGACCCGCGCGGAAACACGGTGGAGACCCGCTACGATGATCAGGGCCGGCCGCGTTTCGTGGTGTATCCCGCTACCGACGAGCATCCCGGCACGCAAAGCGAAACGAGGTACGACGCACTCGGTCGCCGGATCGAGCTCGTCGATCAGGAAGGCAAGGTCACGCGGTACCGTTACGACGGCTTGGGCCGGCTGACCGAAGTCCGCCAGTACGCGGCTCAGTCATTGGCCGCCGCCGACTTTGCCTACAGCCTATTGCCTGCCGCCTCCGGCGTTATCAGCACCCGCTACAGCTACGACGAACTGGGAACCCAGTCCTCGCAAACCGATGCCCTGGGCCGCGTCACGAGTTATGAGAGCGACGGCACCGGCCGCCGCACCAAGCGCATTCTCCCAAGAGATCCCTCCGATTCGTCCGCTCTGTCTGAGGTCATGGTCTATGATTCCTGGGGCAATCTCTGGAAACGTACCGACTTCGCCGGCAAGACCACCAGGTACACCTACGATGCGCTCAACCGGCTGAAATCGCGGACGGCCGATTTGACGCACCCCTCGCTCGGCTACAGTCACGCGATCGCGCGGATCGAGTTCGACTTCGACGCGAATGGTGCACGCATTGCCGCGCGGACGTTTCGCGCGGACGGAACCCAGCTCTACTCGGAGAGCACGCCGCGCGACGAGCGTGGCCGGTTGGGCTACAAAGACACGGGGCCTGCCCTGAGCGGAGTCGAAGGGGGTGGCAGGTTGGATTACAGTTACTATTCGAACGGGCTCTTGAAGGACGTGGTGTCGTCGAACAGCGGCGGCGTGAACATCGGCTACCGCTACGACGAGGTGAATCGATTGGAGTTCGTGGACGACACGTCGACGGGCCTGCCCACGCGGACGACCGGCTACGGGTACAATACCAACGGGTCCATCGAGTCTGTCACGCTCCCGAACGCCGTTGTTCACACCTACGCCTACGACACGTTGAACCGGCTGCGCACCCTGAACGTGACCCGCGGTTCGACATCGATTCACGCGTACGATTACAAGCTGCGCGCCAGCGGCCATCGGCGGCAGGTGATCGAAAATGCGACCAAGAGCACGACGTACACCTATGACGATCTCTACCGGCTGACCGGCGAAACGATCACCGGCGATCCGAACGCCCAGAATGGCAGCATCGGCTACGACCTGGACAAGGTCGGCAACCGACTGAACCGCACCTCGCAGATCGCAGCCGTAACCGCGCAGCTGAACCAATCCTACAACGCCCGCGACTGGCTGGGCGGCGACACGTACAACGCGAACGGCAGCACGCTCACGGCAGCTTCACTGCCACAACCAGTCGCGCCGTCCTCGCCCGATGTTTACGATTTCGAAGAACGCCTGATCGTCCGCACGCGCGCCGACGGCAGCTCGGTCAACATCACCTACGACGCCGACGGGCATCGCATCCGAAAGAACATCATGGACCTCGCCGGCGCGCCCGTTTCCTCGACCTCCTGGCTCGTCGACGTGAACAATCTCACCGGCTACGCGCAGGTCGTCGAAGAGCGGGTGAGCATTCCGTCGGCCGGAACTACGCAGGCGTCGCTGCGGACGGTCGTTTACACCTACGGCAGCGATCTGATCAGCCAGGCCACCAGCGCCGATGGCCACGCAGCGATCGTGAGCTATTACGCTCGCGACGGCCACGGCAGCACGCGCGAGCTGGCGGACAATACGGGGACGACCACCGATCGCTACACCTACGATGCGTTCGGCATCCTGGTGTTCCGCTCCGGCACGACGCCCAACGCCTACCTCTACACTGGTGAGCAGTTCGACCCCGACCTCGGGCTCTACTATCTGCGCGCGCGCTACCTCAACCCGGAAAGCGGAAGGCTCTGGTCGATGGATGACTACGGCGGCGAGGGCGACGACCCGATGTCGCTGCACAAGTACGTCTACGCGAACGCAAACCCGGCCACATATTCGGATCCCAGCGGCCACGTCAGCATCGCCGAAATCCAAATCGGAATGGTGATTGTCAGCACGCTCAACAGCCTGGCGCTGAATTCCGGCAGGAACACGATCAGCCAAGGCAATGGGATCTTTAGTCCCACGGGCGAACTCAACACCGCGCTCGCGACATTCGAGCAGGCCGCCTTCATCTACGAGCAGGTAACTTTCGCCATGGCGGCGGGCGGGGCGGCGGTTTTGGCGAAACGTATGGCCGTGTGGGCGGCCAACGCGATGGCGCCCATGGTCACAAAAGCGCTCGCCACCCTGAGTCGGGCGAACCCCGCCAAATTGATCCAAGCTCAACTGGGTCGTTTTCATCGTGCAACCGCGCAGGGTGCAGGCCACGCAACGAGGTACGATCCGAGTGGTGGAATTCTAGATCAAGCCACAGGAAGTCCGAGCCCGCTCCAGTCTACGATTCAATGGGTGGGCACGTTGGATTTTAGCACGCCACCTAACATGGCAATCTTCTACTCCGGGCAGGGACAGGGCGCGCGGGCTGCTAGTTTGGCCGCTTCAACAGGAGGAATCACGATTGACAAAACGGTAGGAGGGCGCGCCTTGTTGGCGGACCCCGTCTTCCAAAGTCTGTCCAGAGCCGATAAGGATGTCATTTGGCAACGGGCCTCCGTTCCTTTTGCGCAGGGTGCTTCAGGCCGTATTAATGCATTTATTCGCGGAGCCGATCCGGCTCGGACATTTAGGATGATTGAAGAGCCAATCTTGAAGTCGAATCACAATGTGTTTCGCTCGATTTATCATTACTGAGTCATGCAAAACCAAACTGTTATGGACGTCGCGTTTCAATTAGCAAAGAAGGCGCATGATTCGGCTTCGCATGCTGCCGCAAAGGATCAGCTTCAATCCAAATTTCCAAGCGAACCATGGGACGAGATTGTGAATGCATACGTTAAAGGATGTGAACTAGTGGAAAAGTGTTACGAGATAGCTGATTCAGCGCGGCGGCTAAAAATATCGGATGCTGAAGCAATTGAAATGCTGAGACAGCGATTCCCTGGTTTTAGTGGAAATATCTATAACGAAGCGTTAACGCATGGGTGGTTTCTGTCGCGCTGAGTCGGCAAATCAGAGGTACGAAAAACGGGGCCATGCTTTACCATTTACCTTCGCCGCGAAGGCGCTGAGGGCCGATATTCAGGACCGAAGGGGCGAGGGCGGCGTTCGAAACGTGCCTGTTCGATACGTGCGAGCGTTGTGAATGGCTGCTCCACGCTTTCGTGGTGATGGGCAATCGTATCACCTCGCCCTGGAGACTCCGAAGAGCAATCTCGTCAGCGGCATGCAGTGGCTGCAATCGACGTTTGCGGTGCCCGCGCATCTGAAAGCAATGACCGACGTGTCAAACGGCTGGCTGGCGGAGCAGCTCGACATAGGCAGCCATTTTTACGTCAGCAAACACGTCGTGAACCTGCGCAAGAGCCCACTTGGTGAAGCCCGGCAAATGGCTTGAAAAGCTGGGTAAGGTAAAAGGTAAGGCATGACCCTGCTCGTCACCCTGAGGTGTTCTGGTTCCCTCTGATAGGGCACAGCGTCAAAATCATATTCTGGACGAATGGACCGCGCAGAGCACCAGCACGCTGCAATCCCGCTGACAGAATTTGGCCGTGTGCTCCGCATGGCGCGTCAAGCTTCTGGACTACCGAGAATCCGGTAGAACTCGTCATTGCCTAGGCTCGGATGCCGGTCCACGATGCTCATTTTCCAGCCCTCTTCCAGCCATGGGCACCGCCGTTTCCCCTCGCCGCCGTCTTTCCCTGACAAAATCGCAACTGCAACAAGAGACGGGCGCATCGCTGCTCTCCCTGTTGAGCAAAATTGCCGGAGATGGCAGGCTCGGTAACGGGGAAGTCCGAGAATTACGGCAGTGGTTAGACGAGAATCGCGGCTCGGACATTCCTGCAATCGGTTTCCTCGTTGAGATTGCCGACCGCGTTCTAGCCGATAGGAAAGTCACGGGGGATGAGCGGATCGAACTTCAACTCGGCATTGAAAAGGTGCTGCCGGTAACGGAACGCGGCATTGCCAGAGAGGCTAGGGAAACAGCAGAGGCAGCGTTCGAAGGACCAACGATCACGACGGACGATCTCAAGAAAATGGTGACATCGGGCATTCGGATGACGCCACCACGTTTCCGTGAATGGCGGAATGATCCCATAACTGAGCCACAGCGGGATTTCATCAAGTCACTCGGCGGCAAGATTCGTTCAGGTGCGACAAAAGGTGAAGCGTCCGATCTAATCAGCAGCTTGCTTGGAGTACGACCAATCACCAGCTGCCAGCAGATGGTGCTTCGGTTCTGGGCGCGTGATCGTCAGCCGGGAGAAGGTCCACGGGAAATTTCAGAATGGATGGACAATTTCTACATCGAAGACCCGGATCGGAAAGCAGCGTGGGAATTGTTCAAGTGTGAGAGTGAAGACGATGGTTTTCAGGGCGACCCAACTCGCGTGCCGGTGGGTGTCGGTCCAGAATATCTTGCACGGGTAAAGGCTGGTGGTGCTGATGTCGTGCCGAAGTTCACGCCGACCACGCCTGTCAGCTTTGTCTGCCAACAACCAGTCGTTCCCAAGGAGAAGCGCACGATTCCGATCCTCGTCGGGGCAATCATTGTAATCGGCGGTTTCTTCATGGTGCGCTCCTTTTTTTCGTCACCGCCGCTTGCGCCATTAGTTCCCGTCAGACGCCAAATTCATGAACAGAAGGCTGGTGAAATCGTTGGAAAGGCACCCAACAGAATCACAGCAGAAAAACAGACTATATCGGACCCAAAGGCACAAATAAAAGCATCTAACACCCGATTCGTTCAGTCGCTGAAAATTTCGGGTGTTATTGGTGGAAAGCAATCGCGTGCGGTTATCGATGGGAAACTGTACTCCGTTGGCGATGTGATTGATTCAGGACGCGGTTTGCTCGTTCACGGCATCTTGGAACAGCAGCGGACAGTTTCCTTCATGGATACGACCGGCGAAATCTACTCGCGGAAATTGGATTAAGCCTAACAACTCGTATGAAATACTCGGGGGAAAAGATAAACGAGGCTGGTCGAAAACTTTTGGGCGCAAACTTGGTGAATAACCAAAAAGAATTCGACGCCGTACTGGATGTTCTTTCATATTGGCGGTCTGAGCACGATGTGCCCCTCAATGCAGCCTTTGAATTACTACAGAAAACGGCATTAGACATAGATCGCAAAGCCATCTTCGCAAGGAGGCTCAAACGATATGCCTCCATTGTGAAGAAACTTCATCGGTTTTCCTCAATGAATCTGAGGAATATGCAGGATATCGGTGGGTGTCGCGCAATACTAACGAATTTGAAGAAAATTGAACAAGTGCTACGTGAATTGAAGCATAAGCCGGAGTTTAGATGGGTTGACGGGAGGCACCGAATAAAGGATTACGTGGCTGGGCCAAAGGATGATGGATATCGAAGCGTCCACATTATCGGAAACTTTGCAGGCGAAAGCCGAGCTGTGAGACGCATCGAAGTCCAGCTTAGAACGTTTATACAGCATTATTGGGCGACGGCGTTGGAAATTGTTGATCTATTTACGCATCAAGCTCTAAAATCAAATCAAGGCGACCGTGATTGGCGACTGTTTTTTCAATCAGTTAGTATTCACTTCGCCATGATGGATAGTATACATCTTTTTCATACTTCAAATGCAGCAACAAAGCTCACAACCTATCGGCGGCGATTGGCAAAGGATTGTGGGCTGGCTGAGTCCGCTAAAGTCGTTCGAGCGTGTTGCAAGAAGCTCAGGGTCATAGAAAAATTGCAGGCTTTTGCTGGTTCTCTGGAAGTCGTAGACGATAAGTTGGCGCATTCAAAAGAGGCGGGCTTCGCTTTGTTGAAGATAGACATCGAGCGCAAAACCGTCGAAACGACAGTATTTCCGTCAGATGCGTCCAAGCTCGCCGAAGCTGAGTACACGCGAATTGAGAGCGAAACCGCAAAATTGGCGGGCGTCGTTGTCGCGTTGGTTTCGTCGAGCGCAGTCGGTGGGATCAAAGAAGCGTACCCAAATTACTTCGCGGATTCAACTCACTTTATTAATCACCTAAAACTAATATTGTATGCGTAGACTAGTTTTTCATACATTCTGGTCTAAGACGCGAGCAGGGGTCATGCTTTACTATTTACCTCGACGGCGAAGACGCTGGAGGGCGCGTGGCGCGATGGCGCGCAAGCTGCGGTTGGAATTTCCCGGGGCGATCTACCAGGTGATCAATGCGCCTCAGGCGCACAAGTCGCGGAAACTACCGGGCCGGGAAATTCAGGACCGAAGGAGCGAGGGCCGCGTTCGAAACGTGCCTGTTCGATACGTGCGAGCGTTGTGACTGGCTGCTCCAGGATCACGCGGTGGCGACGGAGGCGCGGGCATGGGAGAGCGGAGGAGTGCGTTGAGTACGCGCCGCGCGGTGGCGCGAAGCGCTGGGCAGCGCGCTCGCTTGCATATCGGCGGAGGCGAGGGAGGTCTCGCAGAAATCGGCGCCTTGGAAAGTAGCGGTGGCCGCGCATCTGAAAGCAACGACCGACGTG
>JAUSID010000290.1 GCA_030648295.1 Opitutaceae bacterium | reverse complement strand
CCACCACTTCGGGCCGAAGTGCGGCGTGAGGATCTCGCGCACCGCGTGCAGCGCAACCCAGCCGGTCATGGCAAAGACGATGATCGCCACCGCGAGCGCCGCGAGCGGCTCGGCCTTGCCGTGTCCGTATGGGTGGTTCGCGTCCGGGGGCCGCGCGGCCACCTGGAATCCCGCCCACACCAGCAGGGAGGAAAAGACGTCGATGGTCGACTCGGCGGCATCCGCGATGAGCGCGTAAGTATTTCCGAATACACCGCCGGCAAACTTCACCAGCGCGAGCAGCAGGTTGAGCAGCACGCCCCGCAGCACCAGGCGCGCCCCCCCTTCGGCGCCGAGGCGCGCTCGCTCATGCGGATGATGAATGGCCGGTGCAGTTTGCACGGTATCAGACCCTGTTGGCCCGCCGGCGCGCGAGCAAGCCATTGACCCGGCAGATTTTCCCTTCAACCGTTTCCGCTTCGTCGATGGCCACGCAAATCAGCACGTCCCCCGTTGATCCCGTGAAGCAGTTCTCCGTTTTCGCCGAGAACCGCCTCGGGCGGCTCTACGACCTGACGACATTGCTGAAAGACAACAACGTGCACGTGATGGCCATCACCGTGCTCGACACGACCGACAGCGCGATCGTGCGCTTCGTCGTCGACGACCCCGACAAGGCGCGCGAGCTGATGATCAACAATGATTTTCCCTATGTGGAGTGCGTGGTCCTCGCGGTCGAGATCACGGACGAGTCGCAGATGAACGGAGTGCTGGCGGCGCTGTTCGAGGCCGAGATCAACATTCATTACATCTACAGCTTCATCAAGCGCCCGGAGGGCCGGTGCGCGCTCGCCATCAATGCCGAGGATGACGACTTCGCCGCGCAATCCCTCACCAAACGCGGGTTTCGGGTGCTCTCGCAGCGCGACATCTCCCGCTAACGTGGGAAGCACCAAGCACCAAGATCCAAGCTCCAAGGAAACTCCAGGTCCCAAAAACAAAAGCCGCGGACGACGCCGCGGCTTCACCAGTCAAACTTGGAGCGTGGATCTTGGAACTTGGATCTTTCCAGGGCCTCAGCCCTGGACCTCACCCATCTTCTCGCCGTCGAGTTCGTAGAGGCCGGTCATATAGCCGTTCTCGAACATCGCGCCGACCTTCAGCTCGCCGTAGAATGCCACCGGCACGTCCATCAGCGGCTGGACGCCTTTCTTCATTTTCACGACGACCCATTCGTTCATGTTCGGCACCGAGCCAAAGCAGCACGCCATCGTGTTCCGCATGAGCAGGAATTCGGTCACGAGTCCCTTGTCCATTTTCACCGGGACCATGTAGCCCGTAATCATCGCCTTCTTGCCGTTCCACGACTTCACCGACGGCGGTATCTGTTCCTCGCCGGTCGGCGGTTTGGCCGTTGGATTGGCCGCGGGATCGAAAGGCGGCGGGTTGAAGGTGTACGACGCGAGATGCTCAAAACCGAGCTTGAGGTAACCGTTCTCGACTTGAGGCGGAGGGGTGTTGGCCGGCGCCGCCGCGGGATCCGACGGCGCAGACGGGGTGGCGTTCTGCGCTGATTGCGCGGACGCCATCAACACCGCCGCCATCGAAAATCCGGACACGAGGTAACGACGCAGGTTCTTCATTCGTGGCGCACGGTAGTGGGATGGCCCCATTCGTCAAAAAGGATCTTTGGTGCGCGATTGCACCGGCAAGGGTTGCGCACGGACAAATGCCGCGGCGAATTGTCAGAGCGCGCCATGCTGGGCATAGTGTTCGCATGCCGAGAGTTTCGCGCCTCCCAAGTTTGATCCTGGACGGACGCGCGCTCTCCGCTGCGCAAGTCGATGCGGTGGCGCAACGCGCGGCGACGCTCCCACTCTCGTCCGCCGCCCGCCGGCGGGTGGCGAAATCTCGCCGCGCGCATCGGGCTCGCTGCCCCCGCGACGGTGGCCAATCTCCCGACCTGCGCCGGCATGGAGGATTACAACTCCTTTGGTCCGCGCGCGGCGGCCAAGGCAGAGCGCACGCTGGACCTCGTCACCACCGTGGTCGCGATCGAGTTGCTGTGTGCGTCACAGGGTCTCGAATACCACCGTCCGCTGCGCTCATCGCCCGCGGTGGAAGCGGCGCACGCGCTGATCCGCCGGAAGATCAAAAAGCTCACCGACGACCGTGCGCTCGCGCCCGACATCGAGGCGATCCGGCAGATGATCACCGCGGGAGAATTTCGTTCCCTGACCAAAACAATTTAACCAGGGATGTCACGGATCGAGGGAACGGCACGACTCGGATGCGACCGGGGGCGGTCGCGCTCCCAGGCAAGACATGCCTGCATTGACAATCCCCACCTATGTTGGCCTGGCGGTCGCCGCCAGGCCGCTCCTTGCTCCCTGCTCCGCGGCGCGCAATCGGACAACACGTACTTCTTTCGGTCCGCCCGCGCCGCCGATCACGACACCGGCGCCAGCGTTTCGGCGACGGGCGTGCGGTAGGCCTTGAAAGCGGGAACGATCCCGCCGAGAGCGCAGAGCGCGATCATCGCCACCGGGCAAATCCACAGGACGGGATGCCGCGCCAATACGTTGAGGACGACGCCGGTCTGGGAGCGAATCACACCCGCGACGCCCGCGAACAGTGCAAAGTAGACGGCGTATCCCGCGATCGCCCCGAGGACGCCGATGCACGCCGCTTCCGCGACGACCGCGCCGAAAATCGTCCGACGCTGCGCGCCCAGCGCCCGCAGGATGGCGAGGTCTCGCCCCCGTGCGCTCATCGAGTTGTAGATGCTCGTCAGCACGGATGCCGCCGCCACCAGGGCAACCAGGTACGCCACGAGCGTCAGCACTTGGTCGAACCACGAAATCTTGTTGAATAGCTCCGCGATGATCGCGCCCACCGGATAGGCCAGCGTAAGCCGGGTGCCCTGCTTGTTGTACATCAGGTCGAGCATGAAGCCCGCGCTCGGAGTGCGAAGTTGCACGAGCACGGCGCTCACATCCGTCGCCGCCTTGGGGTCATGCCCGCTCATCGTCTGGATGCCGTGCAGCGGAATCCAAATCACGCGATCCGCGGGCGTGTTCGTCTGCGCCAGGATGCCGCTCACGACATAGTCGTCCGTGTGCTCGCTCTTCGGGTCGAAGGCCAGCCCGTGAAAGGGCCTGAACCTGCTGCCCACGTTGAGCCGAAGGCGCTCCGCCGCAAACGCACCCACCACCGCCTCCCTGGCGTCGGCGCGAAAGATTTTTCCGCCCGTTTGCAGCGCAAATTTCCGGCCCGGTGTGTACTCCACTTGTTGAAAGAGCTCCGGCAGCGTGCCGACCAGCCGGTAGCCGCGCAGGTTGTCGCCGACCGCGATGGGGATCGCCGCCTTCACCGCCGGATGGCGTTTGATTGCCTCGTAGTCGGCGTAGGCCAGGTTGCCCGCCGAGGCTTCGAGGTGGAAAATCGCGTTGAGCACAAGTTGCAGCTTCGAGCCGCGCGCCCCGAGCACCGCGTCAAACCCGGTCGTCGTCTGGGTGAACGCGGTCTGCGACTGTGTCTTCACCATCCACACGCACATCAGCAGACCGCACGCCAGCGCGATGCTGCCCGCCGTGATGATCGTCGAGAGCGCATGTTGCCGCAGCGAACGGTAGATGATGAGGGGGAGGGTCATGCGAGGCGCGGTGCTTCAGGGAGCGCCAGAAATCTTCGGCGCGGGCTGAAGCGCCGCGCTTCCCTTGTTGATCTCGGCGAAATCCCTCCGTTGCTGGAAATGTCCCAGCGTCTCTTCATTGTGGCTCACCAGCAGCAGCGCCGCGCCGTGCTCCCGGCACACCTCGCCAATTAGCACCAGCGACTCGTGCGCATGCTTCCGGTCCAGATTGCCCGTCGGCTCGTCGGCCAGCACGAGCTTCGGCCGGTTCACCAGCGCGCGCGCGACCGCCACCCGTTGCTGCTGCCCGCTCGAGAGCTGCCCCGGAAAATGATCCAGCCGGTGCCCGAGCCCCACCCGCTCGAGCATCTCGCGCGCGTGGGCGCGGTCCGCCCCCCGCGGCCCGAATGACATCCCAAGCACCACGTTTTCCAAAACCGTGTAGCCTTGGAGCAGGTTGAAGGACTGAAAAATATAACCGAGCTTTTCCGCGCGCAACCGGTCGCGCCGGGGCTCGCTCAGCGCCGTCATCTCGGCACCCTCAATTGTCACGCGCCCGGTGTCCGCCGCCAGGATACCCGCAATCAAATTCAGAAACGTCGTCTTGCCCGAGCCACTTTCGCCACGCAACGCGAGCTGTTCATCGGCCGCGAGTGCAAACGCCGGCACGTTCACAATCTCGACCCGCTCACCATCGGGCGAGATGAAAGACTTACTTAGGTCCGTGACCGTGAGCATCGGAAGCAGATAGCCGCAAAAACGCGCCGAAGGTGCAAGAGTCGGAATTTCTTTTTTTGCGCGTTTCTTGCCCGCCCAAAATCGTCAATCGACGGCGCCTGCTTCGGCCTGCTGGTTTTCTCGACTCACCGGCCCGCCCGCGCCAACGTCGCCGCGTGAGTTCCCCGCCTTCTCCCGGTGCGCGATTTCGCGCTGCGCTCGCTGCCGAACGCCCGCTCCAGATCGTCGGCGCGATCAACGCCTATACCGCCCTGCTGGCGCAGCGGGCCGGATTCCGCGCGCTTTATCTCTCCGGCGCGGGCGTCGCGAACGCCTCTCACGGTTTGCCCGATCTCGGCATGACCAGCCTCGACGACGTCCTGGTCGATGCGCGCCGAATCACCGCGCGCGTGGATCTGCCCCTCCTCGTCGATATCGACACGGGCTGGGGCCACGCCTTCAACATCGCCCGCGCCGTGCGGGAGTTGTCCCGCGCCGGCGTGGCGGCGGTGCACCTCGAGGATCAAGTCGCGGCGAAACGCTGCGGACACCGGCCGGGCAAGGAACTTGTATCCGCCGGCGAGATGAGCGACCGCATTCGTGCCGCGGTCGACGCGAAGCCCGATCCCAATTTCATCGTGATGGCGCGCACGGATGCGGCGGCGAGCGAGGGCGTGGCGGCGGCGATCGCCCGCGCCCGGGCTTATGTCGACGCCGGGGCGGACATGATTTTCGCCGAGGCCCTGACCACGCTCGACGACTACCGGCAGTTTACCGCCGGCATCAAAGCGCCGGTACTCGCGAACATCACTGAATTCGGCAAGACGCCGCTGTTCTCGATCGATGAATTGCGCGCGACGGGTGTCGCCATGGCATTGTATCCGTTAACTGCATTCCGGGCGATGAGTGCCGCCGCGCGCGACACCTACGCGGCGCTGCGCCGCGACGGCACGCAAAAATCGATGCTCGACCGCATGCAGACGCGGGCGGAACTCTACGACGTGCTAGGCTACCACGCCTACGAGGAGAATCTGGATCGGTTGTTCAGGAAATCATAGGCGTCACTCATGCCCCGAAGACGCAAAGCGCACCGCAAAGCCCCTTCGGGGATGCAACCACCCCTGATTGACGCGCTGATTCGAACGATTCGCGGAGAACGCGTGATCCTCGATACCGACATAGCCAGGATCTACGGCACTGACACGCGGTCGCTCAATCAGGCGATCAAACGAAACCGCGAAAAATTTCCTCCAGACTTTCTCTTTCATCTCACTGATGATGAGGTGAATACATTGAACCGGTCACAAATTGTGACCGCATCGCCCTCCCGTCCGATGCGATCACAAATTGTGATCGCATCGAAACGGAACATCCGACACCGCCCCTTCGCCTTCACGGAGCACGGCGCCATCATGGCCGCAAATATCCTCAACAGCCCGCAAGCGGTGCAGATGAGCGTCTTCGTCGTGCGCGCGTTCATCAAGATGCGCGCGGCGCTCACCGACACGCGTGAGCTCGCCCGCAAGCTCGCTTCGCTCGAGAAAGAATTGAAAGCGCGGCTCGATATTCACGAGGGCGCGATTGTCGACGTGCTGCAGCGGATCATGGCGCTGCTCGATCCGCCGCCAGTGCCCGGAACCCCTGCGCGCGAAATGGGCTTTCACACCGCGCTCAAAACAAGTTCGGCCCGCAAAACATGAGCTCCGACCCCGCACCCACCGCGTCCGTTCGCGTCCCGAAAAAATCAGTCGCGCTTTCCGGCGTACCCGCGGGCAACACCGCCCTTTGCACAGTCGGTCAGACCGGCAATGATCTCCATTATCGCGGCTATGACATCGCCGACCTGGCTCGCGAGGCCACGTACGAGGAAGTCGCCCACCTGCTGATTCACGAGCGGCTGCCGTCGCAAACGGAGCTCGACGCGTATCGCGCCCGGCTCGCGGGCTTGCGCGGGCTCCCTGCGCCGGTGCGCACGATCCTGGAACAGCTGCCCGCGTCCACGCACCCGATGAACGTGATGCGCACCGGTTGCTCGGCGCTCGGCGCCCTCGACGCTGAGCCCTCGCCGAAAGGCGGCGCCGGCCCCACCGATGTCGCGACCGCCCGCAACATTGCCGACCGGCTGATCGCGTGTTTTCCCGCCGTCCTGCTCTACTGGCATCACTTCGCCACCACCGGCCGCCGGATAACGGTCGAGACCGACGAACCGGGCGTGGCCGCTCATTTTCTCCGGCTGCTGCACCTCCGCACGCCAAAGGCGGAGCACGTGCGCGCGCTCGACCGTTCACTCATCCTGTATGCGGAACATGAATTCAACGCGTCCACCTTCACCGCCCGCGTGATCGCGGGAACGGGTGCCGGGATGTACTCGTGCGTCACCGGTGCCATCGGGGCGCTGCGCGGACCGAAACACGGCGGCGCCAACGAAGTCGCGCATGAGATCCAACTGCGCTACCGCTCGCCCGACGAGGCGGAAGCCGACATCCGTGCCCGTGTCGCCCGCCGGGAAATCGTCATCGGGTTCGGTCATCCGGTCTACACGATCAGCGATCCCCGGAATGCGATCATCAAGGAGATCGCGCGCGAGCTGTGCCGCGAAGCGGGGCGGGAGACGCTCTTCGCGATCTGCGATCGAATCGAAGCCGTGTTGTGGGAGCTGAAGAAGATGTTTCCGAACCTCGATTGGTACAGTGCGCCCACGTACGACACCATGGGCGTGCCAACCCCGATGTTCACCCCGCTGTTTGTCGTCGCGCGGACGGCCGGCTGGTGCGCGCACGTGATTGAGCAGCGGCAGGACGGAAAGATCATCCGTCCCAGCGCGAACTACACCGGCCCGGCCGAGCGGCCATACGTTCCGATCGAAAAACGATAGGCCCAGGATTCTGCTGCTCATTCTGCTCGTCCTCGTACGGGTCCTCGTCCTCGCCGGTTAACGGCATTGGTTATTGGTTATTGGTTATTGGTTATTGGTTATTGGTTATTGGTTATTGGTTAATTGGTCATTCCGCATTTGACCTCTGATGTCTGACATCTGACCTCCGCTTGCCTGTCCCCTGTCTCCTGTCTCCTGTCTCCTGTCTCCTGTCTCCTGCCTCCTGCCTCCCGGAATGTCCGCTCCGATTTCAAACGTTCGTCCGCCACCCGACCCGCTGCTGGCCGACATCGCCGATTACGCGCTGAACTATCGCGCACCGAGTGAGGAGGCGATGGACACCGCGCGCTGGTGCCTGGCGGACACGCTCGCGTGCGGCATCATGGCGCTGGCCTATCCCGCGTGCACGAAGCTCCTCGGCCCGATCGTCCCCGGCATGACCATCGCCCGCGGCGCGCGTGTTCCAGGCACCGGCTGCGAGTTGGATCCCGTGCAGGCCGCGTTCAATATCGGCACCATCATCCGCTGGCTCGACTTTAACGACACCTGGCTCGCCGCGGAGTGGGGGCACCCGTCGGATAATCTCGGCGCGATCCTGGCACTGGCCGACTGGCTCTCGCGCCATCAGGCCGCAGGCGTCACCCCTTCTGCGTTTCAGACCGAAATCCGACATCTGAAATCCGAAATTTCGATGCGCGACGTCCTTCTCGCCATGGTGAAGGCGCATGAAATCCAGGGTCTCCTCGCGCTGGAGAATTCGTTCAACCGGGTCGGCCTCGACCACGTGATCCTGGTGCGCGTCGCGTCGACCGCGGTCGCGACGGCGCTGCTCGGCGGCAGCCGCGAGCAGGTGATCAACGCACTCTCGCACGCGTGGCTGGATGGTTCCGCACTTCGCACGTACCGGCACGCGCCGAACACCGGCTCGCGCAAATCTTGGGCCGCCGGCGACGCCACGAGCCGCGCCGTTCGGCTCGCGCTGATCGCGATGACGGGCGAGATGGGTTATCCGTCGGCCCTTACGGCGAAGACGTGGGGGTTTCAGGACGTGAGCTTTCGCGGCCGTCCCGTGGTGCTCGCCCGGCCCCTCGGCTGCCATGTGATGGAGCACGTCCTGTTCAAAATCTCCTTCCCCGCCGAATTTCACGCCCAGACTGCCGTCGAATGCGCGATCAAGCTTCATCCCGAAGTACGCGGCCGGTTGAACGACATCGCGCGCGTCGAACTCACGACGCACGAAAGCGCGATTCGAATCATCGACAAGACCGGACCGCTGCACAACCCGGCGGATCGCGACCACTGCCTGCAATACATGACCGCGATCGGGCTGATCTTCGGCACGCTCACGGCGGACCATTACGAGGATGCCGTCGCCGCGGATCCGCGCATCGACGAACTGCGCGCGAAGATGGTGGTGACGGAGGAGAAAATCTATTCGCGGAACTATCTCGACGCCGAACAGCGCTCCATCGCGAACGCCGTGCAGGTTTTCTTCCGCGACGGCAGCGCAACGGAGCGCGTAGAGTTGCATTTCCCCGTCGGCCACCGCCGCCGACGTGGCGACGGCATCCCGCTACTCAAACAAAAAGCCGCGGCGGCCTTCACCGCCCACTACGGCGAAGAAAAGTCCGCGCAACTCATCTCCCTCTTCACCGACCGCGCGAAACTCGAAGCGATGCCGGTTACCGATTTCATGACCAGCTTAGTGAGATGATGGGAGGTTGAAAAAGTGATCAACCATTCTCCGTTCATTCACGTAAACAACCACCAAGCTGATCTCGGCTGATATCCCGTTTGCCATTCTCCGCCTTGGGACGCACAGTTTTTGGCCATGAGCACCGTAAAGGAAGTGCAGGAGGCACTGCGGCAAATGTCCCCCGAGGATCGCAACCGCGTGAAGGCGTTCTTGCTGCACCTGACTCGCGTCAACGACCCCGAGCACAAGGCCGAGGTGACGCGCCGCTTGCAGGCGATGGAGCAGGGTGACCGGGTTACTCAGGCCCAGGTGGAAAAAATGCACGAAGATCTCTGCCGTGAAGGCCAATGAGCCTTGGCTACGGCTACGCCTTGAATCGCGCGAGCTGCGAGGCGTTGAACGGCCTGCCGCGACGTTCACGTGAACGACTGCTGGATTTCTTCCGACGCCTTGCTGAGAGTCCGTTCACCGAAGGCGACTATCACGAAACCGACGAGCGTGGATTTGCTGTCGAAGTGATGCTCGTTCACGACCAGTTTCTCGTGACGTGGCATGTGGATCACCCGGTGAAGGAAGTCCGCATCGTCGGGCTCGAAATTGTCTGAATTCCCATGCCGAATAAATCAACCCTCTCCTCCCGCCCGGAAGCGCCGGGTCAAAGTTCTGATTGAGCCGGTCGAGACCCGCGTCTGCTGGATGGCGTGGATCGCCGATCCCGACGGCAATCGGATCTGCCTCCATTCGCGGAAGGACGGCACGGCGGGTTGATTGGGCAAGCCGTAGTGGCGGCGCACACCGTAACGCGGATTCAGTCGGCCGGGTGCATCTGCCGGTTGGCGGCTGATGTGGCACGGGCATCTCCCTCGACAGGCTCGGGACCCTGAGCCCCTCGACTCCGCTCGGGGCCTTGAGCTTGTCGAAACGGCTTGTCGAACGGGCCGCCCGTGGGTTTGCAGTGGCACCGGCATCTTGCCGGTGGACTTCGAAAGATCATGGGCGAGACGCCCGTGCCACTCCAGAACCAAAGTCGCGAAACGTTTCGAATCGTGGTTACTTCTTCGGCTTCCTGGCCGCGCCCCAGATGAGCCAGCCGCCGAGGGCGACGAGCAGAATGAGCCACCAGAGGTAGCGCAGTTCGCGCGCGGCCATTTCAACAAAGCGAAACGTGGCCGGAAACAGCAGCAGCAGCACGCCCACGACCGCCAGCAACACGAGCAGCTGCAACAAGGCACGCAGCCGCGGATTCATCGCTTCCGGGGCGGCGGAGGCACGGCGATCGCCCGTGCTGGCGCCGCCGAACCCGGCGGGGGTGTGGATGCCGGCCGCGCCGCGGCGCGCCGGGTCAGTTCCTCCAGCGATAGCAACACGCTCGAGCCGCCGCCACCGACGACCAGCGGCGACCGGCCGTTCCAATTCTGCAGGATCTGGAGCTTGATGAAATCGGGGTTCGCGCGCAGCGCGCTGCCGCGGACCTGGATCGCCTCGGCCTCGCCCTTCGCCCGAATGATCGCCGTGTCCGCTTCAATCTGCGCCTTGAGCTGCGTGAACTTCGCCTTCTCCGCTTCCTGCTCCTGCACCATTTTCATCTCGATCGCGGTTTCCAGCTCGGGCGACAGCGCGAGGTTGTAGATCACGAGATCGGCCACGATGAGGAAATCCGCGCCGATCTTCCGGCGGGCGAGCTCGAGCGCGCGATTCTTGATCTCCTCCCGCTTCTTCACGATTTGCTCGGCGCTCTGCGTGGCCGCGACTTCCTTGAGCGCCTCCTGCACCCGCGGGGCGATCAGGTTGTCGAAGGGTTCGCCGGCGTATTCCTGGAAAATTTTCACCACCGACTTTTCCGGGACGCGGTAGAGCACGTGGACCTCCATTTTCACCTGCTGCAAGTCTGATGAGTAGCATTCCGCCGGCATCGGCCGGGTCTGCTGCCGGATCGAGATCGGCTGGATATGCGTGAGGAACGGCTGCTTCAAACCAAAGCCCTCCGGCTTGAAGTCGGGCGACACGGTACCGAGCGTCACGGCGACGCCGCGGTAGCCAGGCTGCACCACATACGTCGCCGACGCGGCCAGCACGACGACCACAAAGAGAAGGATGACGGCGCCGATGAGCCGTTTGATGACGACCGGATTGATTTCCACTTCGACTCCGTCGAATTGACGCCGGTTCATTTCACGCCCTCCGGTTGATTCGGCGTTGCGCCGGTCGTGAAATCGCCGAGCGGCAGCATCATGTTGGCGCCGGTAGCGCCGGGCCCAACGACCAGCGGTGTCACGCCGTCCCAGTGTTCGATGATTTGGAGTTCGAGGACGCTCGGGTTCTCCCGCAGCGCCTTTCCGCGCAGGATAATCGACTCGGCCTCGCCCTTCGCCTTGATCACCACCGTGCTGGCCTCGACTTGCGCCTGTTGCTGGGCGAATCGCGCCCGGGCGGCCTCCTGCTCCTGCACCATCTTGGCCTCGATCGCGTTCTCCAGCGCCTTGGTCAGGTTGATGTCCTCCAACACCAAGTCCTCGATCGTGAGCACGTCGCCGACCTTGCGGCGCGCGCCCTCCAGCGCCTTGCTTTTCACGTCCTCGCGTTTCTGCACGATCATCTCCGCGCTGCGCAGCGCCGTGAGCTCGTTCAGCGCCTCCGCCACCCGCGGCTTGACCAGCGAGGAGAAGGCATCCCCGGCGTAGTCGCGAAACACCGTGACGACCGACGCCTCCGGGACCCGATATAGGACCCGCACGGCGATTTTCACCTGCTGTAGATCCGACGAATAGCAGTCCGCCACCATCTGCGCCGTCTGCTGCCGGATCATCTGCGGCACGATGGTCGTGACGAAGGGCAGCTTGAACCCGAATCCCTCGGGCTTGAAGCCGGGCGACACCTTACCGAGGGTGACTTCGACGCCGCGGTGGCCGGGCTCCACGACGTAAGTGGCGGAGGAGCCGGCGATCACGAGGATGAAGATCACGAGCGCTCCGGCAATCCAGCCAGCAAGAGTTTTTGGGGTCATCGAGTTAAACGCATTTTTGCGTGTCCTAACTCGCCCTCCCGCCCCGCAATGACAAGCGAAACAGGACGGCGAAAGCTCGCGCGTCTGGCACCTGCGCTGTCCACGCTGCGAGACCTTCACGCTGGTGCGCATCGGCTCCCTCGTCCGCGCTCCGCCCTCCTGCACCCGATGAGACCACTTTCATCCGTTTCAAGCCTTTCATCCGCGCTCATCGGCGCGGCCGCGACGGAGCCTGTCCGTCTCTCCGGGCCGCACCGCCAAAACACGCCTTCGCGCCGCCGGCACCAGCCCGCACCCCGGGCGAGGTCCCCATTTGAGGCTACTCGCACCGGCACTGCCGCCATTTCCCGCCGTCCGCCTCTCCAGCGCGCTAAATACAATCCGCATAGTGCGGACCCGGCGTCGTCCCCGGGCTGGCCTGCCTCAGGCGGGCTTGTTCAACAAGAGTCCTGTGTCGGCTGCTGCGACACAGAACTCTCCGGGTTGAACTCTCCGGGTTAGGCGTTTCGCGTCCGCAATCGGGAATCAACTCTTCTTGGCAATGCTGGACCATCGCTTCTCTCGCTCTGCTGAGGAAGTCTCCTCGATTCGAGTCGAAATAGTCCACACATGTCCCGCCGGATCGATAATCCGCCCAGGCCGATCGCCCCAAAACTGATCCTTCACCGGTAGCAGGATCCTCGCTCCTGCGGCGGTCGCTCGCTCAACCACCGCATCCACATCTTCCACGTAGACATAAATCACAACCGGCGAACTGGCATCCTGCCTCGGCGCTCGGTTTGCGAGACTCGGCCACTCCGCCTCGAGCATGATCATCGCTCCGCGGATCGTCAGTGCCGCGTGAGCCACCTTCCCATCCGGGCCTGGTCTGCGCACTAGCTCCACGGCCTCGAAGGTAGTCTTACAGAAATCAATTTCTGCCACGACGTCGCGGCAGACGAGCATCGGCATCACAACCGAAACACCCTCAGGTATGCCCTTCACCTTGCTCATAGGAATGCACTCTACGGCTTTCTCGCCGAACGTCCTAGCGCGGCTGGCGCCGCAACCGCAGAGAGGGAGATTTTGGACACGGAGGGCACGGAGATTCGAGCCGAGGTCACGGAGCAGTAGCCGCGGAACCCATGCCCGGATGGGCCGGGTGGGAGTAGCATGACGGGATGAAAACCCAAACGTTTCTTCATCATGGCCGCGGCGTGGAGCATTTTCTGGCCGAGCACGCCGCCGATGTCACGGGCGTAATCTCCGGCTTCGACCGCCTCCGCCTGCGTGCCAGCCTGCGCTGGCTCTATCAGCCAAGTTTCATGAAGCGGTACCTCTGCGAAGCGCACGTGCCCTTGAAGGACTTTGGCGCCTACGCCACCGGTTTGAGCAATCGCATCCGCGCCGCCGCCCACGCTACTCGCACCGGGCACTGCCGCCATTTCCCGCCGTCCGCCTCTCCAACGCGCTAAATACAATCCGCATAGTGCGGACCGGCGGCGTCCCCTCCGGGCTTGCCCGCCTCAGGCGGGCTTGTTCAACAAGAGTCCTGTGTCGGCTGCTGCGACACAGAACTCTCCGGGTTAGCCATTTTTCTTAAGCATCGCTTCGATGATCGGTTCGAATTCCAGGAGGCGGTGCGCCTTTACAACGTAACCGAGGTTGATCGGGCTCGAAGAAACTGGAATTGCCGTTTGGGCCGTCGGAACATCTTTCACTACGATCTTTCCTTCGCTCGTATACTGCGGGCCGGCGTAGAGAATCCCGAGCAACTTGAGCCTGGAACCAATCACGGTATCGCCGTTTTTCGTGTAGTAAGAGCCGGTATTGAATAAGAACACCGGTGAACCGCTCGAACCGGGGAAACAGGCGCAATCGATCGCAAATTCCGACTTCCCGTTGAAGTCAAACGCAGGGTGAGTGGCTGTGATACCTCGTCGAAAAATCGGGAGATTGTTCTTCTGGTCCCACAAGCCTATCGGATATCCGATCATCAACAGTTCTTCCATCGCCGACAGCTGAGAAAGATCTTCCGGCCGTGCGATAAGCTCTGCTGAGGGAGCCTTATAGAAAACCGTAAAGCCTTTCTGTGCTGCTTCTGTCAGCAACGGCCCGACGGGCATCACAGCGAGATCGACTTCGGCATCCGGGTGTGGAATCCATCGCTTCTCGAAATCGCCGAGATCAAGATCGATCGTCCGTCCAATCGCAGGTTCGCCTTTGGCGTCTTGGGTCGTGAGACGGAAGAGGCCCTGAACGGCGCCCTGGACAACATGCTTGTTGGTGACGAGCACGGGGACTTGTGAGTCACCGTTCTTGAGCAGCGTGGCAAAGAAACCGGTGCCGCTCCCAGTCGCGCCAGTGGCCGACTTGGTCACAATGCGTGTCGTCGAAAACTGAAGCTGTTCGGAGGGTGTCAGAGGCATGTTCAGGTTTTTTCGGCAACGTCGAAGGTCAGCCATGACGGGAGCTGGCGCGCCGCGTGCAGACTTCGGATTTAGATTTCGTAGTGGGCATTCGGGTCATCATTCGATCGCACGCGGCGTGACAGATCCCGGCATTGGCTGTACCGACTGGGTTCCGACTGGTTCGGCTTTTTTGGGTCATGGAAGTAGGCGCTTCAATAGCGGCCAAAACGCTTGGAGCGTCTGTAGAACCGCACATATAGCTGCTGCAACAGCGAGTATCTTGAGCCATGGCGGCTGGATCACGGCCCGGGCGATTGCTTCTTCTCTTACTTCTTCGCGCAATCTTTTGTGCCTTTGGGTCCGCAGAATGTGAGCTAGGTCGCTATCTGACAGCAGTGCGAGATGCTCGCAGAGAAACACATATTCTTCCTCTGAAATGCCGGCTCCTCTCTTTAGAGAGCACATCACACTCGCAACTTTATCTTTCATGGGATTCCACTACCGCCAGCTGCCGCCGACCTTCTTCTTAAGACCCGAACCGCAACGAGTGTCCCCACGGAACACAGGCCGATAAACCCGAGATAAAAAATCCAATTCAAGTCGACCTCTTCTTTGGTTCCGTCGGGTGATTCCACGGAATACGGAAAGCGGCTGAAACTTAGGGAATCGTGGCGTGTGACAAACCAGTCCCACACAGGTGAAATACGGTCAATATCGCGATAGGTGACGAAACCAGTTTTCGTGATCGTGCGTTTTTCAATCGGTCTAAGCATAAGCGCCGTGGCTACGCATAGGCAACCAATGCAGAGAGCGATGCGTTGGCGTCGGTTCATGGATTCTTTCGCCGAACAGTGTTATTGGGCCTTACTCGACTGCCTTACTGCGGAGGGGTGCATCGATGGCAGACAACTTCATAAGTTCCGGCAGATCAAGTCATGCTCTCCGGTGGTAAGGGATTTGTTGGAAAGCGGGACGGATATCCGGACCCTCCAGGATTTGCTCGGACACGAGAACGTCGTCACCACGCAGATCTACACGCATGTCATGGCGAAGACCGGGCTGGGCGTGCGCTCGCCGCTGGATTCTTCGTAGCCGGCCGCGTGGATTAGGGTGGGTTTTCAAACCCGGACGGCGAAGCCCAACCTGTCTCTCCACTCCTCAGCCGGCCGCCAGGCTCTTGAATTCCGCGATGACCGACTGGAGCGAGCCCTTGGCGTCGCCGTAAAGCATTCGCGTCTGCGGCAGCAGGAATAGTTCGTTCTCGAGCCCGGAAAAACCGGTCCCCTTCCCGCGCTTCAGGCAAATCACCGTGCGCGCCTCATGGGCATTGATGATGGGCATGCCGTAAATCGGCGAGAACTTGTCGCGCGTGGCCGCCGGATTCACGACGTCGTTCGCGCCAATCACGATCGCGACATCCATCGTCGGCATCAGCGGGTTGATCGCCTCCATTTCCACCAGCTGTTCGTACGGCACGTTCGCCTCCGCGAGCAGCACGTTCATGTGTCCGGGCATCCGCCCGGCGACCGGATGGATCGCGAACCGCACCTCGGCGCCGTTTTGTTCGAGTACTTCCGCCAGTTCGCGGACGACATGCTGGGCCTGCGAGACCGCCATGCCGTATCCAGGAATAAAAACGACCTGCCGCGCGGCCTCGAGCACGGCGAACGTGTCCTCCGCGGAGATTGGCTTCAATTCCCCGCGCGCCGCCTCCGCGCCCGCGGCCGGCGCATCCACCGCCCCGAAGCCGGAAAACAGCACGTTGAGCAGCGATCGGTTCATCGCCTTGCACATGATGATCGAGAGGATCACG